>NC_017448.1:2562002-3202503 GCF_000146505.1 Fibrobacter succinogenes subsp. succinogenes S85 | reverse complement strand
CTACCACCAACGAGAAGCGATTTTGGATGGGAATCTCGTCAGGATTTTTAGCCGTTTGTACGAGCTTGATTTTTTGCCGACAGATAAAGGTTCCGCAAATAAAAATTGCACTGAGATTTATTGGGAATATGCGCGGGAAGTGGCGGATTCTCCGAAGGCGTACATGCATAACGAAGCGTTAATGGAGCTTGGGCGAACAGTCTGCAAGACGAAATCGCCACTTTGCGAAACATGTCCGCTACGCGGCGAATGCCGCGCATTCCAAGAGTGCCGCACAACTGAATTTCCGCCCGCCAAAAAGCGCACCGAAAAAAGCTGGCATGGAACCGTACTTGTAGTTGAGAGTGCGGACGAAAAAATCTTAGCTGTGAATGGCGGACAAAAATTCTTGGACAAGCAGCTTGCGCTCCCACATTTTGAAAGTGCTCGCCACGCCACTGTAGCACTCCCCGCCAAAGCAGAAGATTACATCAACGCCGACGAAGTCAAATCCGTTGAATATTGCGGGACGTTCCGCCACAGCATTACGGTGCATAAAATCGAATGCGACGTGTTGCACGTGCAACTTTTGACAAAAGCAAAGGCTTCGCATTTGCCAACAGAAAACAGCGACAAGCCCACCGCATTTGAATGGATAGAAAAAGCGAAAGCCTTTGAGACCTTCGCGAATAGTTTCAGCTTAAAAGCGTTAAAAAAAGTGTTTTGTTAAAAAGCCTTTTTGGCGGTGCAGACAAAACGGAATCGGCTGTATCCACCATTCGGTGTTTCAACAACTTCCTTGCCAAGCACTTGAACAAGAGTTCCCGCCAAAGAAATTGCATATTTCGGGAAACGCTGTTCAAAGGTAACATCCCAGAACCAGTCTCCCTTCACAACTAAAGGATCCCTTGAGCGGAGGTTCCATTCGGCATCACTTCTGTAACGGATAGAATGCGAAATACGGAAAGACCTCTTGATAAGCCAATCGGCATTAAACGCCACAAAGAATTCAGCAGGATTGACTTCAAAACGTTTTTGGTTGCCATCAATACGTTCAAAGCCTGTAAGCGCCGTAAACTTAAACATTTCCTTGTACCAAAGGTTGAGCCAAAGTTCACCCGTCACGCCCTTAATCCAGGAATTGATTCGACCAACATCACCATGACGAGCTGTATAATTCTCGCCATCATCAACAAACTCTTTCACATCAAACGTTTCTGCGCCATATTCAGCCCAGAAACTTCCACGAACACCAACGCCAAGGAAATTCGTGAGCGTGTCTTCAATACCGACATAGCCTTGCAACAAGTTCATGTGACCATTTGCAGTCAGAGAAACTGTATCGCCATCAAAAAATTCTCGCGTATCGGCAATCGGATTCAAACGCGTTCCGGCAATATTCTTAAAGCCCACCGTCACATTCATTTTTTCAAACGCAGGCACTTGGTATTCAAGGCTATCTTGAACAAGCCAATCCCTATCATTCACACCGAACATCACATCAAACTTAAGCTGATTCATCGGTTTGAAACGCATTTCAAGGAAGGGCCATAAGACACGATCATCCTTGAGTTCCGTATAAACAACGCCATCATCATCAACAAATCGGAATGCAAGCCCGGCAGAAAGTTGTAACATACCTTGTTTGCATTTTTCGCCACAGGTATAAACAAAGGAGCCATTAACTTCATGGCGTTCGCCCAATTCCTTTTTACCATCATCACGATATTCTGCATTTTCATAAACAAGCGTTGTAGAGAAATTCCAGAAGTCGGCACGCGCTTCGACACGCGGCTTGTACAGCACAGGAATCCATCTAGAAGTTTCCGTAAAGAGCCAGATGTATTCCATGCCAGCAAGCACTGATGCATTTACAAAATCGTTGGTATAGCCAAGTCCACCGTAAGCAGAGCTGAACAGCGGCCAGTTTTCACCAAAATGCGAGAACGACTTCTTGGTTTTAGAAATTCTATAGCCACGACCAGCTCCGTAATGGTCATCTTGGAACAGACGCCCTGTAGCCCAGAAACCATGAATCATCGGTGTACGGAAACCGCCTTCCAAAATCGGTGTTCTGTTGTCTGGACGACTTTCAACCTCAGTCAAAAAATCCTGATAAATCAAGTCACCAAGTTCATTGCCTGTTTTCATCCAGACAGATGGTGTTTCGATAGGATTCCAACTCGGCAAAACAGACATGCGATTGAAAAGCAAACGATAATGCAGTTTGCGAGGCGTCCACAATTCGCTTTCAGAATGAATTCCGCCCGCCCCTAAAGTACGATCAAAATAGAACGTTGGTGAGCCCATCAAGAATGTTCCGTCATCGCGGGAAACGACTTCCAAACCTTCCATTTCAGGATCAACGGATGCAAAAACGGAAACAGCAGCAACAGCCAAAGCTGAAATTATTTTATTAACAAAGGAGTTCATTACCAGATGCTCCTTTCAAAAGTGATACCAGCAGACAACATATCAGAACGTTTCGGGAGAGTCCAAAGCCGTTCCCACATCACATGGAAACCAGCACTATAATCTTGGAACCTAAACACAGGCAAACTAATTCTTGCATACCAGCCAAATTCCGTTTCGTTATCGATCAACGAACCACCTTTTTGAAACCAATCGGATTTTTCCGCATCAGCACGGACCCAACTGCAGGTAAAGCCGCCACCGAGAGCCACCGGACGAATCGTCGGCCATTTCCATTCCGCACCGACACGACCCATAAATTGATGAGCGCCATCATATTTAATATCGGTACGAGGCTTGAAGTACGTGTACTGGAACATCACAATTCCATCAACGTTTTCCCAGTAAGTGTAACGCACGCCTACGCCACCATATAAAGCGTTTTCCACAGCATCCATCAGGTCGCCCATCGGGTAGATTTCACCACCCTCAAGAAAAACGGACAAATGCGAGAATGTGATATCATTTTCTACAGCGACAGAATCCTTCGCAAATGCGAACGGATCTTCAGCATGCAAAAGCGATACCAGACTTAGAGCTAGGATCGTAATGAGTTTTTTCATTTTTTGTATTCCAAAGCTTGTGCAAAAAAGCCGTCAAGGCGGGAATCCTTGAGACCAGGCAATACCGGTTCGCCGACTTTCACGAATTCAGGATGAACCTTGACGAAGCGTGCGATGACTCGCGTTGTTTCCGTCGGATCGGGGCTGCAAGTGGCATAGACTAGGCGCCCGCCAGGAGCGAGTGCCGTCGATGCATTTTCGAGAATCTTGAACTGGAGTTCGGCAACTTCATTGATGGATTCCGGAGTCATGCGGTAGACGGATTCCGGACGGCGAGCGATCACGCCCATGTTGCTGCAGGGAACGTCAAGCAAAATTCTATCGAATTTTGCTTCAGACGAGAGAGTAGATTGCTGCGGGGAGGTCGCGGAGGCTGGAGCGAGGTCGATGACTTCGGTCTTGATGTTTGTAAGGCCGAGGCGGTTCATCAGGTCTTGCATTTTTTCGAGACGCGAGGCAGACGAATCGCTCGCGAGAATCTCGAGCGAGCTATCCATTTCAGCCATGAGAGCGGTCTTACCACCGGGAGCGGCACAAGCGTCCCAGACTTTCAAGCCAGGCTTCAAGTCGAGGAGTTTCACGACTTCAAATGCGGACGGATTTTGGAACGAGAACTGCCCTTTCACAAATTCCGGAAGCGCAAGCAAGAGCTTCACGCCCACGTCACGCGGGATTTCAATAAAGCGGTCGTAGAGAATCGAGGCGCCCGTAATGCCGATTTTTTCGGCAAGCACCGGAGCGCTCGTCTTTTGCAAGTTCACGCGGATCCATTCAGTCGGGCGCTCCAGTGTCGCCTTCGCCAAGGCTTCGGCGCGGTCGCCTCCGTACACGTCGAACCAGCGACGCACAAGCCATTCAGGCACAGAATTCTCGACGCTCACGCGGCGAACGCGCTGCGGTGGAAGCGCAGGCTCGCCTTGACGGCGAGCAGTGCGAAGCACCGCGTTCACAAGCCGCGCAGTACTCTCGCCGAGATTTGCAGACTTTGCAAGTTCCACGCTATCATTGATTGCAGCGTAATCCGGCACGTCCATAAAGAACATCTGGAAGAGGCCCATTTCAAGAATCACGCGGGCTTCGAGCGATGGCAATTTCTTCGTGAGCGACTTGACGAAATATTCAAGGTACAAGTGCCTGCGGCAAACGCCCAGAGCAAGTTCCATCGCAAAAGGAGAAAGTCCGCTTTCCTTGATGAACGAGCCATCTCTTTGCCAAAGCAAAAGGACTCGAAAGGCTTCTTCACGTTCCGTTAACAAAATTGAAGTCCCTCGCGCTTTTGAATGCCACGCATAAAGTCTGCTACAGGCATCGGCTTTTTGCCTTCGGCCTGAATTTCAATCACTTCGAGAACGCCTTCGCCAGTGCCGACAAAGAGTCGGTTGTCCTTGAATTCGACAACACCCGGAGCAAGCTTCGGACCATTTTCGGGAGTGTCCGTCTGGCGCAAGTACACCATGCGGCCACCGAGCTTTCCATAGCCACCCGGCCACGGATTGAACGCGCGGATGCGATCGTGAATCGTGCGTGCCGGCAAATTGAAGTCAATCAAGCCTTCTTCTTTCTTGATTTTCGGAGCGCCACTTGCCTGTGCGTGGTCTTGCGTCAAATCCTTTTCGCAACCATTCTTGAGCTGGTTCAGCGCATCGTCCAAGGCATCGCAACCCGGAACAACCATCTTGTCGAGCAAGCTTGCGGTTGTGTCCTGATGGTCAATCACGACCGTGCGCTGTGCAAGAATCGGACCGTGGTCCATCTTTTCGTCCAGGCGGAAAACGGTCACGCCTGTTTCATTAAGACCATCGGCAATGGCACGCTGCACCGGAGCGGCACCGCGGTACTTCGGGAGCAAACTGCCGTGAACGTTCACGGCACCAAACTTTGTGATGCCCAAAATGTTCTTGGGCAAGATGGAATACGCCACGACGACATAGAGGTCGGCATCGTACTTGCGGAGGTCTGCTTCGAATTCAGGAGACTTCAAGTCCGTCGGCTGCAAGACCGGCAAATTGTGCTTGAGCGCAGCCTCTTTCACAGGCGGAGGCGTAAGCACGCGGCCACGGCCTGCCGGGCGATCGGGCTGTGTGACAACAGCTAAAACTTCGTTATCGGAAGCAACGAGGTGCTCCAAGAATTGAGCCGCAAACGCGGGCGTTCCCATAAATACAATTTTCATACCGCATAATATAGCTATTGCAAACGTGAAGGCGTTTTCTATCTTTGGGCGCATGCGAGTATTTTTACAACTAGCCCTGATTTTGGGGATTTGCTACGCAGGCGACCTCATTCATGATTACACGGGCATTCCCGTCCCCGGCAACATTCTCGGAATGCTCATCCTGCTCTTGTTACTTTGCCTAAAAATCGTGAAACTTGACCAGATTCGCGAAGTGAGCGATTTCTTCTTGAAACGCCTTTCGTTCTTCTTCTTGCCCCCTGCAATCGGCCTTATGCTCGTCGGCGATGACGTTAAAAGTCAATGGCCACTATTGCTGTTCCTCTGCATCGTGATTACGATTATAACCATGGTAACAACCGGCTGGACCGTTCAACTTTTAAGCAAAAAGAACAAAAACAAAAATTGACTTTAACGCGCTATGTTTGGAATTATTCTTACAATCATCACTTTTGAGCTTGGCGTCACCATCCGCAACAAATGGCGTAACCCGCTTTTGAACCCAATTCTCATCGCCACCATTCTCATCATCGGATTTTTGACCGTCACAGGCATCAAGTACGAAACATACAAAGTAGGCGGCGATTACATTTCGTTCTTTCTCGGACCTGTAACAGTTCTGCTAGCCGTTCCTTTGTACAGACACATTCAGGCTCTCAAAAACAATTGGCTCCCGATTTTAGCGGGAATTCTCGTGGGTTGCATCACAAGCATCGCCTGCATAATCGCTTGCGCCAAGATTTTCAACATCAGCAAGACGCTAATGCTTTCGCTCATTCCGAAGTCCATCACTATTCCGATGGGTTCTGTGGTATCCGAGCAAATTGGCGGTATTCCGTCTATCACGATTGTGGCAATAGTCATTACGGGAATTACAGGCGCCGTGACAGCACCGCTCGTTTGCAGATTTTTCCGCATCGGGAATCCGGTTGCGCAAGGCGTTGCCATTGGAACAGCGAGCCACGCACTTGGAACGACAAAGGCGATGGAAATTGGAGAAGTTCAGGGTGCGATGAGCAGTTTGTCCATTGGCGTCGCAGGCGTGATGACCGTATTCGTGACACCAGTGATGCTCAATATATTCGCTTAAAAACAAGAATACCGCCCCCGGCACTAAGGCCGGGGTGACAATGCGCGGGCGTTTCAAAATCCGCTATCTCGCGGGACTTTTTCCGATGAGCACGGTCGAGATGATGCTTTCGGTTTCAGGAATTTCAAGAAGTTTTTTGAGCTCGTCGTGGTAGAAGAAATGTTCTTCGCGGGCGGTCTTGTTGAGCAAGCGCGCGGAGACGTAAAGCGATTCGGCGAGCACGCCCGCATTCAAATTCATATAGCGGTAGCCGCGGTTCCCAAGCACCTGGCAAGATTCATTCAAATTCGAAGTAAGCACCACAGCGAACATGGAATTTTGAACTTGTTCAGGAACGGCAAAGCACTTGTTAAACTTTTTCGGATTGGCAGAACCGCTTTGCATATAGATGGACTTGCGAACAGGGATGTAGCGGTACACGCCCGCATACACAAACATCACATCAAAAACCACCACCCAAATTTTTATTAGCCCCGCGCCAAAAGCGTTCAACTGAGCGAGTTCCAGCCAGCGCAACATCGACGAGAAATCATCCAAGTCTAGCGTTCCGTGAACAAAAGGCGCAGCGACTTTTTTATCAGTGCGCAAATACCACAGTTCACGCAAATAATACTCATTCGTAAACTTCGACGGCGTCAGCGGAAATTCATCGCCCGGGAGCGCCTGCACATTCAAACGGCGCACCTTCATGCAAAGGTTCAAGTTGTCAATGTTTTCTAGACGATTTTGCAACATGAATCGCGACGGATATCGCGAAATTTCCATACGGCATTCATCTTCGCCCGCATAAGCGCCCATCTCCGCATGGTTCGAATACGCGAGTTCACCAACGCCATCATCGACGGAATTGAACGCGACCATGCTCTTTTCCGGGAAAACAGCAATTGCCGCCATCGGCATTTCAGTAGCCCCGAGCTTGAGCGCAACCGCAATAGAATCATCGACAAACCCGCCAAGCGCAAAGACTTTTTGCCCACGCGACTTTGCCAAAAGAATCGTATTGGCACAAGCAGAGCCCACGTCCATTTGCACCTGACGATATGCCGCCTCGCGGAACCGCCAAACAGCACGTTCCAGGAGCCCCGTGTAAATGAAAATCGTCTGCGCTTCGGTTATAAATTCCTGTTCCGGAAACGATGCAAGAATCGCCTTGCGGACATCGACACCGCCAATCTTGACAAGCTTCGATTCTGCACGGTCCACGTAGTAAACGCCATCGGGAACCTCTCCCCCATGCACCACGGCATAGACGCAAACCGGATTCAGATAATCCGCCGAAATCGGTGCCAAAAGCGGCATGAATGCGGCCGTCAGAGGATAGCGATTGCACCCCTCATAACGCTTATCGGCATACGCTTGCTTTTCCCAGTGCATAATGACGGGATCCCCGCTTCCATGGGGAATGTACTGGGTTGATTCGTGGTAAATTTCCGAAAAATAGCGCATCCAAAACCAAAGATAAAAAGAATAACGTTTGTCAAACGCTTTGCGTCAGTTAAATAAAATATTTTTTAACGTTTTTCGTACAGAAAGTGGACTTTTAGACCAAAACACTTATTACACTTTTTATTCCGATATATCATTTTACATAGCATAAAACCGACCCCCAAATATATCTTTGGTAAAAAAGAAAAAATCACCTTAAGAGGGTTTTATGCAACTCAAGAATTTCTATCCCAAAATGAGCGTTCTCGGTATCGCAACCGTGATGGCACTTACCGCCTGTGGCGATGAAAATACCCAGGCACTGTTCGCCAACAATCCGGTTCCGGGTGCCGAAAATCAGGTTCCGGTTTCTAGCAGCGACATGAGCCCGACCTCTAGCGACGCTGTCATTGACCCGACCTCCAGCTCTGCCGCAGTGGTCGACCCGTCTACGCTCCCTGCAGAAGGTCCTATTACCATGCCGGAAGGTCTCGGCACTTTGGTCGATGACTTTGAAGATGGCGATAACTTGAGCAAAATCGGTGATTACTGGTACACCTACAACGATAACGACAACGGTGGTGCATCCATCATCACGACTCCGCTAAACGAAGAAGAAAACATCATCCCGGGCCGCGTCAACAACGGTTCCAACTACGCCTTGCAAGTCAACTACACGCTTGATAGAGGCGATTACGAATACGATCCGTACGTAGGCTGGGGCGTGCAGGTCGCACCGGACGAAGCCAACGGACATTTCGGCGGCCTTACCTACTGGTACAAGGGCGGCGCACACGAAGTACATATCGAAATCACCGACGTCGAAGACTACGACGTGCATCTCGCCAAGTTCCCGGCATCCCGCACATGGAAGCAGGCTGTCGTCCGCTTCAAGGACCTCGTTCAAGGTGGCTGGGGCAAGGAAATTCCGTTCGACGCCAAGCACATCATGGCAATCAGCTTCCAGGCCAAGGGAAACAAGAGCAAGCTCGTGACCGACTCCCTCTTCATCGACAACATCTACCTGCAGGATTCTTCCGAAGTTGAAAAGGACCAGCCGGATATGGAAATCAAGGACCCGGTCATTCCGGTCGTTGAATTTACCGAAGCTGAAATCACTGTGACGAACCCGTTGCAGGAAAAGGCCATGAAGTACCTCAACAAGGGTGTCAACTTTACCAACTGGCTCGAAAACGCAGATGGCAAGTTCAAGTCCTTTGAATTGGGCGAAAGCGACGTCAAGATTCTTGCCGACAACGGATTCAAGAGCCTCCGCTTGCCGATTGACCTTGACCTCTATGCCACAAACCGTGACGCATTCATCGCAGGCACCGACACAGAACTCAAGTTCGATGACGACACCTTGTTCCTGGTTCTCGACTCCTTCGTAGAATGGACCGCCAAGTACAACATGTCTTTCGTGATTGACTACCATGAATATGACAACAGCTACAACACCACCAGCGCTAAGGACCCCAACTACATCAAGATGATGGCAGAAACGTGGAAGCATGTTGCAGCCCACTACGCCGAAAGCCCCCGCGAAGACTTGTTCTTCGAACTCTTGAACGAACCGGACATGAGCGATGGTAAGGTCACTGCAGCAACATGGACCACCGCAGCCCAGGCCATGATTGACGCCATCCGCACGGTTGATACCAAGCACACCATCCTCTTCGGTGATGCCCAGTGGTACTCCATCACGCTCCTCGCCAAGCGCACTCCGTTCACCGATGACAACATCATCTACGTGATCCACACCTACGAACCGTTCGCCTTCACGCATCAGGGCGGTTCCTGGACGGACTACGCCACCATCCACGATATTCCGTTCCCCTACGATCCGGCAAAGTGGTCTACGGTTTCTGGCGACTTCGGTGTCAACAAGAGCACAAAGTCCTACGTGAAAACCAACATCAAGAACTACTACAAGACCGGCAGCAAGGAAGCCATCTTGGAACAGATTCTCAAGGCCAAGAAGTGGGCCGCCACCAACAACGTACCGGTGATCATCAACGAATTCGGCGCATTGAACCTCCGCTCTACCGCTGAATCCCGCCTCAACTACCTCACGGCCATGCGCGAAATCTGCGATACCCTCCAGATTCCTTGGACGCACTGGGGCTACACCGGCAACTTCTCCGTGATCGAAAACGGCAAGTTGATTGAAGGCCTCGACAAGGCACTCGGCGTCGGTAGCAAATAAGTCTCTCCTTAAAACCCCCTCAAAAAAAGGTCACGCAGAAATGCGTGGCTTTTTTAGTAGGAAGTAGACGGTAGGAAGTTGGAAGTTAGAAGTAGGAAGTAACAGGAATGGCGCAATGGATACAGTTGACACAGATACATTACAAAACCCAGCTTTATAAACATTTTATGCCAAGCTTATTACGTATTTTTATGAGTGTAAAAATAATCCTCATCTCCTCCAAAGCAACCGCATGAGCAATCATGCGGTTTTTCTGTATGTTTTTGTTTTCCCGCCCACGCTCAAAATTCTAAATTACTACCATGAAGATTAAGATTAAGAGCATTTTTGCAGTCTGTACCGCATTTTTAGCGGGAACAGCAAGCGCCGCCGGCTTTTACGGCAACCAGAGCGATATCAAGTGGAAAACCGCAGGCACGGAACATTTCCAGTTCATCTACCCTGTTGAATATTCAACCCACGCCGCTAAAGTTTCCGCTTACGCCGAAGCCGTTTACGATTCCGTCACGAGCCGCTACAACAAGCCGCTCCCACGCATCAATGCGGTCTTGAACAATGCCCTTTACAGCAACGGCAGCGCCATCCCGAGCGAAAATGCACTGAACCTCTGGCTCACCAACTGGGATTTCAAAATTCGCAGCAGCCACGGCTGGATTTCGGATGTGGTGACGCATGAATTTAGCCATCTCGTGAGCATTGAGAGCGGGGCTAAAATTGTCCCGAACCTTTACGGCTTCCAGTTCAGCTACACGGACTACTATAATGAACGCACGAGAAGCGACTTCCTCACAATGATTCCGTTCACGTTGCAGCCGCTTTGGTTTGCCGAAGGTACTGCGCAATACGAATCTTCACGCATGGGTTTTGACGCCTGGGACACGCATCGCGACATGCTCCTCCGCACTGCAGCCTTGAACGACAGCCTCATGACACTCCCCTACATGCACGAATTCTCAGACAATTCGCTGTTTGCAGAACTCGGCCCCTACACACAGGGATTTTCTCTCGTACTCTACATCGCCAAGCATTACGGTGAAGACGCCGTCCCTAAAATTTGGCATGAACTCGGAAAGCCCTACCGCGCCACGCTTAACGGTGCTATCAAGAAAGTTTTAGGCATCTCCGAACAGCAACTTTACGACAACTGGAAAAAAGAAATTACCGAGTATTATCAGGCACAAAAAGATTCTCTCGGCACGCTTGTCGAAGGTATCAAGATGACGAAGGACGCCTTCTGGCAGGACTTCCCTGTCGTGAGCGGCAACAACCTTTACGGTATTTCAAACTTTGGCGGTCCATGGTTTGACGGAGCTGTTTTCAAGATTCCGCTTTCGGATACTTTAAAGACGAAAGACGAGAGACGAGAGACGAAAGAAGACTCCACAAGTGCCGCCGATTCAAGTAATGTTGTCGATGGTGTAGAGATTGGCGATATCGCAATTGAAACAGAACCCACCGACAGTCTCATCAACATTGGTGATTTTGCAAAATCCGGATTTAGGGCGAAAAAGCCCTGGTTCGACAAGGGCATTGACGTTTACAACGATAGCGTACATGGCCCATTCCTCACCTACATCAGCTACCAGAATCGCGACAAGGATGGCCATGCCCACTTTGACGTTGCCGTGAGCGATACAAGCAAGAACGAAGCTACACTCACCTACCTCACCGATGCAGTCTATCCGTCGTTCAACAAGCAGGGTACTTCAATCGTGTTCGTGCGCCGCGAGCCGTTCAGCACGCGATTTGTATTGAGCAAGGTTCCATTCTCGAGCGACTTGAAAAAAATTTCTGCTGAAGATCCGATTGATATTTTCAAGCCCGATTCTTCGCTGCTCTACTATAATATTTACAGCCCGAAGTTCAGCCCTGACGGAAAGCGAATCGCATTTAGTTTCTTTGACGATACGCAACGCGGGATTGCCGTTGTGGACACAAACGGTGCAAACTTCAAAATCGTAAGCACCGCAGGCTATGACGAACGCGATGTCAACTGGATTGACAACGACAAGATTATTTTCGCAAGCAACCGCAACAACATTTTCAACTTGATTGAAAAGGACCTGAACACCGGCAAGGAACGCGCCCTCACAAACGTAGTCGGTGGCGCATTCACGCCGACTCTCGCTGGCGATACGATATTCTTTACGCAATATGACAAGGACGGTTTCTCGCTTTACAAGTTGCCTTACAGTAAAGAAGCAGAACCCATATTCCGCGACAGTGTTGTCGTGACTGTACGCGATAGCGTTTTGCAAAAGGCAGACACAATCCAGGTCGCATGTGCCGACACAACAAAGTCCGTTGATTCAACGAAGACCGCGGCCGCAGTTAATGTTGCAGACGCGAACACCGCCGATTCCGCCAAATGCACACAAGTCGTTTTGCACAAGGACGTGATCCAGGTGGAGCACCGCGATACAATCAAAGTAGCCATCATTGATTCGACACAACGCGAAATCATCTTGCATGGAACGCTCCCGCAAAAGCAGCACAAAGAGCTTGAACTCATTGACCGCGAATTTGCAGGCGCCGAACGAAACTACAAGCCGATTCCGAACATTCCGCTGTTCGTCCCGATTTTCAGCATCTCCGAAAACGCCCCGAGCATGACCGTCTTTGGCGAAGGCGAAGTCAAGGCTAAGCTTGGCCTTGCTGTCGTCATCAGTGACGCTCTCAAGAAAAACACGGTACAGCTAGGACTGATGCTGGAACTCGGCAAAGGCTTTGACTACATCAACACAGACGGTCTCAATCCCGAAATAGAAAAGGAATTCTTTATTGCATGGGATAACCGCAGCACGCCTATTGACCTTGGGCTTTCGTACAGTTATGCGAACTACACAAACGAAGAAACCATGCGTTACGAAGGCGTGGGGTCAAACGTAGCAGACAGTGTCGGCTCCAGCCGCTATTCCTACGCCATGCAAGCCATTACGGGTACCGCTGGCTACAGCATTTTCAAGAGCATTGATACATTGCAAGCGGCCATCAGCTACGATTGGGCAAACGTCAACTTCTACGATGAAAGAATCGAATGGACGTACCAAAAACGATTTAGCGCTACAATTGGTTTTGGTCTTTACGGCGACAACGAAGGCGAAGGTGGTTCGGGAATTTCCGGACAAGGAAACGGTCTCTTTGCCTATTACCAGTACGCCAACAGCGACCTTAGCCGCCCCGGATCACTTTACGTCACCGAAAACGGCAAAATTGAATCTCATTACAGAAACTTTGCACTCCACCAGTTCGGTTTGAACCTTTACGGAAGCGTGCAGACGCCTCTCCTCCACGCACGACTTGCTGCTGGCGGAAAAATCACGAGTTACCTCCATTGGAGCACCGATGACGTGAGCGATACGCTGGATTCGTACTATTACACGCCAGTATTCCTCGATGGTTACCCGTACTTACGCAGCAACGAAGACTACACGCTCTCGGGTACAAAGACGGCAATGGCGGAGCTCCACTATCTCTACCCGATTTACGATGACTGGAGACACGACCTCTGGATTTTCTCGACACGCAGTTTGTACGTTGACTTGTTTGCTCTAATTGGAGCCGCATGGAACGGAGACTTCTTCACAGACAAGCTCACCAAACATGAATTCTGGGACCGTTCCGTGGGTTTGAGTTTCCGCATGAGCAACAAGATTTGGGGAAATATTCCGTTCGATATTTCGCTCACGTTTGCTCGCGGTCTGAGCCGCATTGGCGAGGACAAGGATTTGCGTGGCGGGCGGAAGTTGACTCCGATTGAATTGCCTCTATTGCACAGGGATATCTGCCCCACGAGAATCAAGTTTTCCATTGGGATGGGTTTTGCGAACAGCTGGCAATAAAAAAAGCGGCGAAGGCCGCTTTTTTGTTTAATGTTTAGTAGTTGAAGCTTGGATTTTTGGATTCGCCGGGGAGGAGTTGTCCGGGGCTGGTGCGCTCCGCATCGCGGCCTTTGAAATTCGGATTGAGTTTCTTGATGTCACGAGATTTCACCTCGGCCTGAACATCCAGCAAGTGGCGTTCCCATTCCTGGATAGCGCCATCAAGTTCCAAGCGGGCGTTCAGCATAAGCTCCTTGAGTTGCATGAGTTCAAGCATGCGTTCGCGCTTCATCACCCAAAGTTCTTCTTCCTCGGGCATGCGTTCAATATTGAACAGCAAGTTCAAATACTTTTCTTCGGCCTCGCGGTACGCCTTGTACGTGTCCTCGTAAACGAGATTACGGTCATCAGTCATGGTCTGCTGCGACGAAACATGCGTCGCGCAACCGATGAAGTTCATCGCGACAGGGAGAAGGAAGAATGGTAAAATTCGCATGCTTTTCAAAGTACAAAAATTAGTTGGCAGAACTTAGTTATTGCTCGGCGGCGTCGGGGATGTCACGCTTGGTATTGTAAAGTCTTTCGTACGAGATGTGGCTCGTGAACGTGACAGTATCCTTTGTTTCGGGGTGGATCATCGTGTGCGTTCCGACCTTGACTTCACGTTCCTGGCACGGGAGACCCGTTTCCGGTTCAATCATGACTTCGAACTCGGTGCGGTATTCGCCCTTGAGGCCTGCGGTGTAAGCCTTAAACTTGTCCGGCACAATCTTGCTGCCCACGTGCTGTTCCCAGATGAAATACGGGAAGCTTTCCGTTTCTTGCAAGTAGACGACGTAGTCCAAACACTTGCGGTGGTCGCGATTCGTAAAGCCCTTCGTCACCACGGAGTCCACCTTGATAAGCGCAAAGTTCAAGCGCCCCTGCTGTTTGAGGAGCTCTGTCACATTGCCCTTGACCGGCACAACGCCCTTGAGCAAGTGGTCCATTTCCCAGCGGTGCTTTTCCAAGCGCTTGAGATGCGGCTTGAATTCAGGATTCAAAAGCTGTTCGCGCCAGCGGCTCGGCATCGGGACATGGGCAAGCAACGTGTCATAGCCATCATCAATGCCGGTAAGGCTCGTCACATTGCGGTCCACGGCGGCAAGGCTCACTTCCTTGATGCGCCAGGCGAGTTCCGTCGGCATAAAATTCTTGAGGTATCCGCGAGACTTGTCAATCACGTAATTGCGCTTGACAAACGTCGTATCGCCTTTTGAAGAGTAGTTCAAATCGGCATACGTCGCTGTAATCGTCCCCATCTTTTCTTCGCCCTTCAAGTCCAACGTCGCATAATAGCTTTCGGTGTACATTTCAAGCGTAACAGGAGCGTTTAATTTATAGTCAACAGATACTTCAGATTCGCCACAAGCGGTGAGCATTGCAGCAGCAAACATTCCACTCAAGAATTTTATTTTATTCATCAAGATAACCAATTATTGATTGACAATAGACAACTGTTTCGAAGCAATCACACCCTTTTCGGAGGAGACTTCGACAACAACAGTTCCCGGCGCCTTGAGCTTCGTCATTTCACGGGCGGTTGCATAGCCACCGCGACGCGAGCGGGCTTCAAGCGTAAATGCTTCCATTTTATTAGAAACATGGAAATCGTGTTCCCAAAGTTTTTCGCCCTTACTAGCGAGCGTTCCTTCGTAAAAGGCAAATTTCAAAGTATTAAAATCAAAACCCGTTCCATAACGCAACTGGATGATGAGTTCATCAGCCATCCTGAATACGCTACCCGTATCGGCTACATAACCCACAGCCGGATTCCATTCACGGCCACAGGCGATAATGGGTTCAGATTTTGAGCAACCTGCAAAAAGCCCACCCAAGGCTAAAGTTGCAAGCATAACGACTTTCTGTTTTTTGTTCATTGTATCCCTCTCTTTTTTGCCCAACAGCACTTTCCAAAATAGCAAAAAACTATCTGTCAAGTACAAACATCATCTCAAGATGGGGCGTTTGAGGGTAAAAAGCAAAGCCTTCGGCGTGAGAAAGGGCAAATCCGGCCTCGGAGAACTTGGCAAAGTCGCGTGCAAGCGTCACCGGGTCGCAAGAAACGTAAATCAGGCGGTTGACAGAGCTTTTCACGATGGCAGTCAAAGCTTCTTTGGGGAGGCCTGTTCGCGGAGGGTCAACGATGAGGGTGGCGGGGACATCAACGACGTTTTCGACGAGCCAATCTTCGGCAGGGGCCGAGACGTTTTCAATTTCCGAGGTGCGAGAAGCCACGCAATCCCGAGATGCCGCAGAATCTTCGGGGAACGCCGCAGGGACAGACAAATTAACTTTCGCATGTTTAAGGCAGCCTTCTTCACGTTCGACAGTCGTAATCTTTCTGAACTTGTCCTGCAAAATACAGGCAAAGAAACCAACGCCGCTGAACAAGTCAATCAGCCAAGCGTCAGAAGACTTGCCACTCGCCAAGCCTTCATCCACAGCCTTACGGACGGATTCGACAAGTTCCGGCAAAAGCCCCAAGTTGCTCTGGAAAAATACAGAAGCATCCGCTTCGATTTTGCGGCCTGCAATTTCGACATGGCTTATGGCATGTGCGTCAAAGTCGGACTTGTGCATTCCCGGGTAATAGAACGAGATTTCGCCAGCACCGTTATCGAAAATGTTCACATCGACATCGCGGCGACCGCCCGAATGGCAATTATCCGCGAGAAGCGTCGCGGCAGGCCCACGCAAGAATTCATTCAAGCCATCCGTGAGCACAGGGCATTTTTCAAACGGGACGATGTTATTGCTTTCTTCACCACGGAAACCAAAGGCCGCTCGTTTTGCAGCACCATAACCGGAATTGCCGCGAAACACGACACGAGCGCGGTTTCTGTAGCCCCACGCATTCCCTGTGTGGATAACAAAATCTTCAGGCAGTTCCGCATGAGCGAGGCGCTTGAAATTTTCGCGTTCGACTTTTTCGAGATATTCCGCTTGCTTTTCAGAGGCAAGATGTTGCAAGCTGCAACCGCCACACTTGCCGTACAGCGGGCAAAGCGGCTTTACGCGATCGGGGCTTGCTTCCAAAACTTCAACAACGCGGCCCTTGGTAAAATCCTTTTTCTGGAACGTCAAGCGAACCTTGCAAAGTTCACCCGGCAGCGCTCCCGCCACAAAACACACGCGACCATCTTCCAAGCGAGCCATGCCCTCGCCCCCCTGCACCATTTTTTCGATGCGGAGCGTAAAGCATTCGCCACCTTGCTGACGGCCAAGTTCGCGACGACCGTCACGACGGTCGTTATTGTGGTTCAAGCGCGTGCCTTTAAACGAGCTACCATTGCCCTTAAAGCGGTTATTTCTGCGGAAATCTGCCATGAATGTAAAAATAGAAATTTTATCATTCCCCAAAATAATCTTTATCCGCAGGGGCTATTTCGCAACGGAGAATGGGGAATAGAGGCTGGACGACATAAAAATTGGATCCATACGTTTTAGCGTTCTTTTCATCAAGGCACGGAATATCAATTATCATCGATTGTCCTTTTGAAATTTCCGTAAAAGGGTCAAAAGAAACAACATGAGGATAACGATTGCCCAACTCGCGATAGAAAGTTCGTTCTCTTTCTGCATCCTCTGACGAGGAATCTCTTTTGAGGCCTTTCCATGGCAAGAAAATAGAATCGCTCGCAAGCAACGGTTTTACTTGTTCATGCGCCCGATCATACCTAATGAATTTTCCCGTAACAGGCGCAATACTCCTTGAAGGAGGCGTCATTTTAAAATGAAGTTTTTCATTAGATGATATGTAATAAGGGAACGTTTTATTCCCAAGCCAACATTCGCGATTTTCATCATTCAATTTAATCGTAAGTTCAACAACTACGCCTTTATCATTTGAACCAGCAATTCGACCTGTGCAATTTCCTTCTACTTTAGAAAATTTCCTCAGTTGTCTTTTTTTCAAAACAAAGCTATTAGTCGTATCAAATTCGGCGCTCGGACCGAAGTCATGTTCAAAGATCCAATATGAATTCAGTTGTTCCGCTGTTGGCTTTACGGATTCAAACTTTTTTATACGGCACTCATTTTTGAACTCGTATTCTAAAATTCCGCGTTCACTCAGCGCAAGCATCCACAATTCACGTGCACAGGAATCGGGCGACTTTTTCACATTTTCAACCGCTTCTTTAGAAAGATTTAATACTCTATCTTTTTTTACTTTTTCCTTAGGATAATTCAAAATACTGTCTGGTGTTTGAAATAATAACTGAACATCAACAAACCCAAGATAATCATCTATCTTCAAAAGTGAATCTAAAAGGCAATTTGAGTCATATCGGGAAAGACTACTATAAAAGTCTTCTCTATCAGATAACGTTTTTCCAGAATCACGAGCCCATTGACTCTCATATATTTCAAGGAGCACATCCATGTCGTTATCCCAACAGCCGACCAGTTGACTCGTTGTCGAATCGGCATTTGCAATTGAGGTCTGCTTTTGACTTTGCCCATTTCCAGACGGCACAAAAAGCCCAATTAAATTCACAGCAGCAATAATCCAAACAAGAAATAGCCACAGGCCTTTTGCTAAAAAACGAACGCGAACATTTATCGAATCCAAGAAAAGCGAAATCGCAGCTAGGCAAATAAGAGGCAAAGTAACACAGCTCACTATCAACTTTAAACCATAATTGTTCAAAGAGAGGTCCAACGAAATGAGCTGAGATTCAACAAATGCCCCAAAGCACAAGGATAAAGCGCACAACAAAGGAACAACTTTAGACTGCATAATTAGTAATCCCCCATAAAACAATTTGCACGTTCCAAATACTTTTTATTTATCGGGGAAACAATCAAACCTTTAACAGTAACCTTTTTCGAAAAAGGTTGCTCTTCTATTTTCATATCATGTGTAACTTTGCCACTTTCACTATAATAGAAAACAACGTATTCATTCTGTTTTTCTAATATGAAAAATTTAAACCAAGGAAATTCTAGAAAGGGAGTCGTAATAGTCACTAACGGATGTAGCCCTTTTTCATCTTCGTACAGGAGGCCGACTTCATCTTTTACACTCGCCAAATGATAATGAAATTCATACAAACGTTCAGTTTCATTGCCTTTTAGATAGTGGAAAATTTTCTTTCCTTCTACTTCGCAGGGAACCGATTTGCCATCAGTATTTTTCGACAATATGGGAGTCGGCTCTTGAGAAGGCGACTGCTTAGGCCAACATATGAACAACAAAAATAGGCACACCCCCGTAAATAAGATTACGCAAACCTGAGTTACATATTCAAACTTTTTTCGAAAAGAGCCGGGCTTATTCGCCTTCTCATTTTCCATCATTTTTTCTTTTAGCATACAACATATATAGTTAAATTAAACCTTTCATCCCCGCTTTTTGCATTTTTCGCCCAAATTTCGGCATTCGGAAAAGAAAAACGGGGTAATTTAGCACAGCCATGTTCCAAAATTTTCTAAATTGTCGCCCAATGGAAATGACATCGATAGTTTTGCCTAGCGCTCTCACTGCCGCGAACAGCAAAAAGCTGCTTTCGAGTTGCAAGAGCGCCCTCACCAAAGGGGAGCTTCATCTGGACGGATCAAGCCTTGCCTCGATGGACTATAGCGCCGATGCCTTTTTTGCACTTTTAGCGGAACTTTCCGAAAAGACAGGCAACAAGCTCGTTCTTGAGCATTTTCCGCCCGAAATCAAGCAGCATTTGCAGAACCTCCGCAAGATGGTTCCGCCCGAGAAGCCGCAGCGCGAGACCAACAACATCCTCGAAATGATGGGTGGCGCCGGTTTTTCGCTCCTCAAAGAAGTCTTCGAAGTCCTCGTCTTGCTCTTTACGGCGATTTACTGGACCATCGTCGGACCGTTCGACAAGGGTAAAATCCACTTTGGCGGTATCACCAAGCAGATGTTCAAGTCGGGCAGTGAAGCCATGGGCATTTGCTTCTTGTTCGTGGGCCTTATCTGCCTTACGATGGCTCTCCAGAGTTCCGTGATGCTGAATGCGGTCGGCGGCGGCTCTTACCTCGCTTCAGGGCTTGGGTTCCTCATTTTTGCAGAAATTGGCCCGCTCCTCACAACGATTATTTTGGCCGGGCGTTCCGGTAGCGCCATGGCAGCAGAAATTGCAAACATGAGCGTCTGCGAAGAAGTCAAGGCTTTGAAGTCCATGGCTATTCCGCCGGTGCAGTACCTCGTGGTCCCGCGTTTTATCGCGTTAAGCATCACGACGCCAATCCTCTCGTTTAGCGCATCCATCGTCGGCAGCTTCGCCGGGTTCCTCATTGCGTATTTCTTCTGCGATATTTCTTTCTCGAACTACATGATGGGGCTTCGCGACGGCATCGACCCGATGACGTTCCTCAAGAGCACTATCAAGGCGCTTGTATTTGGCTGGATTGTAACGCTGATTGCCTGCAACAAGGGTCTCAACGCCCACGGCGGTGCAGAAGCGGTCGGTAAGGCGACCACGTCCAGCGTCGTTGCGGCTATTTGCACGATCGTGATTTCGGATACCCTTTTCGCCTTCATTTTCTACTAGAGGTCAATATGGACGAAATTCTAAAAGTTGACCACTTGAAAGCGAGCTACGGCAACGAGACTATCCTCAAGGATATTTCGTTCGGTGTCAAGAAGGGCGAAATCCGCATGGTGCTCGGCAGCTCCGGTTGCGGTAAGTCGACGCTTTTAAACAACGTACTCAAATTCATCAAGTCCGACGAAGGTACAATTACGTACTTCGGAAAGTCGTTCGGCCCCAAGGAAGGCCTCGACAGCGAAACGCGCATGCGCACCGGAGTGCTCTTCCAGAGTGGCGCTTTGCTAGCAGACTTGACCGTCGCCGAAAACGCGATGCTCCCGCTCAAGCGCAGCATGCCCTACATGCCCAAGAGCCAGATGGAAGCAATTGTCGCAGATCGCCTCGAAAAGGTTCATCTACTGCACGCGTTCCACAAGTTCCCCGGCGAGATTTCTGGCGGTATGAAAAAGCGTGCAGCTCTTGCTCGCGCGATTGCGCTCAAGCCAGAACTTCTATTCTGCGATGAACCGTCCACAGGCCTTGACCCGGTGACCGCCCGTTCGCTCGACGAACTGCTCCTCGAACTGCGCGACACGCTCGGTGTATCGATGGTGATTGTGAGCCACGAACTCGAGAGCATCAAGATTGTCTGCGACCGCTTTGTGTACCTCAAGGACGGCTACGTCCTGAAAGATGCGACTTTGAAAGAAGGCATGGAATCTGACGATCCCATCCTCAGGCATTTCTTCAATAGGCAGTGCCCCAAAGAATACAATGCCGAAGACTTTTACCACTTTGACTTTATTGATTGAGTTGGAGAAATAATGGAAACCACCCGATCCGAAAGAATAAAACTTGGCGCATTTATGCTCTTTTGCGGAGTGCTAATTTGCGTGTTCCTGGGTTACGTGCTCAAGCGTTACCTGAGCGAGCAATTTGACAACTACTACACCATTTTCGACACGGACGTGAACGGACTTTTTGTCGATGCCAAGGTGAAGTTGAACGGAATCTCCGTCGGTAGCGTCACAAGCATCACAATCAACGAACAGGACTTGAACCAGGTCGTCGTTGCGTTCAAGGTAACGCAAGGAACACCAATCAAGATTGGCACTCGTGCAGGACTTACCGCAGGCATGAACCTCACCGGCGAAAAGCAGGTGATCCTCTCTGGCGGAAGTTTCAATGAACCGAACGTTCCTGAAGGAGGTCTCGTCCCGGCAGCGGCCTCGATGTTCGACCAGATTACAGGCCAGATGGGCGACCTCTTTGGCAAAGTCAATCCGATTGTAGACGGGCTCGTCCGTGTGCTGAATCCAGAAAACGCCGAAAGCATTTCTCGCACACTCCAGAATCTCGAAAAGACGACCGCAAACTTGAGCTACATAACGGCCAATCTCGGAAAGCCGCTCAACAACATGAGCAAATCCGCCGCTTCGCTGCAGAAGATTCTTGCAGAAATCGAAGAAGCAAAGCTCGCCGCCAAGACCGAACAAAATCTTACAGTGCTCAAGGAAAAGCTCGAAGCGATCGACACCAAGGGCTTGAACGAGAACTTGATGCAGACCGCCGAATCGATGAACAAGCTCGCCCAGCGCGTGGACGCCATCGTTTACAAGAACGAAGACCAGGTCGGAAACGCCATGGATGAACTCAACACGATTCTTGAAAACCTCGAAGAATTTTCACAGAAAATCAAGAACAACCCGTCTGTACTTATCCGTTCCGAAGGCAAGAACGGTCGCTAAAAAGGAGAAACCAAGATGTTTAAAGCAAATCGTTTGTTGGCAGTCGCCGCACTCCTTTCTGTTTTCACGCTCACGGGTTGCCTCGGCGGTTCGACCGAACCTTCCCGCTATTACACTGTTTCGGCAGAGTCCATCTCGGTCGCAGGTGCTACTAGCGATGCCCGCATACACGTCAAGAAATTTACGATTGACCCGGCCTACCAGCGCACGAACATTGTCTATCGTGAATCTCCGTACGACTTTATGTTCTACGATCTGGACCTCTGGGCAACTCGCCCAGAACAAATGCTCACGCAGGTTGCAGGCGAATACCTGATCAAGAGCAACATGTTCAAGTCTGTGGACCTGAAGCCGATGGGCAAGCCGGACTTTGAATTGCTCGGCAATGTCGATGCAATTGAAGAAATTGACGAAGGCAGCTCGCAAGAAGCTCACCTCGCTGTGCAGCTCACGTTCCGCAAGGTCGGTGAAGATGCGCCGCTGTGGGAAAAGCGCTACGACGAACGCCAGAGCATGAGCAAGCGCGACGCACATTCTGCAGCCGAAGCGCTCTCGAAGCTCTACGCCAAGTACATGCAAGACGCACTCGAGAATATCGCAAGAGTGAAGTAAAGAATCGCGGGCCTCGAGCCCGCCTTTTTTATTCCCGTCTAATAGTCGGGACGCTTGCAAGCAATTTTTTCGTGTAGTCGTTTTGCGGATTCGTGAGGACAACATCGGCAGGGCCATGCTCTACGGCATGCCCAAAGTACATGACCAGGACTTCGTCGCTCAAAGCATGGACCACCTGCATATCGTGGCTGATAAAGAGGATGCTGAGCCCGAGTTCATTACGCAAATCGTCGAGCAGATGCAAAATCTGCGCCTGCACGGACACGTCCAAAGCACTCGTCACTTCATCACAGAGTAACACCTTCGGACGCACCATCAAGCTGCGCGCAATGCACAAGCGCTGGCGCTGACCGCCCGAAAATTCATGCGGGAACTTGTCCATCGCCCCAGCCGGGAGCGAAACACGTTTCAAAAGCTCTACCGCACGGGCGCAAGCCTCATCATACGGAACGCCGCGGGCAATCACAGGCGCTGTCAAGATTTCTGTCACCGTCTGGCGCGGGTTCAAGCTACTGAACGGATCCTGGAAAATCATCTGCACCAAGTCCGAGACGCGCACAACATCTTTCCCGGTTCCGGCCTTGCCGCCATTCACCGGCAGTCCAAACAAATTAACTTTACCGCTAGAAACCGGCACAAGCCCAACTAAAGACTTCACGAGAGTTGACTTTCCGCAGCCCGACTCCCCCACAATCGAAAGAATCTTACCTTGCGGAAGCGTGAACGAGACATTATCTACAGCGGTAAAATAATCCTTGACCTTGCTAAAAACTCCACCGCGAATCGGGAACTTAACCGTAAGCCCGTTTACCTCGATGGCAGGCACCGCTTTATCAAAATTTTCGGTATTCATCAACCATCCAATTCAGCAAGGGCGTCCTGGACGTTCTTTTCAGTCGCAATCAAAATCTGGCGGCATTTGCGCAAAAGCTGCGTAGCCTCTTGAACCTCAACAGCAAGTTCATCAATTTCCATCTCGGAATTGTCGATTTTCGAGAGAATTTCTTCCAAACGCGTCATTGCGTTTTTATATTCAAAATTTTGCGCACTCATGTTCACGAATATAGTTAGATTTATACCAAATGAATTTGTTCAATCGTTCCATATTACCCCTTTTTGCGGTCTTCGCCTTTTTCGGTGTTTTTTGGGCCGGGTGTGCAGACATCCCTAATGATCCAGAGGCAGCCCAGCCCGTTGAATCAATTAGCATCATGGTTAAGCAAAAAGACGCTCCTTTTTCAACCATACTGAAAGTCCACCCTTACGACTCCGCTACCATTACGGCAACAGTTGCCCCTGAAAAATATCAAGACGATATCTCATTCGAATGGATTTACACAAACGATAACAAAGACAGCCTGCTCGTACGCGCAAAACAATATTCGTTCTTACCAAGCAAGCTCGCCACTAACATTCCAAACAAGCTGATTGCAGCCGACAAAGAAGGGAACAAGCAAACCTACGAATTCACGATCGTCATCAACACGCCACCTGTACTTTCGGATTCAACAATTCCCGCGAGTGGCGACACGCTTTACGGTTCACCAGAATCGGCATTCTTATTTGAATGGTACAGCATAGACGTGGATATTGACAATGGCGATTCGCTATTCCACATTCTAGAAATTGACGACAAAGCATACGACGTCGGAACACTCCTGCAAGTCAAGCAATCCGGTTTCAACGCCGGCGAGCACAAATTCCGTGTCATAGTCCGCGATCTTTACGGTGACTCAGATACGCTTGCTTATAAGAATTTCCATGTCATCGACACTTTGGGGGCCAAATGAAATTTGCAAGAATTTATTTCCTTGTAGCGATTGTTTGGTTGTTACAATCTTGCTTTGACTCCGATGACCACATTTTTGACGAATCCGAAGCCATCGATATAAAGGTTGAAGCCTATTTAGGCAAATCCATTTCGGACATATCTTCAAACGTCAAGGCCGACACGTTCCATATCAGCGACACCATCTATTTCATAACATCCGTCAGTCCAAATAAGATTATCAAGGTCCAAGACTACCACTGGCTCATGGATGGCAAGTACTGCTCTTCGGAATACAATTTCAAAAAACAAGTCACCGAGCCCGGTCACCACAAGTTCACGTTTGTGCTTAAAGATTACTTTGGCGACATGCACTACGACTCGCTTGACATCTGGGTTGCAGACAATCCCATTTTAAACGTGACCGAGTTCACCCCAGCAGAAGGGACGCAAGCATTAGACCCTTATGAGGCAATATACTTCACATGGAGCGCCCAGACAGAAGGTGTACAGTTGAGTCATTACTACCGATTCATACTGAACGAGCAGGACTTTGCAAATTCATCATCTAAATTCATGATGATTGACACCATTTTAAAGGAGCCCCATTTCATATTCCACAATAAATTAAACCCGTTCAAGCAATACAACTGGACCGTACAAGCATTCAATGAATACAATCTAGGCTCCTCTGAAAAAATTGAAAGTTTCTTCTTCACCAAAGGGCTTGCGGGAGAAGGTTCTTTACAGGCAAAGATAAACATCGGCAACGCCTCCTCTGTTCCGGTACAGATTACACTTGCCAATAGCGATCAAACAGAGAAACGCTTTAGTTACATGTTCAACGTATCATCATCGAATAATGAATTTTCGACAGGAGCCATTCCGGCAGGGCAATACCAGCTAACGCTGAAGTCCGACTATCCTGACTTCAGCACATTCCAAAAAATCATTGCCATACATGACGGATTTGTGACGAACATGGGTAATATCACGATTATTGATTCCATCCCACCAAGTATCGTTTCGGTCACCGGCCACGACACACTTGATTTTGCGGACACGCTCCACTTCATTATCAAAGACGGGAGTCAACAGATTTCAGCACAAAAAACAACAGCACGCCTTGAAGGCGAACAAACTCTTGAAAGGGTTGTTAAAGACAGCATTTTATCCGTAGTCCTCAAAGAAACCGATAAGAGCTGGGCATATCGCATTTTGACTATATCAGCAACAGACGGGAGTCAGAACACATCCACAAAGTCGTTCTACATTGTCCCAAGCGATTTATGGTTCACGACAAATAGCGATACCACAATTTCCAGCGACGATGTCATCAAGTTTTTCATTCAAGACAACAACAGTTTCGGCTTTGTCGTAGATACTCTCAAATTTTTCAACGTGACCAAGAACAAAACGATTATTTCCATTCCAAACGCCTCAATCGGTTCACTAGCTGCAGAACTGGAAGGCAGTCTCTTTGACGAAGAACAGACCATACAATCCATCGTCATCTACAAGAACGGCTTGCAACAACGCAAAACATGGAAACTTTACGTCACGCCCGCAGAAGCGAAGGAGGCCGAATAATGAACTACAAGTTCCTTCCTCTTTCAATTGCATGTTCGCTGGCGATTTCGCTCCCGCTTGTTTCTTGCTCCGATTCCGAGATTCAATCTTCGGACATTCCGGAAATGACGCAGAGCATATTCGTCGTTCCAGAAAATTTTCATGGCGAAATTTCTTCTTCGCAATACAAACCGTCAGATAAATTCTACGTAAAGATTAATGAGAAAATTCGCATTTGCGGGATTTACTCCATCAACGGGGAATACATAGAGACAGACGAAGCTTTGTCCTATTACAATTCCCACAAATGGATAATTGACGGTAAAGAATCTGAATCTTCGGCGCTCTATTACAGTTTTGACAAAGCAGGGATCCACGACGTCACATTTGAAACAGTAGACCACCTGGGCGATACATTACGCACAAACGCCAAGATTTACGTCAACACTCCATCATCGGTTACTTTACAGACTCCAGCAAACAAGTACAATCAAGTTGATGGAGACAACGAGAACGGTCTTGAACTTTCGTGGGGCATCTCGGGAATTGACCCTTGGGAAACGGCTTATTGCACGGTCTATGCCAGCTACGCCATGGTTACGCTTTGGGAATCCGCCCTGGGAAACATAGACTGTTCAGAAAGCGTCTCTTTGGTCGGAGATCTTAATGCCGAAACAAATGAAATTGGCGACATCATTAATCACACGACAGAGACATCAACAATTTACTGGGGTGTACGCGCCACAATCAAGGACGAGAAAGGAAACTTTGAACAAGTTTATAGCGAGATATTCAGTTTTTCGACAATGCTAAAGAAAAACGAGGCCTCAATTATTGAAATCCCGGTCGTCAGCCAATTCAGCATATATCCTGAAAGATCACGATTGACAGGAGCGATTCTCTCTGCATCGGGAGATACGCTATCAACAATCTCGGAAAAACGTTCAAACACGGTTATCAAAAAAACGTTACAGCCCCAATCCAACGTCAAGATTGTCGTTTGCGATAGCGTCCACACGGAATACGGGTGCGATTCCCTAACGATTGACTTGGCACCCAGCACAAAAACGGTAACCGACACCATTTTCTTGAGAGATAACGTCAAGCCCAACATGGTGCCGGTACAAAAAGAATTTTCATTGACGGAATCCATAAAATTCTACATTCTTGACAACGGGTCCGGTGTCAATGTTTCAAAAGTCCAAGCCATCATAAATTCCGACACGGTCAAGACAAAGTACGAGAACAACATCGCATCCATCACGAACATTTGCAAAAAGGAATGCAATCTCGTCATTTTGGCCGAAGATTACGCCCGCAACAAGGCTCCAGACATTTACTGGACAATCAAGACAGGCGAATCAACCACCCAAATTACAGGCCCATTTGCAAAGATGGAGGTTAACAAATAATGTCTAAAAGAGCCTCCATTATTATTTCGTTGTTACTAATCCTCTTCGGTAACGTTTTGGCACAAAAGCAGCGTTATCTGCAAATATCAACGAACCCATCGACTGTTGACTTGTACACCGGCGAAATCCAGCCCGATTTTGCCAGCAAGCCGGACTACGTTTCCCCCGCATTTATCCCCGTTCCCGAAGGAGACGAGAGCGTTATCGTTTCATTTTTCCACCCTGATTACGCCGACACGACAATTAGAATTTCGCTTGCCGCAAATGACACCTCGTTCATCATTGTTGCCCTCCGCCAATCTTACGACGACGATGAAATCGCCCAAAAGCAAGATATGCTAAGACACAGGAACAGGCGCATACTTGGAGAATACCTCCGTTGGTCCTCCATAGCGCCATTTGCCATCAGCGGAATTTCGGCCATAGTATCGCTATACAACGCAAGCAAGGCTAAAGACCACAAAAAAGCCATGGAGAACACGCGTTTCATGAATGAAAAATATGACAAACACGCGGAAGACTTTAAAGACCACCGTGGTTCGGCCAAAACCGCAAAGACTGTCTCGGGAATATTTTTTGGAACAGGTTTAGCCATCCTCACTGCAGGATTCGTTCTTTCATTTTAGGTAGAATATGAAAAAGATTATCTTATTACTCGCCTTCGCCTTAACAGCAGCCTTCGCAGACCCCGAAGGAATTTTCGTTGACGTAGAGCTTCTTTCGGGAACGAAACAACGAGCAAAACTGATGGGCATTGAGAACGACACCGTCAGCCTCGGCGGATATATTCAGAACAAGTTCACCATTGTAAAGATTGCCAAGAAGCAATTCAAGAAAATTGTAGACGAGAAGGGTACCGACTTATTGAGCGCCAAGAAAGTTATCGTCACACCTTCATCAAGTTCACAAAAAACACCCGTAGTCAAAAGCTCCTCAAGTTCATCCGAGAAAAAGCTTCCTGCATCCAGTTCGTCTCAAAAAATTGCTCCGGCTTCAAGTTCATCAGTCTCTAGCTCTTCTGTTTCAAGCTCCCCGGTCGCATCTTCACCAGCATCGAGTTCGTCGGTCACAAAGCCCGCCGAAAAGGCTGTTGAAAAACCGGTAGCCAAGCCGACCCCAAAACCCGTCAAGACCGTACTTGTCGCCTACACCTCCGATGGCGTTGAGCAATCCGTTGCAGACCAGTTCACCGCACTCACCACGAGACTTTTGATGGAAGCAGGCGAAAACCCGCAAGTCATCCGCAAGAGCGATATCAAGAACTGCAACGACAACATCTGCATTCAAAGCGAACTTGCCACTTACGGTTTCAGGTCCATCTACTTTGGAGAAATCGTTTCAAACATCAAGACCGACAGCTTGGCCCTTAACTTGACACATGCGTTCTACGAAGATTCCCTCCCCATGTTGCATAGGGCGACCATAAACCTTTCACGAAAGACAGCCTTCAGCGACGCCATCACCAACAACAAATTAAAGAACCAGCTGCTAGACGCACAAGGTAAGGACCTCATCAAGTCAAAAAACAGCAGGTCGTACATTCACGTTGAAACAGATCCCGATGGAGCCACCATTTCACGCGTAGACAAGGACGCCATCTGCAAATCACCATGCACTTTTGTCACGACAGACACGTCCAGATTCAACTTGCATGCCTACTGGAGCGTGGACAGGCACCTTTGGGGAGCAAGCACAAGCATCATGCCGCTCCCTGGCGATACGGTCCACGTTTCGCTCAAGCTCAAGCGAGTCGCCCCGGAAATCCGAATTATGACATTCCCGGAAGGAGCAAGCATTTACAAGGCAAATACGCCCATCACAAAGCGTTCCAAGGCCATCGCCAAGACTCCTGAAAAAATCCCGGTGTACAACATGGGAACAGACAGCATCCTTATCCGCAAGGCAGGCTACCGCGACACGCTCATCAATTTCTTCGTAGCACCGGTTTCGCAAATTGACTTGAGCATTGACCTTGAAAAATTGACGGACTTCGATGAAATCGAGAAGCAGAACAAATGGCTGCACGACAAAAAGATGCAGACCATCGGCGAAGCCTTTATCGGAGGCGCCGCAGGAACAATCCTCATCGGTTCATTGCTGATGTACTTTGCTCACCTGGACTATAGCGATGCCGACGACATCAAGAATGATCTCAAGATTCCAGGCGCCGTCAAGGGAACGAATTATCAGAACAAAGTCAAGGAAAACAAGAAGCTCGTGAATCAGGGCGACAACAAGGCCATCGCCGGAGGCATTTTGTTAGGTACAGGCGCCGCCCTCCTCGGAGTCGGACTTTACTTCTATTTTTAATTTTCTAAATTTGTCCCAATGAAAAAATCTATCCTTAAAACAACTATTGCTTTAGCCCTCCTCTTTACCGCATTTACCTTTGCTGCCGATACGCTTTCTGTAGACGCAGGCGCTGTTGCAACAACCGCCGCCGATACCGCAAAATCAACAGGGATTTATAACCAGATTATCGATTGGTACAATGAAAACTTGAACTACGGAACCATCACACTTTTGATGGCCATTGAAAGCTCATTCATTCCGTTCCCGTCTGAACTTGTCGTGCCGCCCGCCGCTTACAAGGCTTTGCAACCGGGTTCCGGCCTCAACATCGCACTCATCGTCTTGTTCGCGACATTAGGCGCACTCATCGGCGCTTACATCAACTACTATCTAGCAAAGATTCTCGGTCGCCCGATTATCTATAAGTTCGCCGATAGCCGTCTCGGACACTTCTTGCTGCTTGACGTTGAAAAGGTTGAAAAGGCAGAAAACTATTTCCGTGAACACGGAGCCATCTCGACATTCGTCGGCCGCCTCATCACAGTGATCCGCCAGCTGATTTCTATCCCGGCAGGCCTTGCCAAGATGAAGCTTGCACCGTTCACGCTTTACACGTTCCTCGGCGCCGCCATCTGGAACTGCGTCCTTGCACTGCTCGGCTATTTTGCCCATGGCCAGAAGGACATCATCGAGAAGTACAACTCCGAACTCGCCATCGCATTGCTTGGCTTCGGCGTGCTCTTCATCGGTTACATGGTCTGGAACGCCATGAAGCCGAAGAAAAAGCAATAGACTAGAAATTGCAATTCTTGACGCAGCGGTTATTCTGGAATTCCGCTTCTAGAGTAACCTTGCCAAAGGTGTAGCGGTGGAACTTTCCATGACGAAGCCCCCGCTCAAAACGAACATCTTCCTGGATATTGCCCATTTCATCGTAGAACTTTACGACTCCATGAATTTGGCCATTGACATACGGAATCTGGCGACGGAGCTTTCCCTTTTCATCCCAGGTTTCAGAAACGCCATTTAAAACACCGCGACGATACGTTTCGCGGCTTTTCTTTTTGCCATTTTCGAAATAGACTATGCTAAGGCCTTCTTCTTCGCCATCTAGGTAACCTGCGCTTTCACGCAACTTTCCATTTTCGTCGTACGAACGCAAAACACCATCTAACTTGCCATTCCGATACGGAGCTTCTACCGCCAATTTTCCGTTCGGATGGAACGAAAGCGCCACCCCCTCACGCACGTCAGTTCCCTTTTGGACCGTGTAAATTCGGGAGACTCGGCCATCATCATACGTCGTGCGAACAGTATCCAAAGCCATAGCCGCGGACTTAGGCGCCGCAGAGGCCGTGATTGCCGTGCCAAACATCACGAAAGCCGCAAAAATTGTAAAAAAACGCTTTTCCATCGCATTATAATGTAGCATTATCCATTTAGATTATGTATTTTGTGAGCGTCATGAACGTTACTTTTTTAAATCCCCCCTTCCACCCGATGTTCAGTCGGGAATCTAGATCCCCGTGTGTTACGAAGTCCAGTACACTTTACTGGCCCATGTTTTTGAGCTATGCTGCCGGCGTTTGCGAAGCCGACGGTAACGAAATCCAGCTGATTGACAGCCCCGCTATGGAACTTGACCTCCCGCAGACGCTCGAAGGCATCAAGAAGTTCGGCCCGGAACTCGTTATTTGCAGCACTAGCACCCCGAGTATTTTGAATGACCTCAAGGTTGTCCACGCCATCAAGCAGGAAATGCCGAACGTGAAGGTGGCCATCATGGGTACGCACGCGACCGCAGAGCCGCTCGAATCCATGGAAATGGAACCGTCTTTGGACTACGTGGTGATTGGCGAAGCCGACTACACCTGTAGGAACCTCGTGCGCGCACTGCGTGGCGATGGCGCTCCTGTCGGTCAGTTCGCAGGTCTTGCTTACCGCACCGCCGAAGGTAAGGTGGACTTCCAGCCCGAAGGCCCGAAGATTGAAAATCTGAACGAAATCCCGTGGGTTTCCAAAGTCTACCGCAAGCACCTTTACAGCTGCTACAAGAAGTATTTCTACGGTGCAAACCTGAACCCGCTCATCGTGATTTTGTCTGGCCGCGGTTGCCCGAACCACTGCAGCTACTGCGTGATTCCGCAGACACTTAACGGTCACAAGTTCCGCCGCCGCGATCCGAAGGACGTTGTCGACGAACTCCAGTACATCAAGGAAAACTTCGAAGATTTAGGCGAAGTGTTCTTTGAAGACGATACGTTTACGGCAAGCCACGAACACGTGCGCCAGATATGCAACTTGATTCTTGAACGTGGTCTCAAGATTACGTGGAGCTGCAACGCCCGCGCCGATGTGCCGCTCGATTTGCTCAAGCTCATGAAGAAGGCCGGTGGCCGCGAAATGTGCGTGGGCTTCGAAAGCGCCTCCCCCGAGGTTCTCGAAAAGATCCACAAGGGCGTGAAGAACACCGATAAGGCTATTGAATTTACGAAGAATGCCCGCAAGGCAGGACTCCTCGTTCACGGTTGCTTCATGGTCGGTAACCCGGGCGACACGCCGGAAACGCTCCGCATGACGCTCGACTACGCCAAGAAGCTGAACCCGAATACAGCCCAGTTCTACCCCATCATGGCATACCCTGGCACCGAAGCTTACAAGGAAGCTCTCGCCAGTGGCGCTTTGAAGTCGAAGGATTACAGCCAGTGGCTCGATAAGGATGGATTCCATCGCACCACGATCCAGCGTGGCGAACTCACGAGCCAGGCTCTCGTGGACTTCTGCGACAAGGCCCGCCGTGAATTCTACTTGCGTCCGAGCTACATCATTCGTCAGGGCATCATGGCCATCAAGAACCCGCGTGAACGTTACCGCGTTCTCCGTGGATTTGGCACGCTCGTGAAGCACCTGTTTAGGAAGCATGGTGAACTCGCCCCGGTCGCAAGACAGGCTCCGACGATTAAAGAGTAGGCAGTAGGAAGTAGACAGTAGGCAGGAAGTGCTACAAAAAGAGCCTCGCTCTCTAGACACCCTTCCTTAGTGCAATTACAAGATGTCCGCCACGTGCGGGCATTTTTATTTTGTATTTTATAATTTGAATTAGTTCACAAGAGGTTATTATGATTTGCAAAAAATGCGGAAGAGAATACGAAGACGATATGCCGAAATGCCTGTGGTGCGATGCACCGAACGAAAGCTTGTCTTCGCAAGACGAATGTGAGACCTCATCCGCAGATTCCGAAGCGCAAGAAGAAGCCTACAGGGAATCGCTCAAAAAACTCGTCGACCCAGAACTTGAACGAGCTTTCGACGACAACGTACGACGCGGAAAGAGTGCCATCTCGTGGACAAAATTCCAAATAGTCCTAAACATCCTTTTCTTCTTCGTAGAAGTAAAGACATTCGGCGCATTCCAGAACTATCAAGTTGGAACAACCGTAAGCGAAGAATTTAAAAGCGCTTTGGGGACCATATTCCTTTTCCTTTTGTTCACCTCCATCCCCTTTTTCGTTTTCATCGGCAAAAACTGGCTCTGGATATATCATGCGCAAAAAGCTCAGGGCAAATTCACAGAGTCATTTTTCTCTCCGTGGGGAGCAACGCTTTGCTACTTCATCCCTGTCGTCAATTACTTCGTCTTTAAAGACCTATTTAAAAATCAACATGACACATTAAAAATATTGGGTTTAAATGCCAAAGCAGTATCAAATAAATTGCTTACATGGTTCTTTATTTTCAACATTGCAACACCCATTTTCAATTATCTTAATTATAAAAGCTTTAATACTCCTGTAATATTTATCAGTACGCTTTTGTGGATTATCCTTACCGTTCTCGGCATCAAGCTCATCAGAGTCGCAACTGCAAACGAGCAGGCCGTACACGACCAGCTGGAGAACAACCGCATCAACAAAAAAGTTGAAGAGATCATTGCCCAGCGGGAAGCAGAAACAGTAGGCAGAACTTAGAGCTTAGAACTTAGAAATTCAACCAATTGCGCCGATGGCGCTACCTCAGTCGGTCAAACTTTTTCATTTCTTTGTCCAAAAACGTATCAACGTACTTGGCGTAAATAAGCGTTGTGTCCAAGTTGCGGTGGCCGAGAAGTTTGCTCGTTGCAGGTAACGGGATTCCAATCGTAATGCACGTTGTTGCAAATGTATGCCGTGCCAAGTGGCAATGGACATGCTTGTAATGCCCTAGCTTTTTAGCGGCCTTGCGGAGCGTGCGATTGAATGTCGAATTGTCCACCACATGGAACACACGCCCAGACGTTAGCGGGTTCGGGAGCAACAGCCGCGCCTGCACAGGAATCGGGATGTACACCGCCTCGCCCGTCTTATGCATTTGCTTACGGATTTTCCAGTCGAAAATTTCCGAGGCATCAAGCGTACGCAAGTCCCCGTAACGGAGCCCCGTAAAACAGCTGAACAGGAACACGCGCATCACGTCATCTTCTGCCCGCGTCAAAGCGACATGCGACTCCATGTAACTCAAATAAAGATGTTTCAGCTCACGCAACGTCAAAAATCCACGACGCGAATAGGCACGCCCCACCTTCACATTTTCAAATGGGTCGCCATGAATCACTCCGTCCGCCTTCATCTTGTTGCAAAAAATGCGGAACACCGAAAGCGCCTTGACCACGGTCGCTTCTTTATTATGCAGCGTTTCCAAATATCGTTTGTAATTCCGCACCGTCTCGGAAGTCACACATTCGCATTCGAGCCCCGGCTCAAAAAGCGCAATTTTCTTCAAATTCCAGTAATACGTGCGTACCGTCAAAGGTGCGAGTTCATCAGCATCTTTCTTTAAATAGTCAAGCGCACAGTCCAAAAAACGCATAAAGCCTCCAATTGTTTATATATTTATGCTAACGTATTTATTACACGTTTTTACGGAGGGAGCCATGAACGATATTATCCAGGCGGTAAACATCTGTATCGACTTGTTCAGCCTTTCCATATTGTTCCTCATTTTGGTTCTCCTTTGGGTCGGGCATTGGCGTAACGACAGGCTTCAGTACAACTTTACAGGCATGATAATCGCCTACCACGGCGTGATTATCACGTACGCCATCATCCACTTTTGCGATGGCGAACTTTCGGCCCCTGCTTACACAGTTGTCGACTTGGTCAGCTTTGTTTCGAGCGCCCTATGCATCTACTACTTTTCGCAGTACGTATTTGCATTCCTCGAAAACAGGAAATGCGAACTACGTAAAATCACGCGCTATACCATTTATGCGCTTTGCGTCCTCGACTTTTTGCTGAACGTCGGCGTAGACATCTCTACAGGCGACATTACCCGCGACTGGACTTCAAACGAGACAATCGTTTCTTGGCTTGCCACAGGCGTTTGGGGCATTCTCATGACGGGAATCATCATTTATTACCGCAAGCAGTTTGGACTACGGACTTTTATCTTCTTTATCATCTACTTTATTCTGCCCTTTATTGCAGGCTCGGCAGCTCCGTTTGTCGAAGGAATCCGCGTGGATATCGTCAGCGTGGTCTTCGTAATTGTCTGCCTTTTTGTCGGTGTTCAGGTCAGCGAAAACACATCGCATAAAATGTTCGAAAAGCTGAGTTTCAACGACGCCATGACGGGACTTTTCAACAGAAACTACCTTGTGATGCACCCCGACGATGTGAAGCGCAAGCTCCCATGCAGTTACGTGATGTTTGACCTAAACCACCTCAAGGAAATTAACGACAACTACGGACACAGCAAGGGTGATGAATACATACGAAACTTTGCCGAGATTCTAAAGAAGATTCTCCCTGAAAACGCCGAAGCCATCCGCACCGGAGGAGATGAATTTTTGGTGATTATTCCCAAATTCAACCGCGCAAAATGTGAAGCGTTTTTAAGCCGTTTCATTGAGGAATCCAAACAAACTCAAGTTCAGGGAATTACGGAAAGCGCCGCCTACGGCTTTGCGGTCCGCACGACAGGCTTGCAATCCGAAGAAGAGGTCATCGCAGCCGCCGACAGGCAGATGTACCTGCAAAAGAAGGCGTCACGGGAAGAAAGATAGTAGGTAGTTAGAAGTAGACAGTAGGCGGTAGGAAGGATTTGCTATAGGAATGCACGCGGAAAGCGGCGATGCGCCAAACATACAAAAAGACCTGGAACAAAGTCCAGGTCTTTTTGCAATTTTTCGAGATGGCGATGCCGCAACTAGTGCGGCATGACAAGTGCGCCGCAGTTTACTTCGCGACCTTTGCAAAAGCCTTTTCAAGCTTCGTCAAAGCTTCGTCGCATTCAGCAGCGGAGACGTTCAACGGCGGGAGCAAACGGAGCACGTTGCCCTTAGCGCTGAGAACCATCATACCTTCGTCGCGAGCGGCTGCAATCACGTTACCGACCGGGAGCGATTCGTCGAGAGCGAGGCCGAGAATAAGGCCTTCACCACGCACGCCCTTCACTGCCGGGAACTTAGCAGCAATCGTTTCGAGGCCAGCCTTGAGCTGAGCGGAACGAGCTTCCACATTGGCAAGGAATTCCGGCTTTGCAATCTGGTTCACGACAGCGAGACCCACTGCGCAAGCAACCGGGTTACCGCCAAACGTCGTGCCATGATCGCCTGCCTTGAGCTGGTCAGCAACCTTCTGGCGGAGGAGCACTGCACCGAGCGGGAGACCACCGCCAAGAGCCTTGGCAAGCGACACGAGGTCAGCATCAATGCCATGTTTCTGGAGGCCAAGGAATGTGCCGAGACGACCCATACCTGCCTGGACTTCGTCGACAATCACGAGGCAGCCGAATTCTTTCTTCAAGCTGTTGATAGCAGCGACCATTTCATCAGAAACAGTCATCACGCCACCTTCGGCAGCGAGAGATTCAAGCATGATGGCGCAAGTGTCGCTGTTGACTTCGGCCTTGAGGGCTGCGACATCGTTCCAAGGAACGTGAACAAAGTCACCCGGCATGGAGCCGAAGCCTTCGCGGATGGCCGGCTGACCCGTTGCAGAAAGGGCAGCAAATGTACGACCGTGGAAGCTGTTGATGAACGTCACGATCTTCTGGCGATTCTTTTCACCCTTGCGATCGAAATACTTACGAGCAAACTTGATGCAGCCTTCGTTAGCTTCGGTACCGGAATTGCAGAAGAATGCCTTGTCGAAACCCGTTGCAGCGAGGAGAGCCTTAGCGAGGTTCACCTGCGGGTAGTTCGGATAAAGGTTCGAAATGTGGAAGAAGCTGTCCATCTGTTCTTCGACAGCCTTCTTGATAGCCACATTCTGGTGGCCGAGAGCGTTCACGGCGATGCCAGCGACAAAGTCAAGATACTTCTTGCCGTTCTTGTCGAACAAGTAAGAACCTTCGCCACGGACAAATTCAATATTGGCCTTGCCATAAAGCGGGGCGATAAACTGCTTGTCTTCTTCAAAAACGGAATTAGCCAAGGATTGTGCCATAGTTCAGTTCTCCATTAATTTGTTTTACAAAGTGGTCGGCATCCTTCCAGCCGACAATGTGAATGCTCTTGAGGCCGCGTTCAATGCTCTTGAAGCTTTCGCGGACCTTCGGAATCATGCCGCCGTTGATGACGCCAGAAGCGATGAGGGCTTCGCTTGCATCTTCCGTGAGTTCCGGAATGACGGTCTTGGTATCGTCCATCACGCCCGGGACATCGCTCACCAGCACGAACTGGTCAGCGTGGAGTGCCACAGCCAGTTCGCTTGCGGCAGTATCGGCATTCACGTTCCAGCTCACAGCCTTGCCGTTTTCGTCCGGACCGATAGAGATCGGGCTTACGACCGGAACAAAGCCTGCAGACCAAAGTGTTTCCACAATCTGCGGATTGACCTTCTTGACTTCGCCCACGAGGCCAAGATCCACCTTGCCCTGCTTCTTGACCACTTCAAACAACTTGCCATCGACGCCACTGAGGCCGACAGCATTGCAATTGTTTTCGAGGAGCATTCGCACGAGCTTCTTGTTGACGTGTCCCGAGAGCGTCATTTCGACCATCTTCATGATAGAAGGCGTCGTGACTCGGAGACCGTCGATAAAGGTGGGTTGTTCTCGGAGCAAGGAGATGTTTTCGTTGATGTCCTTGCCACCGCCGTGCACCACGGCCACTTGGCAGCCCATAGCCGGAAGCTTGCTGACTGCCGCCACAAAATCGGCCAACTTGGCTTCGTCGATTGCCAAGCTGCCACCAATTTTTACAACCACTTTTTTCATCGCTTACGATGTCCTCATAATTCTCAGGCGAAAAGCGAGCACCATTGCCCGGATTAGCCCGAAAAATTTACCGCAAATGTAGAAAAAGGAACTCTAGGCTTACCGCTAAGGATTAATTTTTAAAAGAAAAAAGCATGACTTATTGGTTAAACCTTTTTTTCCCAATTTCTTTCACTTTTTCACTCTTCAAGCGTAATTTTTTTATATCTTTTGGGAAAACCTAACCAATATAAGAGGTATTTTATGGCAATTACGAAAGTTTGGCTCGATGAATCTAGCGACGAATGCGTCTCCTGCGGCGCTTGCGAAGCAACTTGCGATGCAGTCTTCTCCGTTCCGGAAAAGATGGTCGTTAAGGAAGGCGTTGACTTCAGCGCTTACGAAAACGAAATCAAGGACGCTGCAGACAGCTGCCCGGCCGGCGTGATCAAGTTCTCGTAATTCGAGCATTTAGGCAAAGTTATCGCGGAACCCCGCGATGGTACGAAGCTTTGCTTATCTTGTAAGATTGAACACAAAAACAGCACTCGATTCTATCGAGTGCTGTTTTTGTTTGTTTTGAATCGTCATTCTGAGCCATTTATGGCGAAGAATCCAGTAAAGTCTTGATTTAACTGGATCCTTCCGCCTTCGGCGTCAGGATGACGGATGGACTCTCGGCTAGAAGCCTTTGCGCTCCTATGGAGCGCAATGCCCAGCGATTTGCCAATGTCGGCAAGCAAGCTTGCCGCCGCTGTCAAATCTTAGAAGCCCTTTTGGCGCTACTTACGTAGCGCAAAAGGTACGCCTCGGTCATGTCAACTCGAGCAAGCTCGGTTGCCACGACTCTCGGCTAGAAGCCCTTTTTCATGGACTTCAGCAAGGCGTTCAGCTTGGCGGGCTGGGCTGCATTCGGCTTCTTCTGCGGCTGCATGCCCGGGCGTTCCTTACCGGCAATCTTGTTCTTGAGGTCGGCAATCGTTGCATGACCCTGGATGCCACCCTGCGGGCGAGCACCACCGTCGCGATGACCAAAGTTACCACGCGGGCCACCCACGCGCTGACCGCGAGGACCGTTTGCACCAGCACCGGCAACACCGTCCGTCTGTTCCTGCTTCATGGAAAGGCTGATGCGCTTCTGGTTAGCATCAACAGCAACCACGCGGACCTTCACCACGTCACCGACCGTAAGCACGTCCTTAGCGTCCGTCACATACTTGTCGCTGATTTCAGAAATGTGAACGAGACCGTCCTGATGCACGCCGATATCCACGAAAGCACCGAAGTTAGCGACGTTCGTCACGACACCTTCCATCCAGCTACCCGTCACGAGGTCGTTGATGGTCTTGATGCGGTCATCGAACTTAGCATAACGGAATTCCTTACGCGGGTCACGGCTCGGCTTCTGGAGTTCCTTGAGGATATCTTCCAAAGTAGCACGACCGACCTCGTCGGAGAGGAATTCGTCGAGCTTGATGCCCTTCACGGCGTCTGCATTGCCGACCATTTCCTTAACCGGAACGCCGACCTTTTCAGCCATCTTTTCGACGAGGGCGTAGTTTTCAGGATGCACGGCGGAATCGTCGAGCGGGTTTTCTGCACCCGGGATACGCATAAAGCCTGCGGCCTGTTCAAAAGCCTTCGGGCCAAAGCCCTTGACCTTCTTCAAATCTTCACGGCTTGCATAAGCGCCGTTTTCTTCGCGGTACTTCACGATAGCTTCAGAAAGCGTGTTGCTGAGGCCTGCCACGTGAGAGAGGAGCGGAGCAGAAGCGCTGTTCACGTCGACACCGACCATGTTCACGCAACTTTCCACGACTTCGTCCAAACGCTTCTTGAGTTCGCGCTGGTTCACGTCGTGCTGGTACTGACCCACGCCAATGGACTGCGGATCAACCTTGACAAGTTCTGCCAGCGGATCCTGCAAGCGGCGGCCAATGGAAATAGCACCACGGGTCGTCACGTCTTCCTTCGGGAATTCGGCGATAGCAATCATGCTTGCGCTATAGACAGAAGCACCCGCTTCGGAGACGATAACGCGCGGCGGAACCTTGCCCTTGAACTTGAGAGCCATTTCGCCACAGAAAGCGTCCGTTTCGCGGCTAGCCGTACCGTTACCGATAGCGATGAGGTCAATCTGATACTTGTCGATGAGGCTCATCAGATAAACTGCGGCACCAGCCTTGTCGTTCCACGGTTCATGCGGCTTGATGATGCCGTGATCCATGAACTTGCCGTTCTTGTCGAGCACAGCGACCTTGCAACCCGTACGGAAACCCGGATCGAGGGCGAGCACAGCCTTGTGGCCTGCCGGAGCGGCGAGCAAAACGTCCTGGAGGTTCTTGGAGAACACCTTGAAAGCTTCTTCTTCGGCGGCGTCCTTGAGGAGGAGGCGCACTTCGCTTTCCATGCTCGGCTGGAGCAAGCGTTCCCAAGCGTCCTTGCACATATCTTCGAGATACGGCTTCCAGACAGAGTCGTGCTTGATAACCTGATTCTGGAGGTAACCGACCATTTCTTCGTTCGGGACTTCGATGGAGAGGCGGAGCACCTTTTCCTTTTCGCCACGGCGGAGAGCGAGCATACGGTGGCTCGGAATCTTGGAGACCGGTTCGCTAAAGTCGTAGTAGTCCTTGAACTTGGTTTCTTGCTTTTCGAAATCCTTCTTGACCTTGGAAACCATGACGCCAGTCTTTTCGACCTTGTTGCGGAGGTACTGGCGGTATTCGGCGTTGTCTGCAACTTCTTCGGCGAGGATGTCTGCAGCACCCTTGAGGGCGGCACGCGGGTCGGCAAGGCCCTTTTCTTCGGACAAATAAATGCGTGCAATTTCTTCTGCCGTGTTTCCGGTATTTTCCTGAGCCCACATCAGGCGGGCGAGCGGTTCCAAGCCAAGTTCCTTTGCAATCGTTGCACGAGTACGCTTCTTCGGCTTGAACGGAGCGTAAATATCTTCGAGAAGAGTCTTGTCCTTGCAAGCTTCAATCTGAGCCTTGAGTTCCGGCGTGAGCTTGCCCTGTTCCTCGATGCTCTTGAGGATCGTTTCCTTGCGGTCCACAAGTTCCTGGAGGTAGTCGCGACGGTGGCTGATGTCGCGGAGTTCAATTTCGTTCAAAGTACCCGTTTGGTCCTTACGGTAACGGGCGATAAAGGGGATCGTGCCCCCCTGGTCCATAAGTTCGAGCGCCTTACTAACGCGCCACACTTCAAGATTCAGCTCTTCGGCAATAATCGCAGAAAAATCCATTTGAGATTCCTACTTGTAGATTCCGTTTCCGGATTTGGGGTCCACCGAGCCATACACCCCTCATTGGATAGCACAGCCCGCACGGCCCTCGGTGACACAAGCCTGGCAACCACCGCTGCCAGACACCCCGTTCGGGGGTCTACCGAATATAGCAAAAGAAAGTGTCAAATTTTCGACACATGGGGGCAAGGCTCAAAAAAGCCGTCCGGAAACCGCAGAAAGAAGGCCGAGACGCATTAATACACCTGCAACACTTTTGAAATTTTAGTTTACGATGGATACCCCAACCACCCCATTAAAAGTTACCTTTGGAGTATAAAAAAAGGGATGTTTTATGAGAAATTCGAAATTTTTCGTTTTGAGTCTTGCCGTTGCGTTTGCCACAGAAGCCTATTCCCAGGATTTTTGCAACACAGCAACCCACAGCGGCGAAAGCACGGTCGTCACCTCCAACGACATTAACGATATCGGTAACTATAGTTACGAACTCTGGGCCGACATCGGCAACAACTCCGCCACGTTCTATACCGACGGTTCGTTCTCTTGTGAATTCAACAACGTGAACGATTACCTCTGCCGCGAAGGCATCCGCTACGGTATGAACAGCGGACTCAAGTACACCGACCTCGGACACCTTTACGCCGACTTCAAGCTGACCGACCCCAAATTCTCCAGCTACACCAACGTGACCTACTCCTACATCGGCGTTTACGGCTGGTCGCAAGACCCGCTCATCGAATGGTACATCGTCGACAACTGGAGCCCGTATCGCCCGAACTGGATTGGCAAATCCACCGCAAACTGTGACGAATGCGGCTTGCGTGGCACAATCACCGTTGACGGCGCCACATACGAAGTCTACGTCGATAAAGTCCAGCGCGGTTCCATCGAAGGCGACAACACGCCCTTCACGCAGTACTTCAGCGTGCGTAAGAGCAAGCGTTCATGCGGAACAATCGACATTACCGCCCACTTTGACGGTTGGAAGAGCTTAGGTCTCGAACTCGGCAACTCCATGTACGAAGCGAAGGTTCTCGGCGAAGCAGGCCAATACCCCGAAAACGGGAACGCCTCCGGCACACTAGACTTTGCCTACGCCAAGGTCTACACAAGCGAAGCAAGCTCCACGGCCCTTCCCCAATTTGCACCGAAAACAAACACAATCACTAGCGCACAGGTTTTCGATATGCAGGGCAAATTCCTCGGAAACGTAAATGCCACAAGCGATATCCAGAGCGCCATCAAGAACAAATTCCATAGCACCGGTATTTATATGGTAAAGCTCGGCTCTGCAATGAAGAGCGTTTCCGTAAAATAAGTTCTTTTTCATAACAAACCACACTCTAATCATCAAGCTTGCGATTTCCCCAATCGCAGGCTTTCTTATATTTAAAACAATGCAACAAGAAAACGTATCTATAGCAAAACAATTCAAGACCGGATTTGCCGCATACATCAAGGCCATCCGTCTTATACGCGCAAACAAGCTCACAAGATATTTGCTCATCCCCGCTATTTTGAACATTATCGTCGTGGTCGCCTTCATATTCTCGGGCGTTGGCATTAGCGACTGGATTAACGGCATCATCGAACGCAGCACCGAAAACATGAACGGCTGGATTCACGCCGGCATGGTCGCCATCAAGATTATCCTCCCCATTGTTTTCTTTGCGTTATTCATTTTCATCGGCGGCACGATTGTCAACATTTTGATGTCGCCCATTTACACGTTCCTCTCCGAAAAGACAGAAACCATCCTCACCGGGAAAGAATTTCCGTTTGACATGAAGCAAACGCTCAAGGATATTTTACGCGCCGTCGTGATTGCCGTTCGCAACACAGCAAAGCAACTCGTCTTGACCGCACTTTGCCTTTTACTGAACTTCATCCCTATCGCGGGGAGCATAGCATCGCTCATCTTGATTTTCATCATCAACGCCTATTACTTTGGCTTTGGTTTTATGGACTACACCTACGAACGTTGGCGATTGTCCCCTAAGGATAGCCGCAAGGAAACTCATAAATTAAAGTTCGTCGCATTCGCCACCGGAGCCGTTTATTCGTTACCGCTTTACCTTATCTGCGGTTCTTTCATCGCCGCATTTATCGGAGGCGTTTCGACAGTTGCCGCCACGCTATCGCAACTAGAATTGAGCGAAAAATCGCCATCTTAAATTTCTATCTTTGCGACATGCTCAAGAACTACATTTTTGATTTAGGCGGAGTTCTTTTGGACATCCGCATGAAAAACGCTTACGAACGCTTTGTCGCTTTGGGATTGCCGCCCGCTGAACTTGAGCCGGGCGGTTCTGTTTACAAGCTGATGGAAGATTACCAGCTCGGGTACGTGACGACCGCAGAGTTCTGCCAGCAAGTCGCGGGCAAGTGTATCTCTAACGCAAGATGCGCCGCAAATGTTTTCGCAAGAAGCGCCGCGGCCCCGACAACGCCTCGCGATATCGAAGAAGCATGGAATTCTATTTGCTTGGGAGTTGCCGACCGCAAATTACAAGCACTCCGTCGCTTGCGCAAAACAGAAGGCGTTGCAAGCGTTTCGCTTTTGAGCAATACAAACGAATTACATTGGGAATGCTGTTGCCAAAATTGGTTCAATGCGAACGGCAATAAGCTCGAAGACTTTTTCGACAAGATTTTCTTGAGTCAGGAGCTCCATTTGCAAAAGCCCGACCCCGAGATTTTCAAGACAGCCATTCGCGAGCTCGGAGCCTCCCCCGCCGAAACAATCTTCCTTGACGATAGCCCCGTCAACACGGCCGCCGCAGCCGCCTGCGGATTGCAGACGCTCACCGTAACGGCAGACATTGACTGGGTGGAAGCGCTAGGAATTTAATTTTATTAAATGCTCTTTCCGTCGCTGAAGGCGTTACCCACGCGGCGTTCCATCACATAGTAGCCGTGACCTGCGGAATCGTAGCAAACCGGAGCAAGCTTTTCGACGGAGAGCTTTCCGTCTTGATTGAGCACGGATTCATCGGCAGTAACGTTCACGATTTCGCCGAGCAGGAGTTCCGATTCTTCGTCGTAGCTGACGAGCTTGCATTCAAGCGCAAGCGGCAATTCAGCAACAAGCGGGGCATCGACATTTTCACTCTTGACAGACGTAAAGCCAGCCTTTGCAAATTTATCAGCCACGCGATTACCACTGGTAATGCCCAAATAGTCGATAGCCTTGATGTGATCCGCGGTTGCCATGCTCACTGTAAAAGCCTTACGAGCAAGAATGTTCGGGATGGTTTTGTGGGTTTTCGCCACATAAATTGCAACCTGGTTGTTGTCGCTGATTGAGCCCCAAGCAGCCACCATGGCGTTCGCCGAGCCATCTTCGTTATAAGTGGCGATGACCAAAGTCGGTTGTGGGTACAGATAAGTTTTTACTCCGAGATTTTTGCGCATAGACGCTCCTTTTTTCTTGAAATATAAATAAAAACTTATCTAATTGAGCAAGAACTCCGTACACGGTTCATAATCGTTCCGGCCTTTTCTTTTTCCTTGCAGAGCCACTGCATTATTCCGGCACCACACTTTTCAACAGTTTCGTCATCATAGCCGCAGCTATTGAGGCACGCCACCATCAACTTATACTCAACTGTTATATCTAAACGTTCCTTGCAGACCAATTTATCCACAACGGCAGCTCCAACAGCAGCCCCGGCAATGGCCGCTCCAGCACCCGTTAAAAGTTTTCCCCATTTACTTTCTTTAGGCTGAATTTCGGGATTTTTAGGTTGCTCATTAACAACAGGCTCGGAGGCAGCATTTGTAACTTCATTGGCTGTAACCTCATTGGGATTTTCTTCACGCACAGGCTCTTCCACATTTTCAACGACTGGAGCGACATTCGGCGTTTCAATGACCGGCTGAATTTCCGGAGCCGACTTTTCTTCTACACTCGCGGGCGCAGCAGCGTTCTTTTCGGCATTCAGATTCAACAAAATCTGGCGCTGTTCACGCAACATAGCAAAAACAGAATCCACTAGGGAATCCTTGTTAATCGGAGCTTTCCAGCCCTTGTAAAGAGAATCTCGGTAAGCCTCGTCTGTCAAGCATTTAGAAGCCTTGACAACACATTCTCTTTTTTGATAGTCGCAAGACATCAACATTCCTGCAGCCAACACAAAGTAAATCAATATTATTTTTTTCATAGTCTAAAAATCAAATTCACCTTTTCCGTCTTTATCTCTTTTTTCGGAAAAGAGCTGATTCTCCTTTTCTTTTTTGATGGGTTCAATAACTTCTTTTCTGAAGCGAACCATAAAATCGTCATCAAATTTTTCAGCAAGCCATTGTTCTGCCTTTGGGCAATTTTTAGCCATTAAAAAAATTTTCAGTTTTTCAAAGAAGGCGATTGCAGGCTCGACTCTATTAGGTTCCGGCCGGTCCTTCAGCAATTCACTTTCCGAAGGTTTATCACTTGTCGGCCGTTTCTTCCAATATTTTTTCTCAACACAATTTTCATAAGAAAAACCCTCATCGGACTTTTTAGCGCTGAACTTTTTGCTAGAAGATTTCTTTTCACTAGCGTCTTTAGGATTTTCCTTATAGTAATCCTGGACCACTTCAGCGTACTTCTTTCCACGAGCTTTAAGCATATCGTCAAGTTCGTTTCGCAAAGTCCGCCATTGATGAATTGTATCGGTCATGTATTCCACTCGTTAGACGAAGGTGCAATATAAAAAAAATTGCCATTCTAGCATTTCCCGTTGTCCCGTTTTGCCCCTTTTGATGATTCTACATCTGTAAATGTCAGTGGGAAACGCCCATATGACAAGATAAATCATCTCCACTTTTAAAGAGGTTAAAATGTCTAATCTGTCAAATGATTCCGAAATCAATGAAATGTGCAACGGTATGTTGAGAACCGGGCGTTGGGCAATCACACGCCATGCCAAACATCCGATTTTGAAACACATCGCAAAGGGTGCTACCAAGTTTTTCATTATCCCTTGTACTCCTAGCGATCCTCGTGCCTACGCAAACTTCAGGAGGGATTACAACCGTTACATCCGCGAGTTCCTTATTCAAACAGGAGTAATTCTCGCGCAATAAGATAGGGAAACTATACAGCAAACCGAGCCTTCAAGGCTCGGTTTTTCGACGAAAATAAAGAAACGCACAAAAAAGTGTAAATTTCGGGTCCAAATTCACATTTTTTTGTGTAATTTTCACACTAAAATTCACATTTTTTAGTGCGATTTTACATCAAAATTCACACTTTTTGCAATTTTGAAAGATTTGTTTCAAAATACGAGTCGCCATACAATTTTACTTCATCGCATTTTGCAATGTCTTTGAGGTACAATCAAGCCTTTGAGCCGCAGCTTCTTGAGTTCCATATTTTCCGCATGAATACTCGGCAAGTTTTTGCTGAAAAAGCTTGGTCGCCTCTTTCCAATTCAAATTTTGGAATTCTGAAAATTCTCCAATATCAAAAGTTCCATTCGGAGAGTCATCCGCAGGAAGATCTTTCAGGATTTCCTCAATCGTCTTTTTGCCATTCCATGCAATAAACTGATAAGCAATAGACTGCAATGTTCGAAAATTCCCAGACAATCTAGAAGTCTTGAAATATTTTTCAAGATACTTATCCATAGGAGCATCCTTCGGAGAGCTATCCAAGCGAACAGTTTTCCAAACTTCATTCCAGTCCGTCTCAATGTCTTCGCGACATTCACGCAAAGGCGGTATTACCACCCGATAGAAACTAATTCGGTCATAAAAATCAGGATCTAGTTTCTTTCGCAATTCAGAGTCTGTTAAATTTGAAGCACATACAAGCTCCACATCCGCCGTAGATTCTTTATCATCGCCCACAATGCGATAGCGATGTTTTTTGTCTTGCAATGTTCGAAGCAACTTGCGTTGTACACCTTTCGGCAAATCCTGAATTTCATCCAGAAAAAGAATTTTACCGTCAGCCTCTCCAAAATAGCCCTTTTTGTCAGCCGCAGCACCAGTAAAAGAACCTTTTTTATGACCAAACATCGCAGATTCAGCCAAATTAGAATCCAACGTTCCACAGGCTACCGAAACCACTTCTTTTTTCTTAATCTTCGAAACAACTGATTCGACTAGACGACTTTTGCCAATACCGCGTTCTCCCAGCAAAAGCATCGGCACGTTTTGAACGCTCGCGAAAACACGAATTTGCTCTAAAGCCTTTTTACGAGCTTCTGATTTTACAGACTCAGGTTTATAAATAGCCTCTTTCGGGTTTTCCCTTTCATATCGACGGAGTTCACTTAAATACGTATCAATCGGGAAATCAACCTTGTCACAAGTCGTCGCTCCCGTCTTTCGATTTATTTGTGAGGACAGTAATTGTGTTCCTTCAGGGAAAACGCCTCCAGCATATAAAATAATCCAAACAGCATGCATCGCCGGCGTACCCGAAGAGACATTGATGAACAAATTTGGTTCATCATTCACCATCGGGAGAATTCCTCGCTTTATGACTTCATAAATTTCTTTATGCGCAGTCGGATTCTTGACATTCACCTCTACCGGATTTATAGCTGAACTAAGCGGTTGTACTTCTTTCAACTTTTCCACATATTCTTTTTGATAAAGGTATATAACCTTTTCAATGTCATATTTCTGGCCCAACTTTTTCAACAACGACTCTAATGCATTAGGATCATTATTGACGGCCATCCAAGTAAGCAATGTGATTTTCGTTTTCATATCAATTGAAATATACGAAAAATTTTTATATAAATAAGAAAAACTTTTCGCATTCTTGATATTTAAAACACGAAAAACGCTACAAAAACAACATTCATAAACTTGGCACAATTTTTGCACAGACTTCCAAAGAAAATGCATTTAATCGCACGCATCGTTTGTAAAAAAATGTATATATAACCATATAAAGGAGTATATCATGAGTGTATTCGATACCGTCGTAAGCATCCATTCTCGTCCACTTCCCGTAATCATTCTTGCGGACGTAAGTGGCAGTATGAATGAAATCGGAAAATTAGATTCGTTAAAGCACGCTTTGAACAACATGATCAGTTCATTCAAAGACGCTTCATCGTCATCTCTAGAAGCTGAAATATACGTTTCAATCATCACGTTCGGCAACCAAGCCGCAAACATCATTTTGGAACCACAATCAGCTAGTGAAATAGCCAATGATCCTTCTAAAATGAACGTCATTAACAAAATGCAAGCAATAGGCAACACACCACTCGGTAAAGCTTTAACCAGCCTTGTTGATTTACTAGAAAATAGAGAAATCTACCCTTCCCGCGCATATCGTCCTTTCATCGTATTAGCATCCGACGGAATGCCCAACGACCTTTGGCAACAACCATTAGATAGGCTTCTTAATAGCGAAAGAAGTAAAAAAGCAAATCGACTCGCCCTCGCCATTGGTGCGGACGCAGACGAAAGCATGCTGAAAAAATTCGTAAACAACGAAGAAATGCCCATTTTTAAGGCAAACAATGCCATTGAAATACAAAAATTTTTCAAATGCGTTACCATGTCCGCCATCAAAAGTTCTCAATCAGCCAAACCAGGCGAAATAGCCCCAAACGATATCATCAGCCTTTCTGAAAACGTTAAAGAGCTCTTTGACGAGGACTAAATTTGCTTACAGAATTTTTCACTCGTCGCAAATGGAAATATATCCAAGCCTCAGCACGTGGTCCCGGACACATCAGAGAGAACATTCCAAACCAAGACAGCGCATTCATCGGCTTTGTTGGTAAATTTCTCTTAGTGATGGTCTGTGACGGTTTAGGCTCCCACGCCCACAGCGATTACGGGGCCAAAACTTTATGCAAGCTATTCACTCCATGTTTTAAAGAATGGTGTCAAATCAAGCCACACGATCTTACAGATTTTCTAAGATTACTGCATTGTCGTTGGTTGATGCATTCGCGCAAGTTTGGAGCAGACAAGTGCGGCAGCACTTGCCAACTAGCTATCATAAATAGCAAAGGTAAGGGATGGTTAGTCCAATTGGGCGACGGAATGACTCTTGTAAAACACAATGAAAAAATCAACGTATTCGCAGATAATAAAAATGGTTTCGGCAATGAAACATCCGCTATGGGAAACTATGACATTTCTCCTCTTTGGCGAATGAACAAAATTGACCTATCCTCACCAAAAGATCGACTGCTCATGATGACCGACGGCATTAGCGAAGATATTTTACCAGAGGCAATAGAAAATTTTGTTTCCACATTTGATATTTTTCTCAAAGGTTCAAAAAAACAAGCTCAAAAAGAACTTACAAACGAACTGATTCATTGGCCAACCCAACACCACATAGACGATAAGACAATCGTCGTCATTGAACGAAGGTGACTAATTATGTTTACAGACGAAATTGTAAAGCAAAATAAAATCACTAATGTTGAAACCGAAAGTGCAGGCATTTTCGAGCTAAAAGAATGCATCGGTGAAGGCGGTCAAGGAGCCGTATATAAGACCCAGCGGACGAATCTACTCATCAAATTGAGCTACGCTTCAAAAGGTTTCAATCCGGAAACAGTCTATAGACGCTACAGAAATCTTCGTTCTAGAATCGATTTGCCCGACTATATCGCAAAGCCCCTAAACGAAATCAAGCCTATAGAAAAAGGAGGCAAAATCTTCTACGGTTACGTCATGGAACTAATGGAAGACATGGTTTCGTTGAGCAGCCTTCAATGCAAAAAAAACGAATCATTTGGTTTATATCTTGATCGACTAGGTGGCATCCGCCGCATCTACACACTTTTGCGAAAGCTTGCTGAAATTCTTGAACAAATTCATTCCGTAGGATACTGTTACGGAGACTTAAATCCTAATAATGTTTTTATTTCAAGCAATACAGAATATAATGAAGTTCAACTAATTGACTGTGACAACATGGTCATTGCCGCCGACTTCAACGATTCAATTTCATTCAAAGGATTCTCCGCTCCTGAAGTTATAAGAGAACATAAGTTCAACACGCCCTTGAGCGACACATGGAGTTTTGCAGTCATAGCATTCTTTGCTCTACGACAAGAGTTGCCGTTCCACGGCAAACTCGTAACCGATGCTGCAACCATGGAAATATCCACTATGGAAAAAAAAGAGGAGGAATCGGATCTTCCTTTCATTGACGACATGGACAAAGACAACACAGGCAAATCATCGGCTCTCCGCAATCTTTTGGAAACAGAAATGCTACAGAGTCTTTTCAAAAGGACTTTTTCCGGTGAAAAAAGTTTTTTGACAAGGCCCGCCCTATTTGAATGGATTGAGACGCTTCGAATAGGCGAAACATCTTTTATGAAATGCAAGAATTGCGGAAAGCATTATATCAAAGTCGGCAAGAAGCATGAATGTCCGTTCTGCGACAAAGAATCACATACTCCATATATTCTTATACTCAATACCATTCTTGCAGGGAACAAAATTCAAGACACAGTTTTCAGCCATCCCGCGTACCTGCTAGAGGATACATCTACCCTAATGAACATTCCCATAGCAGAAACCAAATCGGCAAACATCGAAGCATCATTCAACGTATCCAAGCAGCAACTGAGCATACTACTGACCGATCAGAAGGAACTGAAGGTAACATTAAACATTCCCAAAGAAAAAAACACAAAGAGCTGCACCCTGAAAAAGGGGATTTCCCTCCTTATCGACGTCAAGGAAGGCAAACAGTACCAAATCCTTTTCCCCGAATACACACGAACAAAAATTATACATGATGATTCCGAAGAAAACGATTCCTTGAAATTCAGGAGCGTCATCCTGTTCAAATATTGGGGTGAAAAATGAATAACGAGCAACTAAATATCATTGCATGCAATTCTTCGGCACAAGTCATAGACGCCATATTTGACAATGACGGGAAATTCGAAATCGCCAAACACGATGTTTTGGAATTCACCCCAAGCGGATATTTCAAAAACTACAATCATCCAGAAAGGATATTCTGGCCACAAAATTCACTTCCATACAATCAGGAGTCACTCTACATTGTTGATTCCGTAAAACAAGCAGATAAAAAATACGAGGTGACCCTAAACAAGTGGGATTTTGGCGGACCGACCATTATAGGAAACACCGAACAGACATGCAATATCGTCATTCCAACCTACAGGCTCATAGAAGTCACTAAGAAATATGGTTTTAAAGAAACAGAACAGGCTCTAGAATGGTTCAAAAAAGAGTTTCTTTTCCAAACCACTGAAAATTCGTACTTATTCTTTAGAATTCTGAGCAATACCTCAAACTTGGAAGGAGGATGGCTCGGATGCAATTATGTTGCAAATATCGAAAGTAAGAAGGTAGACGGCAAGGAGTATCTCTTTGTCAGCAATCTAAAAAAGTCTCCTCAAAAAAAATTGAATGTACAAAAAGGGATTGCGCACATTCGATTCGTATCAGAACAGGAAGCCATCGTAAGCGATCCCATTTTGAATGCACAATTAGCTAAACAAGCCGCAGACCCAAACTCCATCATAAACCTTTGGGAAAAGTATAATCAGGTTGACGCGCAGATGCTGGAAGATTATAAAATCCAGTCTGGCATTCTTCGCATTGAAAAGATAACTGCCAAAGGAGAAAACTGCAGCGCAACACTTCAAAACAAATCCGAAGAAATAGAAAATTTCAAGAACATATACGATCAGCTAAACGCCAATCAAAAGAATTCTTATTCCATCTACGTTTTCTCGAAACGTAAGAGTTACAATATTTGCGACGAACGGATTGACGAGAAAACAAGAACAGTTTCCTGGAAATGGGGCGAAAGAAAACCTAAATATGACAATAGCGAAAAACTAGAACTTGAGGGATTCGCCATAGATTTTAAACCATGGTCTATAGCATCCAAACGCAGAACAGCAGCACTAGAAAACATCCGAACACGCAACATTCCTATTGCATCTATTACAGACATTTTAAATAAAACAACGCTCCCCTCCTTCGGCTCCGCAGCCGTCCCCAAAAGGCTGAACGATCTAAAAATTGAAGCGGCATTCGGTAACAGAAGACCCAATGAAGCACAAAAAAGGGCACTAAAGGTTTGTCTGAACACACCAGACATAGCCCTCATCCAAGGACCTCCCGGAACAGGAAAGACAAGCGTTATCAACGCATTACAAAAATATCTACAATCGATAGACCCCAAGCATCCCGAAAAAATGCCTAGCATATTATTGACAAGTTTTCAACACGTAGCTGTTGATAATGTGGCTGACGGAAGCTCAATTTGGGGACTTCCCGTATTTCGCTTTTATGGGGAACAAAAGGACAAGGAACAAATCTTCAGAGGACTCCAGAAATGGCAAGAAGATACCGCAAAAAAAATTGATGAACAGATAAATAAGTTACAGTCCGACACGCAATACATCGAATACGAAAAATTGCAAATAAGCCTTAATGCACTAAGCGCTGCAAGCTCTTCTTACGAAATACGAAACCTACTACAAGAAATCATCAATCTTGCCGTCACAAACAGCATCCTTTCTCCGTCAGAAGTGGATACTCTTAAGGAATTCAAAAAGAAATTCCAAGTCAAGCAAATAAACAATAAATTCTACCAATGCCTAATGGGATTAAGAACAACCAGCACAGGATTCAATGACGACGGCAAGAGAATGATTGAGCATGTGTTGGAATACTACGATTTGCGCAAGGATTCCTTGAATTGTTACGCCTTGGAAAAAGGGTACGATCAGCTAAAGAAACTAGCGAATTCGACACCTAGCCAAGAAGACCTTGACTGGGTTGAAGAACTCAGAAACAAATGCATTGAGCAAATGGTTCCCAATCCAACAGATTCGTTTGACAATCAGCTGTTCACAATTCTAAAGGATTATATCGACACGACCATTGAGCCCAACATCAGAGAACGCATCAGGCAAACCGACCTACAAAAACTGATTGTTCTAAACAGCTATAAGGAAAATGTCGGATTCAAATCCATCAGAAACGCAATGCTCCGTTACGCCATGACCTATGCGGCAACAGTACAGCAATCAAAAAGTGAATCTTTTGTAAGGCTTCTTGGTAAGAAAAACTTTGAGTTTGATTACGTCATCATCGATGAAGCTGCTCGAGCAAATCCTCTTGACCTATTCATACCCATCACCTTAGCCCGAAAAAAAGTTATACTAGTTGGCGACCACAAGCAACTCCCCCAACTTGTTGATCAAGATATCCTAGAGCAAATGGAATGCAGCAATGATTCTAGGGAACGGTTCGAAGAATTGAAGGGCTTTATGGAAAAGTCTCTATTCGAATCTTTATGGGATTATTTAAAAACAGAACGAAATGATGGCATTGTACGCACGGTAACTCTCGATACTCAATATCGTATGCCGCAAAAATTAAGCGACTTTGTAAGTCGAAATTTTTACGGAGACGAGACACATATTCAAACCGGCAAAAATCCCAATGACTGCATTCATCATGTTTCAAGATACACTAAGAAAAATGGAGATTGCAAGTGTGCGGTTTGGGAAAATGTCGATAGCAAGGAATCTGGGAAAATAAGCAAAACGAACGAGGCTGAAGCCGAGCTAATTATTAAGCGCATAAAGGAAATTATCAAGGAAACTGACGAAACTATCGGTGTTATCGCCTCATACAGTGCACAAACACGACTCATTGATAAAATTGCTAAGTCAGATGCAGAACTCAAGAAAAAAATTGACAACAAGCATCTAGAAATCGGATCAATCGACGCGTTCCAAGGGCGGCAATTTGATATCGTATTCTTCTCTGTTGTTCGCAGCAACGACAGGAACAACTTCGGCTTTCTCAAATCAGAAAACCGTCTAAACGTCGCTTTCTCTCGTCAAAAGAAACTCCTTGTGATTGTAGGAAATAGAAAAATGTATGAAACAGAAAAAGCACAAGAGGAAGTTCCCGCTTTAAAAGAATTTATTAAACTTGCAGACGAGGAAAAATAATATGGAAATTGCTAATTTATTTTGCAATTCAAGTGAACTCTCCAAGGGTGATTATTTCACCTTGCCTGTCATTGTATGGGATATTCTGGTAGCAGAAGCAAATATCCCCGAAAACTTTTTTTCGGATCTAATCATAAACCTTCTCCTGACCGGAGACAAGACTGTCCAAGAGCTCCATGAATTGACCAATCTAGATGAGGCCCTAATTCGCTATATTCTTGAACACGACCTCAAGCAGAAAGTCACAAAAGGGATTGACAAGTGGCACATACCAGAAGGAGTCTCCTGCACGGAGACCACAATCAAAAAAAGTCGAATCGTAGTGTTACAATCCATGTTGACAGGACAATTAATTCCACACCCCCTAATGAATGGGGAACTCACGTCCATTGATTACCAACAAAACGAAAAAGGAATCACTATTGCCGGCGGGTCCAAGGGTATGCCCTGCAACATCAAGCCGTTTATTGTGTACCCACGCACCAACAAAGTTAGAGAAAACTCAACAGACATTTCGGAAGAAGACATTTACAATATGTGGAAGGAATACCAGCAAATCGACTGCGATATTGCCTTGTCCGACTACAATGACATCAAGGCGAGCTACATTGAGCAACCCGATAAAATAATTTCCATTGAGAAGCGGAACCAAGAACCTGAAATATGCAATTTTCTGCTTGTCAAGGTCAAAAAAATTTCTGAAGGCGAAGACTTTCAATGCATTGACATGCTAGAAGAACAGTCCAAAATTCCAATGGAGTTCCTCAAAAACGAACTAGATACAGCCCTTGAACAAAATGAAAAAATGGGAGCTTTTTTAGGAATTAAATCAATAGAGATTCCCATTACGCTTCAAGATCGTATTCAAGGCAGATACCCACATTTTGAAGAAGACATTATTATTGAAATTTGCAGATTCTTTGTTTTAAAAGACCTTCTTACCGACGATACAGACAACTCGCTTGATCTAGGCGATGCATTCCTTACTAGAATGCAAAACATGTACGAAAGCATCCTTAGAACAAAAAACACGCCCTTTAACGATGAGCTCAAAAAGGTTGCTCTCAAAAGAGATTTAGATCGCCATTACTACTTGGAAGGCGGCCTAAAGATGCGCAATCTAGAACTGGACGAAGACATCAAGAAAAAATTGACAAACGATGATGTATGGGGGAGTATGACTCGAAGGAAGCCTTCTCTTAAGTCACTACTCATTAGGCATCTTATCTTTTACCTTTATCATCCCCAAAACCCACTAGCTTGGTTTATGGCAAGACTGGAAAAAAACGGGTCATTGAGCGACGACCTTAAATTCATTCTTGAACTGGTGGACACGCGCAACACCTACGGTCATTTTAACACAAACAGAAAACCTATTCCATACCCCTACATTGATATTTACAACAGAATTGAAAAACAGTTAGATATTTTACACGAGGCATACAAATGAGCAAGAAAAATAAAAACAAGAACAAAAACCAACCTTCTACACCTCAGCGTCATGCCCCCATAAGCATAGACGACATGAACAGCATTTTCACCCCGATAAAGGCCTCTGTTGAAAGTGCTCCCGCCATATCTAATGTTGACGACGCTTCGCCAGAAATCAACATGCCCAAAGAATCTATATTGGATAAAATCAAAAATCTAATTCCTTCAGAGAACAAGCTTTCCGACGAAGAAAAAGAAACTCTTAAGGCTCTGCAAAATGAGCTCAACGATGTAATTGGCTTGTACAAGATTGCCAAGGAAGATTGCGACAAAGCCAAAAAAGGTTATGATACCAAAATTGCAGATTTAGGACAAACATCTAAAGAGCAAGAAGACAAGGAAAGCGAGCTTAAAGACAGAGAAGATGGACTAAATAAACGCGAAAACAAACTTAACGAAAGAGAAGGTGAAGCAAAAAAACGCGAGGACGATGTTACCGAAAGAGAAGGCAAGGCTCAGATAAAAGAAGACGCAAACAAAAAAGAAGACGAACGCCTAGAAGGGCTTAAAGCTCAGATTAAGCAAAGAGAAGCCGAAGCCGATGCAGGCTTTATCGCAAACGAGACCAAATGGAAAAATGAGATTACCGAAAAACTCAATAAAGATCTGGAATCAACAAGAAACTCGCTGCAAAAGCAATCTGAAGATTACAAAAACAAACTCGCCTCTTTAAGCAAAGAGCAAGAAAAATGCATTCTTGAGAAAACGGAATATGAAAACAGGAAAAAGGCATTTGATGAAATCAGGGAAGAGATTCAACTTGAGTATGATAACAGACTCGCACAAAGCAAGGCATCCTTCGAAAATCAAATTAAAGACTTGAATGAAGAAAATAAGAACCTGCAAAAGCAATTAAAGAGCTACAAGGATATCAAGTCACAGCTCGATGGGATGAGTGCCGAAGAGGCCAAGGAGTTGATAAACAATCTTCGCAATAAAAATGCAACTCTCAAGTTGGAACTTAATTCTGCCTGGAGCCCGGAACACCAGCAGGAGATGGAAGATGCTTTGCAGAGTTTCAAAGACCAATGCGAATCAGCCATCGCCGAAAAGAATGCGCTCTCTAAACAGGTAATGGATTATCGAAGAAAAATTGTAGACACAGAAGGTTTAATTGCTTTAAATAAAACTTTGGAAACGCACAACGCGGCTCTCAAAGAAGCACAAAACCAATTGCGTAAAGAGCTCGATGAGCTTACCGCAAAAGACCAGAATAAGGACATTTTTGCTGAATTCAAGAACATCGATAGCAGATGCAACCGCGAATACATCAGTTTCACCCAAAATTCCGGTGACCTTAAAGAATTCGTGAATGCAGTCGGCTACCAGTTGACGCAATATCAGCCCCACCTTTTCTATACACCCGAAACTCTGCAACTGTTTGTTGGTGGCCTAGCCATGAGCCGCCTCATTTTACTACAGGGTATTAGCGGAACAGGCAAGACCAAATTAGCACAAGCGTTCGCTTCTATCGTTGGAGATAATTCCGATGGTAGCAAGTCAGAGAAGGATAACGGTTCCTGTAGCTGCATAATCCCTGTTCAGGCCGGATGGCGCGACAACCAGGATTTGCTGGGTTACTACAATGCCTTCGAAAAGAAGTTCTACGAAAAACCCTTCTCCAAGGGGCTCTATACCGCATCTACGCCTCAGTTCAAAAACCGCCTATTTTTCCTAATTCTCGACGAAATGAACTTGTCACATCCCGAACAATATTTTGCAGACTTCATTTCAGCAATGGAGCAAGCAAATAGCTCCATATTTGATCCCCTAACAGTTGAGCTGCTTTCGGGAATGCCCAAAGAAACTATGGAATCAGACCGTTGGCCCAAATACCTCCAAAATGAAAAAATCATTGTTCCTCCCAACGTGTGGTTTATCGGCACCGCAAACCATGACGAAACCACCATGGAATTCGCCGACAAGACGTACGACCGCGCCCACGTCATGGTGATGGAGCGCAATACTCAAAAACCGTCCTACCAAAAGATAAGACAAGGTGCGGCCCACTGGTCCGCCGAGGATTTGAGAAACGCATTTGTCGAAGCACAGGAATCAGATGAAGGAGAACAGCAAGCTGCCTGGGTCACTGAAAAAATGCATTCCCTCAAGGATGTACTAAAGTCGGAATTTGATGTATCTTTCGGAAACCGTCTCGAAAGGCAAATCAGGAATTTCGTTCCTGTGGTCTGTGCCGCAGGAGGGTCCAAAGAACTCGCTCTAGACCATCTCCTTGCCACAAAGATTGTACGAAAAGGCAAAATCACGGGTCTATTTGGCGTGCAGGAAGATTCTCTAGTAAAACTTAAAGAAGAAATTCAAAAAAATATAAAACTAGACGACAACTCGGCAACCATCAGGCTCATTGACCAGGACATCGCAGCAAAGAAACGAGGCGCCTAATGTTCGATATCTTCTTGCAAAAGGATGTCAAGATTGACAACCCCGATTGTGGAGGCCTTTATGCCCTAAGCAGAGAGGAGGCGCAAAAGGGGAATGTCATCTACCACTTTGACGACATCGAAGTCAAGGAATCCGAGCCTATCACCAACGATATCCTTGCCGCATTTCGGCTGCTTGACGAAGACAAGGATTCGTTCTTTTCGCTGTGCAACAATCCCGACGACCTTGATCGCAACCAGCTAGAAACGTTCCTACAAGAAGACATTGACCAAATTAAGCGAAACGACCCTCTCACTCACCTAAAGGAGGCCGTAGCCAGACCAATTCTTGACCTGAAGGAAGAGGAAATAAAGCAGCCAACTAGCCGTGTCAAAAAATTCGCATCTCGCGCCCTTGAATATCTGGCAGGGCATTCCGAGGACTGGAGAAACCGTTCGTTTGTCGGAGTCCACCCACAGCGTCTGCTTTCTTTAGTCAGGGACGACAAATGGGAAACGTACGAAAACCGCTTGATGTTCACACTCTGCAAAATACTAATTTCATTAATAAACCAGCGATTGCAGAGACTCAAGAATATCGACAACGCCTATAATGAAATAGAGTTGTATTACCAAGAAGTCAGCTATGTAGATTACTTATCTATGGAATCGGAACTGAGTTCCCTACTCAAGGAATACAGCATCGAGAAAGTCAAGGAAAATAGAGAACTGCTGAAGCGGACTATCGATTTCCTAAAATACCTGCAGCGCGTCATATCCTCCTTTTGGAATACGCTACTGTTCAGTAACCTTAAGACCTTTCCCAACGTTGAAGTGGACATCAATCACGACATCATGACAAACGTCCTGATGAACAACCAGCATTACCGGTACTTACCCAAGATACAGAAAGAGGTCAAGCGTGCACGTATCAAAACTCTTTCTAAGGCAGAAAAAAAAGAAGAACAGGTCCTGCTGCTGCATAACGAAAAAGAATTCGTCAAGAGGTGCATCGAAGATTTCAGAACCACAAACATGGATTGGGATTGCTGGAACTATATCAAGCCGGAATATAGAGAAACACCCTACAACAGCCTTGAACTAGAAGCAAACGGCAAAAAGCTGCGCTTTGTTTTCGTTACCTCAAAACCCACAAGCTGCTATATCGACAACGTCCTTAATGAGTCTAACCCCTATACAGGCGATGTATCGGTCCTTGTATATCCACAATGTAACCCCTACCTGAGCGAAGACGAAGACAACTTTACCATATTGCATGATATGTTCAAAAACAACGAAGCCTATATGGTACTGGGCATAGCACCGCAATCCATCTTCCCAAAACTCCTAATCCAAAGGATTATTTTCCAGTGGATTTGGGCAATGCTCATGTGCCAGTATCCGTTCAAAGTGCCCCAGAATAGATTTATAAAGGAACTTGTCCCCAATATGCTAGACGGTAAATACCTGCTCGATCGTTACGACGACAATGAATTCAAGAAGCAGGTTGATAAAAGAGAGCATACTGACAGAATCCAGAAAAGGGACCTGAGTACCTATCGCAAAAACCGCGATGAAGACATAGAAATTCTCAAGACCGGGAACGCCCTAATAAGCCTCATCCAAAAATGTCCCTGCTGTAAAGCTGACGCTACTAGGGCGAAGGGCTCTACCGAAAATAACTTCTTATTCGAGTGCCGGAACTGTCACAGTCGTTGGAGCAGAAACGGGAATACCATAAAATGGTTCTTCAAAGACGAAGATATGAAACTTCATGGAAAATGGGAGCCTTTTAAAAGTAATTTGAAATAACATTCTATTTCAAATCACAAAACCCAGTATAACAAGAAAAATATTTCTTGTTTGTGAAAAATATTTCTTACTAAATATAGTTCCGCTTACACAAAGCCTGTTTTTCGCCATATTTAGCCATTTCAAAAATTTGGCACGCATTTCGCTATTCACTCGGCATCCAACAAACCTCAGCCCAGGAGAGCACTATGCAGCCTTACATTTCCAACAACAAAGACATCCGCGATTTCGTCCTAAACATCTTAAAGTCCAAAAAATGGGAAATCGCACGTCACGGCAAGCACGTCATCTTGCGACACATCGAAGAAGGTGCAAATAAGATATTCTCTATTCCATGCACACCAAGCGATTCCAGAGCTTTTTCAAACTTCTGTAGAGACTACTATCGCTACGTAAGAGAATTTCTTATCCAATCCGGCAAGATTCAAAACAGCATTGCCTAAAAACTCCCAACATGGGAAAACTTTTATAGAGGATTCTTATATGACTAGAAACATGCCTGAGATTATCAAAAAGGCACACGCCGCTTCCTTCCAGAACAGAGGGCTCGTAAAAAGATCCCAGATGTGCGGCTGCTTCTTTTGCTGCAAAACATTCCCCGCATCAGAAGTAGAAGACTTCTGCATTGACAGGGAAGACCTGACAGCTTTATGCCCTTACTGCGCGATTGACTCTGTCATCCCAGACGCTTCCGGATGGCCAGTAGACGCAGCGTTCATGAAAAAGATGAAGCGCTACTGGTTTTAAACGGCAACACCTCGCCTTGCCTAAAATAGCTTCCCTATTTTAGGCATTTTTATTTTCATCCCTTACCCTTTGTACTTTATCACAAGCATGGTAAGGTCATCGCTCTGCTCCGCGCCATTCACAAACTCGGACACCGCATGTGACATCGTATCCAGCAGTTGCTGCGGTTCCGCAAATGCGGAGAGTTCACTATTGCCTCCAGTTTTTCCACCGCCACAAATCGTTTCTTCAACGCGCTTCAATCCAAACAGCTTTCCATTTGCGTTCATGGCTTCGGTGAGGCCATCCGTATAGAGCAAGATCATATCGCCCGCAGCGATGACCGATTCCTGGATATTGTATTTTTTTTTCTTCCATGACCCCGATAGGGATATTTGCGGTAACATCGAGATATCGCATATTACGTCCAGTAATGATAATGGGCTTTTCATGGCCGGCATTGCAGTAGCTCAGGCGCCCCGTTGCAAGGTCTAGCACACCAACAAAAAGCGTTGCAAACATTCCCGTCGTATTTCCACGACTGGCCATCGTGTTCATTCCCATCACAATGTGAGATGGATCATCGACTTTAGTTGCAATCGTGCGGAACACGGCCTGCGTCATTGACATGACAAGTGCAGCGGGGATTCCCTTGCCACAGACATCGCCAATATTGAAGAACAGCTTGCCGTCACGCACAAAATAATCATAAAAATCGCCACCCACTTGTTTTGCCGGGACCTGACTACCAACGATATTCAGGAATTCGCTTTCGGGCAGCGGTGGCGGAAGCATCGCCGTCTGGATCGCATTTGCAATGCCAAGTTCCCTGTTAATCAGGTCTTTTTCGGCACTGACTTTGCTTAACTTACGGACGCTGATGATGCTGCGGTACATGATAAAGCCAAGCACAAAGAGGCCGACAAGCTGAAGAATGATGACAGGAATGAGCGAGCGCTGCTGGTTATCGTACAGCTGCACAGCCATCGAAGAGAGTTCACGCATCGGAACATCGGCGCCAATAACGGCAATGACGCGACCTTGAGGATCGTGGACAGGACGTGAAAATGTAGACATCAGCGCCACGTAATAGCGGCTCATGTACGGTTCGCTCCAGGAACCGTTGCCATGCAAGCCCTCGCGGTACCAAGTGCGTTCCGTATAGTCAAATCCTATCACGGTGTCTTTTATTTCGTTGGTCGCATCGTCCCTAAACGTAAAATACCCATCGCGAAGGCCATCACTCCCCACACGATAGGCAAAATCGACGCCGACAATTTCAGGATGGTTCGCAACCACTCGTTGCAACGCCATATGCAATGAATCTTGCTGTTGTGTATCGATTAGACGTTCTACTTCGGGCAGCACAGCCGCAATGGCTGCTTCGGCAATTTCCTTGACTTCAAAAGTTCGATTTGCAGAAGTAAGGTCTTGCTTAGCCATTTCCTTAATTTGGGCGGTAATGGCTCGGCGTGTAGAAATGTACTGCACTGCGGTCGTCAGTTCAAGCAACAATGCAGCAACGACGAGGACCGTAACGCTCCGTATTTTTGTATGGCGGGATGTGTTCATAATACTGCGCCCCTCAACATGCAATTCTTGTAGTTTTATAATATATGTTATTTAGGGGAAAAATCGCAATTTAGGTTTCTATTTTTGTCCAAAATCACAATCTTTACAATAAAAAACTAGTCCAAAAGCCCTTTATTTTGGCGTTGGAACACAAAATAATAAATCAGGCTCCAGGCACCCCACAAAACGCAAAGCGCCATGCCGACATAGCCAACGGTATAAACGGTCGAGGCAATTGAGTCACATTTCAAAAGCAGGCCTGTTTCGGAGAGGATAAAGTTCCAGTCATGGAACCCGTATGGGGCTTCGGCACCGGTGCCGCCACTGATAAGCATAAGCTTCATCGGGAGAGCATCTTCAATGTAAGGCGCCACATCAATCAGGTTTTCGAACGCCCACCAAAGCGCAATCGAGGCTCCGAACAAGTCGCGGGGTTTAATCCACAGTGCAAAACAGAACACGAGCGGCATAATGATCTGGAAAAGCGAGCCGCCAAGCGATGTAATCACTTCGCTCCCGAAGATTCTAAAGACGATATGTCCTGTTTCGTGAACCGGCAAGTTCAAGTTGTGCAAGAACTGAGCAATCCAGGATTCATAGCCCCCAGCAAACGCCTGCAAAGTAAAGAACGCCATCGCAAACAACAGAACGACGCGCACGGCAAAGAAGTTTTCACGACCGAGCGGTCGCGGCAACAAGAAGAACTGTACCCAGACAGGCCATTCTTCGGAATCGTTCAGCCATTCCAAGATTCTAGCGATTAGTGGTTTCTTTTCGTGTGGGACAAAGGGCATATTACCCTCCATAAATTTCAGGCGACTGGCTGTAGAATCGGCGATGCGTGAAGCTATACCAGAGATTCGGATTCTCACGGACGCGTTCTTCAAGCCACTTGTTGAATTGATCGTTGACTTTGGACTGCACGCCTCCCACCTCGACAGCGTGGAGCACGCGAACTTTTTTCGAAGAAGCGCCTTTCGTAGAAGTTCCTTTCGGAGATGCGCCGCGTTCCTCCATCCAGCAAATAAACACAGGTGTTTGCGGACGATGTTTGAGCAAAAAGTCCGGCAGCGGATTCACATTTACGGGTTGCCCCAAGAGTGTTCCCGTAAGTGCGCTCGGAATGCGGGAATCCTGGTCGGAGAGCAAGCAGAAAAGATTGCCTTCGTTCAAAATACGCATAAAGTCGCGAGGCGTCCGGGCATCTACGGAATAACTCCGGCCATTGACCGCACGAATTTTGCGTTCAAGAATGTTGTTGAGCCACTTGGGCTTCAGGGGAATGTAACTTGCGACAAGCGGAATTCCAAGTCGGCAAAGCCACGGCCCCATCGCTTCATAATTGCCGTAATGTGCCGTCAAAAAGATTCCGCCTTTGCGCATTTTTTCAAGCACCGGAATGGCAGCCTCGTCAAGAGCAAAATCCCAGCCATCCACACGGCACGGGTATGCAGTAAAATCGTGAGGCAACTTTTTGAAAGTTCCAAAGCGGAACAAGAGTTCGCTCGCATGGCGCGTCAAGTTCTTTAAGAGGGTATTGTAATCCGGGGTCGCGACAGATGGGCCAATATCCGATGGGACTGCGCCGGCCACGTGTTTTGCATTCGCCAAAACCGTTCCCCGCTTCCACCCCGCAAGTTTTAGCACCGAATAGGCTACGCGCGCAAAAACCGGAGCGATTATTTTACCCTTAAAAAACATAACGGTTTAAAAATACGAAAAAAATCACTCGCAATTCCCGTCCGCACACATTTTACTATCTTGAAATAAAAAATGGAGACACCTCAATTATGAGTGAAAATTGCCTTTTCTGCAAGATTATTAAGGGTGAAATCCCGTCCAAGAAGATTTATGAAGATGACGATGTATTCGCCTTCTACGATATCGCCCCGCAGGCTCCGGTACACTTTTTGGTCGTGCCGAAGCGCCACATTGCAACCATCATGGACATGAAGCCGGAAGATTGCGAACTCGTGGGTAAGATGCTTTACCGCGCACAGCTCATCGCCAAGGACCTCGGCCTCGAAGAAGGCGGAGCACGTTTTGTGTTCAACTGCAAGGCTGACGCCGGTCAGACAGTGTTCCACATCCACCTGCACGTCGTTGGCGGACAGGAAATGGGCTGGCCTCCGTTCCCGAAGGCATAGACGAAAGAACGCTCGTAAACTCGCTACAGACGAGTGACTAGAGATTTATAATGGGCTTACGCCTCTTTCGTCTCTCGTCTTTCGTCTCTCGTCTATGATAAAAACTCGTGCCATTGTTCTGCACCGCTTTCCGTACAGCGATTCTAGCTTTATCGTCAAGGCGCTTACGGAAGAAAGCGGGATTGTCTCGTTTATCGTGAAGGGCGGAAAGAAAAAGGAATCTCCGTTCCGAGGAGCCCTTGATCCGCTTGCGTTAAGCGAAGTCGTTTTTCGCCAGAATCCGAATACCGATTTGCAGTTCATCAAGGAAGCAACGCTTTTGGACTGGCGGAAGAACTTGCGCAACGATTTACTCAGCACAGCGAAAGCGCAGGTCATGACCGAAATGATTCTGCGTTACGCGCCACAAGGCGTCCCCCTGCAAGAAGAATTTGAACGCCTAGAGCAAGCTATCAGCGAATTCGATTCCGATTCACCACAAGATTCGCCGACTCCAGAAGGTTCCGCGCACTCGTCAACATCGAGTGTTCCTGACAAGTCGCGCATTTTTGCGCAGTGGCTCCTGGACACTTGCGATATGTGGGGCTACAATCTAGACCTCACCACTTGCAGCCGCTGTGGTCACACACTCGAAGAACCAGCCGCAGACTTTTTCCCCGAAACAGGCGGATTCGTATGCCAAGCGTGTCTCGGCGTTGAGCATCCGCGTGCACGATTAGAAACGCTCAATGGGCTTTGGGCATTGCAAACTGGCGACAACATTGAGCACCCCGAATTCACCGAGAACGCACTCCTCACCTACTTGCGCCATCACATCGGATTCTTGAAAGAGATTCATTCCATAAAATTCTTGAACGAAACCAGAAAACTGTTTGATTATCATTAAGTTTATTCACTGGATTCCGCCGGAATAGCCATAACTTTACACTATTTGTATATTTGCCCTAGTTGAAAAGTTTAAGTGAAGAGGTCATCATGTTAACACCAGAAGATATCAAAGCAAAAAAATCCAAGCACGAAATGATTTCCATGATCACCGCCTACGACTTCGCTTTCGCAAACATTGCAGAAGCCGCCGGAATTGACCAGATTCTCGTAGGCGATAGCCTTGCAAACACAATGCTCGGTTACAAGAGCACGCGTGAAATCGGCATGACCGAAATGCTCATCTTCACAGCAGCCGTCTGCCGTGGCGCCCCAAACACTCACGTTGTCGCCGACATGCCCTACTTGAGCGACAAGGATCCGCAAACCGCTTACGACAACGCCCGCCGTCTCATGGATGTGGGAGCCTCTAGCGTAAAAATTGAAGGCACACCCGCTGGCGTTCTCGAATTCTTGCACGAAAAAGGAATTCCCGTCTGCGGGCATCTCGGACTTTTACCGCAGACCGCAGAAAACTTCAAGCAGAAAGGCCGCACCGAAGAAGAAGCTCGCGCCATTGAAGAAGCGGCCAAGTTTGTAGAAGGACTTTGCTTCGAAACCGTTCTCGAGCACATTCCCGAAGAACTCGGCAAAAAAATCACCGACGAAATCAGCATTCCCACCATTGGCATTGGTGGTGGCAAGTTCACAGACGGTCACGTTCTCGTGATGCATGACGCTCTCGGAATGCATCCGAATAAAATTCCACCGTTCGCTACAAAATTCGTAGATATGTATTCTGTTGGTGTTCAAGGAGTTAAGAAATACATCGAAAGTGTCAAGGCAAGAGCTTAATTAAAACAAATTAACAGACATATTTTAAATAAATTAATTACTTTTATTATTCAGGAAATCGGTCTCAAAAGAGATCGATTTTTCTTTTGCACACAATTTCATTCAGTAGCATTTTCTCTATAACAAAATTTTTCAAAAAAAATTTGAATTTTTATAAAATAAGTGTTGATTATTTGTGAAAAAGAAGTTATTTTTCTGATATCAACAAATAAATAACAAAAAAGGAAGAAAAAAATGGCTGAAACAAAAACTGCTGCTAAGAAACCTGCTAAGAAGCCCGCTGCCGCTAAGAAGCCGGCCGCTGCTAAGAAGCCCGCTGCTGCTAAGAAGCCCGCCGCCGCTAAGAAGCCGGCCGCTGCTAAGAAGCCTGCCGCCGCTAAGAAGCCGACCGCTGCTAAGAAGCCGGCTGCCGCTAAGAAGCCGGCCGCTGCTAAGAAGCCGGCTGCCGCTAAGAAGCCCGCTGCCGCTAAGAAGCCGGCTGCCGCTAAGAAGCCCGCCGCCGCTAAGAAGCCGGCCGCTGCTAAGAAGCCGGCCGCTGCTAAGAAGCCGGCCGCCAAGAAGTAATCTTCTTTTTGACCCAACGATTTTGACCCGCAGACCTCTGCGGGTCTTTTTTTATATTGGCGGTCCGCCCTCCGTTTACTATTTTTGTTAGCATGATTTCAGAAAATGATTTGACCAATTCGCAGAACATTCCCTTTGAAGAACGCATCGCCCGCATCGAAAAGATGATTGAAGCCGAAGCAGAACCGAAAGCATTCGAACTCGGACTTTTGCTCGCTCTCAAGATGGGCCAGGAAATTCGCGAAAAGAAACCGCTCGGCAGCACGACTGGCGACATCGTCGCCGCATGGAGTTCCAAGTACCCGGAATCCGTCGTTGAAGAAGCAATCGCTCACGCCAAGCAGTTCCTCACAAATCCAGGCGCCCTCGCCGAAAAGATGAAGAACATCATGCTGAAAAAGATGAATCAGCAAGAAGAAAAAACGGACGAGGCCGAAAGTGGAAAATAAACTCCAGGCAACCATTGACATCGGGAGTCACAGCTGCATTTTGCTAATCGCAGCGTTCGAAGACGCACCTGCCGCAGCTCCCGCTGAATCTGCGAATCTCGAAAAAGTCGAGACGCCCGCAGAGGCGCCCGCAAATTCCGAGACGCCCGCCGAATCAAGTGAAGCGCCTGTAGCCCCGCGCAAAATTCTCGTACCGAAACTCCAGAAGGTCGAAGTCTGCCGCCTCGGCGAAGACATTTACGAACACGGGAAAATCACGCCCGAACGCATCCAGGAACTCGTCAACATCATGACCAAGTTCCGCATGGACTTGCACGCCCTCGGCGCAGACCTCAAGGCAGTCGCGATGACCGAAGCCATGCGCAAGGCTACAAATCCGGACGAAGTGATTGAAGCTGTCGAAAAAGCAGTATGGGTCAAGCCGCGCGTCATTACCGGCGAAGAAGAAGGCAAGCTCACTTACCGTTCCGTCAAGGAATGGCACGGCGAAGGAAACGTCACGATTGACATCGGTGGCGGTTCCACAGAACTCAGCAACGGCGAAACGACATTCTCGATTCCCGTTGGTGCTCTCAAGATGTTCAAGGCAATGGGCCCAATTCCGGGACCGGAATACAAGAAGTTTATCAAGGAAACGTTCAAGGACTTGTCGTTCAAGGGCATGACGAAAAAGCCTGTCTACCTTATCGGTGGTACAGGCACCGCACTTGCGATGGTCTTCTTGAACAGCCAAACGTTTGACTACAAGGCCATCGAAGGTCTCGAAATAAGCCTCGCCGACCTTGAAGCGGTCACCACGCGCATCACGAACCTTTCGAAAGAACTCCGCGCGATGCTCCCGGGACTTGGAAACGGTCGTCACGAAGTGATTATCTGCGGACTTTTCTGGTTGCGTTCGCTCCTCGAAAAGCTTCGCGTAGAAACGTTCAAGATCAGTACGGCAGGACTCCGCTTCGGTTTACTCTACCCGCCTGAAAAAGAACCGGAACCCAAGCCAAAGAAGCGCCCGGCATTTCTAAAAAAGACGGATGCCACATCCGAGACGGCGATCCCCGAACAGGTCGGGGATGGCAAATAAAAGACGGGGATGAAAAAATGCGTATAAACAAGTACATTTCTCTCAGTGGTTTTGCTAGCCGCCGCGCCGCAGACGAACTCGTCGCCGACGGTCGCGTACAGGTAAACGGAGAAACGATTTCCGACCTCGGCCATCAAGTGGACGAAACCAAGGACCAGGTGACGGTTGACGGAAAGTTGCTGAAGCTCCCGACAAACAAGAAAACAAAAGTCATCATGTTTCACAAGCCGGCCGGTTGCGTCTGCACCAAGGACGACCCGCAGGGCCGCCGCACGGTTTACGATTACTTGCCGCCGGGATACCATAATTTCAAGTACGTCGGACGACTCGACTTGCAGAGCCGTGGTCTTTTGCTTTTCACCGATGACGGCGAATTGCTTTACCGCCTCACGCACCCGAGTTTTGAAGTGCCGCGCAGCTACTACGTGTGGACCACTCGTCCGCTCAGCGAATCTGCCGCCCAGCGCTTGGTCGATGGCGTGGACATCCGCGACCCGGAAGATCCGGATGCCCAGGAAGAAATTGCATTCGCCACAGACGTCTATCTCGAAAACGGATTTGCAGAACTTGTGCTTATCGAAGGCAAGAACCGTGAAATCCGCCGCATGATGCGTGCCATCGGTTACGAAATCCGCGACCTCAAGCGCGTAAGCTACTGCCAGATTCAGCTCGGCGACTTGCCCGCAGGCGAATTCCGCGAACTCACGCCAAACGAACTGAACAAATTGCGACAGGCCGTGCATTTGTAGGCGATCCATGAAACGTACTTTATATATCGGTGATGTTCATGGTTGCGCAGACGAACTCTCTGCGATTATCGACCAATTCGGCTTTGTGCGCGGTAGCGATACCATTTACCAGACCGGCGATATCATCAACAAAGGTCCCGACATGATGCGTGCCATGCGCATTGTCGAGGAACTCGGCATTCTAACCGTCCGCGGAAACCACGAAGAACATCTCATCCGCATGATGGAAACGCCCAAGAGCAACTGGACCGAAAAGCAGAAGAAGCGTTTCAAGGCGCTCTCGCTCGACGAATGGGTTTACATCCGCGATACCGTGAAGAACTGGCCGCTCTGGCGCGACACACCGCACGCACTCCTAGTGCACGCAGGCCTTGAACCGGGCAAGACGCGTCTCGAAGACATGAGCCCCGAAGTGCTCCTTTCCATCCGCTACTGGAATGACAAGCCCTGGTTTGAACAGGTCAAGTGGAACAAGCGAGTTATCTTTGGACATTGGGCAAAGATGGGCTTCGTGAACATTCCTGGATTTATCGGTCTCGATTCCGGTTGCGTCTACGGCAAGGCACTCACCGCCTGGTGTCCCGAAGAAGACAAGTTCTATAGCGTTCCCGCCCTCCGCGAATATACTCCCGTCAAGGACAAGGCAAAAGAATCCGAAGCCGCCCCCTGCAAAGTGCTCGGCGACAACTCTCCCGATTCCGTGCCGCCCAAGACGTTCGACGAAATTAAGGAACGGATTGCAAGTGGCGACATCGCCTGCAAGGAAGAGACTCCCGAAGAATCGAACATCCGCAAGGCAAGCCCCTCCATCAGCGCTGAATGGGCCGGGTATTAATTTACTATCTTTTAACTAGGCAATAATCTAGGTAACACAATGACAGCAGAAGAACTTTACAATCGTCTCAAGTCCGTCAAGCCGGGCGCAGCCCTTTGCACTTACACCATGGAAAAGGTGGAAAAGATGCTCCCGCTCATCAACGAAATCAACGAGCTCAAAAAGCAGCAGGATACCGTTATCCTCGCCCACAGTTACTGCGCTCCTGAAATTCTTTTGGGCGTTGCCGATTTCACTGGAGATAGCTTCAAGCTCAGCAAGGACGCCACCACCGTCCAGCAAAAGACCATTCTCTTCTCTGCCGTGCGTTTCATGGGCGAAACTGCCAAGATTTTGAACCCGCAGAAGGATGTGATTATCCCGGGCCCGCTCACGGGTTGCAGCCTTGCCGATTCCATTACCGGCAAGGATGTCGAAGAACTCCGCAAGCAGAATCCGGACTACACGTTTGTCTGCTACATCAACACGACTGCCGACGTGAAGGCCGCCTGCGACGTCTGCGTGACAAGCGGTAACGTGATGCACATCGTCGAAACGATTCCGTCCGACAAGATTTTCTTTGTACCGGATGCTCTCATGGGCCAGAACATCATCGACGAAATGAAGCGTCGCGGTGTCAAGAAGGATATCAAGCTCTATAACGGTTGCTGCTACGTTCACGAAAACTACGACCCGGATTTAATCCAGTTCTTCCGTAGCCAAAACCCGAATCTCAAGGTGATTAGCCACCCGGAATGCAACCCGTCCGTCGCTATGCTCAGCGACTACGTCGGAAGCACGGGCCAGATGGTGAGCTATATCAACCAGCAGCCCAAAGACAGCTGCATCTTGCTCCTCACGGAATGTGGCCTCAATGCCCGTATGCACTACGAACATCCGGACATGAACTTTATCGGTAGCTGCTGCATGTGCAAGTACATGAAGTCGAACTCGCTCGAAAACATCTTGGAAGCTCTCCGCCACCCCGAAAAGGCGGAACACATCTCGCTCGACGAAGGCGTGCGCGTGAAGGCCAAGAAGTGCATCGACGCCATGTTCAAATACGCCGAATAAAGCCTCCTAACACATCGCGAAATTAACCAAGGCGCCCTTAAAATTCTATTTTAGGGGCGCTAATTATTTTTGGAGGAAAAATGAGAAAAATTTTATTGGCAATCGCTCTGTTCTGTACTGCGGTTTTTGCACAGCCAGAAGACAGAGATTTCAGCTACTGGCCGCGATCCTATTTTGCAAGCATAGGCTTTAACGTCATTGCAAACCGCGGAGGGTTGCACCATCGTGATATCAAAATCCAAGATGAAGACGGCCTCACCGAAACCATCAACATGCCAACAGCAAAGATTCTCCTCTCCCCCGATTATAACATCGGCGTAAATATCCGCGAATTTTCACTCGCCGCTTCGTTCCAGTACTGGACACAAGAAACAGCAATAAAAGACCTCCCGGATGAACAGGACATGCGCTACATGCGAATCGGCGCAGAATTCACCTACAACTTTTTCTACCCGGACATTTTCCAGGTGGGCGTCGGGCTTGGGTACTCCTACACTAATCTCAAGATTAAAAAGAACACCACCAGCATCAAGGGATTTTTCGATACGACCTTGATGGGTTCCGGAATAGCGTTAGTCACGAACATGCGCTACAACCTGACAGAACACTTTGGGCTCATCCCGTCTTTACGCATTTTTGAGACCTGGTACAAGGCCGTCAACACAAAGAATAGCGGTACCGTAGAGCTTAAAAACTATATTTGGCAAACCTACGTAGCCGTATCTATCAATGCGATGGTACAGTTTTAATTAAAAACTAAAGAAGGCACAAAAAATGATAACATTCCTAATTGGTGTTGCAATCCTCATCCTTGGATATTTCACCTACGGCAAGTTCGTCGAACGCGTGTTCGGTCCCGATGACCGCAAGACTCCGGCACTCGCAAACCCGGATGGCGTTGACCGCGTCCCGATGCCGCACTGGAAAAACGTTCTCATTCAGCTTTTGAACATTGCAGGCATTGGCCCTGTGATCGGCGTGATTCTCGGCATCAAGTTTGGTGCCATCGTGTTCATTTTGCTCCCGCTTGGAAACGTCCTCGGCGGCGCAGTGCACGATTACTTCAGTGGCATGATCAGCATGCGCAATAACGGTTACAACGTTCCGGCACTCTCCCGTAAGTTCTTGGGCAAGGGTCCGGCAAAGCTTGTGATGACACTCATTTCCGTAGCACTCATTCTCGTTGGCGCCGTGTTCACCACGACTCCGGCAGCACTCGTGAACACCCCGATTCTCGTCGGCAGCCACGTTTCTCCGACTCTTTTCTGGATTGCCGTTGTCTGCATTTTTGCCTATTACTTCATTAGCACCTTCTTCCCGATTGACAAGATTATCGGCCGCATCTACCCGATTTTTGGCGCCCTCTTGATTCTCGCCTCCCTCGCTATTTTCGTGGGCATCATCCCGAACTTGAACGTCCTCGATGAATTCTGCTTTGCAGACATCATGAGCAACTTCCATAAGCATCCGGCTGGCCAGCCGATCATCCCGATGCTCTTCGTGACGATTGCTTGCGGCATCATCAGCGGATTCCACAGCACGCAAAGCCCGCTCGTTGCACGCACTGAAGTCACCGAAAAGACCGGTCGCCAGACGTTCTACGGCATGATGATTATTGAAGGTTTGATTGGTATGATTTGGGCTGCAGGTGGCATGTTCATTTACCACCAGATGCCGGAACTTTTGACAGGCGCTTCGGGCGTGAAGGTTTTGAGCGTTCTCGTTTCGACCGTGATTCCTTGGGCTCCGATTTCGATTCTCGTGGTCGTGGGCGTAATTATCCTTGCTATTACAAGTGGCGACACAAGCCTCCGCAGCCTCCGCCTTACGATTGCTGAACTTACGGGCCTTGAACAGACCTCCGTGCGTAACCGTTTGATTCTCACGATTCCGATGTTCGCTCTCTGCGCTGTGATTATCTTCTGGAGCAACTTGAACCCCGAAGGTTTCAATATCTTGTGGAACTACTTCAGCTGGAGCAACCAGCTCATGGCCGTTTGCAGCCTCTGCGTGGCAACGGTTTACCTCCGCAGCAAAAAGAAGAACTTCTGGATTGCGCTTATCCCATGCATGTTCATGACGTTCATTACGGCAGATTACATCCTCTGGGTAAGCCCGGAAAACCTCAAGGGCGCTCCGCTCGGCTTTGGTCTTGATTACAAGACTGCTCTTGTGATTGCACTCCACGACGCCGCTATCCTCGGTTTCTTCCTCTGCGTCCGTGGCAAGGAACTTACCAAGATGCCTGGTTTCGATGCCGATGTTTGGAGACCGGAACTGGACGAAGGTAAAATTCCGAAGGCTCAGTAAACTAGAGATTCGTAAGCTTTACAAGCGCCGCAAAATTCGTGCAAGTCAAAGGTTCAATCAAAAGCATCACGTTCCATAGCCAGCAAAATGGCTTTACCGTGATGCGTCTGAACGATATTGAAAGCAAGAAAGTCGTTGTCATCACGGGAACATTTCCCGCTTTGCAACCTGGCGAAACAATCTCTGTAGAAGGCGACTGGGGTTCGCATCCGAAATACGGAAAGCAATTCCAGGCGACTTCTTTTGAATACCTCGCCACCGAAGACAACGATATCCTTGAATACTTGGCAAGCGGTCAATTTCCGGGTGTGGGGCAAAAGATTGCCGAACGCATTGTGGAAGCTTTTGGCGATGCAACCGCCGACATTCTCGACAACAATCCAGACAAGTTCCGCGAAGTAAAAATCAAAGGCTTCCCCGCCCGCAAGGTGGAAGCTTTTTTGGCACGTTGGCAAGAAGCACGTCACAGCCGCGAAACAATGCTGTTCTTGTACAAGCACGAAATTGTCGGCAGTGTGGCAAAGCGCCTTTGGAACAAGTTCGGGCAAGCGACAATTGAACGCATCACACAGAACCCGTACATGCTCTGCGAAGAAGTCTGGGGCATCGGATTCTTGAAGGCCGACGAAATTGCGCAAAAAGTCGGATTCCCGAAAGACAGCCCCGAGCGTTTTCAGGCCGCATTGCTTTACACATTGCAAGAAGCGTCTGTGAGCGATGGGCACGTATTTTTGCCCAAGAACGTACTCCTGGAACGCACGTTCCGCAACTTGCGTTTAATGCAGGACGATGAAGGCGCCATCAACACGCTCCTCGACGAATTCGAAAAGGCAAGCGAATGCGGGCGCATCACGCGCGAAGGCGACGACTGCTATTTTCCGCCGCTTTACAATGCCGAGCAGCGCATCGCAGACAACATCAAGCTCCGTTTGCGATACAACGAGCTTTCAACGGAAGGCTTCGAAGACGCCCTGGCGCAGTGGGAACGCGAACACAAGTTCAGCTTTGACCCAATCCAAAAACGCGCTATCCAGATGGCGCTCTCGCGAAAGATATCCATCATCACAGGTGGACCAGGTACAGGCAAGACGACAATCCTTAAAGGGATTTTGTACCTCGCCCGCCAAATGGAAGAATGCGTAAGCCTCACCGCCCCAACGGGGCGCGCCGCCAAGCGCATGGGCGAATGCTGTGGCGAGAAAGCCCGCACAATCCACCGATTGCTCGAAGTGGACCCGATTTCGGGCAAGTTCCACCGCGATGGCGACAACAAGCTCCAATGCAATTTGCTCATCGTCGATGAATTCAGTATGGTCGATACGTGGCTTGCCGCCTCGCTCCTCGAAGCGACGCCACTCAACGCGCGAATCGTTCTCGTGGGCGATGCCGACCAGCTCCCCAGCGTGGGAGCTGGCAATGTGCTGAACGACTTGTTGCGTTGCCCCAAGATTCCGAGCACCCGCCTTCAGCACATTTTCCGCCAGGCCGGCGGAAACGACATCGCCGACAAAGCATCTAAAATCAATCAGGGCATTAGCCCCTCGCCCATCGAAGGAACGAACTTCCACTTTTTGCCCTACGAGTCGGCCGATGAAGCTAAAGACATCATCGCCCGCCTCGTCACGCGCGGCATCAAGGAAAAAATCGACATCAACACGCAAGAGATGCAACTCCTCACGCCGATGCGCAAAGGACCGCTCGGCATTTACGAACTGAACAACTTCTTGCAAGACCTCCTGAACCCCGGCAAGGAACGCATTAAAATTGCCAGCGGCAACTGGAGCACAGGCGACCGCGTGATGCAAATCCGCAACAACTACGACAAGAACGTGTTCAACGGAGACGTCGGCATCATCTACAAAATCGGGAAAGACACGAAAAAAATTACCGTCTTTTACGATGACAAGACCGTGGATTACGAGCCCGACGAAGCCGATGAACTTATCCTTGCGTACGCCTGCACCATCCACAAGAGCCAGGGTAGCGAATACCCCGCCGTCATCGTCGTGCTAGATTCAAGCCACAGCATCATGCTGCAGCGGAACCTCATCTACACCGCCATCACGCGTGCGAAAGGTCATGTGTGGATTTTGTCTGCACCGGGAGCGTTCTATCAAGCCGTGCGCAACAACCGCAGCACAAGACGATACACACGCCTCACCGAGAAGTTGGATTAGCTCAGAGGATGACGAGTCGCAAAATGCGCGGGCATTCCCGCGCGCGTTAAGTTTACTTTGGCCAGTAGCCGGTCGGCTTTTGGTTCAGGTACATGAGCCTAGCCCATTCAGAACTTTTCGCTTCATCCATAAAGTAAAGTTCATCAAGCGAACCCTTGAAAACTCGGTCCACCTTACCGTTGGATTGCTTGCGAGCGCCAATGACAAACGAGCCATCCGATGTACGCTTATCATCCGTATGGTTGCGGCTAACCATAGTTTCTTCAAGTTCACCGTTCCTGTATATCGCCGTCGAATCGCCCGACTTGACGACCGTAAAATGAACCCACTGCTTGTAATCGGTTTCCGGCGCAGTCGCGATGCTAGCCTCATACCAATGATCCAAATCCGATTCATCGAGTTCCTTGAACATCCAGCTTGAACGGTCGCTATCGCCAGCTTGATACTTGAAATGGTATTCCGACTCCGACTTGCCCCAAATGAATCGAGATGTCGAAGTATCTTCAACATTCACCCAGAAAGACGCCGTAAAGCTAGACGTATCCTTCAACGCAAAGCCCCAATAATCTGCGGATTCCTGAATTTCAATAATGGAAGATTTTCCGTTAAATACAAATGCTCCGCCAATAATTCCATCGCCTGCGGTAACGTCAGTGACGCGTCCCATGAACGGATTATCGCCAGAAGTTTTGACTATCGAATCCGGAATTTCACGTTCGTCAAAGTTCCACGCCGCCATAAAGCCATCCGAAATTGTGAACGGATCTGCGGCGCGAATCAAGGCAAGCGCACTTCCGAAAGCATCGTCTCTCACGACACAAGCCTCCGTCACACTAGGTTCCTCAATAAAATCCGTTTCATTCCAGGCGAAAACGAGCTTTTGCGTTTCCCGTTGCGGGTAAAGCGTAGACAAGCGAACCCACAGCCCCGTCGGAATAGAGTCCTTGCCACAAACGACCTTGAATGTTGTCCAGAACGAAGCTGGCTCTAAATAAACTTTTAGCGAATAAAGATTCTTGACAAGCGACTTGCGGTCATCCGCATTCAAATCGTTCAAGCGGACATACAGCGGAAACCCTTCAATAGTATCGCGCAGGTCTATGCCAGTCGCCGATGTATTGAGCGGGATTTCCAAAGTGCGGGCAGAACTATCATAGTAAAAGGCCTGCTTTGCATCCGTATTTTCAACAAGAACGGCCTTGATGCTATTAGTGCCCTCCGAAGTACTCACTTGCACCGAATCATAGTACGATGCCAGTACACCGGTAAAAATCGCATAACGAACAATTCCATCTGTTATAATCTTGGCGGTTGACTTGTACGTTGAACCCACGATAGAAAGGCTAGCAACCGAGTCCTTGGTATCTTGCAAATAAATCTTGATGTCGTTACTTTGATTCAATCCCAAATTGACAGATTGCGCAGAATCCTTCGCAATTTTCAGGCCAGATTCGCGAACAGCAAATGTTTCGCCATCCGAATCTTCATAAAACGCTTCCAAGTTATAAACGCCCTCTGGCAAGTTATCAAATGCGAAACGCCCCGCAGAATCCGCAGTAGTCGCATAGTACGATGTGCTATCTTCTTTTGCAGGGTCATAATCCGCCGGCACGCAGTAAACACGAGCATAAGAGGCGCGCCTAAAAAAGTCCGGTCTTTGCGCTCCGTCAGCATAAGCAAGCGTTCCCATCAATTCTGGGGAACCGACTTCGGAGCTGTTTCCGCCCGCCACCTTGTTGTCAGAGCAAGATACGAGGAAAACCATTGCAAGCAACGCCTGCAACGCGAACAATGCAGAAACCGCCGATTTAGCCAATCGAGTATTTCGTTTCATTGCATCCTCACTTGGACAACGGGAAAATCTGGATATTCATCTGGAAAACGCGGCCACCGTCCTCGTCCTCATTAGCAATCATAGAAATTTTTTTGCGGAACTCATTGATGCACTTGACAATTTTCTTGTAAGATGCCTCCGAAATGCCGAGAGTCACACTGCTCACGTTCCTTTCGGTCGAAGGAACATTGGTAATGGACTCCTTCGCGAGATCAATAAATTCCTTGTGGTAATTGATAAAAGCCTGCTGGATGACCTTGTCGCCCGTGCTAATCGCCGGATTGTTCAAAATCCAGTTGCCCTTGGCGTCCTTCTTGATGAGCCCGACGCGTTCCAGCAAATCCACCGCTTGCCGCGCTTGCTCTCCAGAAATCGGCGGCATCAAGCGCGCCCCGAGAGCATCGTAATCGCCATCAAAACCAATCATCCCGATAATTGAGCGGATCGCGGAATAATACCAGTGCGAATAAACTTCATACTGGTACGCACGAGTCAAAAGCATCTGCTGCGTGAAACGGTAAGTTGCCGTGATTTCTTCCATGCGCTTCTTGTAGTTTTCACGCTCATCGCCGTTGGACGCCTGGCAGAAAAGCACCATCGCCTCGAAATATGCAGCCTCGCTTTCATCGAATTGCAAGCCACCGACAATTTTTGCAATGCTTGCCGGAGTGAGGCTCTTTTCGCCCTTCATCACACGCGAAATAAAATCCTTGGACGAAAATCCCAGCTTGTCCGAAAAACTCCGCAGCGAATAACGGCGGTTCAAGGCTTGCGCACACTCAAAATAGTGCCGCAAATAAGCGCGGTAATCATCAAATTCAAAAACTGACATGCGCTTCGGAGGGATTGAACCGAGACGCTCTTCAGGCTGCAATTTTTCTGCACTGGATTTCATACTCTAAAAATATATTGTAAAGCCGATTTTCGGTAAAAAAGCCCTAAAAACAGCCACAAAATCGTTGTCTACCGAGGACGCTTTGTTCCCGCGACACCTGTTTTCCCTCGACATTTGGAGCATCCGCATCTATCTTTATAGAAAAAGGAATTTTGCTCAGGCATCGGATTGAGCTATAAAAGCCCCACACCAAAACAAGCTCTAGCGATGCTACGAGAACAGGTCCATCTCTCAAACACGCAGGGAACGACTCCGGTCGTTCCCTTTTCAGTTCTAGCGTTTAGTGTAGATTTTCTGGTGCGATGGTCCGCGAGCTTTCAGAGCGCGGCCTTGAGCGTCAAAACGTCGCGCCGATTTAGCCATGTTCGCTACACCCACCGAGTTTTCGCGAGCGATTTCACGAACACCCGGCTTCAAGGCAGTCGTCTTTTCGACTTTCAACGGAGCCGTCACAATCCGCGAAAGCGTCTTTTCGTCCACCTTCACAGAAACCTTGTATTCGCCCTCACCCTTAACCTCAAGCGTTTCAAGAGTTTCACCTTCAAGAAGTTTCCCATCCTTGTACCACTGGAAACCATAGAAGCCCTTCGGAGCCTTGAGCGTTGATCCGTCCTGCGTTACATGCAACGTATCCATTTGCAAATGGGCATACACAATTTCGGCCAAGTGCTTTGCGCCCTCAACAGACGGATGCACCATATCTTCCAAATACCAGCTCGGATTTTCAAGGGCGCTAAAACGAGAATGCAAGTCAATCACGTTCACACCCTTTTCAAGCCCAGCCCGCAAAATAGCCGGATTCACGCGCTTTACGACAGCCGTATCAAGGATATTCCATTCTATGTTGTTCACATAAGGAGCCAAGCAAATAAAAACATGCGGCTTCGACTTCACCTGGAACGTGTCAATAAGCGCTTCAAAATCCGCCGTAATCGCAGAGTCCACCGCAGCATCCTGCGCCGGAGTATTCCAAGTCGTGTACGATTTCGAATCGTTCGTACCCAACTCGATGATAACCGTATCCGCCGCAAATTCAATTGCCGGCGCAAAGCGGTACCCCTTCCAATACGAAGCCTGATCGTCCTTGCGGACCGTAAGCCCGCTCACGCCAAAATTCTCGACCGTATCGCTCGGCGCATTTTCGCGAAGCATCCCCTGCAAATGATGCGGATAACTCGTCTGGTCCGGCCAGGACTCAATCCCGTAACCATACGTGATGCTATTGCCAACGCAAGCGACCTTACCCGCCGCAAACGCAGGCACAACTATAGCAGATGACACCATGGCCGCAGCCAAAACTATCTTCCCAAACATATTCATAACCATGTGATAAATATAATCAAGAACGAGGGATGACGAGATAAATTACAACCGGAATTGGTCTATTTCTTCCTTTGTCAATTCGCACATCGGCTTTCCAACTCTTTCTGCATAACGAGACAACTCCAACAAGTTCACATGCATTGAAGGAGCATCTTTGTACGGATCAGGAGTGGCCCTATACGCCTCCATGGATTCCGCCAGAATGACAGGCCCTTTAGTTCCATTCATAGGTGTAAGTCTCCAAAAGATGTTTAGCCGCGTTTTCGTTCACGAAAAATTGGTATTCGTGCAAAGCCCCTAAAAATATGGCTCCTAATACTTCAATATAGTGATTAAGTAGCTCTCTGTTAAGGGCAAAGCCGTGAATTGCGCCTTGATATCCCCACTGAATTGATTTATCAGCAGCAATAGCAAATAGATGTCCTCCTACCCCAATGTATTTTTGCGATCCACACAATCGCTTATTATTACGAGGAGCAGTACAAGCCCAATGGATAAATGCAGCCACGGAATTCTTGTCATTTTTTACTCCGATAAAACCCTGAATTTCGTTATTTTCCTTTAGCGCTAAAGCAAAGACCTCAACATTATCGGGAATTTCAATCCAATTGATTCCCCAACCGTTCTTTTCGTTGAATTTTTTCAGGAATGAACGACTTTCGATTTTAAATACAACCGTTTCCTTGATTTCGCCAGTTTCGGTATCCTTGAGACAAGGAACAATTTCATCAAGCCAAATGCCGACGCCACCATTCTTCACATCATTCTTCATTTTTAACTCCTCCCCGCAGACATGCTGAAAACAGCGGGGCTTTTGTTGTTTATAGAGCAACACATTTGCTCATCCGTACACCAAATATAGATTATCGGAAAACTATCGTCAAGAGGGTTGTACATTTTTGCCGAGCAATTTTACATTCGCACCATACCGAAAAACTCCACCAGCATGGTAGAGAATTTGCAATCGAAAATTTCGACCGCAAAACCAAAGACAACGCCTAAAAATGCGAAGTCCCACCGTGGTACGCATTGTTAAGAGGCACGGTGGGAATTGTTATTAACAAATATAGCTAATTAACTTTTGTCAGACAATAGTCGCTATTCAATTCCCTTGTCCTTAATCCACTTTTCCATCTTGGAGTTATCGAAGATTTCATCATATTCGTTCTTATTCTTTACCTTTTGAAGCAGAACATCCCCATTAATGGAGTCGACGAAATTCTTGACATCAGGATTTTCCTCAATAAGACGATCAAGAAAATCCCAATCAATTTGTTCATGGATTTTAGCAGGAATTAGAACACTACTTTGTTCCACATTCATTGCGTCGAGTTGGATAAAGCCTATGCCGAAAGAATTGTTAAGGCGTTGCATTTCTTCACGAAAATCATCATCTTGATCAAATTTCAAAGCGACCAAATAGCCTTCGTTAGCCCAACTAGAATTAGAAACTGCTTGGAAATAATACTCACGAAGAGTCGAGCTAGTGATTTCTTTTTTCATCTCAAATGAGAACAATTTCATTTTTGACTCATAAAAAGACTTAATTATATCCAGTGTTCCTGTTTGATACGAATCAAACGGGAAATAGACGGCCATCAAATCCGGATGTAACCAATGATTTCGCCCAATCTTATGTTTGGCTGAAGTCTCATGATAAATAGTCTTTGCATAACAATGAAAATGCGAATTCGAATAAACAAACTTCGTCAAAAGCGGATGTAAATCCCGTTCCGAAAATATTGTCTTAGGCTGTTTTATTTTTTGTTCTATGTCAGTAATCTTTACACCATTTTCAACATATTTCTTAAGAGCAAAACGCACAGGCCGCGTACCAATTTTTGCAAAAATAGTTTTAGCGTTATCCTTCATATCCACATATATTTGAGCGCAGATGGATTGCCAAGGCGTTTTACCAGAGGAACTACACTTGTTTTGAATTCCATATTTTTCAGCCTTTTCCCATATTTCCACATGGGAAAGTGCTTGGATGTTCTCGCGCTTTTTGGCTTCTTCAAGAACTTCTTCAGCAAGCTTCAAAAATGTATATGTCATAACGGGCTCCTTTATTACTTGTAATATAGATTATTCCTCATCCTCGATATAAAGGTCTGTTCCGGAAAAATCCTTCGACATTGTATCAAAGACACAAATTCCATCGTTTTTTCCTAATCATCAGCCCTCCCCAAGCCCAACAATAGGCCTACTTGATTATTTTCCATAACGAATGTAGCTTTAAAGTACCTCACAGAAGAACAACTCAAGGAGTTAGAAATGGCATTCGTTAGCATTGGACAGAAATATGGTTTTGTGAGTGCCGGCGATGTATTCCGTAAAAGACTTGCCGATGCCCATGCAGAAACACAAAAGGTACGTGACGAGCTCAACAAGGCCGAAGCCGAAAAGCTAGAAACAGCTAGGGCCCTTTTCAAAGATGGGGTCCCTTTGGAAACACTAATCCTCAGATTCAATCTGACCAAAGACCAAATTATCCCATAACACAAAAGGACGAGTTCAATCTCGTCCTTTGGGCATTCACGATTCGCGCGGGCATTTACCGCACTTACGTATTGTATTCCCTGTCGGGGTGTTCCGCCATCTCGTCCAGTTGAATCTGGTGGATGACCACATGGCCTTCGACAAGGCTCTTTTGCACATCGATAATGCGCTGGTTCCAGGAACCTCTGAACTTAATGTCCAGGGACTTCTTCGCCATGACAAACGGACCGTCGATGAGGATGTCCGCAAACGTGAGCAGTTCAAAAAGCTCCGGCTTTTCGGGCGTAAGCTTCATCAGCTGTTCGTACGTGTATCCCGTAAAAATCACGAGATTGAGACCGCGTTCCTTGATTTCGCGGGCAAGCGGAATAAGTGCCGCCGCCTGGTCCATCGGATCGCCTCCGCTAAACGTCACGCCATCGAGCAGCGGATTTTCCTTGATCATTGTGATGATCGCTTCGCGCTCGATAAAGTGTCCGCCCTCAAAATCATGAGTCTGCGGATTCTGGCAACCCGGGCAGTTGTGGTGACAGCCCTGAGTAAACACAGTCAAGCGGATTCCGGGACCGTCCACGAATGATTCGGGCTCAATCCCTGCAATCCGCAGTGGAGGATATTCATCCATCTTATACGCCGTGCTTTACGCGATCGTTGACTTCAGCGCGCTTGGCATTGTTGAAACGGTCAACTGTACCGACGAGGTAACCCGTAATGCGGCGGATACGTTCGAATCCAACACCTTCACCATACTGAGAGAGTTCTTTTTCTGACATTTTTTGCACTCCTTGTTTGCGGCTTCGCCGCAGTTGGCAGAACTTAGTTGGCAGAACTTAGTCTAAGTTCTAAGCTCTAAGTTCTAAGTTCTACTTACCTAATCCCTCTAAATGCGGGCATTCCAGGGAATTTCTTTCTAAGTTCTTCGAGCTTTTCGCAAGAGATGGCATGGCCTTCGCTACGTCCGCAGCGCGGGCAAACATCGCCAATCACGCCCACGAATCCGCAAACCGGGTCGCGGTCCACCGGATGGTTGATGCTTCCGTAACCAATACCCACCTTTGCCATGTGCTTCACAATCTTTTCGAAAGCGTCCAAGTTCTGCGTCGGGTCGCCATCAAGTTCGATGTAGCTGATGTGGCCAGCGTTAGTAAGCGCATGGTACGGGGCTTCCAGCGAGAGCTTCTTGAAAGCCGAAATCTTGTAGTAAACCGGCACGTGGAAAGAGTTGGTGTAGTAATCGCGGTCGGTAACGCCCGGGATAATGCCAAATTTCTTCTTGTCCATGCGCACAAAGCGGCCAGAGAGGCCTTCAGCCGGCGTTGCAAGCAAGCTGAAGTTGAGGCCAAGGCGTTCGGATTCCTTGTCGCAGAATTCGCGCATGTGACCGATAATCTTGAGGCCGAGTTCCTGAGAAGCTTCGGATTCGCCGTGATGCTTGCCCGTAAGCATCACCAAGGTTTCGGCAAGGCCGATAAAGCCAATCGAAAGTGTTCCATGCTTGATGACTTCACCCACCGGTATCTTCCCAGCCGAGCTTGTCGGAATCAATCCACACACCCTGTCCCATGAGGAACGGGAAGTTCTTGACCTTGCGGCGGCTCTGCACGGCAAAGCGTTCCATGAGCTGGTCGCTCACGAGCTGAAGCATGCGGTCGAGTTCCTTGAAGAACAAGTCCACGGACTTCATCTTGATGGCAATACGCGGGAGGTTAATCGAGGTAAAGCTCAAGTTGCCACGGCCGTAAGAGATTTCGCGGCTCGGGTCGTAATGGTTGCCAATCACGCGGGTACGGCAGCCCATGTACGAAATTTCGGTTTCCGGATGACCCGGCTTGTAGTACTGCAGGTTGTACGGAGCGTCCTGGAAGCTAAAGTTCGGGAACAGGCGCTTGGCACTCACGCGGCAGGCGAGCTTGAACAAGTCGTAGTTCGGTTCGCCCGGATTGAGGTTGATGCCGTCCTTGACGCGGAAAATCTGGATCGGGAAGATAGCCGTTTCACCACCGCCGAGGCCTTCTTCGGTCGTGAGGAGCAAGTTCTTCATGACCATGCGGGCTTCCGGTTCCGTGCACATACCATAGTTGATGCTAGAGAACGGAGTCTGGGCACCAGCGCGGCTGTGCATGGAGTTCAAGTTGTGGACAAAAGCTTCCATGGCCTGGAACGTTGCCTTGTCAGTTTCTTCGTAAGCCATCTTTTCGGCAAACTTCTGGGCGTTCTTTACCGTTTCGGCGTCATAAGTTTTGGAAAGTTCGTGGGCTTCAGTTGTCTGGAACTTTTCATTCGGCACGAGCGTTGCCACCATGCCCATTTCAGCCATTTCGCTGTGGAGCTTTTTCACCACCGGCTGAATTTCTTCTTCGGTCTTGCCCGTCAAAAGCATGAGAGCCTTGACCATGTTCGAAAGGTAAGCCTTGCGGTACGTGATGCGCACACCGTTTGCCATGGCGTAATCGAAGTTCGGCACGGACTGTCCACCGTGCTGGTCGTTCTGGTTACTCTGAATGGCGATAGCGGCCAAAGCGGCGTAGCTGCGGATATCCTTCGGTTCACGCAAGTGACCGTGACCTGTGTTGAAGCCATTCTTGAACAACTTAATGAGGTCAATCTGGCAGCAGGTCATCGTAAGAGAATAGAAATCGAGGTCATGGATGTGAATGTCACCATCCATGTGAGCGCGGCTGTGTTCCGGCTTGAGCATCATCATCGTATAGAAGTGCTTAGCGGATTCGGAACCGTACTTGAGCATGGTACCCATGGCCGTATCGCCATCGATATTGGCATTTTCGCGCTTGAGGTCGGATTCCTTGGCAGAGCTGAACGTAATGTCATGAAGCGTCTGCATGAGGCGGGTGTTGACTTCACGTACGCGAGTACGTTCGGCACGATACAAGATATAGCTCTTGGCGGTATCGGCGTAACCACCTTCGGTCAAAGCCTTTTCAACAGCATCCTGAATTTCTTCGATGTCCGGCTTGGTCTTATTTTCGGCTTCCAAGTGGCCTACAGCTTCGGCAGCAACCTTGAGAGCGACGTTCGTCAAAAGGTCATCACTTCCAAGCAAATTCATCTGGGCTTGGGAAGCCTTGATCTGTTCATCCAGTTCGCCAGAGGCTCTAAAAGCCTTGATTACGGCATCAGCAATCTTTTCGATGTTGAACGGCATCTCGCGGCCGTCGCGCTTTTTGACAGTAAAAATCATCTAAAAAAAACCTTCAATTCCCGTTTCCTCAAATATAGTCAAATTTCTCCGATTTTACTATATCTTGTGTTCAAGATCGAACCACACCCACAAGATGTAGGTCGACATCACTACAAGTATAATAAATCTTAGTCCAATTTGGAAGACTTTTTGCACGTAAGATGTAATTTTTTTATAATATTTCCTCAACTTATCAACAAGAAAAAATAATGAACAATCAAATCACAATTCTTCTATCGCATCCGAACATTTCTAACTCCATGTTCAACAAACACTTAGTGGATATCAACAGAAAAAATCCCAATTTTGTGTTTCACCACCTTGACAAAAACCGAGTTAATGGCTACTTCGACCTGGAGGCCGAAAAAAAATTGTTGAGGGAGTCCAAGGCGATCGTTTGGCAGTTCCCTATATATTGGTACAACTCCCCCTCGAGCTTGCGCGACTGGCAAGACCAAATTATGAGCCCGATTGTCTACAGCGCGGACAACTTCTTGAAGGGAATGCCCGTACGCGTTGTATTTACAGCAGGCGCAGCCGCAGAACACTACACCCACGAAGGTCTCAACCGCTACACCGCCGAAGAAATGCTCATCCCGTTCGAAATGACCGCGAACGCCGCCGGCATGAAATGGTTTAAGCCGCTTGGATTCTACGGATGCAGCCCGGATATGACAAAAGCCGCCCTCGAAAAGGCGGCCAAGGAATATGAAGAAAGTCTGTTAGAACTACTTTAGTTCATAAACGACGCGGACAGAAGCGCTTACCTCGACGGAGTCGGCAATTGCGGTTTCGTCGGGAGCGGCGGCACCGTCCATCATGGCATTAGCCGCAAGCATGACGCCCTTGGCACGGTAGACACGATTGTACTGGTTGTAGATGATTCCGCCGCCTTCGCCATTGATTTGAAGAACGCGACCGAGCTTTGCACCAACGCCTTCGGCATAGTCATTAGCCTTGGCCGTTGCCTTTTTACCCGCCGCCTTGATGACCGTAGACTGCACCGCATCGACATCCTTGAGCTGGGCGGACGTGCGCTGGATTTCGACATCCGGTTCCGAAGAAAGCGCCTGCACGAGAGCGGCGGCATCAATCTTACGGTTCACCGTAATCACAAAGCTCTGCGTGGCCACGTAACCGACGAGTTCACGCTTGCTATTGCGATAAGACCATTCCTTGTGAATTTCAACGCTGTTCTGTTCCACGTTGGACTGCGGAATTTCAAGCGATTTCACATTCTCGAAGATCACGGAACGACGTTCTGCCAAGCGCTTGGAAACCGATTCCTTGTCCTTGCCGCGGATTTCGAGGCTAAAACCCATTTCGAACTTGTCGGCGGCAAATTTCTTGGTTTCAGAAGCCGAAACTTCGATGCGCGGGACTTCGAATGCAACCGCTCCGTTAGATGCAGCCACAGGAACAGCAGCCGGTTCCGCCTTCACGACGCGGATGAGAACGCACACGCAGACGATTAGCAGTACGAGATAGATGATATTGAGCAATTTTGAGATCATCGTTAAGCCCTCTTTTTAATGTTTTGAATTTAAAATAGTCATTTTCCAAGCAAAAGACCACTTTACTGGAGTTCGACGACGTAATTAATCCTAGCACCGACCGTGACGGAATCTGCGATTGCTCTAGATGGAGGAGGCATGTCGTTACCAAGCACAATGCCCCCGCCATAAGACTTTGGAGCTAACTTTCCCCGATATTCATTCCAATATTCCCGTGATACCATTCCATCATCAACATCAACGATCTTGCCAACTTTCATGCCAAGCCCAGCAGCAAAAGCTTCCGCTTTTTCCATCGCCTTTTGGCTTGTCAAAATTTCAATTTCCGCAGTCAACGAATCCCTATTTTTGAGTTTCGGCGTAACACCAGAGAACTCGACATCTCGTTCCTGAGCAAGCACATTCACTAGCGCACTAGCAACGTCCATAGATTTTACATAAACCTTAAAGCATTTGGAAGCCGAGTACCCACCAAATTCGCCCAATGAACGTACTTTTGCCATCGGTCTTGTTCTATTCTTTTGGAGTTTTATATCAAAATCATCAACGTCGGTTCGCGGAACATCTAAGGAATCCAAACGTTCAAGAATAGAGACTCTACGTTTTTCCATCAACTCATACAAACTTTTTTTATTTGTACCAACTATTTCAAGAGTAAAATTTGCTTCAAATTCATCAGCGGCGTACTTGCGTTCTTCATTATTGTGAACGAAAAGCACTACAGGTTCATTAGAAGATTCGGCCTTTTCATTGGAAAGCAACTCCATTTCAAGACTCAACCTAGCTTCAATCTCTACGGAATCAGCTTTTTCGAACCACCAATAACGATCCTGGTCCACATTTCCATTCGCCATCAAGATTTTTCCTAGTTTGCCGCCAGCACCTTGTGCATAATTTTCAGCCTTCGCAAGCGCTTTGTCACACACATTCTTGACGACTTTAGCCTGCAAAGCGGCCATATCCTTTAACTGAGGTTCCGATCTTTTGATTTCAAAATCAGGCTCTGCCGAAAGAAGCTGTATAAAATCTTTTTTCAACTGCTTTGTCCCTACGTGAACCTTAAATTTTTGACTTGAACTAAAACCAAGAAACGAACGCTTCCCCGGATTTGCATACTGATAATCATAATCCCATTCCTTGGAAAGCTCAATACTAGATTGTTCCACATTCGATTCAGAAATGCCAACAGACTTCAGGATTTCAAACAAGCGATTTCGTTTTTCACCCATCTTACGATAAAGAACTTTTTTATCGGTACCAACCATGGAAAGTTCAACCGACAGAACATACTCGTCAGCAGCAAACTTTTTCGACTCCCTAGCAAAAACAGCAACCTTCGGCACCGAAGATTTATTTCCTTCGGCAAACTCCGAAGAACCCGATACCGCCGAATTTTTTCGCATTTCCGCCACATCGCTTTGCTGCCCGAGTTTCATCGAAAGAATCAGGCATACAAACGCAAGCACAATGATGACGATGTACGAAATCTTGTTCTGCATATATTTCTCCTTTTTTTAAACATCCACAAAAACAAAAACCGCAGGCGAATCATCCCTGCGGAATTCATTCAACGATAAACTACTTAATTTCTTATTTGTAATTCAGAAAAATTAAGTTTACTTCAGTCATTCTTATTTGCGTTTTGCGCAAACAACATTCGCCACAAAATTCACAACAAGTGCCACAACGATAGTGGTAGTCATGCTGATGAAGGGCAACCACGGCCAGCTAAAGATGCCGCCGAAGACAGCTTTCACGCCAAACGCAGGGATTCCCTGGAACAAGACGAGGCTAGCCATACCGCAAAGCACTGCGACAATCACAACCCAGGCGCGTAACGCCTTTTCAGCAGTTCCAAAGACCTTATCCGCAAAGAACGCGAGGAGGAACATGCCAAGAAGCGGCCCTGTGAAAAGCCCTGTAAAGAAGATGGCGTTCTTAAGAAGGCTCCCCTGCTGTGTTGCGGCAAAGAGCGCAAAGAACACGCCGAGCACGCCCCAGACGACCGTCCAGATTTTAGCACGCTTGAGCCCGCCCATTCCCGCAGATTCGTCCCAGCCGAGGAAATCGCGCTCGGACGTATTGCTAAGCGAATTGATGGCGCCCGAAAGACTGCTCATGGCCGCTGCACAAATGGCAGCGACAATCAAGCCCGTCACGCCAGACGGGAGCGCATTTACAATAAAGTACGGGAACACGTCATTCTGTCCGAGACCTTCAGGGAGCGTAGCAACCTGAGATTTCTTGTAAAACACAAAGAGTGCAGCCCCCACCCAATAAAAGAGAATCGAGACCGCGCAACCGAGCACCATCGAAAGCACACTTGAACGGTTTGCCGCCTTCACGTCCTTGCAGCTGAGGTAGCGCTGCACAAACTGCTGGTCGCAACCACGAATGGCAATTTCTAGAATTGCATACGCAAAGCCCGCCGAGATGAGCGTGCGCGCATTCGAAACATCCATCGATGGATTCCACCAACGAGTCTTGCCCGCTTCGCTGGCGAGCGTCGCCATTTCGCCAAAGCCACCCACTTGATTTGCGATAATCAAAAGCACAAGCACGCCACCGCCAAAGAACACGCAGAATTGCATCACGTCGGTCCAAATGACCGCCTTAATGCCGCCAAACCACGTGTAGAAAATCGCAATCGCAGCAGAAACGATAATTGCAAGTTTCAAATCGATGTGCAAAGTCTGCGCAAGCACAAGCGAGGGCGCGTAAAGCAATATGCCCGTGCGCAAAAGCAAATGCAAGCAGTAAAAGACAGCAGCCAAACGGCGCACCGAGCGGCTCCCAAAACGCACTTCAAAAAGTTCATAAGCGCTCGAAATACCAGACGTGCGGAAACGCGGGATAAAAACAAAGCCCACCACAAAAATGCTCAATAGCGCACCAATCTGGAACATCAAAAATGTCATGTCGTCGCCATAGACATCGGCTGGAGCGCCCAAGAATGTCGTCGCACTCACGGAAGTTGCAATAAGGCTAATGCCCACGGCCACCCACGGCATCGAGCCGCCACCGAACATGTATTCCTTGAGGTTCTTGTTGCCACGAGAAACCCAGAGCCCAATCGCAAGCGAGAGGAGCAAGTAAGCGAATAAGACAATCCAATCAAGAGCAGTGAACATAGGTTAGTAGGAAGTTAGAAGTAGGAAGTGGTTAGTGGCTGGTGGTTAGTGGTTAGGGAGACGCTGTTTAAAAAATCTAGTTGGCAGAACTTAGCCCGCTTCGCTCTTAGAACTTAGTGTTTTCTTTTTAGAGAGAAGGAAGTGTTCTAAGTTCTAAGTTCTAAGTTCTAAGTTCTAAGTTCTAAGTTCTAAGTTCTAAGTTCTAAGCTCTAAACAGCTCCCACCGCTTCAGTTTCAACGGTTTCAAAACGCACGACCTGGTTGCGGCCGCCATCCTTTGCCTTGTAGAGAGCCTGGTCCGCATTGTTCACCGCCTTCTTCATGTCCGAGAACTCCGGTTCCACAAGGAAGGCGCCAATGCTGACCGTCACACGCAGCGGGTCCGTCAAATGCACGTTGAATTCAAGCTTGCCCACCGCCTTGCGGATGCGTTCAGCCGTTTCAATCATGCCTTCCGGAGTCGTATCGACGAGAGCCACCACAAATTCTTCACCGCCATAGCGAGCCACGACGTCAATTTCCTTGCGGATTTCACCGCTAATCGCCGTTGCAATACCCTTAATCACTTCGTCACCAACCGGGTGTCCATACGTATCGTTCACGCGCTTGAAGTGGTCAATGTCCATCATCAAGACGCCGATGTTATACTTCTTGCGGTCGGCACGCACCTTTTCAGTGCGGAGCGCTTCTTGCAGAGAGCGGTGGTTCATGAGTCCCGTGAGACCGTCGCGCGTCGCAAGGTCCTTGTCCTTTTCAACCTGGAGCGCACGGGCATAAGCAAAACCTGCGACACCGGCAAAAGCCTTGAGGAGTTTCTTTTCGTGATCCTGGTAGCGGTTCGTGTAACGGCTTTCAAGGCAGATGGCAAGTTCAGCCGTCTTTGCATCCGGTTCAGAAGCCACCGGCATTACAAACAACTGACGCAATTCCATATTGCGCTTTTCAGAATCGTTCAGGCGCGGCACGTAATCGGCATAGCCCGAAGTAAACGAACGGAACACCGGACGGTTCCTCATGAGAGCAAGCACAAAGATGCCCTTATCGGACAACGTAAAGCGTTTATCGACAAACTGTTCGGAATCCACACCCACGCAGTAAACGACTCGGCCAGCGCATTCCTTCGGTTTGTCCAACGCCAAAATCGTCAAGCGGTCGAACGGCATGTTCTCCTTGACATATTCAAACATTTGCTTGTAGATATCCTTCACCGTCATGGTCTGGAAGAACTTGCGCTGGTAGCGGTAAAGCACGCTGAACTGTTGCTGTTCAATGTAGTTCTGTGCAGAAACGTAGCTCTTGAAGCTCACCATGTACATCACATGAGCCATGAACGTAAGGGCCTGAACATCAACTTCCTTAAAGGCGTTCGGATGCAAGGAATCCACCAAGATAGCACCAAAGCGGCGATCATCACGGTCCAGGAGCGGAACACCCACCAAGGAACGGATCTTGCGGTTTTCAATGTAGTACGGGAGACGCTTGCTCACAAGCACGTCGCCTTCCAAAATGCGAGACACGCCCGGACGCAAGAGCTGGCTCATAACGCCCATGTTTTCAGAAATCTTTGCGCCTGTATCGATGCAGTTCGGAATATCACTCTGGAACGTTCTCAGGCGAAGCTCGTTAGCGCTACCGCCACTCATAAAAATCATAAACGTATTTGCATCGGGCATGAGCAGCTTGAGACAGCGCAGCATATCGCCAAACGCCTTGTCGACATCCGAGTTTGCACGGGACCAGATCTGGTTCACGCGAAGCGAGGAATTCGGCTCGTTCGTATCCATCTTGACGTCGTTCGTAAACTCGTTGCGGATATCCGGAGACACAACCGGTGTAATAGCGGTCGTGCGCTTGCTACTCTTAATCACAGGAATAACAGTCGTACCCGTCGGGAGGCTTGGACGATTCAAGACGGCAAGTGAAAATGCGACAACAGCAAAGGGGATAAGGAAAAGGAACATGCCCCCCTGAATAGCAAGACCGAGCAAAGCTCCGGCGACAACAAATAAAATCTCGGATACGGACATACAACCCTCTACAAGCGGAATGATCGATATAACATTACAAACGCGAGACCGGCATAAATGAAGTGACTGTTCCACGCCGCCCAGAACGGCGACAGAGCCCCGTTTTCACCCATCTTAAGCCCAATTCTCTCTAGAATATAATAGCTAAATACAAGCAACAAGCCAACACCAAATTTCTGGGAAAGGCCCCCTGAACGGCTATACCTGTGGCAAAGCGCCGCCCCGATCAAAAGGACAATCAAGTTCATCCAGTGTGCCGAATACTTAAACTGTAAAGCGGTCTCCATCGCACGGGTGTCTTCACCCGAACGGCGCAGCACATCAATACGCGCCTTGACCATCTTGGAATCCATTTCGTCAGGAAGCTGACGTTCGTTAATCAAGTCGTTCGGATGCGTATTTACCTTGCCCTTCATGCTCTTTTGCCGGACAGGGAATACATCGACAGAACCATCCTTCTTGAATACGCGGTGGAACCCGTTTTCAAAGCGCCAGAACCCATCTTTGGTCACCGAATCCTTTTCAATCCAGCGGATAGAACGGACATCGTAACGTTCGACCAGGCGCCCACGCTCACGCACCAGCAGGACAACGTCTCGGCCCAGTTTGTTCTTGCCCGAATAGTGTTTGAAGAACCAGCTGTTCTTTTCGCTATCGATAAACGTAAAGTCCTGTTTTTCCTTGATGCGCGGGTTCTTGCGTTTCTGCGCATTTGTCTCCATGATTTCAAAGCGCTTGTGGTTTGCATCCGGGAGCCAGTGTTCGCTCATTTCGTACGAACCAATCGACATGAGGACGCCCAAAAAGAATATCGGCAAAAGCGTCTTGAATGGGCTCTGTCCAGAGCTTTGCATCGCACTCATTTCCAGATGGCGCGCCATATTGCCCACCGAGGCAAGTACTGCAATAAACAAGGCTACCGGGGTAATCAAGTACAAAATATACGGAAGGTAACTCAAGTAGTAATCGGTCACCGCCTTCATATCGCGGGAAAGCCAAGTCTTGATATTACCGACAAAGTCAATCACCACAAAAATAAGCACAGCACCGCAAACCACGATGAGGAACATCTTCAGGAAGTTCCAGATAAGATAACGAGAGAACTTCATCAGAACAACTCCGCGATTTTACCGAAAATACGACCGAAGAAACGGCCAATCGCCCTAAAGACTACAAAGCGTCCCAAGGACCTAAAGAACCGCTTGACTTTGGAATCGCCAGAGAACCGGTCGCGCACCATCGCACGTGTAAGGAGGATGCCAACGGCACCGATAATGATATTTGAAATCCACATGGCAAGTTCCGGAGAGACAATCAGGCGGTCCGCAAGGTTTTCGCCACCGATGAGGCAAATCCAGTAAATGACAAAGAACGCGAGACTGTAGAGAATGCCCGTGCCAATGCCGCCCTTGCGCGCCATGATTCCAAGCGGAGCTCCAATCAGGACAAAAATGAAGCACGCAAACGCCGTACTGAACTTCTTGTGAATTTCAACCATGTACTGCGCGGCTCGCTTGAGTTCGCCTTCCATGCGGCCCCAGGCGCGTTCCGTCGCGCGAAGCGATGCCGCCTCCTGCACGCGAATTTTGCGGAGTCCCTGGACAAACTGCATAGAATCGGCCATCGGCACGCCACTTGCTTCTGCCGGGAGAATTGAATCGCCCACGACGAGATCACGAATGCGCATCAGAGTCGGCAAACGGCGAGTCTTGGCCTGCACGGATGCGGTATCAAATTTTTCACGGGCATCCGTCACCACATCCCACATCATCTCGACCGGCATTTCGCGGTCACTGCGGTAGCTCCTGCTGCGGCGTTCCAGGCGGTCATCCACGTTCTGCATAGCCAAATCCTGCGAGAAGAAGCGGATGCGGAAATAATTGTCGGAATCGTCCGGATCGACGAGATGCGTTTCGCCACTGCGGAGACGGAGCATAAGAGTAGCCCCATTGTCCACATAGTCCATCGAGGCGCTATCGGCATAGACAATACGCGGAGCGCCCTTCTTTTCCATTTCAAAAATTTGAATACCGTACAGCGTACCCGACACAGGATCGATGCGGTTCACCCAGAGTTGAACGCCCGGGAACTGCGTAATGAGTCGCCCGGCATCGATAAACACGTGAGGTTTCTTGCGAGACACCGCATTCATGAGTTCCACGGACCTATGGTTTGCTTCCGGGAGCACCCAGTTATTGAACACAACCATCAAAACGGAGAGAAGCAGCGCCACAAGCAACACCGGTCGCATGAGCGACAAAGGCGAAATACCCGCCGCCTTGACAGCCGTAATTTCCTGATCCCCCGACATGCGGCCAAACGTCATAAGGCTTGCGACAAGCACCGCCATCGGAATCGAAAGCGAAAGCATCCACGCCAAGTTCAGCACAAAAATTTCAAGAACCGTAGATGTAGGCAGCCCCTTGGACAACACATTGTCCAAGATTTTGACTAAAAAGTCAACTACAAACAAAAAGGTAATGCCAAAGAGCGAAGCCAAAAAAGGCCCAATCAGCTCTTTCAAGACATAGCGGACTAAAATCATTTTTCTCTAGAGTCGTTTTTTTCTACTTTACAGCATGAAAGTTAGAATTAACCAAAGAAAAAAAATGAAAAATCTTTTCAAGTGTACCCTGTTCGTTCCTTTTTTCCTTTATATGGCAACTGTGATGGGTTGTTCGACAGCCTCTACCAAGAAAACGACCCATACGGAATGGTGCAAAGCACGTTACGAAGCAGCAGAGAAACTCTTCAAGGCCAAAAAATATGGCCGAGCCACCGAAAGACTGGAAGAAATCCTTTCTACCTGTGCAGGGTCGGGCTACATGGAACAGGCTCAGTTCCTGCTCGCCGAAAGCCACTTCAACCTGGAGCAGTGGATTGAAGCCCGTGGCGAATACGGAAGCTTCATCGTGAACTTCCCGGGTTCCCCGTTTGCAGAAACCGCTGAATTCCGCAAAGCCGTTTCTTCGTTCAACATGGATTACAGAATCGACCGTGACGAATCCAACACGACGACCGCCATGAAGGACTTCGAGCGATACCTCGCGAACCACCCGAACACCCCGCTCCGCGACTCCGTCAATTATTACTACAACCTCCTCGTTGACCGCGTGGCCGAAAAGGAATTCCAGACCGGGCGTCTCTACTTGCGCATGGAAAAGCCGCAGGCTGCCGTGATTTATTTCAAGGAATTCTTGGAAACCTACCCCAAGGCGCAGCGCCGCCAGGAAGCACTGTTCCTCATTTCGGACGCCTACACCGACCTTGACCAGTTTGAATCTGCAAGGCAATACCTCGCCACTGCCCAAAACGAAGCAGGCGATAATGTCGAAGTGCTAAAGCGCGTGCAAAAGGCCGAAGAAAAAATCGTCAAGGCCGAAGAAGCCTATGAAAAGCGCCTGAAGAAGGAATCCGAAAAGAAGCGACTCCAGAAAGAAGAAAAGAATTTGGCTAACTAAGCACCCGGATGAAGTTCAGGTCTAGAAATACAGTTTTATTCCTCATGGCGTTGCTGTCGGCAAACGCCCTTGCCGCAAGTGACGAAAAACTGGACCACGACAATTCCATCCTGTCTGTCTTTGTACAGCCCTCGATTTCGTTCATCGGCTTTACCGAGCGCGAATACTTCCAGGATGCTATCGACACCATCTACTACGAATTCAAGGCAACCGCCGTAAACAGCGCCGAATCACTGAATGTGGCCAAGCAAGATTTCCAGAAGGTGAACTTTTGCTTCCCGATTACCGCAGGTATCCAGTGGCAATTCCAGGAAGACCAGTTCCTAAGTGCAGGCATCGGCTTTATTTACGATAACGAATCCGTGGTGTTGACCGACCGCAAGAGCAGCACGCACAGCTACAAGTACACGCTCCAGGGCGTCCCGCTGTTCCTTGAATACCGCCTGGCGCTCCCCAAGAACTTTATCACGCTCAGCACGGGTGGGCTCTTTAGCATCGCCGTTCGCTGGTACTGGGCATTGCCGGGTACAGAAATCTACACGACCTGGGGCAAACTTGAAGCGGAAACTCCGCTTTGGGGTGCTGGTTTTGGCGTAAGCCTCGGCTACCTTTTTGCGAGCTGGAAGAACTTCAAGCTCTATGGCGATATCGGATTCAATTCTATTTCGGTGAAGTCCAATAAAGCGTTCTCTGACATCGTCCCGAACGGTCCGGAAGAAAAAGCAAGGTGGAACCTGGGCGGGATCCAGTTGCAGATTAGAGGATCTTTCGGTTTCTGGAACAAGCCAAAGCCCAAGGATGACGACGACGATGATGACGATGACGGAGAAGGCAAGAAGCCCAAAGTCAAGATTATCGACGATACGAAAAAAGATTCTGTAAAGGTCGATTCTTTGAAGGTCGCCGCACAGGATTCCGCGAAAATCGACACGAGTGTTGTGCAAGATTCCGCAAAAGTCGCAGATTCACTGAAGACTGCAGTGCAAGATTCAGCCGGGACTGCACCGAAAAATGCTCCCGCACCTCAAGACGCGCCCCAAAAGAGCGCGGATCCTGCAAACGTAAAATCAAAAGGTGACTGATGAGTTTTTGGCCGGGGGAAAAATTGCGTTATGCAGAAACGCATTTTAAGTTCAAGCTACCCTGGTCGCTCCTTTACAAGCCGTGGCCCGAAATCATTTTCGATGCACCGTTCCAGTTTGTGCCAGGCGTTGAGCCATACCTTTGGATTGTCGTGCGAGATGCCGACCATTTCCCGACAACAATTAAAAATGCGGAAATCGTTTTAAAATCGCGGACGCAAAATGCGCAACATGATGCACTGCTATTACAAGATGCGCAGCAAAAACAAGATGCGCCGCAACCGGACATCGTCATTTGCAAAGACTTGAATATTGAAGTCCGCGAGCAGATGAAATTTATTCCGCTTGCACTCGGGAAAATTCCGGTTGGTTCGTACGAAGCGCATTGCAAGCTGACCGTTGAACGCGAAGGCAAATCGCAAACGTTTGAGCGCTGGAACTTGCCGAGACTTAAACCTGTTCCGCTCTGCTTCAAGGTCTTAAACGAGAAGCCTCCCATCGCCCCCGGCTACGCCGCAGGCGAAATGCACTGCCACACGCATTATTCTGCAGACCATGTGGAATACGGCGCCACGCCCGAAGTCTTGCAGCTAGCCGCCAAGGCTGTCGGTCTTGATTTTGTGAACTGCACGAACCACGCTTACGATTTTGCATTCACGCAAGAGGACTACACCAAAGAAGCAGACTCGCCCGTTCCAAGATTCCAGAAGTTGCGCGAAGAGATTGCAGCGCTCCCAGTGAAAGATGAAAACGGAAACGACATGCCGCTCATGCTCGCCGGCGAAGAAGTATCTGCAGGGAACAGCAAAGGCGAGAATGTACACATGACTGTCCTCGCCCCCGAAGGTTACCTCCCGGGGCTCGGCGACTGCGGCCGCTATTGGCTTGAGAACAGACCAACGCGCAGCATCAAGCAAATCCTGAACATGACCGAGGCGCACTGCTTCGCAGCGCACCCGTTCCAGCAAATGGGACTCTTGGAAAAGTTCGTGTTCCGCCGCGGTTACTGGAAGCCCGAAGATTTGCAGCTGAAAAACAAGCATTCCATTCGCGGGTTGCAATTCTGGAACGGCATCCGCGATGAAGGTTTCAAGCTCGGCCGAGAATTTTGGATAAATGAGTTAGGCAAAGGCAATTACCTGCTCCCCATCGGCGGGAACGACGCCCACGGTGACTTGAACAGCATGACCGCAGTCGACTTGCCACTTATTTCGCTCAAGCATACACGAGCGCATACCTTCGGGAATGTCCGCACGGTGATTAAAGTAGGAAGTAGGAAGTCGGAAGTAGGAAGTAAAGCGAAACAAGAATCTGCGCTCTCGCTTGCAGACATTAACGCTGCATTCACCGCAGACAACTGCTACATCACAGACGGTCCGGCCCTCTGGTGGGAACGCGACGATAACGGAATCACGTTCCATGCCCGCAGCAACAAAGAAACCGGCGGAGGATTCCGCTACGTCCGCATTTACGGACGCCGCATACAGAGCAACGGCAAGCTCGCCCCCGAAGAAGAAGTGATGATCGGAAGCCAAGTTGCCACCCCCAACCACGCTGACATTCCGGTCGCGACACTTGGATTTGCCTACGTCCGTGCCGAATGCGAAACGGCAACCGGCAAGTTTGCGCTCACGTCGGCGGCACGTATTCAATAACACGGAGAATCATCATGCCCCGCTTTATGTCGCCCATGATTCGCCGCCGACCGGATGCAGACAAACTCGGCACAGACCCGCGTGCAGCCCAAGATTTCGCGCCATCCCCGATTACACGAGACATTGATTTTTCGCAGACCGCGCAGCCTTCAACAGAACAAGGCTCCGAGCAACTCGAAGAACAGCCTCAGATTCCGCCCGATGTCCGCATCAGCGAGGGCGGTTTCAGGCAAATCCGCGACGAGAGTCTCGTGCTTTTGTCTCAGGGAATTTCGCACCGCATCGAGCGCTCTGAAGAAGGCCCGTTCCAAATTTTCGTGGAGCCCGAAAAACGCCGCATGGCGCAATTCCAGATCCGCCTCTACCACCGCGAAAATCCACCGCGCGACGAGAACCCGCCGCTCCCACTAAAATTCACGTTACACCCGCTCTGGGTACTTGCCATTCCCATCGCCTGTACGCTGTTAGATTTTTCAGACATTTCCATCCAGATGCACAACGCAGGCATTGCCGATGCATCAAAAATCTTGCGCGGAGAATGGTGGCGCACAATTACCGCCATGACGCTCCATGCCGATAGCCGCCACCTAGCGAGCAACCTCGTCTCGGGATTCTTAGCGCTGAGCCTGCTACATTACCGCATTCCGCTTGCAAAGCTCGTGCCGTTCCTGGCGGTCGCAAGTGCAGTCGCTAACTTCTTCGTTGCGCTCACAGTGCAGACAAGCTTCCGCTCGCTCGGCTTTTCCGGCTTCGTTTTTGCAACCATCGGTTGCCTCGCCGTCATTGAGTTCCGTCTCATGCCGCGCGAAACGCACGGCCTGCTCCGTCGCTTTGCGCCGCTCTGCGGCGCCGCCTCGCTCGCCGTGTTCCTCGGCCTCGGTGAAAATGCCGACATCCTCGGCCACCTGTACGGTTTCATCGCAGGCCTACTTTGCGGATTCATCCCCAAAAAGAAGACGCTCCGCTGGGGAGCGCCAACAGTCGCAGCCGACATCCTTTGGATTGCCGCCTACTACGCCTTATTTATCATCGGTTGGGTCTTAGCCTTTTAAGCCCTCCACTACTTTTTCTTCTTGGCCTTTTCTTTCACAAGAGCCATCTCTTCAAAGAACTTCGTGAGGACTCTTTTTTCAACTTCTTTTTGCTCTTCCGCAGTGAACTTGCCCTTGCGTTCCTTGTACACGACAGTAAGCTGATCACACTTGGCCTTGTCGTATTCATTCGTCTCGCACTTTATGGCATCCCGCACCATATCGTCCGTGATTTTTTCGACGGAATCTCCGCATGCAGTTAATGAAAATGGCAAAACCACTGTCATTACCAAGAAAAATTTTTTCATGGCGCACCCTCCCATCTTAGGTTGTGTATAAAATCAATATACTTTTTTAAAAAGTCTTTGATTGTAAATAGATTTTTAAGAAGAACTTCATGCGGGCGGGGCCCCAGCTCGGAGTTGCGAAGGCCGCACGGGCCCCTCCCTGCACCCTCCCCATCCTTGGCCGACGCTTTATTCTCTAAACGATTACTTTTTTTCTCTTATTAAAGAATAATTCTCGCCTTAACTAAAAGAAATTTTCTACAAACACCTCCATAAAAAAATCCGTCCCCAATAAGGAGACGGACTTAAATTTTTCAGAAAATTAGCGATTAGAGAGCAGCGAGGAACTTACGAGCCTTGTCTGCGAATGCGCGATTGTCACCATAGATATGGAGCAAGCGTTCTGCCGTAGCCTTAGCCTTGTCGCTTGCACCGAGCTGCTGGTACACGAGTGTGAGCTTCCACATGGCGTCTGCAACCATCGGGACCTCGTCAGCCGGTTCGTCCTTCTGATAGCGGTCTTCCTTGTCACCAGTGCGCTTGCCGAATTCAGCAATGTACTTTTCGAGGAAGTTTGCTGCGGCGGAGAAGTCGCCCTTTTCCATCTTCACAGCGGCAAGACCGTGCATGGCAGCCGAACGCACGAGAGCGACGGAACCAGCGTTATCCAAAGAGTTCTGGAAGAGGAGAGCAGCGCCATCATAGTCGCGCTTTTCATACTTGATGTTTGCAGCGAGGAGCGAAGCCTTGGCGAGAGCAAGACCTTCAAGCTTGCCAGAAGCAATCTTGTTTTCGAATTCAACGAGAGCGCTATCCTTTTCGCCTGCATAGAGGTAAGTAAGGCCCATACCGATGAGTTCGCTCTGTTCAGCAGCAGCCACCTTGCGAGCTTCCTTATACTGGACAATGCCAGCGATAATTGCGAAGAGGATAACAAACGCCACAGCGATCTTCGTACCGTGCTGGACAAAGAAGGCTTTAAGTTCAGATTGGTTATTATTAGATTCGTTAGCCATAATTAAGCTTCCATGTTTAAAATTTTCTCGTAGACCAATCATAGAAAAAAAAATAAAGGTTGTCAGTAAATCTTGACAAGAAATAATCGTTTTACTATATTTGTCCCCGTTCGCCGCTCTAGCTCAGCTGGTAGAGCAGCTGATTCGTAATCAGCAGGTCGGCAGTTCAAATCTGCTGGGCGGCTCGAAAGACTCCTCGGATACAAGTCCGGGGAGTTTTTCTTTTATGTTTCAAGAGCCTTTTTGTAAGATTTTCAGCAAAAATGCGTGTCTTGCGAAACCCGCCCTAAATAACTAAATTTGGCACTCTATGAATCCGAATGGCGCAATAATTGTACAAAGTAACCTCGAAATTATGGTCGAGGTCGATAATCCTAATTACACTACCGCACGTGATGCAATCGCTCCTTTTACAGAGCTTGTCAAAAGCCCAGAGCACCTGCACACTTACAAGATTTCTCATTTGAGCTTGTGGAACGCTGCCGCAACAGGCCTCCGCGCTCCCGAAGTTCTCGAAAGACTCGAGAGCCAGAGCCGCTACCCCATTCCGCCGACGGTCGTCACGGAAATCGAAGACTACATGGCTCGTTACGGTTTACTTCGTTTGAAAAAAGAAGACGACCGCTTGTTGATGGAATCTGATGATAAATTAATGTTCCTTGAAATTTGCAAGCTCAAGGACGTTGAACCTTTTATTATCGAGCACATTGACGATACGCACGTCGTCGTTGACCCGGAACGTCGTGGTCATTTGAAAATGGTCCTCACCAACGCTGGTTTCCCGGTCGAAGACTTGGCCGGTTATACCGTTGGCGACCCGCTCCCCATCCAGCTCCGCGAAACAACCGTTTCCGGCAAGCCGTTCAAGCTCCGCGATTACCAGAAGGATGCCGCACAGGTATTCTACGCCAGCGGTAGCGAAAAGGGCGGTTCCGGCGTGATTGTTCTCCCCTGCGGTTCCGGTAAGACGGTGATTGGCCTTGCCACGATGGCTTTGGTACAAACTAAGACTTTGATTTTAACGCCGAACATTTCGTCTTCTCGTCAGTGGATCCGCGAAATCTGCGACAAGACGAACCTTACGCTTGACCAGGTCAAGGAATACTCCGGCGAAGTGAAGGAAATCGGTCCGGTGACCGTTGCCACGTACCAGATTTTGACGCAGCGCAAGCGCGCCAAGAAGGGCGACGAAAACAAGGAAGGCAAGGAACCAGAAATGACCGAAGAAGAGGTCAAGAAAGAACTTGCAAACTTCCCGCTTTTCAGCCAGGAAAAGTGGGGCCTCATGATTTACGACGAAGTCCACTTGCTCCCGGCTCCGGTGTTCCGCTTGAGTACCGAAATGCAGGCCACTCGCCGCCTGGGCCTTACGGCAACGCTCGTCCGTGAAGACCACAAGGAAACCGAAGTGTTCAGTTTGATCGGACCGAAAAAGTTCGACATTCCTTGGCGCATCTTGGAAGCCCAGGGCTGGATTGCCACCGCCGACTGTAACGAAATCCGCATCCCGATGGATCCGGAACTCAAGATGAAGTACGCCCTTGCTCCGGTGCGCGACAAGATTACACTCGCAAGCACGAACCCCGAAAAGACGGACATCGTCGAACGCTTACTCAAGTACTTCAGCAAGCCCGATGACCGCGTGCTTATCATCGGCCAGTACATTGACCAGCTTGAAGCACTTTCCGAAGACTTGCAGATTCCGCTGATTACCGGCAAGACGCCGAACAAGGAACGCGAAAAGCTTTACGGAGCCTTCCGTTCGGGCGCGCAGAAGAACCTCATGGTCTCGAAGGTCGGTAACTTCGCTATCGACTTGCCGGACGCCAACGTGCTTATCCAGATTTCGGGTACGTTCGGTAGCCGCCAGGAAGAAGCCCAGCGCCTCGGCCGCGTATTGCGTCCGAAGAGCGACGGCGGCGCCGCCCACTTCTACAGCATCGTGACGCAGGACTCCAAGGAACAGGAATTCGCGATGAACCGTCAGCTGTTCCTCACGGAACAGGGCTATGCCTATAAAATCATCAAGCGCGGCGACTGGGACATTCTTATGAGGACGCCCGAGGAACTCGCCGCAAGAGCATAGTCTCGTTAGAAGCGTCGTCTAGCAAACGCAAAAAGCTCCGCCATCGCGGAGCTTTTTTGTTTTGTTCCAAGCATTCCCCGTCAAGCGGGGAGAGCGAGGATAGCGAGGTTACTTCTTGTAGTAAGCACCTCGAGCATTCGACGAGCCACGGACCGGGCGACCCTTGAGGTCAAAGGTGCGATCTGCGCCCACTTTTATGACCCTGGCCGCACGCGTGTTCATGTGCCCGATAGCTGTAGATTTCGCAATTACCACTTCAACCTTTTTCGCTTCGAATGCGTTCCAGTTGTCACTTCCTTCGACCTTGTAATAGACGGTATAGGTCTTTGCGTCCGTAGCAGTTGGGATTTCAGAAGAATACTTCTTACCATCGAGGCTGTAAAGCAATGTGCCGAAGTTGGTCTTGCCCGCCGTTACAAGTTCCTGAGATTTACCGCTGTAAACGAGCTTTTCCTTGGCAACCGGAGCATCCACGGAGACATCAGCCTTTGCGATTTTCACTTCGACCTTTTTCGCCTCGTACGCATTCCAGTTGTCACTTCCTTCGACCTTGTAATAGACGGTATAGGTCTTTGCGTCCGTGGCGGCTGGGATTTCAGAAGAATACTTCTTACCATCGAGGCTGTAAAGCAATGTGCCGAAGTTGGTCTTGCCTGCCGTTACAAGTTCCTGGGCTTTGCCGTTGTAAACGAGCTTTTCCTTGGCTGCCAGAGCTTCCACGGAGACATCAGCCTTCTTGACTGTCAGCGTGCCTGCGGCATAAGTAATCTCGTAGTTGCCGGAGGTCAATCCACTTGGCGTAATCGTATATTCGCCGACTTTGTCGAGCTTTTTGTAGTTGTAGCTATACGTGAGCTTACCACCCAGAACACTTGCGGTTTCATCACCGATAAAGCCGCTGTATTCCACGCCGTCATTTGCAGGTTCATCGCCGTAGACGATGATTTTGTTCTTGGCGGTGACGGTGAGCGGAATCTTGGCGATAGACACTTTGATTGTTCGCGGCAAAATCACATTTTCGCCGTCTTTGTCCACCCTATAATAGACGGTATAAGTTTTTGCATCGGTGGCGGTGGGGATTTCGGTGCCGTAATTTTCACCATCGAGGCTGTAAAGCAACATTCCGAAGTTGGTCTTGCCTGCCGTTACAAGTTCATGCGACAACTTGTTATAGACAAGGTCCTTTACAGCAGCAGGCTCGGTGAAACTAATGCCGACAGCGCCGTAGTTTTCAGTAACGTCGCTACCGTCAACACCAACGTTAGTGGCATTTTCCACGCCATTCACGGTGCAAGCGGTGTAGAAGTTGTTCTCAAGTTTAGAGTTTTCAGTTTCTCCAACCACGGCGCCATAATATTCTGGTGCAGAAACCGTGACATTTTTTGCAATGTTGTTACTGATAAAACCCTTCCAACTGTGACCCACGATGCCGCCGAAAAATCTACTATCCACGCCCGTGGTAGTCAGCGTGGCGGAACTGGTATTACCCGATACCGTACCGCCATTTTGACCCACGATGCCGCCGAATTCACGATCATAACCCGAGCCCGTTAGCGTAGCGGAACTGGTACAACCCGATACCGTACCGCCGTTATCACCCACGATGCCGCCGAAAAATCTACTATCCACGCCCGTGGCAGTCAGCGTAGCGGAACTGGTACAACCCGATACAGTACCGCCATTAACACCCGCTATGCCGCCGAAAAATCTACTATCCATGCCAGTGGCAGCCAATTTAACAGATTTTTCTACAGTGCAGTTGCGGATCGAGCCCTTGCTTTCCCCCGCAATACCGCCAGCATAATGGTTTGCCGTAATTTCTACATCGGCGACTTTGACATTCTCGACTTCGGCACCTTCGTCGAGATAACCGAAAAGTCCTTGATAATAGTCTTTGGGTTTGTTGATGCGGATGCCGCTGATAGTATGGCCATTGCCATTGAACTTGCCATTGAATGGAAGCTTTTCATTTCCGATTGCGGTGTAGTTGTTTCCGTTGTCAGTTTGGGTAACATCGTAAACAATGTCCTCGACAACCTCGAAGTACGTGTCCTTGAAATCATTGCCGGAATTGACTGCCAAAGCAAGCACACTCAGTTCCGCTGCCGAAGCGATAGTATAGGGGTGTTCCTTGGAACCATCCCTGCCGTCATCCCCGCCCCATAATATTTTGGAAATCGTAGCGGAGATTTCGACATTTTCGCTCGGCATCGTGAAGGTGGCGGATTTTCCATCGTTTGCAATAGAGGCCGTTACGCCGGTAATTTCACCTATGACCTCATCGATTTTTGCGGTAGTAAGCGTCAGGGTGTATGTTTCGCCAAGCCTGTAGTATTTGATTCCACCAATAGTGAGGTACGGTTCACTGATATCAAAACCTTCAGGAACAGTCACCGTATGGAGTTCAGAAGCCGTTGCAGCGATTTCGACATCCCTGTTCGGCATATTGAAAGTGGCGGTCTTTTTTTCGCCAGCAAAATTGATTTCGAGGGTGAGCGTTTCGCCAGCCTTGTAGTAATTGTGCCGGTCATTGTCCGTATAGATGGATTTTTCTGGAGTTACGATAGAAAAACCTTCACCGAGGGTAACGGCGTGAATGCTTACGGCACCGTTGTTTTCCGTAACGTCACCGTGACCGGTACCGACATTGGTAGCGTTCTCCACGCCAGCCACAGTACAGGCTATGTAGAAGTTGTTATTCAGAGTTCCTTCATCATTATTGCCAACTATGGTTCCGAGACGGGATGAGGTTGTAAGAACATAGGCCCCTATGACTAGGTTGTCTTTCAAAACACCGCCTGCTGCATTATCACCCGCTATGCCGCCGATATCATGAGAAACGCCCAGGGATATCAGCGTAGCGGAACTGGTACAGCCCGATACCGTACCGGTATTATTACCCACTATGCCGCCGAAAGAATTGCCCGTGAATACGATTTTAACAGATTTTTCTACAGTGCAGTTGCGGATCGAGCCGCGGTCGTTCGCCCCTGCAATACCGCCAGAAACTTGCTCTGCCGTAATTTCTACATCGGCGAGTTTGACATTCTCGACTTCGGCACCTTCGCCGAGCCAACCGAAAAGTCCTTGATTATAGCCATTGGGTTTGTAGATGCGGATGCCGCTGATAGTATGGCCATTGCCATTGAACTTGCCATTGAATGGATGTTTACTATCTCCGATTGCGGTGTAGTTGTTTCCGTTGTCTGTTTGGGTAACATCGTAAACAATGTCCTCGACAACTTCGAAGTACATGTCCTTGAAATCATTGCCAGAATTGACAACCAATGCAAGCTCATTCAGCTCCGATACAGAGGCGATAGTGTAGGGGTGTTCCTTGGAACCATCCCTGCCGTCATCCCCGCCCCATATTTTGGAAATCGAGGCTGACATTTCGACATTTTCGCTCGGCATCGTAAAGGTGGCAGATTTTCGGTCGGCAGCAATGGTGGCTGTTACACCGGTAATTCCATCGATAAATCCATTTACTTTTGCATTGGAGAGCGTCAGGGTGTATGTCTCGCCAACCTTGTAGTAATTGACACCTTCAATGATCGCAAAAGCGTCGCTGATGGTAAGATTTTCAGGAACACTCACGGTATACACCTCGGCAGTCGTAGCCGTGATGGTAACGTTTTCGCTCGGCATCGTGAATGTTGCGGATTTTTTGTCGGCAGCGAGGTTTATCGTTACGGTCTCGTTGGAAGCCGTTACGCCGGTAATCGTATTTATGATTTCATTTTCCTTGGCTGTCAGGGTGTATGTCTCGCCAACCTTGTAGTAATTGACACCTTCAATGATCGCAAAAGCGTCGCTGATGGTAAGATTTTCAGGAACACTCACGGTATACACCTCGGCAGTCGTAGCCGTGATGGTAACATCTTCGCCCGGCATCTCGAAAGTGGCGGTTTTAAAGTCGGCAGCGAGTTTTATCGTTACGGTCTCGTTGGAAGCCGTTACGCCGGTAATCGTATTTATGATTTCATTTTCCTTGGCTGTCAGGGTGTATGTCTCGCCAACCTTGTAGTAATCGACACCTTCAATGGTCGCAAAAGCGTCGCTGATGGTTAAATCTCCAGGCACGCTCACCGTATAACCAACGACAGTCGAGGGGAATTCGGCGGTGATTGTAACGTTTTCGCTCGGCATCGTGAATGTTGCGGATTTTTTGTCGGCAGCGAGGTTCATTGTTACGTTCTCGTTGGAAGCCGTTACGCCGGTAATTTTTTCAATGATGCCGTCTTCGTTTGCAACGGTGATGGTGCAGATTTCGCCAGCCATGTAGTAGGCGTTTTTGTCATTGTCCGTGTAAATCGGGCTTTTAGGACTTGTGATAGATATGCCTTCGCCGAGGGTGACTGCGTGAATACTTACGGCACCGTTGTCATCTGTAACGTCGTAGGAGACTTGTTGATGCTGATAGAACGCTTTTTCATCAGCAGTGCCGACGTTGGTTGCATTCTCAACTCCGGCAAAAGTACAGGCGGTGTAGAAATTATTACTTAGGCGACCACTGCTGTTAATGCCCGCAACGGCACCGTAACCACTTCCGGTGGAAATGGTAACGCGGATTACTAAGTTACCGCTGAGTGTTCCTTGATTATAACCCGCTATGCCGCCACACATACGCTGAACATTTTTGAATAAAACGGAGTCTACAATACAGTCACGAATTTTGCCTTCATTATGTCCCGCAATAGTGCCGACCTCTTCGTAAGCAGAAATGACTGCATCAGCTACTCTTAGATTCTTGACTTCTGCATCCCCGCCAAGAAAGCCAAAAAGACCTACACGAGAAAAATACTCATCAGAATTGATGCGGATTCCGCGGATGGTTTTGCCATCACCATCAAATATGCCATTGAACGTATATGTGTAACCTGAATAATCATCGTAGATGCCGATTGGGGTGAAATTATGCTCGGTACTGGAGGATGCATTTTCCCACTTGGTTTTGTGAGAGTATTCGATATCGGTGGTAAGCTTGAAATATTTGCCCTTGAAATCATTGCCAGCGTTCACACGTTCTGCAAGGGTGTTCAAGTCCTCAACGGAGGTAATTTTATAGGGGCTTTCTTTGGTACCGTCACCGTTGTCCCATTCTTTAACAATAGAAGCGATAGTCGCCGTGATTGTAACATCTTCGCTCGGCATCTTGAAAGTGGCGGATTTTTTGTCGGCTTCAAGCGTTGCTTCGACACCGGTAATTCCGTCTATAATTTCGTTTGCGTTTGTCGTGGAGAGCGTCAGGGTGTACTTTTCGCCAGACTTGTAGTAATTGACACCGCTGATAGTCGCAAAAGCGTCGCTGATGGTAAGATTTTCAGGTACACTCACAGTATACACCTCGGCAGTCGTAGCCATGATGGTAACATCTTCGCTCGGCATCTTGAAAGTGGCGGATTTTTTGTCGGCTTCAAGCGTTGCTTTGACACCGGTAATTCCGTCTATAATTTCGTTTGCGTTTGTCGTGGAGAGCGTCAGGGTGTACTTTTCGCCGGACTTGTAGTAATTGACACCGCTGATAGTCGCAAAAGCGTCGCTGATGGTAAGATTTTCAGGTACACTCACGGTATAGGCATCGACCGTCAGCACCACGGTGATGTAGTTGAAGAACTTGTTTGCCGGAACCCTCACTCCGATGGAGGTTGAGTTTGGGGCGATGTTGGAGGGGGAAGACGCTTTCACAGTATTATTTTCCTTGAACGTCACGCTTTTTAAGTAAAAGCCCTCTTTGCCCACCTTCACCTGGAAATCCGTTTCTTTTTCTTCGGTGCTGAAAGCAGTCGAGACTTTGTTTCCTTTTTCGTTTTTGTTGGTCTTGTCCAATTCTTGATTGGGCGTGAAAGTGATGCCATAACCATCGTTCATGGTGTGCCCTTCGTTCGCAGGCCAAAGGACGCCTATGCCATTCGCCCAATCGCAAGCGGTTTCACCGTCCGCGTTGGTAATATAGGCATGTGGAATAGTGCCTGTCACTGAAATTTTGTAAGTCAAGGTGACATCCACTGCCCACGCGCTCGAAACGAACGCAGAAAGGAGGAAAATTGCCAAAAATGCGAATATTTTGATGTTTTTCATAGGGTAAAGCATCCCATTTTATGTTAATTCGCGTCAAATTTAAAAAAGAGGTAAAAAAAAATAAATAGCCCAAATGGGCTATTATTAGGGTTATTCTGCCGCTCCTGCTCACGGGCTATTTTAAAAGTCACTGGAATTTTCTCCCTTTGACCGTCAGCACGACGTGACTGGGCGTTTCCTTACTTCACGGCAATTCTTGCGGTACGAACCATGCTATTGCTTTCGACTCGCACCAGATAATTGCCTCGGTTCAAATGAGCGAGGCTAATGCTCTTTGTGCCATTCACAGGTTCCGCAAACGTTTCGACCAGATGACCGGTCAAGTCGAACACCTGCACACGCACCATCGAAGATGCCGGCAACGAAACCGTCAGCGCATTGTTTGCATAGCCAAACTTCACGCCGTTCATTGCCACCGTCACAATCTTAATGGTCTTTTCGCTCGAAGAGGATTCGGCCTTTTCGCTAGAGCTGGAAGAGGATTTCACTACACTGCTGCTGGATTCCGTTGCGTGGCTCGAAGACGATGCCACAGAACTCGAGGATGTCACAACACTAGAGCTGGACGAAGCAGCAACGACATTGATCTTTCCCGATACCGTCGTCTTTTCAGAATAGACATCCGTCAGTTCAAACGTATAAACGTATTCCTTGGCAGCCGCTTTGGAGTTCACCGTACCAGAAATCTTGATCAGCTTGTTTTCTTTATCTTGCTCCACCTTCAAATCAGCAGGGAATCCCTTACCGTTAATAAATTTCACATGATCGTACGCATAGACAATCGGGGTAATCGCTTCACCGGCAACAACCGTTTGGTCATCACTACCTTCGACAAGTTCGAACTTCAGTTTCACAGGAGTGACATTGATCGTAGCCTCGGCAGAGGCATCATTATCACTACCGTTCACAGAGAGCTTAACCGTATATGGGCCCTTAGAATCTTCGCTCACCAAACCAAAAACAATCACCGATTTAGTAGCGTTATCAACCTCAGCCTTGAAGCCGCCCGGGAAGCCGGTAACGCTTTCAATTTTTACGACATTTTCGAACTTGAACACAATCGGTTCGATCGAATCGCCGGCGGTCACCGTCTGCGTTTCATTTTCAACAACAGATACACTCGTCACGACAGACTTATGAATCACATCAACGTTTGCAAAAGCGGTATCATTGTTATTTTCACCAATTGCAATAATTCTTATCGTGTATAATCCACCCTTCAAATTCTCATCAACAGTTCCACTGCACGTGAGCTTATTTCCTTCTACACTATACGCAAACAATCCTTTTAACGATCCTTCGAACTTAAATGAAGATAAACTTTCATCGTCACGAACATTTGCAAACTCGAACACGACAGGCTCAATCTCATTGCCCGCCAGGACTTCCTGTCTTGCTTTTTCACTAACAAGCTTTATTGATGTGCGAGCCTTGCCACTTTTCACAACAATCGTTCCCGACATGCTCTTTTCATCGCCTTGGTCGTTCTTAACAGTGACTTTGTATTCATAATCACCAGACATTACATCGCTATTTACAGAGCCGACAATCATGATTTTATGTTTTTTTTCATCAATATTCTTTACAAGTCCAGATGGGAGTCCACTCACGCTATAACTTGTTATTCCCTCGTAATCGAAAACGATAGGTGTAATAGACTTACCCGCAGTGACTTCCTGATTCACGTCACCGCTACTTTCATTCCATTTTAAAGACAACGTTTCTTCTTTTTCCAGCACAGTGAACTCGAATTCTGTCTTGGCGAACTTGCCTTCGTCGTCTTGGACTAAAATATAAGCCTTGACCGTTTGGGTAATAAGATCCCTGTCAATCTTCCCAGAAATTTCACAAACAGAGCCAGTCCATTTTTCCGTCAAGCCAATCTCAGAAATGTTACCCGATTGATGTTTGTTTTCATCCATACCGTGATACCAAATCTTAATCGAAGCAATTTCATCACCCGCATTCACGGTCTGAGTAAATTTGCCTTCCCCCGCCAGAATTTCTTGCGTGATTTTTTCCGAAGCCTCATACGTTTCAGCGGCATTTGCTACCGCAAAGAACAAGGCAAAAGCCAACGCCATGAATTTTTTCATACAGCCCTCCATTTTTCGCCCCTAAAAAGGGCCAAGGTCACCTACTAAATTGCAAATATAAAAATATTGAAAGAGCCGCATTCCCTGCGGCTCCATTCCGATTACTTTCCGAGCAATCTGTGGTTCACATGCGCTTCGACGACATTCACCACGTAGTCCCCCAGCTTTTCGCAGTCGTTCACCACATCCATGTAATGCACGCCTATCTGGTAGCTGTAGCGCTGCGCATTGATATCTTCGATATTCAAGTCCTTGAGCATCTTGCGGTAATCGTTGATTTCAAATTCAAGCGTCATCGTATTCGAAGCCTTCGTATGCGGCTTGTCCTCGATAACATCCACCATCTGCACTAGCGCCTGGTCGCAAAGTTTCATCATGTTTTCTATGCGGCTGTACTGTTCCTCGGTAAAATCTTCCTCAAGATGGAACTTGCGGTTGATGGCGCGAGCCATGTTGTAGCAAGCATCGCCGATACTTTCGATTTCAGAAATTTCCTTCTGCATGCACTGCAACATCGTCTTACTTTCGATACTCAAGCGACCGCCGCTGACCTTGTTCAAGTATTCACCAATTTCAATTTCAAATCTGTCGCTGATACCTTCGTACTTTTCGATGCGGGCGAACAGCTTTACAAAGTCCTCTTCATTTTTCATCTTGAGGAGGTCCGGCAAGAAGCGGAACATCTTGAGAGTGCGTTCTGCAAAAACGTTAATTTCCTTGCGGGCTTCAAAGAGCGAAAGTTCTGCCGTACTCATGAGGCCACCGCTGATAAACTTGATACGGAAATCTTCGCCGTCGTCCTTTTCCTTGATGATCTTGCAAATGAGATTTTCCATCGGCTTAATGAACCAAATCAACAAGAGCACATTGCACAGGTTAAATGCCGTGTGGAATCCAGAAAGTGCATACGTCACACGCACACTTGCATGGGCGATTTCTTCTTGAGTTTGCGGCACAAAATTAGGGTCAAAGCCAACAAAATGGCAAACCATGTTCACAAACGGGTGGAACAAAATCAGCACCCACACCACACCGAACACGTTGAAGAGCATGTGCGCCAAAGCCGCGCGCCTAGCCTGCGTACTTGCCGATAACGCCGCCAGGTTCGAGGTCACCGTCGTACCGATGTTTTCGCCCATCACAAGCGCAATGCCCTGGTAAATCGGGAGCACGCCACTAGAGCAGAGGATAAGCGTAATCGCCATGATGGCCGCCGAAGACTGCACGCACATCGTAAGGATACCGCCCAAGAGCAAGAACAAAAGCGTGCTCCAGATGCCGTAGCCGCCCGTCGAGGCAAAGAAATCAATAATCGTCTGGTTATGCGAAAGGTCCATCGCCACCGCGTTTTCACGGAGCGTCGTGAGCCCGAGGAACATAAACGAGAATCCGAACACAAATTCGCCAAAGCTCTTGACGCTATTCTTACGGACGTAGGTAAGCACAATGCCAAGCGCAAAGAACGGCCACACCACGCTACTCATGTTGAACTGGAATCCGAAGATTGACATGAGCCAAGCCGTTGCCGTCGTACCGATATTTGCGCCCATAATAACAGGAATGGCCTGCCTAAGAGTAAGCAAGCCAGCGTTCACAAAACTAACAGTCATGACGGTAGTCGCAGTCGAAGACTGCACAGCAGCAGTAACGGCAGTACCCGTAAGAAGTCCACCAAGCCTATGCTTGGTCATAGTTCCAAGAACAGTACGGAGATGTCCACCAGTAAGCTTTTGCAAGCCTTCACTCATCGTCTTCATGCCAAACATGAGGAGAGCAAGGCAACCGATCATCTTGAGAATCATAAGAGTCATAGGTCAATCCTATAGAAGCGCCTCTTACCGGGGTCATCGTCGCTGCCTTTCAGCTAGTCCGGATTCGAAACGTAGTTGTTTTTTTGTTTTTTAGAACTATGTAAAAAATAGAAATCCCCCTTTGATTCGTCAAAGGGTGGATGCTTACATTTTTAGTAGGATGCTTCTTGTCATGCCCGCCACCAAACGGGCATCTCCATCTAAGCAATCCAGCACTACCTTACAGTCACAACCCTTGCCTGCGAGCCACTGCGGACGATGTAGCGCCCTGCCCTCGGGACTGCAATATTCACCGACGGGCCATGCGCACGGACGGACTTCACCAAGCGCCCCTGCATATCCATCACGAGCACCGGTCGATTTCCAGAAAGCCCCGAAACCGCAATGTTACGAGCAACCACCTGAACACTTAACGGAGCAGCCTTCGCCATCACCGGAGATTTCGGAGTCGCCACAGGACCTTCACCACTTCCCGACCCCTGATTATCCGTAGAATCGGCAAAAATCACGTTTTCCTGGAAAACGATTTGATCAACAAAACTCGTATCAAAGTAGTCCTCCACCACGTTCACCTTACAAGCCGTGGTCGTATCGTGCGCAAGCTTCGGCAAGCAATCACCAAAAATCCACGTCAAGCCACCGGTCTCCAAATCCATAGAAGCCGATTTCAGTTCATCAAAGGTCTTGGCTTCGACATTCCTATAAACCTTAGAAGTATCATCCAGGGAGATTTTCACAATCGCAGGAGCATCCACCAAGCCCTTGCCATAATAATTGCGTTCTATATAAGTAAATCCCTGCCAGTCATGAACAAGCGCACCAACACCATTACCCGTCAACGTATCGGTATAGCTATAGCTACTGTACAGTTGGCCGTGTTCGACCGATGCAAGCACGCCACCAGTCCATTTCTTGGACGACGGACCTTCATTCTTCACAACACCCCTATTGTAGATTCCATGGAATATGCCAAACTTTCCATAGCCCGCAATACCGCCCGCATACGAGCTGTCTTTCGACGTTTTGACATACACGGGGCCATAGTTAAAACTCTCCAAAAAGTTTGCACCCGGAGTCGGCTTTTCCAAGCCCCTAACAGGCAACCCTTCGTACCATCCAACAAGGCCACCCGCATAGGCGACAGTGCCACCCAAGATATGCACGCGGCCCCAGTTCCCGAGCCTATCCAATGTCGTAGAAGAATCGATTCTACCCGCGATACCGCCCGCATAGACCTTAGCAGAGGCAGACGATGCTTCAACAAGCCCCGTATTCAAGGCATCCATAACCTGCAAGCGGAAAGAATAGCCGACAATGCCACCCGCCGCTACGGAATATTCGCCAGAACCGAGAATCGCCCCAGTGTTCGATGCATTCTTGACAATTCCATTATTAAAGTAAGAATAACCCACAATGCCACCGGCCAAGCGCCCCGAGACCTTGCCCGAATTGGACGCCCCCACAATAAATCCATTGCTTTCACCAGCAACGCCGCCCGCCTTATCCGAGGCGTAAACCGGAGTATTCTCGTTTGCCACCTCCAACATCGTGCCGTAACTGTTAGCGACAATACCACCCGCAACGTCACCGCCGCGAACAAGGCTGTTCCGGATTTTCACATTGCGAATAGCGCTATTCTTTTTTAACGAAATCGCGATTCCAGCCGCAGACATTCCATAATCATTTGCAAAACGGCTGTTTGCAATCGTCATATTATCAATAACGGCACCCTCGGCCAAGCAATAGAACATTGCTCTAGACATGTTCAACCCGTAAACGGTATGGCCTTGTCCGTCAAACATCATGTTAATGCAAAGTCCGCTCGTATCAATAGACATCTTGCGCATAGATAGGTGCGTAGAATCCTCACCCATCACAATATCGTTTGCAAGTTTGACCTTGAACATTTTGTATCCAAAGGACGAGCCCATTTCCAACAAAGTCGCAAGTTCATCAGCAGTCTTTATAGTGTAAACAGCAGTATCATTCACGATTTCTGCAGACGGAAGCGCATACGTTTGCAGATCAAAGAAAAGTGAATCGTTTTTATACAAGCTGTCGAAAGTCAATACCGGGTATCCACCACGGCGCACCCACAATTTGCGGTCGGAAACCTTACCATTTTGGGTGTTCAACATCGCAAGTATTTCATCGTTTTGCAATGCGGAAGTAGCTCTTCCACAATCCGGATCATCCGCCGTTTCGAAATAGTTTTTTCCAAACGATTTTACATCGGCAAGAGTCTTGTCAAAATAAGTATTGCTTGGAACTGCGGCCTCAAGCGAATAGCCAACAACACCACCCACAGTGTCACCCGTAATTTCCGGTGTAGCACTATAAGCATTAGAAATGGAGGCTGTCGGATAACGGTTCAAGCCCACGATACCGCCCACATAGCTACCACCATAAACAAGCTTGCCCTTTGCCAAAATTTTTCCACGATTGTAAACATCGCTGAAAACAATGGCATCACCATAGCCCAGGAGACCGCCCACATTCAAAGCCTCGGACACACTTGACGTATCCGCAACAACGCCAGTCACACAGCCATAATTAAACGACTGCACAAATTTCGGATCATCTACAACATAACCTTCCATCCGCCCTGCAAGTCCACCGACATGGGTGCGAAACGTACCTCCGCCATAGACATTGCCACGGTTCTTAAGCTTTGCAAAACCGCTATATACATTCATATTGGCCAAACCGATGACACCGCCCACAGACGTTTTCGTCAATTTGCCAAAGCCATGAGCAACAACGGAACCTCGATTAAGGGCATTAGTAATGCTCGACCGGTCCGCATTTCCAACAACACCGCCAACCATGAAGTCGCCATTTTCAATCCTGTTATCAAAAACAGCAAGCACATTCCCTTCATTCAACAAGTCACGATTTTCACCGGAGTACTTTCTAGGCAAAGAATGTTGCCCTGCAATTCCGCCCACATAAGAAGCCGCGGCCCAAGTAGATTTCGCCGTATCCGAAGCAAATGTAACCTTTGATGAAACTTCTCCATAATTTTGAAGATTTTCGATATTTCCATCAACTTCGCCAGCAATGCCACCTACATACGCCCATTGAGCCAAAGACTCCATTTCGATTTTTCCGCGATTGACGCAATTTCCAATGGCAGTGCCAAAGTCCACTGTAGAATACGCCACAATGCCGCCAAGATGTTCAATCATTTGCTCTTTTACATTTGGATTTTCAACCGTATAAACTCGAGCAGAATTTGAGCAACCATGAATTTTACCCGCAGAAAAACCGGCAATACCACCAACATAATAGCTACCGCCAACGGAGCCGCCTATAACATGGCTATTAAGGATAAGAGCATGTTTACCATCGGACCCATACGGGCTTGATACGTTAGCAGCAATGCCTGCCGCATCATAAGCGCTACGGACATCCGTAGCAATCACATTTACATTCCAAAGGGACCCATCCAAAATATCCGCAATTGATGCCGCACGAGTCACGGAATCGCTACCAAAAGAACCATGCACCACGCTGACATCGTGAACAGAACCTGCGCTCATGCCCACTTCGCGGAACAAAGCATTTTCAGCATTCAAACCATAAATGGAATGTCCACGTCCATCAAAATCACCCGTAAACATCGACTGCTCTTTATTACGGACCCAGCGTTTTTCGCAAAGTTTTGAAGTATCCACCCCGAATACGACATCATTTTTCAAGTAAGCCTTGAGGGACTCATCTCCGGCCTTACCCACTAGCACAGAATCCAAGAAGCCAATCAGTTCCTCCGGAGACGTGATTTCATAAAAGTTTTGCCCGTCCTTTTCAACGACTTTCGGCACTTTCGCCGAGCCATCCCACGCCGCCAAAGAAACCTGAGCGCAAGTAGCCACCATAATAGCTACCGCTGCATAAAACTTTTTGGACATAAACACTCCTTCCAAATTACCTACAAGCTATAATATACAAAATATATTACGGACAAAAAAAGCCCGACCGGGATTAAAACCCAGCCGGGAATATAACCGCGCCGCAAGCTCTATTATATAGAGCGCACCATCGCAACGGCCTGGCTTGCGATACCTTCGCCGCGGCCCGTGAAGCCGAGCTTTTCGGTCGTCGTGCCTTTGATGCCAATCTGCTTCACATCAAGGCCGAGCACGCGGGCAATGTTTGCCTTCATTTGTTCCTTGTGCGGGTTCACCTTCGGGCGTTCGCACATCACGATACTATCGATATTGATGATTTCGTAGCCCGCCTTCTTGACTTCTTCGCCGACCTTGCGCAAAAGTTCCAAGCTATCGGCACCCTTGAATGCCGGGTCCGTATCCGGGAAGTACGTGCCGATATCGCCGAGGCCTGCAGCACCAAGCAAAGCATCGCTAATGGCATGCAAAAGCACGTCAGCATCGCTGTGGCCGAGCAAGCCCTTTTCGTACGGGATGTCCACGCCGCCGATAATGCACTTGCGGCCTTCCACCAACTTGTGAACGTCAAAACCAATACCAGAACGATAAATTTTATCCATAATAATTCCTTTTTCATGCCCGCAGGCAATTTTCAATTCATCTAAATAATAAAAATTTTATTCAGCCGATATGCCGTAGACCCTCTTCATAGCCACAACAACTTCAGGAAAATCACGCTCGCAGACAATGAATGTTTTTCGATATTGACTGTTTTGAAAAACAATTGTGTTGTAACCATCAAATACACTAATTTTCATTTCTGGCCGATTCGCCTTATCGAAAGAAAAAGCCATCTCATCATAACATGTACATAACACAAACCTATCCTTGTAGCATTTGACTTTATGGACAACTTTTGCTGAAAAACGCGCATTTAAGAATATAAAAGGGGCTCCTATCACAAAGAATAGTGAAAACACCAAACAGAACAAATCATCTGTGCGAAATAGGAAAAGACCAAGACAAAGACTCAGAATCGAACAAACATGCTGGCGAGCAATTTCAAAAGCGCCATCATGGTCTCTCTTAGACTCAAACGTGACGCATTCGTCCTCTTTTTCCGAAGACTCCTCCATGGGCGAAACATTGCCAGCCGGTTTCTGTTCTTCAGCCGGTTTCGGAGCCCCGCACCACGGGCAGCATGGCTCGTAATAATCGAACTTTTCACCACACTTTGAACAAACCATATTTAGTTCATTTTTCTTTCAAATTCAACTTCAATGGAAAAAATTCAGAGCACCTTGTATCTTCCGGTTCTGTTACATTCCATTTCAATTTTCCATCAACTATAGAAGGTGTTATCGTCCATATTGATTGATGAGGACATCCGAAATTGAGTTTATAAGATATCTTCAATCCAGCATTCAAATCTATAAAATCAAAATATTTAAAATGTGATGCATAACCAATCTGTTCAAAATTTCCTATTTGATGTTCCTTATCAAAAAACAACCCTTGTTTTTCCAAATAATCGTCAACACCAGCATTCAAAACCGTTACGACCCGTGTTTTTAAATCATTACTTATGGTTTCAGACATATTAAAAAAACATCCCCCAAAAACCACGTAAGTCCAATTTAAAATAAGCCCTAGAATAGCTACTACTTTCATCCATAAGCCACCCCTATACTTCTTGCCATTTATTTTATTTTCATAACGGCCGTTCCCAATTGTCCACGCATCTATAAAAACAAGCACAGTCACAATAAAAATCATTATTCCTGCTATCAAGTCCAAGCCATACATAGGTTTCCCTAAGAACATTACAAAGGGAACTGCAAGAGGAATGATAAAGCAAGAAATAATGGTCATAGACAAATAGAGCAAACCTCTTAGGGTTCTGCCACTAACAAAACAGTGAATCCCCAATTCACCCATAATTTCACAAAGCCAAAAAATCAGAGTCCCTTTAAACGTCTCTTTGTTCTTTTCATCACTTTTCGGAGTTGTCATATTAGAAATTTCCTTTTTCAAGAACAAAATACAAAAAAAAACATCCCGACTTTTTCAGCCGGGACGTTTTTCAATAATAGTGATTCCCGCTCGGAGGCGGGAACGACAAGTTTTACTAGCCGATCAAAGCCAATGCCGGGCGAGCGCTAATCACGAGGAGTGCGATAGCGGACACGGCAACAGCAAAGCGGAGCAAGTAAACGTATGCGTAGTTTGCCTTGCAGCAGATATGATCACCACCGCAGCACTTGTCGTCCTTTGCCGGGGCAAAGAGCACATAGGCAATGCGGAGGTAGTAAACTGCAGCCACCAAGGAGAGGCCAAAGCCGATAGCGGCAAGCCAGCCGAGGTCAGCATTGAAGGCTTCGGTGAACAGCGTGAACTTGGCGAGGAAACCTGCAACCGGCGGAAGGCCAGCGAGAGAAGCAAGGCACACGGCAACGCCAAGAGCCACAAACGGACGGCGACGACCAGCACCCTGGAGGTCTTCGAGATTTTCCTTGCAATCATCCTTGCCCGACATGTAGGCAATGCCCGTCAAGGCTCCCGCAGAGGCAATCGCATAAGTGATGAGGAAGTAGAACATCGGGCCCATCTGGATTTCGCCCTTGCCGAGGTAATTCGGGACCAAGAGACCGATCACGATAAAGCCAGCGTTCATCACGGCAGAGAATGCCAAGATGCGACGCACAGACTTCTGAGCAAGGCCACTAAATGCACCAATCACCATGGAGAGGATTGCAACAACCAAAACCACGTAGAAGAGCGGCTTGGACGGATTTGCGACAGTCACCTTTTCGGCGAGGTTCCACACAGCTTCGGCACCGGAGCGCGTCACGAGAACGCTTACCCAGACCGTACCGAGAGCGGCAAGAGCACCGACCTTCACGACAGCGGCCATAAAGCCCGTCACAGCGACAGAGGCGCCCGTATAGACGTCAGCCACCCAGAAGTGGAGCGGAGCAGCACCAGCCTTGAAGAGGAGGCCTGCAATCACAAAGAGCATACCAACGCTGTAGATTGCCATACGGCCTTCGAGCACGTGACCGCAGAAATGCGTCGAACCCGTAGCACCATAAATCAGCGAAACACCGTAGAGGAAGATAGCGCTGAAAACAGCACCCGAAACGAAGTACTTGAACACACCTTCGTTAGCGTTCACGTCCTTACGGCGGATGCCCACGAGAGCGTAAATCGGGAAGCTCGTGAGTTCCATTGCAATGAACAAGGCAACAAAGTCGATAGCCTGAGTCATGAGCATAGCACCGCTAGTGGCAAGCATCATGAGGCCATAAGCTTCACCGCCCTTGAACTGTTCACGGCCAAGAGTCCACTGGAGGCCCGAAATGCCGAGGAAACCGCAAAGGAGGATTGCAGCGCAAAGCACGCGGCGAACTGGGTCCATCGCGTAAAGGTTCAAGAGAGCTTCTGTCTTTGCGTAGTACAAAGCGGCAACGCTAAGAGCAATGAAGAAAGCAGCCACCCAAGGAAGAACCTTGTGCTTGTTTTCGTCGCGCAAGAACGGTTCAGCAGCGAGAGCCACCATGCCGCCCAAGACCACGAAGATCACCGGCAAGAGATAAACAAGATTACTTAGCATCGGAAGCCTCCTTCACAGATTTTTCAGATTTTGCATCAGCGGAAGCGTCGCCCTTCATCTGAGCGATGATCGAAGCGCGTTCGTCATCCTTGAAGCCTGCTGCGGCAAGCGTTGAATCCAACTGGTGGATTTCTTCAGCCGTCATCGGAGCTTCGCCGTTATTGAGAGCGGCATTGTTCAGCACCTGGACTGCAGCCGGATCTTCGGTCGCTTCAGCTTCGTTGAGGGTATCCGTCACGTATGCCGGGTGGAAACCGAACACGAGGAGGAGCAAGAGCATCACGGCGATGCTAACGCCTTCGAGCGGCATCGTGCGACGGCCTTCTTCGTATTCACGGGCCTGCTTACCGAAAATAACCTTCTGGATGAAGCGGAGCATGTATGCAGCGGAGAGGATCAAGGTAAATCCTGCCACGAGAGCCGGAAGCGGGCCCATGTCCCACAGAGCGAGGAGCACGGAGAATTCACCGACAAAGCCTGCCGTACCAGGAACAGCGAGAGCCATCACGCCGGCAAAGCCAAAGAGTGTCGAGAACACCGGATTCTTGGAAGAAAGACCGCCAAGCTGATCAAGTTCGCGCGTACCCGCCATGCGTTCTGCAATACCCATGAGGTAGAACTGAGCGCCAGCCGAAATTCCGTGAGCGACGAGCAACACGAGCACAGCCGGAAGCATAGCTTCGGAGAGGCTGAACACGCCTGCCACTGCGAGACCCAAGTGGCCCATGGAGCTGAATGCGAGGAGCTTCTTGCCATCCGTTGCGCGGAGAGCCATGAGAGCGCCGTAAACTGCCGTGAAGAGGCCAAGCCACATCAAGCCAGAGACAGCGTTCATCGAAAGCGGGAAAATCGGGAGGATCCAGACGATAAAGCCAAACACGCCAGCCTTACTCATTGCACCCGTGAGGATTGCAGAGAGCGGAGCCGGAGCTTCGGCGTAAGTGATCGCCTGCCAGCCGTGGAACGGGAAAATCGGAGTCTTCACGAGGAAAGCCAAGAGGAAACACACGAGAAGCACGTTCTGGGTTCCTTCCGGGAGGCCCTGGACAGCAACGGCGAGCGAGATGAGCGTCGAGTTATCGGCAATCGTCAAGATGTACCAGAGAGCGACCATCATCGGAGCAGAACCGACCAACGTGTAAATCGCAAACGTCATCGCAGCCTTCATTCTGTCCTTGCCACCGAAACCAGCGATGAGAACCGCAGCCGGAATCACCATGGCTTCGAAGAAGAAGAAGAAGAGCACAGCATCAGCCGCAAGGAAAGTGCCGTTCATGGCGCCCATCAAGGAGAAGATGCCGATAGCGAAGTTGCGATAGCTTCTGCAAGTGATTCCACGAGCAGAAATCAAGGACACGAGAGAAAGACCGCTGGAGAGGAACACCATCCAGGAGGCAAGTCCGTGACTCGTGAGGTAGTAGTAGACAGGTCCCTTGCAACCAGGAATCTGGAACCATTCAATAGCATCCGTCGAAACGCTACCGCCTGCAATCAAGGCGACAGACATGGCCGTAAAGCCAATGCCCATCAAAATGGCAAGGCGGGAAGAAGACTTGGAGTCTTCCTTGGACGTCATCACCATGAGGATGGCGGCAACGAACGGGGCGAGGACAAGGAGATGTAACAGCATTAGAGAGTACCTCCAGTCAAAATAACAATAGCCAACAACGCCACCAGCCCAAGAATGCTAAGGGCAATCTGGAGGCGAACCTTGCGCACCTGGAACGAGGCGGCGCCGTCACCGAGAATCGTTGCGATTGCACCAATCGTCCACTGAGCAGCCGCGAGAATCTTGTCGACAACGACATCGCAGATCCATGCAAGCACGTTAACCGGGATGATGCCCACGTACTTGTGGATGGAATCGAACAGGAACGTCCACGTAGCCTTGCCACCTTCAGGAGCGGAGCTACCCTTAGCAGCCGGGATACGGGCATTGGCGTAAATCTTGTAAGCGATGAACATACCGAGGAGGGCAGCCACCGTACCGAGAGCGGCAAAGACCACCGGGTTCACGTGAGCAACACAGCCGGAGTGTTGTAAGCCTGTGCGGCGCCAACGACCGGAGCGAGCGTTTCGGCAAAGAACTTGATGCCGATGGAATCAGCCCAAAGGTAACCGGCAAACACGGCACCGAAGGCGAGAATCACCATCGGGATGAGCATGACAGCCGGAGCTTCGTGGATGTGTTCTTCACTTTCCTTAGAACCGCGGTAGCTACCGAAGAACGTAAGGATAATGAGGCGACCCATGTAGACAGCGGTAATCACAGCCGTAATGAGGCCCACGACGTAAACAGCCTGGCCCATCGTGCCACTCATGAAAATCTTTTCGAGAATCAAGTCCTTGGACCAGAAACCGGAGAAGCCCGGGAAGCCGACAATCGCGAGGAACGCAAAGATCATCACGCAGGCGGTCACCGGAGTCTTTTTCAAAAGACCACCCATCTTGCGCATGTCCTGTTCGCCCGAGAGAGCGTGAATCACGGCACCAGCGCCAAGGAAGAGAGCCGCCTTGAAGAAGGCGTGCGTAAACACGTGGAAGATAGAAGCGTCAAAGGCGCAAACACCAGAAGCCATGAACATGTAACCGAGCTGGCTAATGGTAGAGTAAGCAAGCACCTTCTTGATGTCGTTCTGGAAAAGACCTGCAACAGCAGCCCAGAAAGCAGTGAGCATACCGACCACCACGATAATGTCAAGCACCACCGGGAGGAGGGCAAACATGCTGCCGAGACGGGCGAGCAAGTAGACACCAGAAGTCACCATCGTTGCGGCATGGATCAAGGCAGAAACCGGAGTCGGACCCGCCATAGCATCCGGAAGCCAGGTGAGGAGCGGAATCTGAGCAGACTTACCCGTGCAACCGATGAAGAAGAGGATACCAGCGATAGAGAGAACCGGGATAACCAGGTCAACGTGGTTACCGCTGATGACCATGCTGATGAAATTCGTAAGCACATCGTAGTTGAGGATAGCAGAGCCACCGATCGTCACGAGGCAGAGCATACCGAGCAAGAAGCCGATATCACCCACGCGGTTCACGATGAAAGCCTTGTTAGCGGCATGGCAGTTCTTGATATCCTTGTTCCAGAAACCGATGAGGAGGTAGGAGCAGAGACCCACGCCTTCCCAACCGAGGAACGTGAGGAGCAAGTTGTCCGAGAGCACGAGCACGATCATGCTGAACAAGAAGAGGTTGATGTAGGCGAAGTAACGGGCAAAGCCGCGGTCGCCGTGCATGTAACCAATCGAGTAGAGAGCGATGAGAGAGCCGATGCCTGTCACGAACAGGAGCATGATGCGGGAAAGACCATCGAACAGGAATCCGATATCCACGCGGAACATCGGGATGTCAATCCAGTTGCAGAGCGTTTCACGGACGCCGCCTTCCGGCATGTTGAGCGAAAGGAGAGCAACACCAGCAAAGGAGAGTGCCGGGAAGAGGACTGCGAGAGTTCCAACGAAACCTTCAGCAGGGCCCTTCTTGCTGCCCGAAGAAATGATGGCGATAGCACCGAGGATAATGCATCCCAACAGCGGGAAGAGAGGTATCAAACCAAGAGAAATCATTGCTTATTACCCCTTCATGTTAGAATACGTGTCGGCGTCAACGCTTTCACGGTTGCGGAAAATGAGGATGACCATGGCAAGGCCGACGCAAGCTTCAGCTGCAGCGACTGCGATGGAGAACAGCGGAACCACCTGGCCCACAATGCTTGCGTCCCCGGGCAAAGTCTTTGCAAAGCCCACGAAGGAGAGGTTCACGGCGTTCAGGGCAAGTTCAACGCCCATCAGCACAAAGAACACATTGCGGCGAGAGACCGCGACCATGAGGCCGATGGCGAAAATGACCAGGGCCAAGATCTGAACATATATAGCTTGGAGTTCCATTAGTGTTTATCCTCCGTTTTTTCGGATTCCACAGAACCAAGGCGCTTCTTGGCGAGAAGCACTGCGGCACCCATGGCAGAAAGCAGAAGCACACCGAGGACTTCGAAAAGTACGAAGTAACCAGGGCCGCTCTGAGCTACATCAAAGAGAGTCTTGGAAGTGATTGCCACAGAACCGCGAACCGTTGCAGCATCAAAGGCGATCGGAGCGCGGACAAGGGCAAAGCCCACGAGACCGGCAAGCACGATGACGGCAGGAATCACAAAGAGCGAAACCTTGTCAAACATCGGTGTGTGGGAGTCACGGGCGCCATTCAAGACCATGATCACGAACGTGAGGAGCATCATGATTGCACCTGCGTAGACCATGATCTGCACGACGCCGAGGAACGGGCTTCCGAGAAGGCCGTAGATACCGGCAAGAGACACCATCGAGGCGACCAGCGAGAGGGCGCCATAAAGCGGGTGTCTAGAGAGGAGCACGCAAACGGCACTGCCGACTGCGATCACTGCGAGGACAATGAAATAAATCAATGCAAGCATTATTTGACCTCCATGCCCCAGACCTTGCGGGCCTCGGCATTCTTTGTACCGCCCGGAGCCATCTGGCTCTGTTCGTCATTCGGGTAATCCTTCGGATCCCAGTTGGTGAGATCGTAAAGGTGAGCCACAAAGTCTTCGCGGGAACGGTGTTCGAAAATGATTTGCTTCGTATCCATGCGGAGGGCATCGACCGGGCAAGCTTCTGCGCAAAGACCGCAGAACACGCAAGTCAGGTGGTCGATGTCAAAGCGCATCACGCGCTTTTCGATACGCGGGTCATCGCTCTGCGTTGCTTCAATGAAGATGCAGTGGGCAGGGCAAGCCGCAGCGCACATGCCGCAGGCGACACAGCGAGGCGTACCATCCGGGCGAAGCATCAAGCGGTGCTTGGCACGGTAGGTATTGCGGATTTCGGGCTGACCTTCCGGATAAGAAATCGTCGGAAGTTCTTCATAGCGGAACAAGCCACGAGCCGCATGCTTAAGGGTTGTCCACAGACCGCGAATCGCCTCGAAAATGTAAAGGCGTTCGATGACGGTCATCGGTTTTTGCTTAATAACGCGCATTAGTTACCCCCTAAAAGTTTTGCAATGACCGCAGTCACCACGAGGTTGATGAGGGCGATATTCAAAATAATCTTCCAGCCGAGGTGCATCACATGGTCATAGCGGAAGCGCGGGAGCGTCCAGCGGACCCAAATCCAGACCCAGCAGAAGATGAGGCTCTTTGCCACAAGAACGAGCAAGTGGATGAGTGCCGTACCGACTGCGGTTGCAAAGCTACCGACAGCAAGTCCGTTCACCACGAAGTTTTCAGGATTGTAGAAGAACCAGGCAGCAACACCGAGAGCAATGAATGCTGCGGTTGCAACCCAGGCCACAATCTTGTAGAGCTTGTATTCCTTGAGAACTTCAAAGCGGTGTGTCAAGTTCGTTGCCTTGAGCTTGCGGGAATAGCGGTAAATCATGTGGAGGAAAGCGAGAGCGATGAAAGCGAGCACGCCACAGAGAATGGCAAGGGAGCCACCCATGTGTTCCTGCATCGTTTCGGTCGTCACAAACGGAACTGCATAACCGCCAAGGAACAGCGTCGCAATGAGGAAGCTGTTGATGCAGATGTGCGAGTATTCGCCCATGTAGAAGAGACCGAACTGCATAGCGCCATATTCCGTGTGGTAACCGGCAACGAGTTCCGGTTCACCTTCGGCAACGTCGAACGGAGCGCGGCCCGTTTCAGCAATGCTTGCAATGAGGAAGCAGAAGAAAGCGACCGGCTGGGCAACGATACCCCAAACATGGTGTTCCTGCCACTGCACGATATCCGTGAGGTTGAAAGAACCGGCGAGGAGCAAAATGCCCATGAGCGAAAGTCCGAGGCAGACTTCGTAGCTGATGGTCATGGAGCTCGTACGGAGAGCGCCCAAGAAGCTGTACTTGGACTTGGAAGCCCAACCAGCGAGCATCGCACCGTAAGCCGAAATGGAGGAGAAACCGAAGAGCAAGAGCACGCCCACATCGGAATCGATGATGGAACCTGCAATGCGAACCGTTTCGCCACCCCAGTCAAAGATCATCGGTCCAAACCACGGGATCACGCACGGAGAAAGGAACACGATAGCGAACGGGATTGCCGGAGCTACATAGTAAAGGAGCTTGTTCACGCCAGCCGGTGCAAACATTTCCTTGAAGAAGAGCTTCGTACCGTCGCACATGTTCTGCACGTAACCGAGCAAGCGGATCTTGCCGAAGTACGGGATCTTGATGTAGGAGCGGTTCGGGCCCTGACGGTCTTGCATAAAGCCCGCGCCACGACGTTCCATCGGGATTAAAAGGAGGATGTAAAGGACAGGTACGAAGCAGAAAGCGAACTTCGCAATCGTAATTGCCCATTCAATCCAGGTTTTGGATTCAATAATATCCATTATGCGTTACCTCCCAGGAGCTTTCCTGTGCTCTTGATGGCATCATAGGTAATGTCGGCGAAAGCCGGCACGTATTCACGAGCCTTCTTGAAAGCTTCGCAAGCCGAATTGAACTTGTTGCCAGCCAAAGCGGAAATCACTTCGTAAGCCGGGGCAAGCTTTTCGTCCGGGCAAGTCGGAGCAGCAGAGAGTTTCTGCAAGATGTTGAGGCTGTTGACCATCGTACCCTGGACTTCGCTCCAGTGGCGGATACCGAAAGCGACCTTGGCCTTCTTGGCGGTAGCGTCATCGAAAGCAGAAAGGGCGATGCGGTTCGAAATCTTATCGAGAGCCTTAGCTGCAGCAGCGTCTTCGCCGTAGAGGTCAGCGTTCACCGTGATGAGGTTGCTGAATTCGCCTGCGCGCTTGAGGAGTTCTGCAACATCTGCAAAACCCATGAGCTGCATGCCTGCGCGGTTTGCCACCGGGTCACCGCTCTTGGCGATACCGTCCGGAGCGTTCACCTTGAGGAGGGAACCACCGAAGAGTTCAGCGCGGTCACCGAGAGCTTCCTTGAGCATCTTGAGAGCGGCGAGGTCTTCGTTCGTGCAAGCGCCACCAGCAACGAGGGCGACCTTACCGCCAACCAGCTGGAGTGCAGAAGCGTCGATTGCCGGCAAGCGGTTCTTGTCAAACTGCTGGAAAGCGAGACGGCTCGTATTGGAGAGCCAGCTGCGGTTCACTTCCGGGTTGCAACGCGGCATCACGCGATAGATGCGGCCATCGGCGTGGTCAAGCCAGATGTTTGCTCCGAGGGAATCGTCCATCGAAATCGTCGGCGTGTGGGCAAGGAGCCAAACGCGCTTCTGGAAGCGGAAGTACTTTGCCGTCATGGCGCCCGTCGGGCATACATCCGTGACACAGAGATCGTATTCGTGGTCGAGCTTTTCGCCCGGGAAGGTAGTAATGTAAGTATGGTCGGCACGGCCAGCAAGCTGGAGCTGTTCGTCCTTCGCGATGCTACGCATAAAGCGTACGCAACGGTCGCACTGCACGCAACGTTCTTCGTCGAGCAAAATGCGCGGACCGATGTCCACATGCTTACCGCCACGGAGCTGTCCCTTCGCATCAATGAACTGATGTTCCGGATTGCCATGGTAATTCTTGCCGTATTCCGGACGGAGGCGGCCTTCGTTCTGGCCTGCTTCCATGTAGTTTTCCTGCAAGGTGCATTCACCGGCCTTGTCGCAAATCGGGCAATCGAGCGGGTGATTCACCAGCATGAATTCCTGTGTGGCCTTGCGGGCGTTCTTCACACGGGCGCTGGATGCCGGGGTATAAATCTTCATACCCGGAGTCACAGGAGTATAGCACGAAATCACGAGCATACGACCACGCGGGCCTTCCTGCTCTACCAGGCACTGACGGCAGTTACCCGACACCGGCAAATACGGATGATAACATACGTGAGGAGTTTCAATCCCGACAGCCTTCAAGGCTTCGAGGAGGTTGGTATCGCCAGGAACCATCACGGCCTTGTCATCCACGAAGATTTCCACCTTCGGGCTTGCTTCGGTCGGGAGTTTCGGCATATTGTAGTAGTTACTCATATTATTACCAGAAAATTCCAGGACGACTTGTTTCTTGAATACGCGGTTTTGCGTGTTCGGGGTTCTTAGCGATATATTCGTCAAAGTCCGCACGGAACTTTGCAGTGTAGCTCGAGACCGGGCCACCCAAAGAAATGGAGAGCGGGCAAATAGTCACGCCACCAAATCCGCTAGAAAGGCTCTGCATCAGTTCCACATCGCCATCATGACCATTGCCGGCCACCATCTGGTTCAAGATGCGGTGCAAGAGGCCTGTACCTTCACGGCACGGCGTGCACTGGCCGCAAGATTCGTGGCTGTAGAAGTTGCCGAGGCAATTCAAAAGGTCAACCATGTTGTGCGTATCGTTAATCACGATCATAGCGCCAGAACCAAACATCGTCTTCATCGAGGCGAGGCATTCATAGTCCATCGTGGCGACAGCAGCTTCTTCTGCCGTAAGCGGAGCGCAAGAGGAACCGCCCGGGAGCACAGCCTTGAGCTTGCCACCCACAACGCCACCGGCGTAATCGTTAATCATAGTCATCATCGGAGTGCCGAGAGGAGCTTCGTACACGCCCGGATTTTTGACGTCACCGGAAATGCAGAACACCTTCGTACCACCGGCGCGCGGCGTACCCATCTTGGCGTAGTCGCTCGGGTCGTGGCTCAAAATCCACGGAAGCGACATGATGGTTTCGACGTTGTTCACGCAAGTCGGGGACTTCCAGGCACCGCAAACAGCCGGGAACGGCGGCTTCAAGCGCGGTTGGCCCTTCTGGCCTTCAAGAGAGTTAATAAGAGCAGTTTCTTCACCGCAAATGTAGGCGCCAGCACCGCGATGCACAAAGATATCAAAGCTGAACTTCGTGCCGCAAATGTTTTCGCCGAGGTAGCCAGCAGCATAAGCCTGGTTCAAAGCCTTGTTCAAGGCTTCGATGCACGGGAGGAATTCGCCACGGCAGTAGATGTAGGCCGCGCGAGAGCCAAGAGCCCAAGCTGCAATGATAAGGCCTTCGATCAAGCGGTGCGGATCTTCGAGCATGAGGAAGTGGTCCTTAAAGGTACCGCCTTCGCCTTCGTCAGCGTTTACGACAATGTAAACCGGCTTGCCCGTACCACGCGGCACAAAGCTCCACTTCATGCCCGTCGGGAAGCCAGCACCACCGCGTCCGCGGAGGTTAGAACGTTGCACGTAATCGATGAGCTCAAACTGGCTCATGTTGAACAAGCGTTCAGAAATGTTGGAGTAGCCACCCAGCTTCTTATAGACTTCGATGTCCTGGGCGCCCTTGCCAAAGTTCTGCGTACAAACTTTTACACATTCAGCCATAATTAAACCGCCTTTTGTTCCGGTGCGGGCTTCTGCTTAGTCACAGCAACAGCCGAGGGTTTAGCAACACGTTCACCGGAGGTCGCAATCATACGGTATTCGTCGCCGACCTTTCCGTTCGGGTCCACAAAAGCCTTGTCCTTCACGCCCGGCTCGCCAACAGCGACCCAGTCATTGCCATTCTTCTTTTCGACGACAATCTTCGTGAATTCCGGAGCGCCCTTCCAAGTGAGGGTAGCGCCCGTTTCGTCAGCTTCGGACTTGACATTCAAAACCGGAGAAGGAGGAGCGTAGTCAGCAACCTGCGGCTTTGCGATAGCACCCGGAGCGCCCGGATGACCGCAATGGCCCTTCACCGTACCGCCGAGCACATCGTGCTTCGGAATGTTGTCTTCATGAGCATAGCACCACTTGAGGATGCGGTCGATGCTGTCGGTCGTAAGCTTTGTACCCGGCTTCATCGTGAGCACGTCGCCATCAGCGTCTGTAGCGAAGTCGTCGTTCACGAGCATCATCGGGCCGTTACCGCAAGAACCGAGGCATTCCACCTGGAGGATCGTAAAGAGACCATCCGGAGTCGTTTCGCCCGTCTTGATGTTTAAAGCATGTTCCACATAAGCGATAAGGCTCGGAGCGCCCTTGATCGTGCAGCTGATGTTACGGCAGAACTGCAAGAGGAACTTGCCCTTCGGAGCGTGGTTGTACATCGTATAGAACGTAGCAACGCCAAGAGCATGAGCCGGAGCGCAACCGCAGACGTTAGCAGCCCAGCGGATTCCTTCGCGCGGCACCCAGCCAAACACGCCCTGCACGAGCCAAAGCACTTCGAGAAGTGCAGCCTGACCGACCGGATAGCGGCTGAGCAAATCAGCGCAGCGTTCCTTGATTTCAGGCGTATTGAGCTTCGCGAGCACTTCAGCCGTAGGCGGCTGCGGCACAGGCTTGTTCACATAGCCAAACTTCTGGCCCGGATCCGGCAAAGCATCAATCGGCTGTGCCGGACGGTCGAACTTCAAATGATTGTTCGAGACAAATTGGACAGCGCCAGTAATATGTTCTCTCATCGGTCAAGTTCTCCAGCAATAATGTTGAGACCCGAAAGCACGGCCATGGAGTCAGCCAAGAGACCGCCTTCGACGAGTTCATGGAATGCAGCAAACTGCGTGAGGCAAGGCGGACGCACCTTGATACGGTACGGATGGCCAGAGCCGTCAGAAATAATCGTGAAGCCAAGTTCACCGTTAGCGCATTCGGAACCGCAGTAGTATTCGCCTTCCGGAACGCGGATGCCTTCGTAAACGCTCTTGAAGCGACCGATAAGGCCTTCCATATCCTGATAAGCAAGCTTGTGAGCCGGCACGCGGATACGCGGATCGACGATATCGACCGGACCCGGAGCGAGGCGCTTCAAAGCCTGGCGCACAATCTTTACGGATTCTTCGATTTCGGCCAAACGAACCTGGAGACGGTCGTTGCAGTCGCCCTGTGTGCCGACCACGACTTCCCAGTCGTAGGTTTCATAATCGTAGTACGGTTCGTCCTTGCGGAGGTCAGAGGCAACACCGGATGCACGGAGGCAGGGGCCCGTCCAGCCGTAGCTGATAGCCTTTTCAGCAGAAATCTTGCCGATGCCCACCGTACGGTCGAGGAAGATGCGGTTTCTATCCAAGCAGGCGTGCAAGTCCTTCAATGCCTTTTCGGTAGAATTGAGGGCTGCGAGAACGTCCTGTTCAAAACCTTCGTAGCTATCGCGGTAGAGACCGCCAATGCGAGCAAAGCTGTTCGTAAGGCGTGCACCTGTGAGCTTTTCCCAGATGCACATGATTTCTTCACGCGGGTTGAAGGCGTACATGAACGGAGTCGTACCGCCCAAGTCCTGGAACGCAGCAGCAACGCACACAAAGTGGTCGTTGATACGGGAAAGTTCGTTCACAATCACGCGGAGGACCTTGGAACGTTCCGGGATTTCAACACCGAACATGTTTTCGACTGCACGGCAGAACGCAATGTTGTTCATGATAGCAGAGCAGTAGTTCAAGCGGTCCGTGTACGGGACAACTTGCTGCCAAGTGCCGCGTTCGACCATCTTTTCGAACCCGCGGTGCAGGTAGCCGATTTCTTCGACAGATGCCACGATGGTTTCACCATCCATAGCGGTCAAGAAGCGCAAGCAACCGTGAGTTGCCGGGTGGCTAGGCCCAACGTTCAAGGGCATCAAATTCAGCTTTTCGCCATTCGGATCTAATACGATCATGCCTTGATACTCCCTTCCAAAAATTCATTGTCGTTCGTTTCCACTTCCTTAGAGCGCTGGATGACCTTGTAGCCAAGTTCTTCGAGACGCTTTTCGAGTTCCGGAAGCAGGTAGTCGTTTGTCGAAAGCCACTGGCGCTTCTGGGCAGGGTAATCCTTGCGGAGCGGATGGCCAACAAATTCAACGTGGTTCAACAAGCGGCGGAGGTCCGGATGACCTTCAAAAATCACACCGAACTGGTCATAGACTTCGCGTTCGTACCAGTTCGCATTGGCATAGAGGTCGCTAATCGTCGGGACCTTGAGGCTTTCTTCGGACACCAGCACCTTAAGACGGATGCGGGCACCCGGATTTTTCATGCTTTTGAAAGCATAAGAGACCGCAAAGCGAGGGCCTTCGTGATTCGGGTAAGTCAAGTAGTCGATACCGGCAATGTCCACGAGCATATCGAACTTGATGCCGGATTCTTCCTTGAGGAACTGGACTGCGTTATGCAGATAGGGAGCAGCAACAACAGCCGTAACACCCCACTTGTCGAGCGGTTCGCGCTTGACGTCAAACTTTCCTTCAAGGGCGGCGAAGATTTCTTCAACAGTCATTCTTCTACTCCTTCCAGAACTGGGCTTTCTTTACAAGATTTTCTTGTTTTTCTTTCATGAAGTCCTTGATGTCCACGACCTTTTCGCGGGCGCAGGCAGCGGCTTCACGCTTTGCTTCGGCAGTCTTCACCTTGATCATTTCAAGCTGTTCCTTGACGCTTTCGGCGCGCTGCTTCATGAAGGATTCGTCTTTGACCTTCTTCTGCAAGTCAAACATGGCATCGAAGAAGGCTTCCGGACGCGGAGGGCAACCACCGATATACACATCCACCGGGATAATGTGGTCGATACCGGGCACCGTGCAGTAGCAGTCATAGAAACCGCCAGAGCTTGCGCATGCACCCATGGCAATGACCCAACGAGGTTCAGCCATCTGTTCGTAGATGCGCTTTAAGATCGGAGCCTGCTTATAAGTAATCGTACCTGCAACAAGCAGCACATCGGACTGACGCGGCGTAAAACGCACGTATTCAGAACCGATACGTGAAAGGTCGTAACGACCCACTTCCGTACTCATGAATTCGATTGCACAACAAGCCGTACCGTAAGGGAACGGCCACAAGGAATTGGAGCGCCCCCAGTTGACCAAAAAGTCAAGCGAGGACGTAATGATATTCGGCTTTTCTGCCTCATTACCCATAGGAGTTACCTCATAAAATTCGCGCCTAAAGATAGAAAAATAGTTGGCAGTAGGCAGTTGGCAGTAGGCAGTAGATGCTTTGGGAAAAAGCTGTTTTTTGCTTCAGACACGTCCTTTTTTCAAATGCAACAAAAATGTAAGAAGTAGGCGGTAGGAAGTAGGAAGTAGACAGTAGGTTGCAATAGAGTGGAAAATCACATTTTAATGTTATTTCTCAAAAAATGTTCTCACCTTAGTTCTCATAAATATTATATTATCCTCGTGGAAAACTATATCGACATTTACCAGTTTACGCACTTCCGCAAGTACTTGGAAGAATACCAGGCGGCTAGAGTCCAGTCCGACCCGGAATTCACCCGTACCGGAATCTGCAATATGCTCGGCCTCCCCAAGACGCGCAGCTACTTTGCCGATGTTCTCAGAGGGAAAAAGGTCAGCCCCCGCATGACAGCCAAGTTTATCGAAGTCCTCGGCCTCAACAAGAAAGCCGCAAAGTACTTCGAGACCATGGTGAAGCTTGACCAGGCAAAAACCGAGACGGCCCGTAGCGCCGCCATGGAAGAGCTCCTGCACCTGCACCCGAATCCGCAGCATATCCTCGATTCGAACACCTACGAATACTATAACCATTGGTACCATAGCGCAATGTTTGCTATTCTTGATGCTATGGACGTTACAGATGACTTGACACCGGTGCAAAAGAGAATCTTCCCGAAAATTCCACTCGGAAAGATTAAGGATTCGTTGTCTCTTTTGGAAAAGCTGGGCCTCGCCCGCAAGAACGAATCTGGTTTCTGGAAGCCGACCAAGGAATCCATCTCCAGCGGTCCGTACAACAACGCAGAACTCATCAAGCAGTACCAGCTGCAATGTTTTGAACTTTCGAAGCAGGCGCTCATCACGCGCCCCAAGATGCCGACCGTCATGAGCACGCTCACCTTCAGCATCTCGAACAACGCCTACAAGAAACTTGAATCCGAACTCCAGGAATTCAAGGCTAAGGCAAGACGCATCATCAGCGAGGACAACGAAAAGGCAAACGGCGTTTACCAGATGAACTTGCACTTGTTCTCTAACCTCGATCCGGAGGTTAAGGCATGATGAATTTTAAGATTTTAAATACAGCAGGGATTTTTGCCCTCGCATCGATTTTCTCCGCCTGTACCGACGAGAACCACGCCGGCGTACTCACGGAAACTGAATCCGGCACGACCATCGCAAGCATCGAAGGTACCGTCAAGAACGAAAGCGGATACCCGGTCGCAAGCGCCAAGGTAAACCTCATCTCGGCAACGCACATTGCAGCCCGCATGGCCCCCATCAAGACCGCCACGACAGACGACGACGGCAAGTACACGATGGATAGCGTCACCGCAGGCGACTATGCCTTGCAGATTAGCAACACGGACCACACGCAGTCCGGCTACCAGACCATTACCGTCGAAGAAGGCACCACCGACTTGCAGACGCAATCCGTCCCCGAAGTAAAGCTCGAAGAAAACGCAAGCCTCGAACTCAAGCTCAGCGCCTACGAGCTCGACTTGGGCGACACGCTCTGCATCACGGGCACGCTCAACTGCATCGCCGTACAGAACAAGGATATCGAAGCCGGAACCGTCATCCTCGACGAAATTCCGCCCATGGAATTCACGAAGATTACGCTCATCAAGACTTCGGACGAAGACACGGACTCCATCACGCAAGACGTCCTGTGGGATTTCGCTCCGGGCAAAAAGCTCGAAGTTTCGGAAATTCGCATTCCGGTCATCGTCTCGCAAGACGCCTTGAGCACCGCAAAATACTGGATCGACAAGACAGAACTCGATTCCATGATTGTCCCCGTCACTTTCAAGACGAGCATCACGAATCCCGTCCTTCTTAGCGACGACGGCGACACGCTTGCACTCTACAAGTTCGAAAACGACCCGAGCAACTCGAAGTACCTGACCGTCATCCCAAGCATCGATGTCGGAACATACACGTTCTCGGTGGTCCCAAGCGAAACGGCCATCCAGCCGGCGCAAATCTACAAGGCTTTCAGCGAAACGACTCCCGGCATGAACATCATCCAAAACGAAAGCTGGAAGGCGTTCGGCAGCATTCTTGGAATCAGTTTCTGGATAACGAAGGACAGCTTGTCTAGCGCAGCCGATTCCATCTACGTGGATACCCGTCAAGAAGAAAGCGATGTTGCCTTCAGCATAAAAGTCGGACGTGAACCGAACCAGCTCTGCGCCGAAATTTATAAAAGAACGTCTGAAGGCGAAGACGATACCGAAAACCATTACACCTTGAAGGATTCGTCTTGTCAAGAAGTTCTGGACGGAGAACGTCACCACTATTCGATATTCATCCAGTCTCATCATATCGTTATCGCCATAGATGGCAGGGTCACCGATACAAAGGACTTCAGCGATCAGTTCCAGTCCATTCCTCCAATTACATTGGGGAATCATAAGCTCGAAGACTTCGTCATCTATTCGCTCGGAGAAGACGTCACGCAAAGCAGCGACAGCTGGAACAAACTGCACGCCTGGCTCTCCGCCTACTACGCACTGCAGAAGTAATCATCGTCATCCTGAGTGGCGATTGCCGCGAAGGACCCATTATGTCATGCCCGCCTCCGCGCGGGCATCTCCTTTTTTATCGAAATACGATTTTTTCTAGTAACTAGTAACTAATAACTAATAACTATTTTTATATATTCCCTCCTATGAAAGTTCTCGTTCACAACAGAGGTGTTTGCCTGGAATGCGCCGGCTGCGTCGGCGTGTGCCCCAAGATGGCGCTAGACATGTATGGTCTAGATTTGCAAATTGATCAGGAAAAATGTATCAAGTGCGGTCTCTGCACAAGAGCATGCCCCGCAGGCGCCCTCAAAATCCAGGAGTTGAACGATGTTCTGTAATAACGAATATGATGTCGTCGTCATTGGCGCAGGTCCCGGCGGAAGTGTTGCCGCGAGGAATCTTTCCCGTGCAGGCCACAAGGTTCTCCTTCTCGAAAAGCGCGAGAAGATTGGCTACCCTGTACGCTGCGGCGAAGCGAGCACCAAGCTTTCGGACTTACAGACTTACGGTCCGATTGACGAAGACTGCATCGAAACGATAATCAACGGACTTTATATTTACGGTCCGAACGGCGTAAACATCGACCTCGCGCAAAAAGGCACGGGCATCATGCTCAACCGCGAAAAATTCGACCCGTGGCTCGCCCACCTCGCCGCAAATGACGGCGTAGAAGTCGTCACCCGCGCCCGTGCAGAATTTGTCGGAGATGTCGAAAGCGGGACACGCCTCGTGCGCGTGAAACTCGGCGAAGGCGCCGGCGAAACAACCGAAGAAGTCCGTGCCAAGATGGTCATTGCCGCAGACGGTGTCGAAAGCCGCATCGGTCGCCAAGTCGGACTCGATTGCCTCCAGAAACCAGCATTCACCTGCACCGGTGTCGATATCCAAGTGCAAGGCATTCTCACCAAGCCGGACTACCTCACGTTCTGGCAAGGTCATGACTTTATCAACGACGGCTACATCTGGAGTTTCCCGAAGGTCAAATCCAACGTCACAAACTTCGGCGCAGGATTCCTGATTTCGAACAATCACGGTTCAAACGTCTTGGACATCACGATGGAATGGCTCTATAAGCTCTTCCCGGGAGCGCAAATCAATCACGTTGTCGGAGGCGTCATTCCCGTCTCGAGCGTTCTGAAAGATTACACGCTGGACCGCTTTGCCCTCGTTGGCGACGCCGCCCATCACACGAACCCGCTTACAGGTGGCGGCATCGCGGCCGCCATGCGCGCCGGACGGTTCTGCGCCCAGACCGTCCACGAGGGCTTCGAATGCGGTAACTTAAGCAAGGAATTCCTCAAGACGTACGAAAAGCGCTGCTACGATTACTTTGGTCGCATGCACGACTTTGAATACAAGTTCCGCAGGTTTCTCTTGAACGTGAACAAGGAAGAACAAACAGAACTCTACAAGGTTCTTCAGAACTTCGCGAAGCACGGCTGCAAAAAGCGCGCCTTCTTGCAAACGCCTGTTTCCTCTGCGAAAATGCTCTACAAGTTCCTCAAGTTCAAATAGTCCGCGCACTTGTCATGCCCCGCACCGACGGGGCTTCTCAATACAAAGCAAAAAGCCGGTTCATCACCGGCTTTTCGCATTTTTATAAAGCTCTAAAGTGACTATCTGTTATTCAGGTAATTCAGCACCTTGTTCGTAAGGTCGTTTTCCTTTTTCCAGAAAAGTACCGCGCCCGTTGCACGGTCAATGACCATGTCATAGCCTTCCTGCAAAGCGATTTCGTTCACCGCCTTACGGATAAGCTGGATAATCGGAGCGCTCACCTTTTCGTTTTCGGTGATGAGCTCGCCGTTACGGCCATAGACGCGGTCAATAAAGGACTTGAGTTCCGTATCCTTCTTGTTGTACTCGGCTTCAAGTTCGCGCTTCTTTTCGTCCGAAAGCATCAGGACCTGCTTATCGAGCCTTTCCTTGATAGCGGCAAGTTCCTTCTGCAAGAGGTTGGCCTGCTGTTCCCACTTTGCCACCTGGCGGTCGTATTCTTCCTGAGCCTTCCTGGTACCCTTGAATCCGTCAAAGATAATCTTTGAATCCACATGGGCAATGCGAAGGCCGTCTTCGGCAAAGCTTGCGCAGGCAAAGACTACCGAAAGCAAAACGATCAACTTGCGAATCATAGCGCACCTCCAATCAGACTAGAAAGCCTGACCAATGACAAAGTTGAATTCCATATCACCCACCGTAGTGGACTTCGTACCGTTATAATTTTCACCCGGATCAAGCGGCCAAGCAAAGTCGAAGCCGATAATACCAAGCATCGGAACTACGACGCGGAAACCAAAACCGATATCCTTCTTGAGCGTGGTCGGATCCCATTCGCTAAGCGGGTTCTTTCTCGGCTTGTCAATTCTAGCTTCCGTATCGATACGTTCACCGAACACGTTACCGGCATCAAAGAAGAACGGCAACAGGTAGAACGTCTGCGGCACTAGGCCAAGCTGGAGTTCTGCACCGATATACTGGTAGCTGCGGCCCAGGCGGTTACGGCCAATAGAACCAGAAGCATAACCACGGAGCATGCCATCGTAACCAAGCACACCACCCATAGTGTAGAGCGTGCGATGCTGCAACTTGTCACCAAAGATGACACCGTATTCGTTTGTAAGGGCAATTGCCAAGCGGTCGCGGAAGAGCGGGAACCACCACTTGATGGAGAGGTCAGCCTTCACGAATTCGAAGTCACTGCCAAAGTACTTGTTGGCCCACTGCAAATCGAGCACGTAGCGGGAACCTTCGGTCGGGAACTGCGGCAAGTTCTTGTCGTCACGCTGGATGCGGAAGTTGAACGCCGATTCGATACCCGTATAGACCACGTAGCTGTTGTCGATGTTCGGCCCCTGGTCGTTCATGAGCCAGCCGTAACCAACCTGACCATAGAAGTAGTCGTCCGGCCACTTGAGGCGCTTACCCACAAAGATGTTTCCACCATAGCGGGTAATGTCGTGTTCGTCGTAGTCTTCCATGTTCCACCAGGAGTAGCTGAGGCTAGCACCAAGCGTAATCGGCTTGTCGAGGAACCACGGTTCGGTAAAGCTAAGTGTTGCGCTCTTCTTGTCGGCGCCGTATTCCAAATTCAAGGCGGCCTGCTGACCATCGCCCATACAGCAGTTCGGGATGGAAATACTTGCCGTACCGACAAAGCCATCGCTTTCGCTATAGGAAACGCCCAAGCTGAACTGACCCGTACCGGCCTGCTTTTCTTGCACGGCAAAGTCGAGGTCCACTTCCTGTTCGCCCACGACCTTGATATCAGGCACGACCATGTCGAAGTAGTTGAGCTGCATAATGTCGCGGAAGCTACGTTCCAAAGCGGACTGGCGGTAAGTATCGCCCGGATAGAGACGGACTTCGCGGCGGATGACCTTTTCGTTCGTCTTGGTGTTGCCACGCACATGCACCTTGTGGATCTGAGCAGGCAAGCCTTCATTCATCCTGTAGGCAAGGTTCACAATGGAATCGTTTTCAAACGTTCTCTCTTCGTCGAACTGGGCAAAGAGGTAACCATCTTCACGGTAAGAATCAAGCAAGGCCTTGCGGGATGCTTCGTAGAGATACTGGTCAAACACGGCACCGCTATCAAGACGGAACACATAGCCAAGCATGGCGTCGCTCTGGACTTCGTTACCCGTAAAGTGGAGTCCGCCCATGTAGTAGCGGCGGCCTTCGGTCACGTCGATATGGACGATAATATCGCTAGAGGTCTTGATGTTATCGTACTTGTAAAGGGCGGGGATCATGTCCTCGATCATGTAACGCACGAGGAGCTTGCTTTCGTAAGCGGAACGCTTCTTGATCTTGAGGAGCGAATCAATCTTCGGGTTATTCCACTTGCGGTCAGCCACCAGGCCAAGCCATTCCTTGCGGGCGCTTTCGTAGCGGATAATATCGTTCAGGATCTTCCAGGCGCCTTCTTCGTCCTTCACCTGCGGCATACGCCTTGTGAGCGGATACTTGTCGCCCGCCTTGCGCATGTTCCTGTAATAGTGAGACACTTCCATCGTCGGCTTGCCCGCCATCTTGTAAAGCGGGTTCGTCGAATCAGCCAGAGCCTCGTTCAACTGCGTGTAGAGCGGAGCCAGACGTTCTCCAACCGGCACCATGCGTCCAAGATAGAACAGGCAGGTAGAATCCGGGAGGTATTCGGCGTGGTAGTCATTCAGTTCTGCATCCAGGTAACCGAAATGGCGGAAGACGTTCAGCACGGTATCGCGGTCGGCTTCAAAGACATTTTCCTTGAATTCACCGCCACCCCACCACTGGTTCTCTTTCGAGAGCATGTGATCTGCGATTTCTTCGACAGGCACATGGTCATTGCCCTTCACGTCAATGCCGCGAATACGCACCTTGCTGCCTTCGCGAATCACGAAAGTCACCTTGTTCTGGTATTCGTCCACCGGTTCTTCGCGGTAGCCCACTTCGGCAAGGAGAAACCCTTCGGAGCGGTAATGGTCGAGCATGGCCTGGCGCGTACGTTCCAATTGCGCCTTGCTATAGACCTGACCCGTAATCATGTGGATTTTCAAGCGGAGGTCGTCTTCAGAGACTTCGTCACAACCATCCAAAATTGCGGTATCGAGAGCAGGGAGTTCCTTGACCTTAAACACCAAGTCCACATAGGAACCTTCGTCGCCAACGTAATCCACCCAGGCAGTCACATCGTCAAAAAGGCCCGAAGCATAAAGCGTGCTCACGGAATTCTGAACTTTTTCGGAAAGCGAAGACGGGGAATAGCTTTGACCCGTACGGATGCCGATACGCCCGAGAACCGAACGTTCGTCCATGTGATGAGTACCTTCGACGCGAATCTTGTTGATCTTATTCTCAACCATATACTTGTCGGAAATCTGCGACATGTCCAACAATTGGGCATTCGACATACCGACCAAAGCAAGAACAAATAAAAGCGAACGGGAACGCAGAATAGACCTACCTATAAAGCAGTTTATTTTAATTTCTGCCCAAAAATACAAAAATTACACTCCCCCGCCCACACGAGATTTTTAAAAAAGGCCAAACGGCCGACGAATAAACGTCAATGATTGAATAAGAGTTATATCGTCCCGATTTTTACACTTTCTGAAAGTGTTACGTTATGGGCTTAGGGACTCCATATATATGGATAATCGCAAGCCGAGCATTTTCGCAAAGAAAAAGAAACGCACCTAAATGAAACACAACGCAAGCGCATTATATATATTTAAGGCGAAAAATTTTAACCTAACCCTCTATTGAAGGATACTATGCGATCTACAGCCTGGAACGACGAAGAAAACAAGATCTTGCCCGAAATGGCGCTTGATTTTATGCCCGAAGAAAAATTGCGCGAATTGCAGTTGCAGCGTTTGCGTGCAACCGTGAAGCTCGCCTACGAGAAGGTTCCGCTGTTCCACGACCGCATGGTCGAAAAGGGCGTTACGCCCGATGACATCAAGTCTTTGAAGGACATCGCCAAGATCCCGTTCTCCATGAAGAAGGACTTGCGCGACACTTATCCGTACGGTCTCTTCGCTGTCGACATGAGCGAAGTCGTGCGTCTGCATGCAAGCTCCGGCACTACCGGTAAGCCGATTGTTGTCGGTTACACCAAGGAAGACATGGAAGTCTGGGCCCAGGTCGTGAAGCGCGGCCTCCTCGCCTGCGGTTTCCGCAGCACAGACATTGTGCAGAACTTCTACGGCTACGGCCTCTTTACGGGCGGTCTTGGCATTCACGGCGGTTTCGAAGCCCTCGGCGCCACAGTCGTGCCGATTAGCGGCGGTAATACCGAACGCCAGGTGATGCTCATGAAGGACTTCGGCGTGACCGCAGTCGGTGGCACCCCGAGCTACTTTGTCCGCATTATCGACGTTGCCGAAAAGATGGGCGTCGACATTTCCAAGTTGAACGTGAAGCGCGGCATCTTCGGTGCTGAACCGTGGAGCGATGGCATGCGCGACTACATCGAAGAAAAGACGGGCATCAAGGCTTACGACATTTACGGACTTTCTGAAATTGTCGGCCCGGGCGTAGGTTGCGAATGCGAATGCCGCGACGGCATCCACATTTTCGAAGACCACTTCTACCCTGAAATCGTGGACCCGGAAACGCTTGAACCGCTTCCGGACGGCGAGGAAGGCGAACTCGTCATCAGCACGCTCAGCAAGCGCGCTATGCCGATCCTCCGCTACCGCACCCGCGACATCACAGCTATTGAAAAGACCAAGTGCGCCTGCGGCCGTACCATCCGCCGTATCCGTCGCATCGGCCGCCGCAGCGACGACATGATTATCATGCGTGGCGTGAACGTGTTCCCGAGCCAGATCGAAACGGCTCTCCTCCGCGCAGAAAAGGCTTTGCCGCATTACCAAATTGTGCTCGACACCAAGAACAACATGGATACGCTCGAAGTCAAGGTCGAAGTTTCTCGCGACATGGTGAGCGACTCCATGAGCGATATGGAACAGCTCTCCAAGAAGTTCAAGCACTCCATCGAACAGATTCTCGGCATTTCCGTGATTGTCACGCTCTGCGAACCGGATTCTCTGCCGCGTAGCGAAGGCAAGGCCAAGCGCGTCATCGACAACAGAAAGAAGATTTAAGAAGGAGAAAAAAAATGAAAATTCCACAGGTTTTAGTTTTCGTGTCGAACCGCCCGGGCCGTCTCCAGGCAGTTTGCCGCTCGCTCGCTGATGCAGGCATTAACCTTCTCTCGCTCACGCTCGCCGATTCCGGCGAATTCGGCCTTATCCGCCTGATCGTGAACGATTCTGAAAAGGCTGTCAATGTCCTTGCCAAGGCTGGCCTCAGCGCAACCGTTACCGACGTTGTCGCATGCCCTGTTGCAGACAAGGTCGGCGGTCTTGCAGACCTTCTCGACGTTCTCGGCGACTTGCAGATTGACTACATGTACGCCTACCCGTCCGAATGCTCGACGGCAACGAACGTCATGATTCTTCGCTTCAGCGATACCGAAAAGGCGCTCAAGGTCTTGGAAGAAAAGAACTTCAAGACTCTCAGCACCACAGAAATGCTGGGCTAAACGCGAGTCGCGCAGTCTGTGCAAGTTAAACGCGCAGACGAGATGCGCGAATGCGCGGACTAAACTACGCACGCTATTGCAAACAAAAACAGCTAAACGGTTTCCCGTTTAGCTGTTTTATTTTGGATTTCAGTTGAGTGAAACTACCTGAACACGGCGGTAACAGACGTGACTTCACCCGGGTTCACCTTGCGGGTCATATCCGTGACACCATCGCTCCAGCCCGTGAAAGTGCTGCCAGAATTTGCCTGAGCTGTAAGCGTGACCGGCACATCCCTGTAAAGCGAGACCGTCATCGAAGACTTATCCAGAGCAAGGCCATCCACGAGAATCGTGCCGGAACCCTGCGCCGTAAACGTCATTTCAACCGGAGAAGAAAGCGTAAAGTACGATTCCATCTGTTCACGGACCTTAGCCTGACGCGTCTGGGCAAAGCTCTTTATCGTTTCCAAAGCGTTACTCATGCTAGATGCATTATAACCCCAGAATTCCTGATCACGAGCCACTTCAGGTTCCACCTGTGACTGCAAATCGTTAATGCGCTTGAGGAGCCTATCCGCCGAGAAGTTCATCGAAAGGAGCACGCTAAAGCGGTTGATAAACGCATTCTTGAAGCCCTCGTTACTGAGCAAGCGAATCATGAGAATCGTGTGCGGAGAAATAGAGCCGTTCGTCACCTGCTGCTGGCCACCGCCCATGCCACCCATGCCGAAGCCCATTCCCATACCCATGCCACTTGTGCCACTAGCATTCGTCACATAGCTGAACACGTTTCCGGTCTGGGTATTGTAAGACACGCCGAAGCCAAAGTCCGTATCGTACATGAACCATTTCCACTTCGTCTTCTGACTTGCGACACGCCACTTTTTCATGTTGTTGTGCGGCCAGTCGCTGTTGTTCAAGAACATTTCGGCTTGCATGTAATTCATGTAGTTGTCGACATCAACCTGGTCTGCAATCTTCTTGTAGTTTGCATCCGATTTCAAATCGTTGTTCTGCAGCCAATCCAACATAGATTTGTAATCCGCAGAAGAACCGACACTCGCTTCATCTGTACCGCTGGATGTTGTTGCAAGAAGGTCAATATCGTTCGGGTCATAGCCGTACTTGGTTTCGTAATAGTATTCGTTATTGCGTTCGCGCAAGTCGTGGATACCGTAATACTTGCCATTGTAATACACGATAACATAACGGCCACGCTGGTAATCAACGCCCAAGCCTTCCGTCATCGAAGTACCCACACGGTCGCGCACGTAATCGTCGCCGGAATTGTTACCAAAGTTTCTGAGCGAGAAGGCCTTAAACTTCTTGAGTTCCGGATAATCCGGGAACAGCGTGTATTTCAGGCGCTTTTCGCCATACTCTTCGCGCAGTGTCACCGCAAAGGACTTCTTTTCTTTTGCACGGCTGTACTGGCCAGAAATCTTGTAGTCGCCCATCACGCCAAACGCCGGAGCCTGCGGCTTGCCAGGTTCAAACATTTCCACATAAACCGGGAGTTCGCGATTGCTCCAGAAGTTTGCGCCCTTCTTCGGATCCATCATCGAAGCATTATTGCCCGTCATGTAAAGGCCGGAATCGGGGCTGAACATCGAAAGCGGATCGGTCGTCACAAAAAGCGCGGCAAGCGTGGGCTGCTTTTCGAAAACATAAGTACGGATAATTTCTTCGCTCGGGTAAGAGCCGCCGACATACGCACGGCAACGCAAAACCGTCGTAGCGCTAATCGTCACCGTAGTCTGCACTACCGGAGAATTTGTAGTCGGTTCGGCACCGCCCTGTTCGCAACGAGTACCCGCCGGGAATGTCGCCGTCACCGCAGACGTGTAGAAACCAGAAGGCGGAATGTTCACTTCGGCAACTTGAACTTGTTCGGCAAAGACCTCACCCGCCGTATTGCCATAAGGCGACGGAGTCGCAAATCCCCACTTGCCGGCACCATCACGAGACCAGGATGCGGTCGTCGGAACAGCACCAAAACGAACAGAGTCCAGCAAAGCGCCTTCGGCATTTACAAAGTACAATGCACCGCCATCCTTGTCCACCTTGAACGAAGCATGCGGTTCATGGCCGCGATTGCGAGCAATGTACGACGTAATCTGAATGGTCGTCGATTCACTTCCCTGAGTTTCAGTTGCAAACGTCGTTGCAGTCACATTATTGCGCTTGAGGTCCTTCGCATTATCATCTAAGCGGACATAGAACACCGATGACAAATCACCCGTACCGCGGAGATTCTTGCCGCTCCAACTGCTGAGCGAATCGCCTTCCTTAAAGTTCACACGGATTTTATGATTTTTTGTGATAAAGCCACGGACAACAAGCTGGTTGACCTTGCTAAGGCTAGACGCATTATTGGTCTTGACAACCACGCGAGAGTAATCCCCACCCTGGGCAACCTTCATCACAGACCCAATCTGGACAGAGCCATTTTCGCTAAAGCAGAGCGAAGACTTACCTTGCAAATTTTCGACATTGTTGCCAGATGATGCAGCACCGGTATTGCCGCCCATGTTGCCGCCCCAGCCGCCGCCACCCCAGTTGCCCATTCCGCCACCGAAATCGCCAAAGTTGAAGCCGCCCATGCCACCCGATGCAGATTCAGAACTGCAATCCGAGCTCATCATATTAAGCGAATCAGAAGGCAAGACATAGTCAGGATAATTCTTGCCCGAAAGGAAAACGATCATGAAACTTTTGGCAGGAACAGTCGCATTGCCAAAGACCCAGCGACGCGGATTAGACAAATCATCCGTAAGCGCATACCCATTCAAATTGACGGGAGCATCGGACGAGTTGTAAAATTCAACCCATCCTGGATCGTTGCCGTCATTGTCCTTGAGATTTGCATTTGTCGGAGAAACTTCCGAGAAGAACACCGGGCTATTCCCTTCGAAATGCGGAATAACAGTAGCGGCACTCGAAGCCGGAGGAACCTGAGCGCTAGAAGTGGGAACTAATGCCGAAGAAGATGACTGAACTACAGGAGACGACGTTCCCGGAACACCCGCAGAGGAGCTACCCGGAATGCCAGCTGAAGAAAGTCCCGGAGCAAAAGACGAACTGGACCAACCGCCCAATTGACCGTCATTGGAATCGGAGCTAATTTCACCAATTCCCGGAGCCGCCATGCCGAAATCCGAAGAATTCGAATCACCGCAAGCGGATAAAACCAAACCAAAACTAATCCCAAATAACGCTACACCAGAAAAGATTTTTTTCATGTCTGATCCCTTAGAATTGAGCGATACATTTTGAGCGCCACACCAATCCAATCCTTGAGTTAAGTATATATTTAGCCGCATTGCAAAAGCCTCTTTTTTTAATTTCACGTTGTAAAAGGATTGAGCATTTGACAACACGCAAAAAAGCGGAACAAGGCGTTCCGTTTTACTATTTTTGTCGTGAAAAAATTTTAACAAAAGCAGGATTTTACATGAATTTCAGCGACTTCAGCAAGGCGAGCCAACAGTTCAATCAGTTCAGCCCCGAGATGAAAGAACAGATGATGAAGATGGCAAAAGTCCGCGTAAAGGAAAAATTACTCAAGTGGCTTGCGACACCGACATTTGTGCTGCTCGGAATTATTCTCGGCGCAGTCATCGGCGCACTCACCGCATGCTTTGGAGACATCAGCGACAGGCTCTCCGCCATCCGCGATGCAAACCCGTTGTACTTTATCCCCGCCCTTGCCATCGGCGGTGCCGCAATTGTATTCGCTTATAAGAAATGGGGACGCTGGACAGAACGCGGCATGGACCAGGTCTTCGCCGTAGGACTCAACAAGGAATCCGATTTCCCGCTCGTCTCTATCCCGATGGCAGCAGTGAGCACTTGGCTGACGCAACTCTTCGGCGGAAGCGCAGGTCGTGAAGGTGCTGCTATGCAAATAGGCTCCGCACTTTCGTACAACATAAGCAAGAAGTTGCCATTTGAAAACGCAGCGCATGTTATGCTCGTGACAGGCCTTGCCGCAGGATTTGCCGGAATTTTCCAGGCCCCGATGGCAGCCACAGCATTCGCTTTGGAAGTTTTGCTCGTTGGCCATTTGGAACTTGGCGCATTGCTCCCCGCCGCAGCAGCCGCATTCACCGCCTGCAAAGTTTCGAGCATGCTTGGATTCCACAAGTTCAGCGTAGACTTAAGTTCGCTTCTAGATGCGAGCGGATTTTCGGCAAGCATTTTCACGAACGAAGGTGCGCTCGACGGAAAGTTCCTCGTGAAGCTTGCGCTGATGGGCGTGCTCTTCGGAATTGTCGGTGGCGGATTTGCAAAGCTCCTCGGACTCTCGCAAAACTTTTTTGCCAAGAAGTTCCCGAACAACATCAAGCGAATCGCTATTATGGGCGTTGGAATAAGCGCTTTGCTGCTCGTATTTTTCCAAGGTCGTTATGCCGGACTTGGAACAAACTTGTTGGATTTGAGTTTTGGGATTAATGCTACCGGTGATTCCGCGGGCATTGCTAATGCGAGTGCCGCCGGAACCGCCGACTTAATTGGGAACGTTGCCGGATATGACTGGATTCTGAAATTTGCACTCACAATCCTTACGCTCTCCGCCGGATTCATCGGCGGTGCCGTCACCCCGCTTTTCGCCATCGGTGCTTCCTTCGGAATTTTCATCGCAAGCATGTTCGGAACGCCTGTTGCCCTTGCCGCAGCCCTCGGCTTTGCGGCCGTGTTCGCAAGCGCAAGCAACACGCTCTGGGCTCCCATCCTCATCGCCGGCGAAATCTTCGGATTCAATTGCCTCCCCGCATTCTTCATCGTCTGCACAGTCGCTTACATCTGCAACGGCGGACAATCAATCTATAAACAGAAGAAGATCAGGATCAAAATTTAAAAAGCGAAGTCTTACCGGCAGGCGTTTAGCACGTCGGTCACGACGCTGTCCATGAAAATCCAACCGCGACCGACAAGTTTCAAGACTCCGCTATCGAGCATCGCAAAATCTTTCTTGACCCACGGCTCATAGCCTTCCGGCGAAACAGAAATTCCGTCAGCAGCAAGCGCATTCAGGTCGAGACCAGAGCGTTGGCGCAGCGAGAGCCATACGCGCTCCGTCAAGACATCGTCTTTGTCCAGATCATCGTATGTCAGCGACGCATCCGGCGAACCCGCATTCACGTAATCGCGCCAACGCGGATACATCTCTGGAGCGCAGAAACGGCGACCATCAAAATAGCTGTGCGCGCCCGGTCCAAAGCCAATGTACTCGCCGCGATTCCAATAATTCATGTTGTGCAAGCTTTCATCGCCAGGCTTCGCAAAATTTGAGACCTCGTAACGCGAGAAGCCCTTTTTCTCAAGAATCTCTACACCACCGAGATACATCGGCTCGTACAAGCTCTCATCAATTTTTTCTTCGCCACGCGATACGCGACCGCCCAAAAGCGTTCGCTCACCCACATTCAATCCGTAAAAGCTCAAATGCCCAAGCGGAAAATCCGACAAGCGGTCCACATCGCTCAAAAAAGAATCTACCGACTGCCCCGGCAGATCAAACATCAAATCAGCCGAGACTTTCGTCTGCGGAAGCGATGTCAACAAGCGCAAAGCTTCAAAGCCACGTTCCACCGTGTGCCTGCGTCCAATACGGTCCAAGAGCGTTTGCGAAAACGTCTGGAGTCCAAGGCTAAATCGACGCACACCACACGAAAGCGCCATCTGCACAGATTCCTCGGTACATGATTCCGGGTTGAACTCCATTGAGACTTCGTCAAGCGATTCCACGCGAACGCCACATTCCGTAAGCACCGCAAAAATCCGCTCAAGGCACGCGCCCGGCAAAATTGAGGGAGTTCCACCGCCGAGATAAAGCGTTCGCGCTTGCGAAAGCGCTCCACGATGCGTATCATTGAATGCACGGATTTCACGCTCCAACAGGCCCACATACTCTTCAAACAGCCGGGCATTCGCAGGCATCACGCGAAAGTCGCAATAATCGCAAATTTTCGCGCAAAACGGAACGTGGATATAAATACCGAACATAAAACTACAGTAAACAAACGATTACCTTAAAAAAATATAACTTTTTTCAGCCCACCCCTTTACAATTGGTAAATTTGTTTCTATAATTGGGTCACCCTGCGGGAATAGCTCAGTTGGTAGAGCACGACCTTGCCAAGGTCGGGGTCGAGGGTCCGAGTCCCTTTTCCCGCTCTAAAACAAAAAGCCTAGCGTCAAGCTAGGCTCTTTTGTTTTATGTACTGAACTGGACGAGGACCCGAGAAGAGGGGCCGACTAAACAACGAGATGCACGAAGTGCGTACGAGTTGTTTAGGAATTATCGCGTAGCGATAAGCCCGTAAGGGTGAGGAGTCAGCCCGTGCCTTAGCACGGGTGACTGACGACGAATCATTCCCTTTTCCCGTTCTCACCCACGTTACCCGCTCTTAAACAAAAAAAATTTCACTTTTTCGGCACTCACCCCTTTATAACTACAAATTTTATTTCTATATATGGGCTACCCTCGCGGGAATAGCTCAGTTGGTAGAGCACGACCTTGCCAAGGTCGGGGTCGAGGGTCCGAGTCCCTTTTCCCGCTCTAAAACAAAGAGCCTAGCGTCAAGCTAGGCTCTTTTGTTTTATGTACTGAACTGGACGAGGACCCGAGAAGAGGGGCCGACTAAACAACGAGATGCACGAAGTGCGAAGAGACAAATTTTGCGCTTGACGCGAACGCAGTGAGTGCAAGCCCGAAGGGGCAAAGTCCAGCCGCGAAGCGGGGACTGGACTTTGACATTCTCGCTCTAAAAAAAAGTCGCTGCAAAGCGCCTTTTTTGTTTTGTAGTCAGATGCTGAACGAGGACCCGAGACCCCTCGGGGGAGAGGGTGCGACCAAATTCTTTCGGAACTCTCAAAAAAATTTCACTTTTTTCGGCACTCACCCCTTTATAACTACAAATTTTATTTCTATATATGGGCTGTCCTCGCGGGAATAGCTCAGTTGGTAGAGCACGACCTTGCCAAGGTCGGGGTCGAGGGTCCGAGTCCCTTTTCCCGCTCTAAAACAAAGAGCCTAGCGTCAAGCTAGGCTCTTTTGTTTTATGTACTGAACTGGACGAGGACCCGAGAAGAGGGGCCGACTAAACAACGAGATGCACGAAGTGCGTACGAGTTGTTTAGGAATTATCGCGTAGCGATAAGCCCGTAAGAGTGAGGAGTCAGCCCGTGCCTTAGCACGGGTGACTGACGACGAATCATTCCCTTTTCCCGCTCTAAAAAAGAAAAACCACCTACAAGGGTGGTTTTCTTTTTTTATATCGTAATTTGGACGAGGACCCGAGAAGAGGGTGCGGCAAAATTCGGCGCATGCACGAAGTGCGAAGAGACGAATTTTGCGCTTGACGCGAACGTAGTGAGCGCAAGCCCGAAGGGTCAAAGTTCAGCCGCGCAGCGGGAACTGGACTTTGACAATCCCGCCGCCCGCTCTAAAACAAAAAAGATGCTGCTAAGCGTCTTTTTTTTGTTTTATAACTAGGAGCCAGGCGTTACGGGCTGGCGTCTGAAGCCCGTTAGAAGGGGTGATGGAAGACCCGTAGGGGCTGCAATCAGGGGGAAGCTTCCCCCTCCCACCTTTTTTAGAACGACATTTTAAGCTTTAAGTCAGCCTTGATCGGAGTATCCGGGCCAACCACTTCTTCCTTGCCCAACAGCGTCAGCGCGGAAGCCTGAACGCTAACATTTGGGGTGATTGCATACTTCAAACCGGCATAAGGGCGGACAGCTAAATCACCCGTATGGCTCTTGCCAACGTTTTCCCCTTCATAAGTAAACTTGCCGATCCATACAAACATATCAGCACCGATAAACGGGGTCAGCGGAATGCCCAGATTAAAATCAGTCTCAACACCCAAATTCAGTCTCAACGGAGGCGAAATCTTATCATCACCTCTGGTATTCACAGTAAGGCCCAATTCCGCACCAAAATCTACAACACCAAGATTCTGGGAATACTGAGCACCAAAACAGAAAGACCATTCACTGTTATTGTAGGGGTCGTTGCTTATAGGGACTTGAACGTCCAAGAAGGCGTTCAACATCGGCATAAACTGGTAGCGAGCCATAAACACAGGATTCGCAAGACCGTTTTCGTTGTTAATGTTCAAGTTCACATAATACGGAAGGATCACGCCCAATTCCAAATTCGGCATGACCGTATAACGGGAGCCGATATAAGGCACGAGCTTCATGGGCTCGCCCTGTTTGACAAATTCAGTACCGACTACGATTTCGCCCTTGTGGTCTTCAAGGACGGGGAACTTATCCCAAGTTGCAAAGCTTGCGGTTGCACAAAGTGTCGCGGCAAGAAATGCCTTTTTCAACATATAAAATCTCCTTTTTTCTAACGAATTAACATTTTCATCAAGGAATATACAAAACAGACAAATTGCAGAAAAGCGATTCTAAATAATTTTCAAATAAAGAAAAACCCGGTCCTTTTGAACCGGGCTAAACATTCTAATTAGATTGTTAATTACAGTTTCATATCGCTCAGGCGAGTGCTTTCCACGCGGTCAAATTCCAGTTGGATTTCAGCAGAGGGTTCCTTGGTCAAAAGGCTCACGACGACGATTGTAACGAAGGAGAGGATAAAGCCCGGCACGAGTTCATAAATCTGGAAGATTTCGGCGGAGAATCCGGAAAGGTAGAACTTCCAGATAAACGTCGTAAGGCCACCCACGAGCATACCCGCAACAGCAGCCGGGAGTGTCGTACGTTTCCAGAAGAGAGCAAGCAACATAATCGGGCCAAACGTTGCACCGAAACCGCCCCAAGCAAAGCTCACGAGGCTCATCACCACATCAAGGAAGCTCTTGCCGTGCTTCACGCCGTCGGCACTCGGAGCGCCCTGCATCGCGACAATCACAGCGATAAGCGTAATCACCACGACCACGCCACGGCTCACCCACATCACTTCCTTGTTGCTTGCGTTCTTGCGGAACAAGTGCTTGTAAAGGTCGTTACTGAATGCGGATGCGGACACCAAAAGCTGGGAGTCGGCAGTACTCATAATCGCAGCGAGAATAGCAGCCATGAGGATGGCGGCAATGGCCGGATGGCAAAGTGCCTGGCAGAGAATCATGAAAATGCGTTCCGGATCATCAACGGTAATGCCGTGAGCAGTCACGTAATAGCGGCCGAGGAGTGCAATCATCACGACTGCAGCAAGGCAGATAATCACCCAAGTCATAGCAATACGGCGAGAATCCTTGATTTCTTCGGCGTTCTTGATGGACATGAAGCGCACAAGGATGTGCGGCATGCCAAAGTAACCAAGCCCCCACGAAAGGCTAGAAATCAAAGCGATAAGGCCAATGGACTTGCCCGTCGTTGCGTTCGTGAAAAGGCTCATCAAGTACGGATTCTGGGCGTTCACCGCATCCATCGTCGAGGCAAAACCGCCCGAACCGCTCATGATCATCAGCGGAATCACGAGGACGGCGATAAGCATCATCGAAGCCTGGATAAAGTCAGTCCAGCAAACGGCAAAAAAGCCACCCATGAACGTGTAGCTCACCACCACGACGGCACCGAGAATGAGGCCCGTGGTGTAATCCAAACCAAAAATCGTACCGAAAAGTTTTGCACTAGCGACAAAGCCCGACACCGTATAGAACAAAAAGAACGCGAGAATGAAAATCGAGGCAATCACGCGGATGATGCCCTTATTGTCGCGGAAACGGTTCGAGAAAAAGTCCGGGAGTGTAATCGAGTCGCCGCAGAAATGGCTGTACTTGCGGAGCCTGCGACCGACAATTTTCCAGTTGAAGTACGTACCGATCACAAGGCCGATACCGATCCAAGCTTCGGAAAAACCGCTCACGAACACGGCGCCCCGAAGGCCCATCAGCATCCAGCCGCTCATGTCAGACGCCTGGGCGGACATGGCGACCACCCACTTGTTCATGCCACGGTTACCGAGGTAATAGGCGTTCAGGCTGTTCGCCTTGCGAGAGAAATACGCTCCGATGCCAAGCATCATCAGCAAATAAAGGATAAAGACGACAATCGTCATAAGACCTCCGAAATGTTTTTGCCAAATTTAAAAAATTGTCGGTTATAGACGATGCGCTTGCCTTTTACACCGTCGGTTGCGCAAACGTGGTCTACGGGAGGCTTGAGCATGTTCGCCACGAGATGCGCGGCTACCGTCTCTGCAGGCACCGGGCGGAAATGCGCAGGAATCCATTCCGGGTGCGACCCGAAAAGCTTTTGCATCAGCTCTTCGCCAAAGCGCTTGTCCTTGTGCTTCCCGAGGAGGAGCGACGGACGCACGAGCGTGAGCGATTCAAAACCCATCATCGTGAGGCCCTCTTCGAGTTGCCCCTTCAGGCGGTTATAGAAGAACGGCGAATGAGAATTTGCACCCATGGCACTCACGCACAAAAAATGCTTGACGCCCTGACGCTTCGCAAGGGCAGCAAGCGTGAGCGGCAAACGCAAATCGACCTTTTCTTGAGCAGCCTTACCCCCCGCCTGCTTGAGCGTCGTCCCTAGGCAACAAATCACCGCATCGCAGCAGGTAAAGTTCTCGCAAACGCTAGACACCCTTTGCTCTTCGGGCCTTGCGCTCAAAAGAGCGTTAAAATCCACCGCCTCAAAATTGAACTTCAATACGCCATTAAAAATGCCCAGCGCATTCAAGTCTGGGACCGAACGCACCGGGCAAAAAACAGATTCCACGTCATCTAAACGGGAAAGCAACTGAGCGACGCTCTTCCCGATAAGTCCTGTTGAACCAAGAAGAGCGACTTTCATTAAACACCTTCGTCCACTTCTTGGCTCGGAATCATCCAGCCAACCGCATCACCGCGAACCGGGAGTGCCGTCACTGCGCCAGCTTCATCAACAATCACGGCAATGCCCGACAAATAGTTGACCCAGTGGAACGGAGATTCATAAGCTTTCAAATTGATGGTCCGATTCGAGACAAACACAATCAGCGGTTCAACCAACATGTCATGGCTCACAAGCACACTCACGCGCTTCCAATTCGGCATGTTCGCTACAATAACTTCGTTCACGAACTGATTGCCGCGAGGATACAAATCGTAGAAATAAGTTGAAAGAGTTGCGCCAATCGTAGCGGCATAAGAGAATGGAACGCCATAAGAATATTGCGCAATGAACTTCGGATTTCCGCCCTTCTTAGAGACAAGCGCATCCAGCGAATCGCTAGGCACGGTCAAGAAATAACCGCCATTAACGCCATCCCACGTCACGACCTCGGCGGTTTCGCCACGGCCTGCGGCAATGTTTTCGCAAGTTGCGCGGGTACGCAAGAAGTTTGTCGAAGCATAATAGAACGATTCATCGCCCACCAGCTTTTCACCGAGGGTCTTAGCCATTGTAATACCAATGGGAGTCAGCGTCGATTCTGTTCCCAAATTATTCTTTTGACGCTTGGAATGGCGAATCACAAAAGCAATCTTGCTCGTCTTCGGCACAGCCTTATAGACATCGCCCATGTCGTAGAAGCCATCTTCATCCGGAGCCAAGGCGAGAGTACCTGGAGTCGTCGCAAAAGTAAAGGGACCATTCACCGTAGCACCCGCTGAACTCGATGACAAACCCACATCGGACGAACTTGCCGGAACGCCAGAGTCTGTAGCAGAGGAACTCGAAGCGGGATTCGAAATATTTTCACTAGAAGAGGACTGGGTATCGCCAGCTTGGCTTTGCGGCTGATCTACACTAGACGAAGAAACGGCCCCCGTATTCGGAGCAGCCGGGAAAGAGTTCGACGAATCGTCGCCACAACCGGCAAACATGCAAAGCCCGACAAAAAGGGCGCTCACAAGATACTTAGCGGAAATATTTTTCATATTCAAAAATCCTCATATACTAACATTGAAATTTAGATTTTTCCGAAAAATTTCCTCGTAAAAGTTTCATAAACACAGCTCAACAACACTTAAAATTTGCGATTCGTCAGGAAAAAGCGCATTTTCGCCCCAAACTCCGCAAAACTATGTATATTTAAGGCATCACTTTTATCAGAGGCTGGATGTTATCTAGTAAATATTGGTTCATTGTTTAGTGCCTTGGAAGACGAATGTTTTCAAGGCGGTCTTCCAAGGTGATTGTGCCTATTCACACAAAAATTTTGGAGATAAACAATGAAAAAATACAATATCCGCACGGAACAACCGCGCGACTTTAAAATCGTCGAAAATCTCACCCGAGAAGCATTCTGGAACGTTTACCGTCCCGGCTGCGTGGAGCATTTTGTCCTCCACCATTACAGGAACGACCCAAGCTTTATCCCAGAACTCTCGCTCGTTATGGAAGTTGACGGACAAATTATCGGACACGTGATGTACGCGTGGTCGAAAATCGATGCCGACGACGGACGCAAAATCCGCATGATGACCTTCGGGCCCATCAGCATCCATCCGAACTACAAGCGACAGGGATACGGCAAGGCGCTCCTCGACTATTCCATGGAACTCGCGCGCAAGATGAGCGCAGGTTGCCTGCTCATCGTCGGGAACATCGGATTCTACGGCAAGAGCGGATTTGTCCCCGCTTACGTCAAGGGCATCCGCTACGCCGACGACCCGAACAGCGACGCGCCATACTTCTTGTGCAAGGAACTCGACGAGGGATTCTTGGACGGAGTGATGGGCTCATACAAAGACCCCGAGGGCTACTTCGTAACCGAGCGAATGCCCGAAGAATTCGAGAAGTACGAAGCCAACTTCCCGCCTAAGGAAAAGCTAGTACTCCCCGGACAATTGTAATAGCAAAGGCAGCTCGCAAGTGCGGACTGCCTTTTTTCACTTTCTTCAAATTACGACATTATTTGTCGCAGTAAAAATCTATTTTTAGAGATATAACAAAATGAGAGTGAAACATGAAAAAAGATTACTTCAAGAAAGTTTGCAAGGCGTTACAAAAAAGAACCGAAAACAGACTAATCGGCCTAAATTTCATCACGCTCAAGAGCTACGAATACTGGATTCGCATGCTTCGATGCACAAAAAAATATCCAGACGCATCAGACAGCATCGCCATTCTTCCGAAAGAAAACGCCTCACGCATTTTAGAGAGACTCGCTAAACATTTTAAGCAAAAAAACAACGATGAAGATAAACATCCAAAAAGCCCAAAGCAGTCTTCCCATAAGAGAAAAATCAGAATTGACAACAAGCTATTCGACGTCGAAGAATCCGACAAATCAGAACTTTACCAAGATCGTCAGAAAACAATAACAAAAATTAGAGAAGTTCTCAAAAACAACAGCTCTATCGACGCAATCCGAAATGTCACAGGTCAAAACCTTGACGGCGAAGATATTTTCAACGCTCCGGCCCAAAAGATTTTCTTCGATGGGATTTCAAAGGAAATGTTAAAAATTCTCAAAACAACGAGTTCTTTTGACGACCCCTATCAAAAACGTCTTGACATCATACAAAAATCGTTCAACCTCAATCCAACAGAAATGGAAATTCTCATATTTGCATGGATTTTCCGCAACAAAGAAACATGCAGCGCCCTCCGTAATATAGTCGAATCCAATAGACACTATGAATCAAATTACGCAAACACATTTACTACGCTATATCCTGAACTTCAAATAGAAAACGCAATTTTGAACAAATCAACACTCAAGCGGATGGGGATTCTCCACAACGACCTCGACACATCCGAACGAATAGCGCTCTTTCTAGACGGGACATCAGGCAGCGACTTAGATTCTCTCTATTTCAAAGTCTACGAAGGCAATTCAGTCCCCTATAAAAAGCTGTGCAACAAAAACCCAAAAATCGAAATGGCATACGACATGCTCAAGCATGTAGATATCGGCCAAGGTATCAATATTTTCTTATATGGAGTCGAAGGAACCGGCAAAACGGAACTCGCCAAAGCGATAGCCAAAGAACTTAAGCGACCGTTAGTCCTTACCAACACAAGCATTGATGGCGTAAACAGAGAATCAAAAGAAAGCACTTCCATCCAAGAACGCATGGGAAGCATCTTGTATGCAGCAACCAAATACCAAAACAAGCGTGCAATTCTCTTGGTAGATGAAGCCGACATCATCCTGAATTTTTGTGAAAAAGGAGCGCTTAACTTTTTCTTGGAGCAAATCAAAGTACCCGTCATTTGGATTTCAAACAATATCAGATATATCGAAAATAGTACACGTCGCAGATTCGATTATTCCATAGAATTTGAAAGGCTTGATTCCGAAAAACGAATGGAAATCTGGGAATCTGTCATTAGCGAGCAAGATGCAAAAAACATGTTGTCACACAAATTCGTTCAACAACTAGCATCCGAGCTTTCTATTACCGCAGGCGGTATCACGCAGGCCATTGCAGGCGCAAAACATCTGCAAGAGAAAGGTAGCAAGACTCCTCCCGAAAAAGCAGTACGCATTATAGCAGAAGCTCAATCCAATTTACTATCACTCTCGCGAGAATATGTTCATCGAGATAGAGACACCCATGCACCCAATTACATTTTAGATGCTCTGAACATCGATACCGACATGAGTAAAGTCATGAAAGTCATCAATTCATTCAACGACAAATGGAAAGACTTCAATGATTACGACTGTCCCGAATCCTTGAACACTCTATTCTACGGAGCTCCCGGTACTGGCAAAACAGAACTCGCAAAGCACATTGCAAGGACTCTCGACCGTAAACTCATTGTAAAACGAGCTAGTGAAATTTTAGATTGTTTCGTTGGCGGAACCGAGCAAAACATTCGAGCAATGTTCCATGAAGCCGAAGAAAAGAAAGCCATCCTTTTCTTAGATGAAGCGGACAGTTTTCTACAGGAACGTGGCGGAGCCGAACACAGGTGGGAAGTAACGCAAGTAAACGAGCTATTAACGCAAATGGAAAACTTCAAGGGAATCTTCATTGCGGCAACAAACTTCAACAATAATTTAGACTCAGCTTCACGCAGGCGATTCGCATTGAAGATAAAATTCAACTACTTGCAGCCAGAGGGAATCGAAAAAGTATGGCAAGCGTTTTTCCCGAAAGTCGAATGCCCCGCCGCCGCTCGCGAGCTAAAATCACTCGCACCAGGCGATTTCAACGCAGTCTATGGATCATTCCGCTATTATGACGAAAGCGAAATCTCCGCCGAAAACATTCTGCAAGCACTGCGCCACGAAATCGAATGCAAGGACACTCGCGAAGGACGCAGAATGGGGTTATAACTGATATGAGAAAAAAATTTCTATAAAGAGGCGCTATGAAAATATTTATATCCGGATCAAAATCCATTTCAAAGTTGCCTGAATTGGCAAAAATATTCATCGACCAATTCATCGAAAACAACGATGAAATTCTTATCGGTGATTGCTACGGGGTTGATGCCGTCGTACAAAAGCACCTTGAATCCAAGAGTTTCAGCAATATAACCGTTTATTGTAGCGGAGTCAACCCGAGAAACAATTTTACATCATCCGCAAAAATCCACTCATGCGCCGAAGCGGCCAAAGGCCTTACCGGCCGCGCCTTTCACTATGTGAAAGACGTTCAAATGGCAAAAGATTGTGACCAAGCTCTTATGATTTGGGATGGAAAAAGCAAAGGCACAGCAGAAAACCTCAAGCGTATAAAGGAAATGGGTAAACCATTTGTTTTGATAAGAGGGTAATGTTATCTTTTTAATTTATCCATCAATATGTGGTAAATTTCAGTATTCTCAATCTGCATGATGGTAGTAATTTTGTTACCAGCATCTTTAGATGAAGCACCACAGTGAAAAAGCTTTTCACCTTTTAAGCCGTAATCCAGAAAAATATAGCGGTCATGGATTTTACCCCTTGTCCGATCCGTGAAGAGCTTTACATCAGGGCGAGCCGCCGAGAAATCATTCTTAATTTGATCTGCCAGCGATTCAAATCCTTGTTCATCGCTATAAATTGTCACAGAAACGCCCTTGGCAATTCCTCGCAAAAGATCGAGCGTTTTCACGCCAACATAATCGTCAATAATGGCGATGGATTTCTTTGCCATGCCATAAATTTGCGTATAAGCAACATCCGCTTCCAACTTTTTTCCATTCAAAATCAAGAAATGCTTGTAGGTAGAAGGATCAACAAAATTTTCCATGACCTTCTGCAAGTCGGACTGAATGACGGCAATATCCTTGGTATTCCATTCCGTTTGCATGGCTATTTGAACTAGGCCTTCATTACTCAACAAATTCCGATTTTCAGCAATGATATAGTCTTTCATCTGCTTGAAAAGGCGGATAAGAGCCTTGCTTTGTGCCGTCGCCCGTTCGCCCTTGAGAACAGTCATAAGCATATAAATGCCTTGCTCGGTAAAAGCGTAAGGAGCATACTTGACATTTGAACCGCGAGAGCCCTTGTTCAAGGTCAAAAATTTTGACCTTGAAGGTTCCTTATTTTCGGTTTCCATGTTCATGGTGCAAATTTTGCACCTTGAAAGTTCTTCAATTTCCCCAAAATTCAGCTGAAAGCGAAAATCTTCATCGAATTTTTCGATATTATTCTTAATCTGTTGATTAAAAGCCTTCGTACTATACCCATAAATCTCCGCCAAGTCAGCATCAAGCATGACTTTGAGACCACGAATCGTGTAGATTCGCGATTTAAGCATATTTTCGTCTATCAGGGAAAATTCAGACTTGGCAACTGCCGGGACATCATTTTTCATCATTTACTCCTTCCCATCTACAAGCAAAAAAGACAGGATTACACATTTGTTCACCAACAATATAAATTCAAAAACGACTCTTGTCAAGAGCCTTAATAGATATTGGGAACGGAATTTCTTTTAAGAAGTTTTCCGTTTGCTTCAGAACATTTTGCAACGCCGGGATTTGCTCAAGATAGTTTTGAATATCAAAAGACATTTGAATGGTATAATCTTTTTCGATTTCCATTATAATTCTTGACGATTGCTCGTTATAATTCGTGAATTCATCAACGAACTTCACAAGGTTTTCAAGAGTCGCTTCAAGATTACACCAGCAGCGTTCATACGAAACATTAAATTTCCCTGCGTCAATATGTGAAAAACGAATGCTCAAATATTTAGCATCACAATCTACCAGGAATTCAATTGAAGCGGCACTACCCAAAGACTTGCGCAAGCAAACAACTTGCGACTTATCGCAATTCCGATACCCCTTTGATTCTTGCTTATAAGAAATTTCAAACCCGTAATTTGGCTTCGCTTTTTGCAAGCGTTTAAAAGCAGCAAGAACATCCCTTCTATGCAGGAAAATCACATCAGCATTTGGGGCATAAATCTTTTTAACAAGCGATTGCCAGAAATCACAGCAGGTTTCGGATTTGGATTTGATAAATTTGGAGGTCTGTTCTTGCATAGATTAGAATGGCGGAGAATTTATTTCGCGGGTTTAATCCTTTTTATTAAAATGAACTCGCGATTCTTAGATAACCCAGTTCGATAAACGCCGCTATCTTTTTCTGCAAATAGATATTCTCTTTTAACTTTCAAATTACAGCCATTTCTCATTTTCTTTGAACGCCAATTACGAGTTTCTTTTTCTTCTTCAAAATAAGGATCATAACAATAAATATAGTCGCCCTTTTCGTAAAAGGCTGTAATATAATGCCAGTACCCACCAGCTATTTTCACATGTAAAATACAACATACGTTTTCATCTTCTAAATCAATTTTGTCAAAGTTCGCTATTCTCCCAACTTGACGATCTATATCAACTGCAAAACTCCAGTCTTTTCTGCGATAATCCTTAAGCCACTTTGAAAGTTTTGCGATATCCTTTTCCGAAGATCCATGGTATAAGCCCCCATTCAAAGTAATTTTATAAATTCCTTGCACAACATCTATAGGAATTTCTTCACGCTTAAATAAATAGATTAAAGCGTTAATAAAAGCTGTCGGGGCACAATCGTACCCCGCTATTTGCGGTCGGAATTCAAATTGATTTTTCTTATTCACGGCAAAATTTAACCTTTAGGTTTAAAGGATTCCTCATCTATTTTCTTCCATTCGCCCAATTTTTTATTTAAATTCACCTCACCTTTTTCCATTTCAAAATATTCAAACAAAACATCAACAATCTTTTTCCCGTTTTTTGAATGTCTTAATTTTATATCATCAAAAAAGCTTTCTCTAAACTCTTTTACAGCAGGAATATCATCCCAAAAATTAGGCATAGGGTTAAAATATATTCCGTTTTGCTTATACAATTCCTTATTTTCACCTTTTTCGAACCACATTGATTTTTCACGGATAAAACGACAGAATTCTTCTTTTAACTCGTCAAAATCATTTTCTTTGAGCTTTTTATCTTCTGTCAACAACATATTTAATCTATCAAAAGAATCCTTTAGTCTTTTTGAAGTATCATTTGAAAGATTTTCTCTATTTTGAATTAGAATATTATTAATACTATCATACCTCTCTTTTCGTTGATCCGTAATCTTATTTATAGTTTCTTGAATAAAATCATGTCTTTTCCCTGTGGGCACCCAATAGCCCAAATTGGTTTCAACCGAATTTTGCTTTATATAGATAGTATCAGCTTCATCAATTTCTTCATTGATTCCTAGTAAATCATAAACATTTAATCGAGGATTCTTCGTATTAGGAATAAGATTTTTCCTGCTTTGCGGGTCAATATTTGAAAGCCAATTATCCCATAATGATTTTTGGGGATATGTCAGCGAAAAGTTTCGTTGCGCTTTAAAAAATATATAACCATTACCAATAAAATCTTTTAATGTGCCATTGAAAATAGCCTCACATTTCTTCGCATATTTAGCTTTTAAAAAAGCATCTATATCCTTTATGCCTTTCATTTCGTTCTGCAACTCTTTTACATCTATCAAACTTTTGTCATTTTCATAAAGAATGGAATCTATGTAATCACTTGCTGCTTTTTTGTCTTTGGTTTCTGCAATATCAACTAAAATTTCCTCATTTGAAGAAAAAGCATTATCACTTAGATTCAGGCTACCAACTAAACAACATGTGTTTTTTGAAACATTAGAATCCATTGATAGGTATAATTTTGTGTGGAGTAAAGAAGAATTTTCATAAACATATAATTTCTGCGTTTGATGTAATTTAACGCGTGTTAAATCTTTTAAAATTGAAATTAATCGATCTGTGGAACTACCCTGCGAACTAACAATTACGGTTGTTGAGCGACCTTGTCTTCCACAATCATACATTTTATCAAAAAAATTTTGGATAGTGTCCAAACCATAAAAACAGGATACGACAAAGACATCCGATTTACAAGACAATCGATTAACAAGTTCATCTAAAGTCAATTTTTGTATATTAGACTTGTTATGTAATTTATTGCTATAAAACATATTTTCCCCTTCTTTAGATTATACACCTCCTTTAAATCTATACTCATTTTCCTTCAAAATTCAGTAATTCTTATTCCAACATAGAATCACAGATACCCATTCATCTTCAAAATCAGCTCGCCCCTATCGCGATCTTGCCAAACATATTTTTGGTGGTAATGCAAAAACTCACGATTTTTTTCATCAAGTTTCCGAATAGACATATCGCCATAAAGTCCAAAAGCTTTCTGGTCCTCGTCGCTTAGCTTTTTAGAAATAACTATAAGACCGCAATCAAGAAAAGTAATGAGCCCTTTATTAAACAAATAAGCAATATCAGTCCTTAACAAAAATCCGTTATATGGACTCATTCGTTGCTCGACATTCTCACACGCAGCACAAGGCTTTGCGTGACAAGCTACCAACAATTCAGGATTATCGCATCCCGTAAACGCACATTTATTTTCCCAATATTTCATCATCTGACGCCGAAAAAGTCCTTGACCTCGACGAGCCTGGATTTCAGCAACGCATTCATACCAATCTGAATTTTTACTTTCTAATATCGGCATAATGTCATCAAAAAGCTCTTCGAAAACACTCTCTGCATCATTCTTGTCAAAGAAATAGGAATAAAACCACGATGTTCCATTTTCCAATTGCGCAGTTTTCTCAACAATCATTTTTTGAACATCATCTGATTCAATTTCTTGGCTTTCATCATAGTTCAATCCATCAAAACGAACTCCAATCGTTTCAAGAGTCAATTGCCGAAAATGCTCAGGTTTAATCAAAATAGAATCTGTCCCATTCCATTTTTTCTCAGTCCATTTATCTGGATTGTGCGGGATTATCAAATCAACCATTTTCTCGGGAATCCGCCCAACAAGCGCCATCGGGATAAAGAACGAAAGGCAAAAGCAACCACAGCCATTATTTGCAGCCGCACAACATCCAATCCTTAAACAAATCGGTCCTGGGAAAGGATGTACATTCCACCCATTTTTATTTTCATCGCACTTTTCAAAGACATCAACAAATGCATAAGCATTTTGAGGCTGACCATCGTGTATTTCATCAGCATCAATTTCCAAATCATGCTGTTTAAATAAATTCTTGTTATTCTCCAAGAATTCATCAAGCAATCTTCTCGCCTTTTTCATAACGAAGCAGCCTCCTTTTTAATGTTAAAAGCTCAACTTATACCGCACTTCAAATTGCTCTGGGCGGAATCGGACGACATCCTTGAAACTGTATAGGCTAGCATCAGTGTCGTAAAGCAATGCATCGAGTTCCCAAGTAACTCCGTCTTCGACAAACTTGTCTATAAGCATCATCTGCTTCCAGGCAGGAACATTGTAAGCCTTGTGGCGTTCGTGATGATCTTCGTTTGTATTTGCAAGAATGTTGATGGCATCCCAATTGACATACCAGAAAAGTAAATCGCTGATGTATTCGTGTTCACCGGCGATGCTCCAATCGTTTGCGGGACAAATTTCAGCTTCGAGTTCGTATTCTTTATACCACTCGTGTTTTTGCGCGACGAGCCCGGCGATGTCCTTTTTCGTGGCATTGAAGGTGCGGCTGATTTCGTTGTTGAGTTCACGGATGCGCTGGTCCATCGTGATTAGCTTTTTCATGTTTGCGAATGTCCAGCGAAATTCCTTGTTCAGTTTTTCTCGACGGTCGGTCAAGAATTCGATGTGTATTTTGGTATCGAATAGTTCCTGTTCCAAAAGGTTTTTGGGCATTTCTTTTTGCCACTGTTCAACGCAACCGCGTTTGCGGCCTTTATCAAAAACACGATAGAATTTTTCGAGGATGTCCCACCGTGGGGGTCGTGATAAAATTCTAGTCATCACGGCTCCAGTTTTGTGTAGTCAGGAATCGGGAGGTCATAAGGCAAAATGCGACTATCGTCATCGTTTCGGACTTCGTTGTTGAAGGCTCCGATGGCAAGTCGCCAATTATTTGAGGGTTCAGCTTCATGCGGAGAATGTTTCCCCGCTTTCAAAAACCTGACGAGCATCTTTTTCTCATTTTCATCCAGGAACCAAACCGATTTGTTGTACGACGCGCCCAGTTCGTATTTAGGCTCCAAAAAAGAAATGCGGGCGCACTTGGTCGCAAGCCCACGACGCCAATGATTGTACAGAACAAAATACGGCTTTTTAAACGGTCCAATATCAATGATGGCTCTGATGTCAATATTCATTCGGTTACTCCAAGCGCCATTGCAAGAAATCATGTTGAATTCCGAAATTTGCAATTCACCCGCAGGCGAATAGATATTGATTTGGCGTTCAGACTGATATTCCAAATCATCGTTCACCGGTAGGAACATGATGGAAAAACTGTAGACGGGGCAATAGAAGTTGCCCTCCGTGACATACTCGCGCATAATTTTTTCGGCGGTGCGAAGCGATGTGAAAATACCCAAGTCGTGCACGACCGTTTCGCGCCCTAAGCCGTTCGGCAGGATTGTCGCCGCCAATTGATAGATGTAACGTCCTCTCATAAAGCCTCTTTTATGTTTTTCTCGTAAAATTGTTATTCTTCAAAATTACTATTTTACTGCGACAAATAATGTCGTAATTTGAGTATAGGGAATTTTTTTTCGCGGCTCTTGACAATCGCTATTTACGGATTTATATTTTCTAGTGCTCATATGAGCATTTTATAGTTTTTAAAGCCTCGCTGTTTTTGCGTGTCCGCGGGGAAAGGAGAATTAACCGATGTTGACTATAACTCTAAATAAATCTAAATTGTGGAGGAGTTATGGCTCTTGAATTTCGCCCAAATCGACGAAATGGTCGCTCGTACCCATTCTTATCAAGAGGCTCATAATGGAAAGAATCCTTTTAGCATCTGATTGCACAATCTACCCCATCGATAGTAAAACAGACCTTTCTTCGTTTCAATGTGGCGATAGCGATTTAGACGATTTTTTCAAAAATGACGCCTATCTCTATTCCAAGCAACTTTTGGGGAAAAGAAGCTTTCCACATTGATGAATGTCAATCTCTTAAAACTCGTATGATGTATTTGGACTTAATTGATTTTGTGACCTAGCATTTACGCAGTTTTATAAAAATTACACGGATCGACTTGACAGAGCCAAACATTACAGTATATATTTGTGCAGTATGAAGAACGAATTAGAAAACACTTTTCTGCTTTACCACGACAAAGACGGCAATACAGATATTTCCGTGCGTTTTGCCGACGAAGATGTATGGGTGACACAGGTTCAGCTAGCCGAGCTGTATGAAACCTCTCAGCAAAATATAAGCCTGCACATCGACAACATATACAAGGACGAGGAACTGCCCAAGGAGGCAACTCACAAGGATTTCTTGTTAGTTCAACAAGAGGGGAAACGACAGGTTCATCGAAAGATCGCTCATTACAACCTCGATGTCATCATCGCCATCGGCTATCGTGTCCAATCCCCTGTTGCCACAAGGTTCAGACGGTGGGCCACAGCAAGGTTGCATGAATTCATCCAGAAGGGGTTCTCCCTTGACGACGAAAGGCTCAAAAATGGCAGGAACCGCTATTTCAAGGAACTTTTGCAGAGAATCCGCGACATCCGTTCATCAGAACGCAATTTCTATCAGCAAGTCACGGACATCTACGCAACGTCCATCGACTACGATCCCCGCAAAAAAATTACGAAGGATTTCTTTGCTACCGTTCAAAACAAACTGCATTACGCAGTTCACGAACATACCGCAGCAGAGCTTATCTACGAGCGAGTTGACAGCGAGAAACCATTCGTTGGCATGACAAATTTCAGGGGCGACTACATCACAGAAGACGATGTAAAAATCGCAAAAAACTACCTTTCGGAAAAAGAACTCCAGCGTTTGAATCTGATGGTATCGCAATTCCTTGATTTCGCCGAATTGCAAGCCTTGGATGAAAAGCCCATGAAAATGCAGGACTGGGTTAAAGCTCTCGACAATCAAATCATCATGAGCCAGCGGAAAATTTTGGAAGGCAAAGGCAAAATAAGCCACGACGAAGCTATGGAGAAAGCGGAACATGAATACAAGCTTTTCCGCCAAAAGGAATTGGCTAATTTGAAAAGCGATTTCGATCTGTTCTTGGAAGAGACGAAGAAGCTGTCAAACAAAATTTAGAGGTTTATTATGGCAGAGAAAACTCGCGGGGAACGCACTGTTCAACTTTTTGCTCACTTGATTTCGAATCCAGACAAGAGCTATTCCATCAGTAATTTGATGGAAGTGTTGCAGATTCCAGAGGGAGAACGCCGCAATGTGCAGCGCGACATGAGCTTTCTCGTGTCCATGAACAACGGAGCGTACATACAAACGCACGGCAAAGGGCGTTCATTCGCCTATCAGTCCGCCATCAAGACGGCAGACCGCCTGCTGTTCCCGAATTTTGAAAACACGATGCTGCATTTCGTATTCTTGCAGCGCATTGCCAACATCTACCCCGCGACAAGCGAACTGATTTTCGCATTGCTTGAAAAGATCAACAAGACTCTGCCAGCAAGCGAACGGAAAGCGCTCCAGCAAGTTTCCGATGCTCTGAATACAAAAATTCTCTTTATGGGAACACCACCAAATTTCGAGGAAGACGCGAGCGACAAACTCAAGACCATTTTGCGAGCCATTCACGATCACCGTAAAATTCTAGTGGAATACGCTACCCCAGAAAAAGTGGAAAAGAAAGTGCGCATTCCGCTGATGATCATCATTTATCAAAACGAGATTTACATCGGCTGCGAATCGCAAAGCAATCCGGGTAAGACGTACGTTCTCAAGTTCCGTCGCATCAAAAGCGTCGAGCTCACCAAAGAAACATTCCAAGAAAATCCTAAAGTTATCGAAACACTCCGCAAGCGTGTCATGCTCGGTTCCGCTATTTTAGGCACGCAAGATCCGAAAGCCGAAGATGTCGAAATCATTTTCGACCCAAGCGCCAAATTCTACCTTGATGAAAAGCCGTTCCACCGTTCCATGAAAGTCGAGGAGCTGAAAAACGGTCAATTACGCGTCACGATGAAGGTCGAGGCAAACGAACTACTTTACCGTTGGGTTCTTTCGTACGCGGACAGCGCCACAGTCATCAAGCCAATTTCGCTCCGCAATCGCCTATACGATTTTTCAGGTTTCCTATACAGCACATACTCCCATCGATAGCCCACATCCTTTACACATTCTGGAAAGGCTTACAACTGTGGTTTACAGAATTAACGTATTGCAAATCTCGTAAAAATTTCTAAACTTTTCCTTGGATTGAATAAACAATACCAGGCAGGTTAGATTTATGGCTAAAACTACCAAGAATGCAAGTGACATTACCGTGCTCGGTACCGATGCGGAAGCCTTCCGCAAGGCATTTACCGACCACATCCACCACACGCTCGCCCGCAGCAAGTACACGGTGACGGACCACGAAAAGTTCCTCGCTGTGGCTTACGCCGTGCGTGACCGTCTTGTTGACCGTTGGATCAAGACGCAGAACACCTATTACGAAAAAGACGTCAAGCGCGTCTATTACCTCTCTCTCGAATTTTTGATTGGCCGTACGCTCGGCAACTCCGTGTTGAACCTCGACGTCGAAAGCGCCGTGACGGAAGCTCTTGACGAAATCGGCATGACGCTCGAAGAACTCCGCGAACAGGAAGTGGACGCAGGGCTTGGCAACGGCGGTCTTGGCCGTTTGGCAGCTTGCTTCCTCGACTCCATGGCTACGCTCGAACTTCCGGCAACCGGTATGGGCATCCGTTACGAATACGGTATGTTCAGCCAGAAGATTGTGAACGGCGAACAGGAAGAACAGCCGGATAACTGGCTGCGCCTCCCGAACCCGTGGGAAATCGCCCGCCCGGCTAACGCTATCAAGGTGCCGTTCTACGGCTACGTGGTCAGCTGGATGGACGAAAACGGTCGCCTCCGCAACCGCTGGGAAACGAAGGACTACGTGATGGCCCTCCCGTACGATACGCCGATCCCGGGTTACAAGAACAACACAGTGAACAACCTCCGCCTCTGGAGCGCCAAGTCCGCTGACGACTTCGGTCTTAGCTACTTCAACAACGGTGACTACATCGCCGCTGTGCAGGACATGGAACTTTCCGAAACGATTTCCAAGGTCTTGTACCCGAACGACGCTTCCATGAACGGTAAGGAACTCCGCCTCAAGCAGCAGTACTTCCTCTGCTCTGCTTCTTTGCAGGACATCATCAAGCGCTTCAAGAAGCTCCACAACAACGATTGGAAGCTCTTCCCGGAAAAGGTCGCCATCCAGTTGAACGATACGCACCCGGCAATTTCTATCGCCGAAATGATGCGCATCCTCCTCGACATCGAAAACCTCGAATGGGACGAAGCTTGGGACATCGTAACGCACACGTTCGCTTATACGAACCACACGCTCATGCCGGAAGCTCTTGAAAAGTGGCCGGTAAGCTTGTTCGAAAAGCTCTTGCCGCGTCACCTCCAGATCATTTACGAAATCAATGCCCGCTTCCTCCGCATGGTTTCCATGAAGTGGCCTGGCGACAACGCTCGTCTCGCCCGCATGAGCCTTATCGAAGAAGGCGGCTGCAAGATGGTCCGCATGGCATACCTCTCCATCGTGGGTTCCTTTGCTGTGAACGGCGTAGCAGCACTCCACTCCGACCTCCTCAAGACCACGCTCTTCAAAGACTTCTACGAACTGTGGCCTGAAAAGTTCAACAACAAGACAAACGGCGTGACACCGCGTCGTTGGGTCCGCAAGGCTAACCCGGCTATGTCCGAACTCATCACTTCTAAGATTGGCGAATCCTGGGTCAAGGATTTGGACGATTTGAAGAAGCTCGAAAAGTTCGCCAAGGACGCCGATTTCCAGAAGAAATTCATGGAAGTCAAGAAGCAGAACAAGGAACGCCTCGCCAAGTACCTCAAGGCAACGCAGAATGTCGATGTCGACACGAACACGTTCTTCGACGTGCAGGTCAAGCGTATTCACGAATACAAGCGCCAGCTCTTGAACATTCTCCATGCCATCCACCTTTACATCCAGGTGAAGGACGGCAAGGAAATCATGCCGCGCACCATCATGATCGGTGGTAAGTCCGCTCCGGGTTACTGGATGGCTAAGCAGATTATCCGTCTTGCTAACGCTGTGGCTTCTATCATCGACGCTGATCCGGATTGCAAGGGCAAGCTCAAGATGGTGTTCCTCGAGAACTACCGCGTGTCCTTCGCCGAAAAGATCATCCCAGCCGCAGACCTTTCCGAACAGATTTCTACCGCTGGTACCGAAGCTTCGGGTACGGGTAACATGAAGTTTGCTTTGAACGGCGCTCTCACGATTGGTACGCTCGACGGCGCTAACGTGGAAATGAAGGAAGAAGTCGGTGACGACAACATCTTCATCTTCGGTCTCACCGTTGAAGAAGTGACGGACCTTCTCGCTAAGGGTTACCGTCCGCGCGACTTCTACGAACATGACGACGATCTCCGCCGCGTAATTGACCTTATCACTTCTGGCTTCTTCAGCCCGGATCATCCGGAAACCTTCAAGCACATTGCAGAAAAGCTCTTGTCGCATGACCCGTACATGCTCTGCGCAGACTTCCGCAGCTATGTGGATATGCAGAAGAAGGTTGCCGATGCTTACCAGGACAAGAAGCACTGGGCGGAAATGGCAATCCTCAACGTCGCTCGTATGGGCAAGTTCAGCTCCGACCGTACCATCAAGCAGTACGCCGAAGAAATCTGGAACGCCAAGCCGTGCAGCATTAAGCTGTAAGCTTAGACGAAAGAACGGACCTGCGGTCCTACAGACGAAAGACGAAAGTAGACGCAGGTTAAAACGTTATTACAGAAGAGTTCGCGATGAAAGTCGCGGACTTTTTTAGTGACGAATAATTGTTTCGTTTAGGATGACGCTGTAGAAATTGTCGCGAGCTTGACGGCGTTCGCGGCGCTTTGCGCGGCTCGCCTACCCCATTCAGAACAGGCGCCCACCATCAACTTCAAAAAGAACTTGTGTTCGTTTTCGAGCGAATCCGAAACATGGATAACCTCGCCATTTTCGTCATTCGGTGCAAGGCTCACCGAGTAATCGCAAGCTGGGCCACCATCGCCCCCGAATTCCACAGAGATAGTCCGCACATCGATATCGCTATTGCGGTCTACAATAAAGTCGAGTTCAGCCCCAGCATAAGCGCCTTTTACAATGCTTATCTGCATTTGCGCGCGGTCTTCGTTTTTTGAAATCGTGAACTTTTCCACATTCAAATCGTCATAGGCAAACATCGAAAGGCAAAGGCTCAAGTCATGCACCAACAAATCGAGCGCCACGTTCACATCGCGGCAACGCGCAGAATACTTGTGTTCGCGACGGAATTCCAAACGGAACGACGAACCCGCGGCTCCGATTTCATTCATAAAATGTTTGCGGAAATTCAAGAAAACCGAATTAAAACATTCCGACTGAGCCACAAATAAAATCACATTATTGCGGATAGCCAAATCCACCAATTCTTGCGCTTGCGCACCAAGCGTTGCAAGCGGTTTTTCTACAAATACGGAGATTCCACGTTTCAAACAAAGCTTTGCATACTCGTAATGCGTTGTCGCCGGAGATGCAATCACGGCAAAATCAATCTTTTCGCTAGAAATAAATTCATCAACAAGCGAAGCACGCACATTCCCTGCGCTATCCAAATCTTCTATGTCAAAAATTTTAAGGAACTGTACACCGGAATATTCAAAAAACTTGCGATGGCGTTCGCCCATGGTGCCATTGCCAAACAGCACCGCCTTATAATTTCGCTTCATGGGAAATCTATCATTCAAACTTCAATTACTCTTTCGGCTCAGAGTACTTTGTACTCTTTTCCATGTACATTCGCTTATCAGCAGTTTCCATAGCCTGCATAAAGCTGAGTGACGGCGACGGAATTTCGCAAGAGCCCAAAGAAACGCAAATCGGCTTGCCCTTCAAAAGCAACGCACGAGAAACTTCGTTCATGTTGTCGATATACTTTTTGCATTCTTCTTGCGTCGTATTCGGGAGCACAAGGAAGAACTCGTCACCGCCCACGCGGAACATCACCGCATTTTCAGGGAGCACCACGCGGAACAGCGATGCCGTCAGGCGAATCAGTTCATCGCCGATAGCATGTCCGTACGTATCGTTCGTTTTCTTTAAACCGTCGCAGTCCGCAGAAATCACGCACATCGGACACATTTCTGGTTTTACAGGGTTCGAAACCCATTCTTCAAAATAATTACGGTTGTACAAGCCCGTGAGCATGTCGGTGTGAGCATACTTTTCGAGTTTCTTTTCGAGCAAGACTTTTTCGGTCACGTTGTTGATAAGACCCACAATACCAATAATATTGCCATCGTCATCGCGAACCGGATTCTTGATGAGTTCCAAAAATTCAGTCACGCCATCCTGATTGATTTCAATGACGTACTGCGTTCCCTTGCCTGTACGGAGAATTTCGCGATCCTGTTCCATCGCGAGTTTTGCGTTTTCCTTATCCTTGCGGATTTCCAGGTCGGTCTTGCCGGCAATATCCCACGAAGGATCCTCGGCACCTTGAAGGTGGCGCCAGTAATGCGTCGAAAAAACGTAGCGGCATTCGGTGTCCTTGAAGAAAATATTCGATGGAATCTCTTTCAAGATTTTCTTGAACAAGTCATAGTCAATCTTCATTACGTCCATAGAATACTCCTTCTCCACCAAAACACCATACAACTACACTTTTTTAATTTAGCTTTCACTTACAACTATTGCAACCGGTACCCTCAAAGATTTATATTTGAAATTGGAATATTCAAGGGGTTTAAACCCGCTTTTGAGGAATTTATGGACATCAAAAAGACTAATGCCGCCCGCATTTTGGACAGGCAGAAGATTCAATACGAACTAATCCCATACAAGGTTGATGAAAACGACCTTGGCGCACAGCACGTGGCCGACAGCCTAGGCGAAGATATCAACCAGGTTTTCAAGACGATTCTCGTGCATGGAGACAAGATTGGTTACCTTATTTGCGTTGTTCCAGGCAATCTCGAAGTGGACTTGAAGGGGGCTGCCAAAGTAAGCGGCAACAAGAAAATCGACACCGTCCCGCTCAAGGATTTGACTCCGCTGACGGGTTACATTCGTGGCGGCTGCAGCCCGCTCGGACTCAAGAAGAACTACCCCATTTTCATTCACGAGACAGCGATGCAGTTCCCGTACATTTACGTGAGCGCAGGCGAACGTGGTTTGCAGTTGAAAGTAGCGCCGGCAGACTTGGTTAAGGCTACGCGAGCAACGGTTGGCGTGATTGCACGTGTCCACCCGGAAGATCCGGACGCAAAGTAATTAGAAAAGTAAGGGGTTGGTTTTATGGTTTATAAGTTTGTTGCAATGGGATGTGCCGCCTTAATCGCTTGTTTAGCAGCATGTTCCGATGATGCGTCACCCAGTTTCGCGGGACCCGCAGAAAGTTCCACGGAGTCCTCAAGTTGCGCGGCAGTTCAATCGTCAAGCAGTTCTGAAATTGCCGCAGCATCATCAAGTTCAATCGACAACGTCATTGAAAGCTCCGCGGCATCTTCAAGCAGCATGACAATTGAATTTTCCAGCAGTTCCGAAACGGTTTCCTCAAGCAGCTCGGAAACAACTTCTTCAAGCAGCGAAGAACCCGCCGCAGAATACTTCTGGAACGACGAATTCGACGGTGAATCCATAGACTTAAACAAATGGACATTCGACATCGGCACAGGCGCAAGCGGCTGGGGCAACAACGAATGGGAATACTACACCGACCGTAAAGAAAACGCCTACGTCAAGGACGGCGTCTTGCACATCCGCGCCCAGAAAGAAGACTACGAAGGTCAAAAGTACACCTCCGCCCGCATGCTCACCAAAGGCAAATTTGCGTTCAAGTACGGCACGGTAGAAGCGCGCATTGCACTCCCGACCGGCAAGGGAATCTGGCCTGCATTCTGGATGCTCGGCGAAAACTTCGACACAGTCGGATGGCCCGCCTGCGGCGAAATAGACATCATCGAAGCAGTCAATAGCGAAAACAAAATCTACGGTACAAACCACTGGGCAAACGGCACCGAATACGCGACCTACGGCAATAACACCGGCGATTACCGCAACCAGAAATTTGACCTCGACATCACGCAGTTCCACACGTACAAATTCACGTGGGACGAGAAATACATCCGCATGTTCGTCGATGACTTCATGTACCACGAGATTCTAATTGAAGGCAACGAAGGCGATACCGAGGAATTCCACAAGCCGTTCTTCTTCTTGCTGAATGTCGCCGTGGCAGGCAACTGGCCCGGCTTTGAAGTAGACGATTCACAGTTCCCGAACGAAATGCTCGTCGATTATATTAGAGTTATCAAGTAAACTGCACTTGCTTTATTTCGGACGGTGCAATAAAGCCGTCGTTCTTGATGCAATAAGCATAGCGGTAGCCATCGTGCAAGTCGATTTCCCGGAATGAATATTCCGGGCGTTTGCCTTCGTGAAACAGCGTCACATTCTCGAGTTCATCCATGTGTAGCGCAAACATATCTGGCATGAGCGAGAGGCCGCGCCCCGTCACTTTCATATAACATTCCTTGAGCGTCCACAGTCTGTAAAACGCCTCAGACTGCGCTTCGAGAGTTTCGAAATGCTTGATCCATGCAGATTCTTCGGGCTTGAAAAAACGCTCAGCAAGCTTGCCGCGGTCGCCCTTGATAATTTCCACATCGCAGCCGACTTCAAATGGCGAAATCACGCACATCACGCGTTCGCCCGAATGCGACAAATTAAAATGCACCTCCGGGAAATCCTTCAAATACGGCTTGCCATTTTCGCCATACGCAATATGATTGTCCGCGCCTTCAAACCCAGCATCGCGACATGCCATCTGGAGCAAAAGTCCAACGCCAAGTGATTGCATTTTCCCTTTAGGGAACTTAAACGACATTGCCTTTTTTTGGCGATATTCGGGAACCTGCCCCAAAAAACGCTCAAAAACAGGCGTTTCTTTCAACGCAGAAATATCGGCAATATATACTCGGGTCGTCACAAACACAAAAAAAATATAAAAATCTGACTTTCTACCATTTATTTATATAGTTTAAAAAGAGCACAATTAAGCAAGGAGAATTTTATGGCAAAATACAAGTGCGATGCATGCGGCTACATTTACGATCCCGCTGTAGGCGATCCGGATAACGGCATTGCGCCGGGCACAGCCTTTGAAGATTTACCGGACGATTGGACCTGCCCCATTTGCGGTGTCGGCAAGGACATGTTCGTCAAGGAAGAATAAAATCCGCTAAGTTTCTTTTTACGCCGGGTACAAGCACTACCCGGCATTTTTTTTGGCTGACCAAATTTTATATTTTGTCCCATAGCCTTAAAAGGATTTTGATTGACTATGAAATGGCCAGCACTAATCGTTTGCGCAGGGGTTTTAATCGGTTGTTCCGACAGCGGAACATCGTCTGCCGAGTCTATACACATTTCCATTGAAAATGACAAAGAACACAATGGGATGATACTGATAAGCACCCAAAACTCAACGGTTAGGTTAGGCGCAAAACTGAAGGCCAATTTCGCTTACGACTTTTCGATTGACAAGCACGAAGTCACCTGCGGTGATTTTGCAAAGCTCGTCAAGAATCACAAATGTGAAAACGCAGAACTCCCTGTAACAAACATCACCTTTTTTGACGCCGTCCTTTTTGCGAACGAAAAAAGCAAAAGCGAAAAACTCGACACCGCTTACAGCTACACCTCGGCAACGTTTGATTCCGACGGGCATTGCACAGAGCTCGCCGGTTACGAATTCCATGCCGACCGCAATTCCTACAGACTCCCCACCGAAGCAGAATGGACGCTAGTCGCTTCAAACAATTGGGAACCGCACAAAAGCTGGAACGCGGACAATTCCGACTACAAGTTGCACAAGCCCTGCACCGCCGATTCTACAGCCGACATTTGCGACCTTGCCGGAAACGCCATGGAATGGGTCAACGACTGGATGGGCGCATTTCGCGATACGACAATTACCAACTACGTGGGCGCTCCCGATGGAGGCAACATCGGTGAACGAGTCGTAAAGGGTGGCAGCTACCGCAACGAGCCCGCCGCCATGACGCTTGACAACCGCGGAGACGTTTATACAGTCACCTCATCGACCAAGGCAAACTACGTCGGATTCAGACTCGCCTTCGGCAAAATTCCAGATGCCGTCTGGATGAACGCCAAGGGCATTGCCATCGCATCGCCCATCAATGCTCTTACGACATCGGCAGAATTAAGGAAATCGACAAAGACCTATCACAACAAACTCGTTTTCCGCAATGACGAAACCGGCAACATTGCAATAATCAACTTCACGAACGGCACCCCGACCGTATCTGAAATCATAGACACCATCGACGCCTACCACCCCACCCTTTCGCCTGATGGAAGATTTGTTGCATTTTCAACAAAGTACGAGGGCATTTCGGGAACATCCGAGCTTTACGTTCGTCGCCTTGATTCCACGGAACTCAAATACAAACTAGATGTTGAGAGTGCGGCAATCCCGCGCTGGCGTGTACACGAAGGCGACACCGAAATCGTTTACGTCTCAAGCGCCGACAACAATTCCGACAAGGCAAAATGGGAAAACGCATCTACATGGAGCGTCAAATTCGCAGATGGTAAATTCGAAACGCCCAAGAAGCTCTTCAACGGGACATTCAACGGCGGCATCAGCGCTGACGGCAAGCTCGCTGTTTCGGGAGCAAGACTTCTCCGCGCCAACGTAAACGGCAAAAATCAAACGTGGTACAACGAAGAACAGGCCTGCAACGCATCGCTTTCTGAATTGACAAAGCAGACGCTATTCCTGGACTTTGGCGGAAAAACCGGAAAAGAATTTTCGGGCGCAAAATACAACACGCACGAACAAATGCTAATAGCCGACAGCACGGGGAAACTCGTCAAGATGATTCCGGCGCCCAAAGGCTACACGTTTGACCACACGGAATGGGTCCACAACAGCGAGAATTTCGCCGTGGCAACGCTTACAGACATCGATGGCGCCCACCCCAAAATCGTCCTCGTCAATACAAACGATTCAAGCGTCACAGAAATCGCAAGCGGTGCGGAACTATGGCATCCCGATTTTTGGATTGGCAAGCTCCAGAATTTTGAAACAAAACTAAACATCGATAGTGCCGGCATGTACGAGCTCAACTGCCCCTACACAGGCGACATGAGCACAACCATGAGCCGCTACGATATGGAATTACTTTACAAGCACCGCGACTCTATCAACGTTCTCGTTTCGGGTTCTTCAAGACCATGGGCCGGATTCAATCCCATCATTTTAAACAAGAACAAGGATATATTCTCCATCAACATGTCTAACGCGGCCGTAGACTTGTCTGTCGCCAAGAAATTACTGTTCCAGTACGGAGTCAATCTCTTGCCAAAACTGAAAGTCGTTGCCGTTTCCATCGATATTGACATCCTGTTCTGGCGCCACTTCGAAATGCCAAGCTTCTGGAAATTGATTTTTGAACACTCCACGGGATTCATCTACGACGCCAATCACAATTTCTGGGCAGACGGCTATCCGGAAGGCTTGTACGAACTGACTCGTGATTCCTACGGCGAAAACAGCGATATCAGAGAAACGGAACAGACAATGCTTGGCCATGTCGAGGACTCTGGCGATGGTTGGCAAGGCAGCCCCGTTTACGTGGACTCCACGAACATGGACGGAATCACCAAAGACCCCTCCGACATGCTCCTCGAAGAAGTCGAAGACTTTATCCAGGAAGCCGAAAGCAAGAATCTATACCTCATCGGCATCATCTTCCCGCAATCCCCCGATTATAGAAGTACAGGAGCATTCGGGCGCTATGGTCTCCGTCGCTCGATCGCCAAGAAGATGATTGAAAAAATCCAGAAGTTCCAGGATAAATACAAACACTTCATACTGATGGACGAAAACAAGATGGGCGACCACGACTACACAGACGAAATGGCATTGAACTGCGACCATCTTGCCGATAAAGGAGCAGCGCAATTAACAAATCGTCTAGATTCGCTCATCAAGACTCTAAAAATTGATTGGAAATAAATTTAAAGCCGGCGCTAGAAATCCTAGAGCCGGCATTTTTTTTATCGACCGCGACGGCGATCGTGATGCGTCAAGGCATAATATGCACGTTTATCTTCGTACATCAGCTTGTCAATCTTTTCCATAATTTTATCAACATTGCCCTTTTCCAAATCAAAGACACCCACGCCAATCGAAGCGGATAGTTTGTACTTCTTTTTATGGGTTTCGTTGAATTCTTCCAGATTTTTCTTGATTTGCAACTTGCATTTTTCAGCAGCATCCTCGTCGCCGTTATTCAAGATTATCACAAATTCATCGCCCGCATAACGGACCACAGTCCCTTGAGCTCCGACCGTTTTTTCCAAGACTTCCGCCAGCGAAACCAATGCGTCATCGCCCTGAGAATGGCCAAAGTTATCGTTGATGCTCTTGAAATCATTCATGTCGAGCATCATCATCGTGATTTTCCTTTTGCGTTTCAGCTCTCCAGAAACTTTATCCAGGTAATAACGATTATAAAGCCCCGTCAGCTTATCGATAAAAATATTCTCGTTCTGCAAGGCAAGCATCAAGCTTGTGTAACCAACGGCGATGCCCACCCAAATCGTAGAGATGCCGTAATAGAACATCTGCAAGCAGACGCAAATAAATATAGGACACACAAAATGTAAAACCGGGAAAAACTTGACACCACCGCTCTTGTAACGGCTGATTAAATAAATGACAACGCCATCCGCCATAAGGACTACCTCAAGTAAGTTCTTTACCATGAATAGCGGGCCACGGGTATACACATTCCGTTCGTTGATGTCAAAGATAATCGGATTGAAAAAATTCACGACCATCAAAACTGTAATCGCACCGCAAACACACAGCATAAAAATTCGCTGGAATTTGGACACAGCTCCATTGATGTGCAAAGATATCAGCATCACCCAAAGGGGACCAATCGCCATGTTGGACAAAAAGAGGATATTGTTCGAAACATAAGCCAGCGCCTTCACGCCAGGCCCCGTAAGACCGTCAACGGAAAAAGTAATTGCATCGGCAATGCAAGCCGTAATCACAAGAATGATAATGCCGAGCAAGACCTTGTCTTCGTTGTTCTTTTTTTGCAGCTTCCAAGCGCCACTGAAAATAGCACCGAGAATCAAGAAGATCCCCAGCATATCAGCGACATAAACTTCACGCAAATAGATTTCGTGCATAAGCTCCCCTAAAAGCTTGTGTTAGTAATTTACAATATTTTTCGAGAAAACGCAAAAAACGCAGGCTCACGAGGAACCTGCGCTTAAATATTTGCGAGAATCGCGCGATTAGCGGACGACCTTGCGGTCTTCTGCAGTCATTTCCAAGAACTGGGCTACGGTCATAGAGCCCTTGTCCCCGTCCTTGCGCTTACGCACGGACACGACTCCGTCTGCCACTTCCTTCTCGCCTACGATCAAGAGGTACGGCACCTTCTGGAGTTCGCACTGGCGGATCTTGTAGCCGAGCTTTTCGTTGGATTCGTCGACTTCCACGCGGACGCCGGCGTTCACGAGTTCCTTCTCGACCTGCTTTGCATAGTCCACGAACTTTTCAGAAATCGGGAGCACGCGAGCCTGAACCGGAGCGAGCCACAGCGGGAAATCGCCCATGAATTCTTCGATAAGAATACCGAGGAAGCGTTCGATGGAACCGACTGCTGCACGGTGCAACATCACCGGAATGTGCTTCTGGTTGTCCTTACCGACATATTCGGCACCAAGGCGCTGCGGAAGGTTGAAGTCGACCTGGATCGTACCGCACTGCCAGTCACGACCGAGAGAGTCCTTCAACGTGAATTCGAGCTTCGGGCCATAGAAGGCGCCTTCGCCCGGGTTCAAGATGTAGTCGAGACCCGCGAGCTTCGTTGCTTCGGCGAGGGCGGCTTCAGCCTTGTCCCAGATTTCGTCGGAACCCACGCGCTTTTCCGGACGGGTGGAGAACTTCACGACGATATCGTCGAAACCGAAGTCGTGGTAGATTTCCTTGACGAGGGCGCAGAAATCGGCCACTTCGCTTGCAATCTGGTCTTCGGTACAGAAAATGTGGGCGTCGTCCTGCACAAAGCCGCGCACGCGCATCAGGCCGTGCATCGTACCGGCAGGTTCGTAACGGTGGCACTTACCGAATTCGGCAAGACGCATCGGCAGGTCGCGCCAGCTGCGCAGACCCGTGTTGAAAATCTGGATGTGGCAGGGGCAGTTCATCGGCTTCACAGCCATTTCCACGTCGCCAGCGAGCGTCTTGAACATGTTCTCGTTGTACTTGTCGGCGTGGCCGGACTTGATCCACAAAGTCTTGTTCACGATTTCCGGCGTAATCACTTCGAGGTAGCCGCGACGGTCAATCTTTCCGCGGATGTAGTCCTTGAGGGCGTTCACCATCTTGGTGCCCTTCGGGTGCCAGAACACCATGCCCGGAGAATGGTCTTCGATGTGGTAGAGGTCCATTTCCTTACCGATCTTGCGGTGGTCGCGCTTTTCGGCTTCTTCGAGGAACTTCAAATAAGTTTCGAGACCTTCCTTGTCAGCAAAGCAAGTACCGTACACGCGAGTCAGCTGGTCGCTGTTCTGGTCGCCATGCCAGTATGCACCGGACATGGAGAGCACCTTGAAATTCTTGAGCTTGCCAGTAGAAGGTACATGAGGACCTGCACAGAGGTCTTCAAAGTTCTTGCCCGGTTCGCCAGTCACGTAGAAGCTGAGCGTACCGTCGCTGCCTTCGCGGGCGAGTGCGCGCTGGGCGTTATCGGTCTTGTACTTGTCGCCTTCGGTGCGCTTCAGGCCATCTTCGGCGCTGACTTCGCAACGCACGAACGGACGGTCTTCCTTGATGATTTCCTTCATGCGCTTTTCGATGCGCTCGAAATCCGACTGCTGGATCGGGGTCGGTGTCATCAAATCGTAGTAGAAACCCTTGTCGATAGCCGGACCGTAAGCGAGCTTAGTGCCCGGAAACAAGTCGCAGATAGCTTCGGCGAGCACGTGGCTGCAGCTGTGGCGGAGGAGCATCAATGCATCCGGATCGTCGTTGTTCGGGGTGATGATCTTGATAGCGCCGCTTTCTGTGAGCGGGCGATTGAGGTCGAGGACCTTGTCACCGAGCTTAACGCCGAGAGCCTTGCGTGCGAGACCTTCAGAAATGCTCTTTGCGATTTCGAGGCCGGTTGTGCCCGATGCTACGGAACGTACGGAGCCATCGGGGAAAGTGAGTTCGATTTGAGACATAATAATTTCCTTTTTCATGGGCGGTTCTCGCCCGGTTCCCCAGAAATACGACATCTGGCGGTGCGCGGTAAGATAGAAAAAGACTATAAGAGTGGCTAGTGGAAGGGGGGAAGAATCCCCCTGATTGCAGCCCGCCATGCGGTCTTCCATCACCCCTTCGCCTAGGGGACTCCCCTAAGACCCCAAAACGCTTTTGTTATATTAAAAAGCATGATATTACTTTGCAAACATTCTCAACAATTTCTGCAGCGTGTTATATGCATTGCAGTCCTTTGCATCTGCAGTAATGTCATGGCCCAAGAAAAGAAGGGCTTATCAGAAGAAGAGCAATTGGACAGGATGCTTGAGCATCATAATGAAGAATACATGCCTAGAGCCTTAGGCTTTAGTGCCGGCTATGCGACACCTAATGTATTTGACTTTTCCATTTTTACTTTTCTTGATGTTTTATCAATCAATATTACAGATGGATATAGAATCCATGTCGGATACGAGCCACTCCATTTAAGGGTTGACGATTTCGGAGCTTCCGATGACGCCTTATTTGCCGCAGGAGGATGGTTTCTTTTCAATGGGATTGAGGCTATTGCTAACAAAATAACGAGTTCCGAATCAGGCGGCCCTGGCATTTTGGTTTTGGCGCCGCTCTTTTTTTGGTGCGGAATGGTTTACATCCCCCTTGTACCGGGTTCATGGCTTGGCATTAACGTCCAAAACCATTTTACAACACATGTAATTCAAGAAGGTTTCCATGCGCGCAGTTTTACTTACACAAACGATTTAAGTTTGCGCTTTTCAGCACGACCCTCTAGATCTGGACATTTCCTAGATGCGGGAATTCGTTTTGAAAAGAACTTCGCCAAAAATTTCAAATACAGATTCTTCGTTCAATTAGGCGTATTTGGCACAGGGTAACATCGCAGTCACACGCGATGTTCAGGTCATGATAGATCGCGATTTGGCGGAATTGTATGGAGAAGAAAAAGCTGAGGACAAACGCGGACGTCATACCAAACATTTCCCTTACGCTTTTGAAGTCCTCTAGAAAGCCATCAAAAAATAGACAAGCAGCAAACCCATTGCGTTCCATAAAAATATTTATTATATTAACAAATAGGATTTTTGGCTAACGGTGGGGGTGTCTTGAAAATAGAATTTAGAGATAAAGAGTTAGAGCACTGCGCAACGGATGAGGCTTATGCAATAAGGCGAATGGGCAAGAAACGAGCGATATGCTATAGAAATCGAATTTTTTCATTGATTTCTGCCGAAAATTTTGCTGATTTATTGCATTATCCAGGACGTTTTCACGAGCTTGTTGGCAATCGAAAAGGACAATGGGCATGCGACCTCGATCAACCCTATAGACTGATCATTTGGGGTGCAGAACCGGACAAGGCCGTGATTTGGGCAGAAGTTACCGAAGCCGAAGTCATAGAAATTGTAGATTATCATAAATAGAGAGGAATTATATGGCAGAAAAAAAAGAATTGGTTTTGTGGGGCAAAACGTCCCCCGGAAATATTCTTAAAGAAAAACTTCAGGAAATGGATGTGGATATTAACGATTTCGCCGCTCGAATTGGCTACACTCCAAAGACCTTAAACGAACTTCTGAAAGCAAAATGCCGCGTAACCACAGAAATGGCTTACAGCCTTGAATGCGGAACGGGAATCCCTCAATATTGTTGGCTTAATATGCAAAAGCAATACGATGAGGATCTTTGGCGTGAAAAAATCAAGAAATCTCTCAAGAAACAAGCCGTTTGGCGCAAGTTTTTCCCTATCAATGAACTCAATCCGCGTAAGTGGATTGCAGATTTTGACAATAAGGAAGACGTAATTTTGCCGATTCTCAAGTTCTTCGGAGTGCCTACACCCAAAGAGTGGGAAGATTACTATTATAAGAACCGTCTGAAAGTTGCGTTCCGCATCTCGCTTGCTGAGACTGAAGACCCGTATGCAGCCTCTGTGTGGATGCGCCGTGGCGAAATCCTCGCTGACGAAATCCAGATGGAAAAGCAAGACGACAAGAAACTGCGTTCCGCCATCAAAAAGGCCATGCCGAAATTTGTAGAATTGGCCAAAACCGATGTTGCCGCGTGGGAAGAATTACGTCGTAAAAAGGCATTGCCCAAGCCGAAGGTGGGCGAAGATTTTATCGACGATGGCATGCGCAAGTTGCAGGAGCTCGGCGCAACGCTCGGCATCAAGATCCTGTATGCACAGAATTTCAAGTCGGCACCAATTCACGGCATGGCTCGTTGGTACAAGGATATTCCCGTCATCCAGTTGCACGACCGATTCAAAGATCGCAATGCATTCTGGTTCACTTTTTTCCACGAACTCGGCCACATCGTGCTTCACGGCAAAAAGGACATCTTTATCAAAAACGTCTATTACGGCAACAAGAACCAGCAAAAAGATGACGAGGCAAATTGCTTCGCACAAAAGTACATGTTACAAGCAGGCTTGGAGATATAATCAACTCAGAACCCAAACACATCACTCTCTCTTCTTGACTGTCGTTGTAACTTCCAGCGTATCGGCTTCGCTGTACGGAGTCTTGTATATTAATTTCCAAGTGAAAGAGCTATCCCTCAAAGACAATACGTCCATCGCATAAAAATGAGATTCTGGAAGTGCAGGCATATTCGTGTATTTAGGATTCCCGCAATAAGTTGGATAATTGTCGCAAGAACACGTATAGTGCGGAAACGAATGCATCTCAGGACAAGAAATAGAAACAGAATGTATTGTCGGCGCCGTTTTGAGATTCGAGCTTAAAGAATCTTTGCGTTCATTTTTTTCTTTTGACTTTGCAGATTTTTTGGAGTCTTTTTTCTTTCCTGTTTCATAGAAAGTCACGCCTCTAGGCAAATCAATAGCCGTCAACTCATAAGGAGACGAGAATTTTTTTGAATGAGAACAAGGAAAAGTTCTCTTTACCGAGGCAAATTGTTTTTTAAAATAAGCAGTGTCAAATTTTGCATATACAGGACGAGGAATATAGCTCGTTTTCTTAAACAGACCAAAATTTAAATTTATGTAGGCCGTATCTTGATACGTATTGGTGTCCGGTTTATATTTCCGAAAAAACGGATAACGCGGATTACCTTTAAATATATCGTCAGGACACTGCTCTGCATGACAGTGAAATTCATCCCCATTCATCTCGCAGTTAGAGGCTCGCCATACAGAAATATCACCCTTGTGATCTTTAATGCGATAATACACCAAAGCATTTTCAGGAATACGATTATTATAGTACAGAAAGAACAGTGTTCCTGCAACCAGAACAAGCAAAATTAGTAACGCAATTTTCAAAACAAGTCTAAACTTCATATGGTATAACATACAAAAGTCAAACAGCAAACATTCTCTTGCATTCCAAAAATATATCTTTAAAATATGATCACACTTTTCAAAAAATCCATTTTCGTTTTAGCCATTTGCGGAGCTACTATTTGCAGTTTCGCAGCCGATGTCAAACCGTACGTCAATGCAGACGCGCTCCCGAACGCGCTCAACTTCTATCCTGCACCGCCCGAAACAACATCTGTGCAATTTATGTATGACATTTCGCAATATATGTGGGGCAAGTCCATGCGCGCAGACTCCGCTCGCGCCGCGCTCGCTATTGCCCAATCGACGCACAATCTAGAAGATATGGTCAAGATGTTCAGCGAGCCATTCGGCATGGAAGTTTCAGCAACGAAAACGCCCGCCATCATGAACGCCATTGAACGCGGAATCGCAACACTGCGCCAGGTGGGCAGAGTTCCCAAAAAACATTACAAGAGGCGTCGTCCATTCGACCGTTTCAACGAACCAACGCTCGTCCCCAAAGACGAAGAGACTTTGAGAAAGAACGGCTCATATCCGTCAGGGCATACAATTCTTGCATGGTCCATGGCTATGATACTTGTGGAAATCAACCCGGCTGCGCAAGACGCCTTGCTGAAGTACGCCTACGAATGGGGACAAAGCCGCGTCATCGCAGGGTTCCATTGGCAAAGCGATGTGGACGCTTCGAAGATTCTTGTGTCGGCCGCATTTGCGAGTCTGCACAATAACGAGGCATTCCTCGCCGACATGAAAAAGGCCCGCGCCGAATTCAAGAAGTTATCTGCAAAGAAGAAATAATTTTACTCTTCTTTTCTGAAAAATCAAGTATATTAATAATGTGAACAGCATACTACAGACATTGTCAAAACACAGAAGTGCCATAATGGGCTTTGCCATATTGTGGATTATGCTGTTTCATTTACGCGTCCCAACAGATATCGACATCATAGATTTTTTCAGGTCCGTCGGTTATGGAGGCGTAGACATTTTCTTATTCTTGTCCGGTTTCGGACTTTACTATTCCCTTTCAAGAAAAAACTTCAATTTAAAGAAATATTATAAGAGCCGTTTTTTCCGCATTCTTCCAGAATTTTGGGTTGTGATTGGCGTTGTCTTTTTGGCGCAAATGGATTTTAGCACTAGGGCCATTTACCAATTGATATGCAAGGCAACGACACTGGGCTATTGGATTGGGTATCGTGACGAATCGTGGTTTATTTCTTGCATAGTATTCCTATACGCAATATTCCCTGTTTACTTCAAGCTATTCAAAAAATACGGGTATAAAGCATCGTTCTATTTTATCGGAGCGGGGCTTTCTTTAATGCTAATCTACGCATTAACTTGTATTCTTTGCTATAACAACAAAAACTACGGGGGATTCATTATATTGACTTATGCAAGGATTCCGATTTTTTTCATAGGCGCGATTTTTGGGCATTGGGCAAAAGACGGATGCAATATCAGACTCACCAAAAAGCTAAAAACAATTGGATTGACAGCCGCCTTTATCGCGACAATTATTTTATTTATATTCCAGACCTATTTTTTCTACGCCTTGCAAACTTGTTCCCTAGCGTACCTTCCCTACATTATCATAACTCCTGTTCTGTGTTTACTTCTTGCAAAATTTTTTGACAAATATAAAACCATTGATAAAATATTTACCATCTTCGGGCTAATGTCATTAGAATTGTATTTGTGCCACATATTTATATACAAATTATTCTTTGATTTTATAGACTTTCTCGATAAAGATTCCTCGAACATTCTCACCATGCTCATTTCATTTTTTGCGGCATACCTCTTGTACATCGTCAACAAAAAAGTCCTATCAAGAAGAACAAACATTAGAATCAGGCCTTAACGCAAAATCGCTTTTATTACATTTTGAACATGAGTGAACCCTACCCCATTCTTGAGGAGGATAAATGAAATTTAAGCAGCTTTTGTGCAGCACGGCATTCGCTATTTCTGCGACATCTGCGTTCGCCGCCCAGAACGTCATCGAAGTTGATGACTCGCATCCGGGCATCGTCATTAACAAACAGAACATGATGGGCGCGGATCTTGCCATTTGGAATCCGCCTACGCGCTATTACGACATGACGCCCGCCCTCGTCGATGGCGGCTACACCATTTTCCGTTTCCCGAACGGTAGCTTGAGCAATGACTACCACTGGAATGGCGCAGGCAAATACGACAGCACCGGTCTCTGGACGCCAAGCGACAAAGACTGGGCTCCGGGATTCCTCGGCGAAACAATTTACCGTGGCACGACCAAAGACAACTACGGATTCATCCGTCGCAGTCACCTTGCCGATGGCGACAAGAGCACCATGTGGTGGGGCGAAATCCTTGACCCGAAAGACCCGCCTTGGATTGTCATTGAATTCCCTGAAAAGAAAGACCTTGATTCAATCATCGTCGAATGGGGCAATCTCCGTCCGAAGTCTTTTGATCTTTCATACTGGACAGACGAATACGCCGAATACCCGGGCGTTCACCAGAATCTCGAAAACAAGTTAAAGAGATGGGGTACAGTCAAGGTCACAAGCGGCGAAACAAAGTACAAGTTTGCCACAACGCGCGCACGCTATGTAGCACTCCGATTCAAGACGACCGACTTACCGTCTAAAGGCGTGCAAATTCGAGAAATGAAGCTCTATAGCGGTTCTGACGATTTACTTGCCGGGAACGATTACAAGTTCTTCGCGATGTCCACCCGCAATGGCGATAAGCCTCGCACCGACTGGACCAACATCAAATGGCATTTCGAAGAATTCATGACCTACATCAACAAGCTCCCGAAACTTGTCAATGGTCAAAAAGCTCAAGCCGTCATTTGCGTCAATGCAGGCACAGGCACCTCTAAGGAAGCCGCCGCCTGGGTGCGCTACGCCAACAAAGTAAAAAAGTACAACATCAAGCAATGGCAAATCGGCAACGAACTTGATGGAGAATGGGAAGAGTCCGGTCCACTTTCGGCAAGGCAATATGCCGCACGCTTTATCGAATACGCACGCGCCATGAAAGCTGTTGACCCTAGCATCATCTTGCACGGCCCGCTTCTCAGCACGCACAAGATGCAGCAAAAAGGCGCTGGCCTCAATGATGGCAAATACTGGATGGCAGAATTCTTGCGTATCGTCGGTGAAGCCGAAAAGGCCGATGGCAAGCGCTATCTCGACGTCGTTGACTTGCACACTTATCCGTACTGGGCTTCGAACAACTTGAATGCCGCAGACATGCTCAAGGCAAGCCTCGATGTCGCACACAACGCCGATACGCTCAACGCCTGGATGAACAAGTATCTTGAAGGCAAGCGCCGCGTATTCCTCTCGGAATTCAGTACCTCCGTACAAGGCTCTCAAATCTGGATGGACTACCCGCAGGCCGCCGGCATGGCAAATATTTTCGCACAGTACGCCGTCCGCTTCGGCGACCGTTTCCAAGCACTCCCGTGGGATGCATTCGGCAACGTGTTTGAAGGTCCGGACCACACGTGGGGCGTCATCAGCATGACAGCTCTAGTCAAGGAAGGTTCTTGGAACCGCTGGGCAAGCCTTGAACCCACCGCCGAATATTACGGTGTCTACATGACATTCAAGCGATTCCTCGAAAGCGGTTACGCAGTCGTTCCCGTCAAGAGCACTACAGAATCAGTCGTGCCTTACGCCATTTGCAAAGGCAACAGCAGCAACGTGCTTCTCGTGAACCTCACTGATACAAAGCAAATTGTGCAGGTTGACCGCAAGAGCGAAAAGAAAAAACCGAGCAACGCACGCGTAGAAGTTGACGTGTTTGGCGCAGAACAATTCAAGTGGATTGGCGACCAACGCGACGCTTACCCGTACCCGAAAATGGGTCCGAGCGGCCGCCGCATTGAAGGCAAGAATCGCGATATCGAAGTGCCGCCGTTTGGAACTGTCGTTGTCCGCATGAACCCGGCTCAGCAAAACAGCGCTCCCGAAGTTCTCGCCGCAGCACTTGAAAAGAAAGTCCTTGTCGTAGGCGATACGCTTGACCTCTTCGTGACCGCCGTGCAAGAAGGTGGTGAACTCGCCGGCGCTGAAATTCAAATCAAGAAATGGGACAAGAACGGCCCGCTCACAGTTCAGGCAAAACCGGATGACGGCAAATGGAATTCTTCCATCGAAAGTTTCCACTTGCAAATTCCGCTCACCGAAAAAGTCTCGATTGGCAATAAGGAAATTAAAGTCACCATCACAGGCAAGAACAAAAAACAGACATCGTTCAACATTCCGTTCCGCGTCCGTGGCGCTTACCGCACCACAAGCGTGATGCAGAACTTCGATAACGGTTTAGACAACGTATCGTGGTTCCCGGTCGTAAATGGCGACAACGCCACCTCGATGGACGCAAAGGTTTTCAACGGCAACCCGCCTCTCGGTGGCTACATCCGCCATGATTTCATCGTTGAACAACCGCCTAATCTCGGTTGGCCGAACTACTCCGGAGCCTACTACAACGTGCCGGAAGAAATCAAGAATTCCGTCGGTATCGTTTTCGATTACGCCACATCGCACAACAATCCGCAAGGCTACATCGAACTGCAAATCATGTCAAGCCAGGTCGAAGACTACGACGAATTCATGGTTCGCCTCAAGAACACACGCGGCAACTGGGTTCGCGACACGCTCATCTGGGAAAACATGAAGCAGGAAGGTTGGGGCAAGACGATTCCGCAACTCGACCCGACCAAGATCAAGAACTTCGCATTCCGCGCCCGATATAGCGGCAAGGGATTCATCAACCTCGACAACATCTACTTGCTTGGGGAAAACGGTAAGGAAGTCCCGATGCCAAGAGGCCTGCGCAGATTGCGATAAAAACCCGCAATTCGAGACGTGTAAGGTGATGCCGGCACAAAGGCCGACATGACATGAAAAAAAGACGCCGTCCTTGCGATAAGCAGGGGCGGCGATTTTCATATTATGGATCCTATCGCCTTCGGCTCCAGGATGACTAATTACGCGAGTTCGTTCACGTGCTGAAGCACGAGCTTTTGTGCCGCACCATTGTACAAGACGGCGTCATAGTTTTCGCCATTCTTGCCCACGCGCGATTCCGTCACAATGCCGTTCTGAGCGCCCGCTTCCGTCGGTTCAAAGAAAATCTTGCCAAGAGCAGTCTTCTTTTCTTCAAGCATGTTCTAAGCCACAAACCAGTCGCGAATTGCCTTGAAATAAATCTTTTCGACATTCGAATCCTGCGGGAGTAAGTCGTTCAAACGTCTTGCAATTTCACTGACCGGTACTGGAGATTCATCGGTCGGATAATTCTTGAGCTGTTCTTCGGTCACATGGAATTTTTCCTTACCACTGCGGCCAGTCTCGCCCAATTCTGCACGCGATTTGCGCCTTGCCAAACGTTCATTCGCCTGAGCCACGCATTTATCAATATTATCCAAGATAAACTTCTGGGCATCGGCATTGCACTTCGTGTAAATTGAATGGTGTCCACGAATATCAGCTTCGACCTTTGCAAAACCAAGTTCTTCGCCACGCGGAGTCGGCAAATTCAAGTCCTTGCCCTTATCGCCTTCTTCCTTCAAAAGAACGCCTTCTCTCGAAAGCACTTCAGCCACGTCAGCATACACAAGCGGCATCATTCCACTTTCATGCGGGATCAAGAAATTCAAGCGGCGTACAACACCCGATACAGAAACCGGTTCAACAGAAATTTCGAACTTGGACAACATTTCAGGAGTAAAGACAAGTTCTTGCGTCGCTACTTCGCGGACAGGGCGCGGCTTTACAACCTTTTGCGGTTTCGGAGCCACCACCTTTTCGCGGCGTTCCATCACCGGCATAACCTTTTGCTTTAAATAATCAGCCACATAGGTAAGGCATTTGCTAATACGTTCCTGTTTACAAACATCCGTTTCCGGCAAAGCTTCCTCGGTCAGAGGGTTCACACCTTCCGAAAGCTTTCGCAAATACATTTCAGCACGTTCAAGAATCTTAATTTCTGCTGGCATTTTTAACAATCCCTTTTTAATCTTTTTAAGGCTAGAACAATATAACATCTTTTATAAACAAAAAAAGCCAGTGCAGCTCTTAACCGCACCAGCTTTTACGCCTATACACCAAATTTTACTTAAAGCTTAGCCGTAAACAAAGCCAAGAACAATAGCAACCAGTGAAAAAATCACAACTTGCCTTAAAACAACGATGTCTTCTTTCTGCATAGCTACCTCTCTGTTTTTCTGTTCCCTAAATTAAATTTTTAGAGAGCGAACCGTACCGATGTAAGAAAAACATCATTTTTATAGAATTACAACGTGACAATAATCATATTGTCAATTCGTCAATAAAACTTAAAAAAAGACTATCCTTGTCCTTTGTAAAAAATCTATTTCTTAATAGAGGGTTCACCATGCTAAACATAGACGAAATTGGCGATTACAGAGATCTACTGAAAAATTTCTTCGTGCAGAAGAAATTGGAATTTCCGCTATTTTCCTATAAGATGATGGGACAAAAACTTGGACTCGAAACGAGCCAGGTTTTCCGTGTATTGAATAAGGAATCCCACCTCCCCGCGCAGAGTATCCCGCTCTCCAAAAAATTGCTCGGGCTCAAAGGCCGCGATGGAGAACTTTTTGAGATTTTGGTAGCGGCATCGCGCACAAAATCCAAAGCAAAAAAAGATAAGCTTTACAAGATGGCACTCGCATTGCAAGACGTGAGCCTCCGCAAACTGAATTCCAACGAAATTTTATTCCTCAGCCGCTGGTGGATACCCGTTGTCCGTTCGATTATCGAAATCAATGGCGGCAAGGCCGATGTCCACACCTTGGTTAAGCAGATTACGCCCGCCGTTTCCGAGGACCAGGTGAAAGAAGCCATTCGAGTCTTGAAAGAACTCAAGATGATCACGCCGCTCGCCTCCGAGCGCTACGCCGTTTCGACCGTCAATTTTACATCGGCAGGAGCAACAAAGGTTACCGCTATTCGCAGTTACCAGAACCAGCTGCTGACGCTTGCGCAAAACGCACTCGTCAACATTCCGCCGAGCGAGCGCAACATTTCATCAGTTCTCGCTTGCGTTGATGATGAATGTCTTGAAGACCTCGTCGAGATGACTTGCGAATTTCGCAGACAAGTTCAAAAACGCGTTGCCGAAGTTGCAGAGCCAAAGAAGGTCATGCAGTTCATCTTCTCGCTGTACCCGGTTGCCGATATTTCGGACAAAGAAACAACAAAAGAAAAAGCGAGGATAGCATGAAAAGATTATTAGCATCTCTATCCTGTGTATTACTATTCGCCTGCTCCTCGGATAAGAATCTCGCAGGCGCTAGCACCGTTGAAACCGAAAACGCTTGCATCATCAACGTTGTAAACATCGATTCTAAACCGGCCGCCAACGTTGTCGCAAGAATCCGTCCGCTTTGGTACGTAGAAGGAGTTTCTACGGATTCCGCCGTCACACAAAGCAACGCACAAGACGCAATTCTAGAAGTCTCCGCCGATTCACTCGGTAACATCGTCATGGATTCCATCAACTTCAATAAAGGCTACATCGAAATCATTGATGGCAATTCTGGCGTTTTCCAAGCTATTGCCTCTAGCGACTTAAAGAAGAATAAATTAACAACCATGCAAATGGAAGAACTCGGTTCCGTCACCGGCAAGGCAGAGCTCCCTGAAGGAACCGACTACGCCTGGGTCCAGATTTACGGCACCGATAAAATCGTAAAGACCAACAAAGACGGCGAATTCACACTCGATTCACTCCCGCCCGCAAGCTACCAGATTCGCGCTATTCTGCCCGATGAACAAGCGACAATTGGCGAAGCCTCCATTACAATTTCTGCTGGCGAAAAGAGCGATATCCAAGCGCTAGCAAAACCGACTCTCGAAAATGAACAATTAGAGCAATGGGCACATGTTCGCACCATTCCGCTTGATTCTACAATCTCGGATTGGATGAAACCCATCGCAGAAACTACCGTAGTCTTTGTGCGATTAAACGAAACGAACTTCGACTTTAGCGAAGCCATGGAAAACGGGAACGATATCCGATTCACCGACCAAAGCGGAAACCGACTCGCATTCAAGCGAGCGTTCTGGAATAGCACCACTCCAGACACTCCGCAGTCCGCAGAATTCCAAATCCGCATCGACGGCTCATCAAGCGTTGAAAACCTCGAAATGTACTGGGGCAAGACCGCCGCACTCGACGCAAGTGCAAACAACGATATCTGGGCAAGCCTCCCCGACTCGCTCGTAAAAGCCATCCATTCCATCACGCTGATTGACTTCGAAAATCAAAAACTCGAATCCGCATTTGACTACGGCGACGGTCCGCGCGAATGGTACTTCCATCCACAAGACACAAACGTCACGACAACGCCCTCAAGCGAAAACATCCAGGACGCCTTTGAATTCAACGAAGAACGCAACAGCTACGTATTCCATTGGAAGAGCACTAGCAAAACAAGAGGCAAGTGGTCGATGATCGGCTCACGCGTAAGCCGCGTCCCGTCTAGCCTAGAAGGCATCGATTCCATCGCATTCTACGCCAAAGGCAAGGGCGAGCTCGGTTTTGCGGTAGAAGTTCTCAACGAGCCGACCGGAAAAACAAAGTATGTGGACTATCTCGATTCCACCTGGAAACGCTTCAGCTTTACGCCAAGCGATTTTGTCGAAGGCGACGGCGAGTTCGGGAATATGGGATGGGATTTCGTCAAGCCGCGCGTCACAACTTTCACCATCTGGATTGTAGACGAAAGCGAAATGTGGATTGACGACGTTATTTTATACGGAGTAAACCGCGATAATTTTAATTAGCTATTAGTCATCAGTCATTAGTTAATAGTTATTGATTGAATCTAACGACTATTGACCATTGACTATTGACTAAGTATCAGATATCTTTCCCGCTTTTGGCGAGGAACGCAAGCAGCAAAAAACAGCCTGCGACCACCCCAATCAAAGGCAAGTCCGAAAGTTCGCGCAATACCATGCGCAAAAGACGCACCATCTGCGAACTCGCAAAAGCATACCCCACGCTGCACAGCACAACAAACAAAGCAAAGCGCCCAATGAACGGGATGCTTTTCGTGATGCGCTTGAAATAGTTATTGATGCAGGCGCCATAGAGCATCAAAAGCGTTGCAATCAGCCCGACCGAAATTGAATTCAAATGGGCTCTCAAAAAATTCGCGAACTGGTGAATATAAGGTTGCATAATTCCAATAAATTAGTGTAAGTCTCTTAGCAGTTCATCAAGTTGCTGTTCCACGTGCAATTTATCGCCATCGTTCATAACCGTGCGAATCCGCTTGCCCGGAAAAAGCTCCGGAGCACAGGCGCCACGCTGATTTTCAATACGGCGTTTAGCATCGCTTTCGCTGAGGCCACGCAGCACCAAGCGTTCCAAGCGAACGCATTCAGGCGCATCGACAATCCAGATTTCGTCAAGCATTTTCACGAGCTCGGGCGCACGCGAGAAAAGCGCAGCCTCCACGAACCGGCACTTGTCCGCGACTCTCGTCAACTGCGTGGCACTTTCTTTAGGACAGTCCGCATCATTCCCTGCATCCTCGGCAAAAAAATTTGCAACAGCAAGGTTCAAGTACGGGTAAACAATCTGCTCCAACTTCACGCGGGCTTTTGCATCCGCAAAAACGCGGTCTGCAATCAGCGCGCTATTCACGCCCGTCGGCGTCAAGCATTCTTCGCCAAAGTACGCCGCCATTTCAGCGCGCAGCCCCGCCGAATCGCGGTAAAGTTCATGCACTTTGCAATCGGCATCAAGCACCTGGAAATTACGCGCACGCAGCAAGGCCCCGACAAAGGACTTGCCCGCACCTATCGAACCCGTAATTCCAATCTTCAGCATAACGCCACTACTCCGCGACCTTTAAAAATCAACGTCCGAGCGAAATCAGGCACAAGCCAATGACCACGCCCAACATCGCAAAAAACTTCGTCTTGCTCTTGCGTTCCTTGAATATAAGAATTCCCGCCAAGAAGCTGATGAACACACTCGAACGACGCAGCACCGTAATGATCGAAATCAACGCATCCGAATCGCTCACCGCCAAAAAATAGCAACGGTCTGCAATAATCAACAGCGCCGCCACCGCCAAGAACGACCAACGGAACTGAAACGGAGTCGTCTTTTTACGCGTCGGGTACCACGTGAACATAGTCGTCAAGAACTGCACCACGCACATGTAAATGCTGAACCAAACCTGAACCGTCAACGGTTCAAAATTCATGCGTTGCAAAATCAGCTTATCGTAAATGCCGCTGCAAGCCGCCAAAATCGTCCCGAGGAGCATCGCCACGACCCAGCCGTTGCTAAAGAAATGCCCCATTTCCTTGCGACCCGCAAGCGAGAGCCCGATGTACGAACAAACGCAAACCGCAATACCGATCCACTGCATCACCTGCGGACGCTCGCCGAGGAATCCGACTGCGATCATGATTGTAAACAAAGGAGCAAGCGCACGAATCGTCGTCGAAATGCTGAGCGGCATATGCGCAATCGCGCTGTACGTGAAAAGCCAGCTTCCGCCGACAATCACCGACTTGACCATCAAAAACAGGTGGTCATGCAAAGTCAGCGGCTCGCAATGCCCGGTCAAAAGCACCGGCAACATCAAAAGCGCGTAAAAAACGCTGCAGAGCAAAAGTACCGGACGGACAGCGTTATCCTGAACCGATTTCTTCTTAGCCAAGTCGTAAAAGCCAAGAAAAACCGCCGAAGCAAAAGCCAATATTAACCATGACATAACGCGCCAAATTTAAAAAATACCGCCCAATCTTTAAAGACTTTGCTATTATTTAATAAGAAACCAATCATAAAGGGGACTCAAAAATGAGCATTAAAAATAAAGCAGCTTCACTCATTGAAGAATTCAAGGCATTTGCCTTCAAGGGTAACATCGTCGACATGGCTATCGGTATCATCATCGGAGCCGCCTTCGGTAAAATCGTCAACTCCTTCGTGAACGACATCGTCATGCCGCTCGTCACTGCAGTCATTGCCAAGTGCGGCGGCCAGAACGCAGGCGAAGGCATCAAGACGCTCGTCTACACGACCTCCGAAGGCATCGCCATTCCGTACGGCACGTTCATCGGTGAAGTCCTGAACTTCCTCATCGTCGCATTCGCCGTCTTCCTCATGATGAAGAAATTCCTCGGTTTCATGCAGAACATGCGCAAGAAGAAAGAAGCTGAAGCAGCCGCAGCTCCGGCAGCACCTCCGGCACCGAGCGCCGAAGAAAAGCTCCTCACCGAAATTCGCGACTTGCTCAAGAACAAGTAATATAGAGGGGGACAAAAAAGCCCCGATGCAAAAAACGCGCAACCCAGTTGCGCGTTTTTTTTCAAATCTTCAATTCAATCATTGAGTCCGCTTTAAACGGCAGATCTTCCGCCTGCGGCGTTGCTATCACGACCTGGCATTCCTTTTCGCGAATGAGCGAAGCGACCGCATCACGGCGGTTCACATCAAGCTCGGCGAAAATATCATCCAGCAAAAGAATCGGCTTTGTCAGGTAGCGCGACGCCACATCGACCGCCGCAAAGCGCATCGCGACCGCCGCCGAGCGGCATTGCCCTTGCGACCCGACAGAACGCATCTCGTAGCCCGAAGCACACAGAGCCAAGTCATCTCGGTGCGGCCCCGCCATTGTCATTCCCTGCAAGCGTTCCACGAATTCCAAATCCGCAAGCTTTCGCGCAAACGCATTCCGCAGCATTTCCTCGCTCACGACATCCGAGCCGTCCGCCGCGCTCCCAGCGACATTCCCGGAACCGTCCGCAGAACATTCCGCGCACTCCCCGCGAGCAATTTCAACAACACCTTCAGCAGCACCCGTCGCGCCCGATGGAATTTCATCCATCATCTCATCGGATAGCGGGTCCGCCGCATCGAGCGCATCCAGCGTCTTGAGAATCGAGCTTTTGTAAGCACAAGTGATTTCATCCACCCCGCCCGAAAGCTTGCGATAGTACCGCGTAATAATTTCCGAGACTTCTTTCGAAAGCGCCAGTCGTGCAGCCCAAACTTTTGCGCCAAGGTCTATTAACTGCAGCGTTAAAACGCGGAACAAGTCTTCACCACCAACAGCAAAGCCCTTCTGCTTAAATTCCTTGAGCCACTTGTTACGCTGTTGCAACACACGCCTATAGTTGCGCAACGCTAAAGAATTTGCGGACGAACGAAAACAGAGTATTTCATCGAGCCAACGCCTGCGCACATCAGGCCCGCCACGCAAAAGCTCAATGTCCGAAGGCTGCATAATCACCGCCGGACACGTCCCGAAAAACGCAGCCGGAGACTTAAGAGTTTCACCGTTTTCACGAACCTCGCTCCCGCGAGAAAACACGCGAAGCGCTCGCATCCGCTCGCGCCCCTCGTCATAGAATTCACCGCGCAGAATCAGTTCGTTCTGTTTCCACGTAATCAGTTCACGCAATTCATGCGACCGAAACGAGAACCCCTGCGCAAGCAAGTAAATCGACTCCAAAATCGTCGTCTTGCCGCAGCCATTCGGTCCGCAAATCACATTGATGCCAGGCTCGAAGTTGCAGTCCATAGATTCTAGACTGCGCATCTTCGAAATGAACACTTTGGAAATCAAGGAATGTATCCCCTAAGCCCAATGGTAAACGGAGTCCAGATGCCCGCACGCGATTCATAGAGGAACGCATAATCCACTTCAATCGGGAATCTCTTGCGGCCCACGCGAATTTCAAACTTGTAGCCAGCACCGAACATCCAGTCCAGATCGTCCATACCCACGCGGAGCGTACCGTTCGGGATGATTTCGCAATCAAAGCCCACGCGACCCGTCCAAACATGGAGTTGCGGGTCAAAAGCCAGAAGCGTATCGGCCACCTGGTAGTCAATCGCTTCCATCCATGCGCCCACATTCTTTCCGAGTAACTTTGTGCGGTAGCCAAGCCCAATCTGCAATACCTTCGGGCGCACGCCCTCAGTTGACGCCAGCGAATTATCCTTGCTCGGATTTTTCGTCCACTTTGCAGACAAGTTTTTGCTAAAACTCAAGTTGCGGATGACCACAGAAGAAGACCACTTGTCATTCCACTGACGGAACCAGCTCAAGTTAATCGTCACCGGGCTGCGGAAAGAATCTTCCATTTCAATGCCATCGAAATACTGCGCTACATCCAAATTATCATAGCTCATCGAAAGCGAAAGGCCAAATGCATCTCGGCGAGTCGCACGGAAAGCAAAGCCCAAGTAAAACATTGAGAAGAACGGCTCTGCCGTACCCAACGTTTCATCGTCATCGTCAATCACCTTGAAATCCGAGTCGCCGCGGTAAAGCATCGCAAAGCCAACGCCCATGCGCTTGCCGACCTTGCCTTCGATACCGAATGCACCGCCCACGCGGTCCAGGTCACGCCTTTCAAAGTTCATCGTGATACCAATGTCTTCACGGAATCCAAGCAAGGCTGGGTTCCAGAAAGCACCCGGCATAGAAGCCGTATCCGCCGTACCCGTGTTACCACGGCCAAGTTCGCGGACACCGCCGCCCATACGTTCTACAAAGCCGTCAAAGCCGCCAAGCTCAGACTTTTTCGTAAATCCAAGCGCCATCGCTGAAGAGGCAAACGCGCCCACCGCCAAAGCCGTAACGAGAAGATTTTTCAACTTAATCATCTGAAGTTACCTCCAAGCGTCATAGCCTTGCCCCAGCCAATGTGGCCGTGATTGTCCTTCACCCTGATGTAGTAAACACCCATCGTGCAATCCTTGCCGTGGTCATCTCGACCATCCCAAAAATCTTCCTTCGGATTCGTGCTGCGTACCGCATCTGCATTGCGCACCGCATCCTTTACAATCGTACGTACCTTGCGCATATCGTAGCTGAACACTTCAATCGTGATTTTAGATTCACGCCCCACCTTGTACGAGACAAGCGCTTCGTCCCCCGGCGTAATCACAGATGGCACCATGCGAATGGAACCTAGGTTGTTGTCAAGCTTTGCGCGGTTCAAAACCACATTCCACGTAGCGCCCGAGTCGGCCGATACAGAAACACCGTTTCCATAAGTGGCAATCGCAAGCCCTGTCCTATTCTTCGAAATCGGGAATGCACACATCGACGTAATGATAGACTTGCGATCCGTTGCTCCCGTTTCATAGCCGTACAGCCACTGGTTCTTGCCGTCTTCATCCTGTTCCCATGCTTTTGCACCAAGCGAATCCAGTTTGAGGTAACCGCTAATCGAGCCACCTACCGCGCGCACCAGCACAAAGGCCGTCTTTCCGATAAAGGCGACATCGCCCACCGTGTAATCGGCTTCGTCATAGATATCCTTCTTCTGCACCTTTCCAGCCGTATCAAGGAAATCCACCTTGGCAAAGTCGCTAGCCTTTTCGCCATACATGCGCCAAAGTCCGCCCACAACGTTATCGTCCTTCTTGTAGGCCGTTTCAGCAATAATCTGGAGCGGAGAGCCGCCCATCCAGAGCCCCGTCACGCGGGAATCCTTGAGGTTTTTCGAAACATTTTTGAGTCCGCTCGAAGACTTGACCCAAATGCCCTTAGCAGTTGCAAGCCAGAGTTCGCCCGTTTCAGGGTGCAAACGCACATCAAAAACTTCAGGATTGTTTTCCAAATCCAGTTCGCCATTGTCCTTGAAAACCTCAAGCGCACCCGCCTTCAGGTTCAGGACAAACGTCGTATCTGTAGCGCCTTTTTTGCTCGATACGTCGTGTACCATCAAGCCCAAAGCCCCACGAGCCGCCCAAAGGCGTTTCGACGTCGAATCATAAGCAAAGCCGCTCATCGTATACTGCATCGGCTTTTCCACATCAGATGCAGCCGTCGGAACTTCCACCGGATTTTCAATCAGGTTGTTCAAATCAAGGATGGTATAAAAACCTGCCGGTTGCAAGTAGCGGTCGTTCTTGTCCATCGCAAACATCGGCATCACAAGCCCGAGTTTTGAGCCCGTATAAACCACCGGGAGTCGCCTGCGTTCTGCAAGTTCATCTTCAAAGATTCCGTCTTGCACTGCCGTGAGCGTATCCGTCAGCACCTGAGCCTTTTTCGTCGATTCCGTCACCACGGAACCGTTATCGGCCACCCTAAAATTCAACAAGGTCATGCCGCTGTAGGTATTGTCGCGCGAGAACGTCCACAAGGCGCCATCGCCACCAGCAGGCCCCACCGCAAATACATAGTTACTAAATAGAGTTTCGCCCGCAAGAGCATTTGTACACAACGTTCCCCCCACAAGGAGGCTCGTAATCATGTTTTTCATCTTGCCCAATTTCACAAGTTACCTCATATCGATTTCGTCAACGCCCGCGACGGACTTGTACTTGAAATCATCGTTAGAAACCTTCTTGACAACCTTCATGTCAATAATGCCATACCAGGTTGCGTTCCCCGCAGGGTCTTCCGTAAACAGGCGCACCGGCGAGAAGTCTTTCTGCGAAAGCCAAACTTCCATCTTGGTAAACTGCCCGGCATACTTCGCAGGGTCGAGTTTCAGCACCCAGAGCTTTTTCCCGGCAAATTCGCCTTCGCTCATTCCAAGCGCCTTGCAATTCAAATACTTGAACAAAAGTTCCGAAGGGTGGAGCGAACTTGACAAGTCTTCCACCGCCTTGATGAGCACCTGCTTCTGGTCCACATTCCACTGCCAAAGGCTCTCGCCATCGCTATAAAATTTAATCCCCGAAAGGTCAAGCTTGAATTTGTCCCCTTCGGCAACAACGAGGCTCCCCGACTGAGTACGGATATCCGGAGAATCCGCCTGATACACCTGAGCCCTAAAACTGAGACTCCACGCTTTACCCGACTTAAACCACGCCTTGGATTTGTCCAATACCTGTTCTGCCGTCAACGCAAAAACACCTTGCACTAACGCAAGCGATAAAAAAACAAAAAAACGGGGGGAGAATTTCATATCCACCTCTATTGAAGACGTTAGTAAATTTACAAAACTAGAGCCAGCAAGACTTTGCATATCCGTATTTTTGGGGTACAACTAACAAAACATTGGTCTCTCTACAAAGATATTTCTATCTTTTGCACGTAAAAATCAAATAAATCTTTTTTGGAAGGATTGTATGCGTAAACTCATTTTGCCGATTGCCCTGGCCGCTACCGGTTTTGCCCTAGCCGCCGACATCGAAATCCACGGTAACGTCGACTTTGACTATGCGAGCTACTTCGATAAGAAATTCGACCCCACCAACGCCGCAAACCAGGACATTGACTTGTCCGTGACGGCAAATCTCGACGAAAACGTTTCCGTGACCGTGTTCACGAACACCAAGAGCAATATCACGAACTCCGACCAGGCTTCTGAAATCCGTCATGGCCTCGCCCGTTCGACCGCCATCACAAGCGACAACGACCGCTACACCGCATTCAACTTCGATGGCGTGGAACTCCGCTGGAAGCCGTTCCAGGACGTAAGCTTCGTATTCGGTGACTTGACCTACAACGCAGGTACATTTAATTATTACTTCTGGCGCGATCCGAGCCGTTACGCCGTCATCTCCCGCGACCAGAGCGTCCGCGGTTTCGGTGTCGAAGTCGGCAACAACAAGTTTGGCGACGGTAAGTTCTACATCGGCGCTACCGATGACAGCAAGGCCGCAATCGCTGTGTTCGGCACCTACGCCCTCAAGCTTTTGAACCGTCCGGACGAACACTTGACCATCACCCCGAGCGTGGACTGGGTCTTCGGTTCTGAAGTTGGCCGCGGCTACACCTACTTCTTCGGTACAGAACTCGACTACTCCAAGAGCCTCGAAATCCTCAACTACAGCATCTACGCTGTTTACGGCATCCACCCGTACAAGGGCGAATCCGTCCACTCCTTCCTAGTTGAACCGAGCCTCAACTACGGCATCTTCAACTTGGGCCTCAACTACTTCTACGCCATCGTCAACAAGGACGAAGGCTACAAGGCCGCCGACCAGATGTTCACCGAAGACCAGATGCTCTTCGCCGTTGAACCGAGCTTCAACATCACAAAGAAGTTCTCTCTCGGCTTGAGCTTTGAATACCACGATCCGGACGCCGAAGTAAGCAAGGATGAATTTGAATTCCTCGGCATGAACTTCTACGTCTACCCGACACTCAATACGAATCTCGTCTTCTGGTTCGGCTACAACTTCAGCAAGGACCAGAACCCGGTTGTCGGCAAGTCTAAGTTCGCCCTCGGCATGAGCGCACACGCCGATTTCTAATCAGTGGTTAGTTATTAGTCAATAGCCATTAGACGATTATTATTAGATCCCCGACACCCCGTCGGGGACTTTTTGTTCATCCAAAGAAGCCTTGCGACCAGGGAACAAACAACATAACACGTCTGTAAAACGCCAAATTTTTCAAAAATGCCATTTTTTACGTGAAACAATCAACCTTTTTACACTTTTTCACGTAAAGAACGACAACTTTAAGCATTTAAGCCAACTTTTGCCATAAAAAAAAGCTGCGAAACGGCTTTTCGCCCTCTTTTCGGGATTAAAATGTTCAAATGCAGCCCAATTTAGCTTAATTTATATTCAAAATTACGTGAAAATCACTCATTTTATTCCGCTTTTCACGTAAAACAGCGAAAAATCACATTTTAGTTTATATAAAGCCGTATTCTACGGCTCAAAAAAAAGACCCGCCGCGCATCCGCGGCGAGCCTTAAACAGTCTTTAAAATCCGTTACGAATTAGTGACCGAGGTACTTACGGCCAATGCCGAAGTTATCCTTGTATTCGATGTAGTCCGGAACAAAGCCCTTCGGGTAAGAGAAGCTTACGTTCACAGAGCACTGGAATTCGTTCATCAACTTGCCCTTGCCCTTGAACTTCTTCTGCTTCTTTTCAATCTTTTCATCACCCTTCTTGCCTACGAGAACTTCGGCTTCGCACCAGCCCGTGTTGCCCTTGGCATAGACTTCCTTGCCATCGGTAGAAACGAGCTTGATCTGGGACGGGTCGAGTTCAGTGTTGTTACCCGTAGAAGCCCAGAACTGGAGTTCACAAGAGAAACCATTCTTAGCCGGCTTGATCGTCGGGAGAGCCATCACGTAGCCCCACTTGTCCACGCGCTGCTTGCCGCTCAAGTCCGGAACGTTTTCACCGAAGATGAGGAAGTAACCGCGAGTGACCTTACGGCTCTTGTTCAAGGCAGTCTGGATTTCCTGGTTGGTCGGAGCCATTTCAGCCATGCGGAGGAGCAAGTATTCCTTCACGACCGGATCGTCTTCGCCCAAAGCTTCCTGCAAGTTGCGAGCGACATAGAGCTTTTCAGTTTCTTCACGGATGCTCTTGATGGCAGATTCTGCAATGTGGCGGGTCTTTGCGACAGATTCAGCAGAGTCGATCTTTGCAAAAGCATTGATGATCGTTGCGTAGTCAACGCCTTCCTGGGCGGCCTGGCGCTTACCTATATCGCCGAGCGTCTTGACGTATTCTTCAACAGTGGCGTCTTCCTTAACCTTACCGATGTTCGAAGCAGCCTTTTCAAAATAGTTGTTGATGAGATCGCTGCTCAAGTCCTTCTTGGATTCCATATCACCGGCACGCACGAGAGCGAGGGTGAAGTTGTCAAAGAATTCATCGGACATTTTGCCCTTCTTCTTCGCCTCAAGATAAGAGTTGATAGCATTGCGGAAACGGCCTTCCTTAAGGTGTTCGTCGCCGCGCTTTTCGTTAGTACCCTTACAGCCAGTCATCGTCAAGGCGACGGCAGTAGCCAAAGCAGCAATGAAAATCTTCTTCATTTTGTATCCTTCAGATGAAGTTTTGGTAAAAAATATTGAAAAGGACTCTTTATCAGGTTAAAAAATAAAATTCACCCTTTCAGTTGAAATTTAAATAAATAAATTTATACATACCTATTTTTATAGGTAAATTTTTATTTGGAGTGTATAAAAAAACAATGAATATACTCGTCGTAACTCCAGAAGCGGGGAACTGGAAGGTACCGAGCCCCCTTGCAACTGCAGTAAACTGCATGACACAGGCATTTGCCAATGCCGGGTCCCAGGTTATTACCTGTTCGCCGTTCTACAAAGACCATATTGTAGACCCCGACAAGTATCATTGCGTTTTCAAGGGCGTCGAAGCGCTACAGGACAAGCCGTTTGAGGTCTGGCGTTCTGACGACGATCCACTCCACACTTATATATACAACGAGGAATATTTCGGCAGACCCTACGTTTACGGGCCACCGCACTCGCTGCCTTACAGCGACAACCACCTGAGATTCGCCATGTTCGCATCCGCCGTACTCACGTACTGCGCCCAAAGCGACTTCAAGTTCCAGGCAATTCTCGGACACGAATGGGGCGGAGCACTCGTCGGCGCTCTTTGCCACACGGTCTACCAGGAAACATTCCACAACATCCCGTTCTTCTTCAACGTCCATAACATCACCTACGACTTCCACGTGCAGCCGAGCGAAATTGAAAAGATTGGCCTCCCACGCAAGGACTTCAACATGGACGGCTACGAGTTCTGGGGCAAGGTCAGCCTCCTCAAGGCGGGCATCCTGTATGCAAACAAGGTACTGTTCCCGTCTTCGGGCTATCGCGACGCCATGCTCAACACGAACCTCCCCGGCGGCCTCAGCGGATTTTTGAACCGCAACAGCGAAAAGCTCCTCGGCATCCAGTTCGGCGTGAACTACAAGTTCTGGGACTTCAACGACGAAGCAAAGCGCCCCATCAAGGAAGCGAAACGCACCGCAAAGGCGAGCCTCGGCCGCCAGTTCGGCATGGATCTCACGAACAAGCTGATTATCTACAGCCACATGGACATGGATTCGGGCAACGCCTCCGAAACGCTCGCCACAATCCTTTCGGATATCGCGAAGGAAAACGCCCTCATCATCGTGGGCATCCCGCCGGAACACCCCGAGTGGAACTACTACCAGGAAGTTTCTCACCAGTACGGCAACTTCATCCGCATCCTCCAGTTCGATTCCGAAGAAGCGAACAACAGAGAAAAATTGCGCGATACACTCGCCGCATCAGACCTTTTGTTTGCAGCCAACCTGCAAGAGCCGTCCGCCTCGATTATCCTCAAGGCCATGGCCGCAGGCACGCTCCCACTCACGGGCCGTAACGTAGGCATCGCCAGCATGCTCACCGACTACACGCTCGAGACCGCAGGCGAAGCAAATGCGTTCCTCGTCGACGATGCCAACGCCCCGCACCAGATGCTGCGCCGTATCAAGGACGCGATCACTGTGTACAACACGGAAGTCGCCGATTGGGACAAATGTGTCGTGAATGCGTACAGCGGATTCCACTACGAATGGGCGAAGACAATTTCAAAATATTTACTAATTTTGGGTGAACTGGGGCTTTAGCTCAATCGGTTAGAGCCACGGACTCATAACCCGTTGGTTCCCGGTTCAAGTCCGGGAGGCCCCACGAAAAGCATTACCTAACAAGGTAGTGCTTTTTTTTCTTTTCCAATCCTTTTCATCGGTAAATAACTTATTTTTATAAAAACAAGTCCAAGGGAGCAATATGGAGAAAAAAGGGTTTTCCCTTATCGAATTAATGGTCGCAGTCGTCATCATGGGCGTCCTTGCAGCCATCGCCGTACCGAAACTTTTCGGTCTTTTCGACAAAGCCAAAGCTTCCGAAATCAGCCTTGCCGCAGGCACCTACACCAAGTTACTAGAGACATACGTTTCAGAACACGGCAAGGGGGGCAGTTGGCACGACATCGGTTACAAGTCTCCCGCAGGTAACAGCCGAGGAATTGCGGGCTCCACAAATTTCCTTTACGACGCCACGGAAGGCATTTACAACTGGGCCGCAGAATCTACCGTGAACCTGAACGACTGCACGACTGGCAACAAATGGTTCATCAACTACTCGCTCGAAGGTGGCTCCCAACACGTCTTTTTCTGGGCCTCCAACACCGACGTCACCAAATGCAGTGACGCATTGACTCCGAATTTTAAACGACTGAGCAACACGACTACGCCCATCACAACACCCGGCGGAAAAGAATAAAAATTGTTTCCAGACGTACACAGTAAAAAGCGGGCTCGTGTTTTCACGCCCGCTTTTTTGAATGTAGATTTATTCTGTAGAAAGGGTAAATTATGAATCTTTCAAAAATCGGCATTTTTGCATTTGCAACTCTCGCCGCTATCTCCGCAGCACAGGCTGGAATTAGCGGTTCTATCGTTGATGAATCCGGCGCTCCCATCCACAACGCGGCTGTCACCGTTAGAACTCTTCCGAAGCTCATCGCCAACGCGCGAACACTCACAAACGACAAGGGTGCATTCAGCTTGAATAATGCCAAGAAAGGCCAAAGCATCGTCGTACGCAAAGCGGGATTTTTACCCGAAACACTCAGCGTCATTCCCGGCAAAAAGAACTACGGCAACATCACGCTAAAGCGCGACCCGATTGAAAACCGCATCGACAGCATCATGGCAAAAATGACACTTGACGACATGATTGCACAAATGACGCAAGCCAAAGCTCCGGCCGTAAAATGCGGCAACAGCATCTGCGGATCCGCACTCGAAGGCGGCGGTGCATATACGGCAGACTTTTATACCAACGCCTGGAAACAAAAAATACCTGTCATCTACGGCAAGGACAACGTCCACGGCGTCGCCGACGTGAATAACGCAACAATCTTCCCGCATAACATCGGGCTCGGCGCCACGCGAGATTCCGCACTCGTTCGTAAAATCGGACAGGCCGTCGCCGAAGAAATGTGGGCCGCGCATATTGACTTGAACTTCGCCCCCGCCATCACTGTTCCGCAAGATGAACGCTGGGGCCGTGTGTACGAAGGATTTGGCGAAACAACGGAACTCGCCGTTGACCTCGGAGCCGCATTTGTACGCGGCCAGCAGGGAGACAACAATGATGCCGAATGGCGCGTCATCACCACGCTCAAGCACTTCATTGGCGACGGTGCCACAGATAACGGTTACGACCGCGGGAACGCCACGATGACAGACAAAGTCCTCCGCCAAAAGTATTTACCGCCTTACGAAGCAGGCGTTGAACAAGGCGCCCTCAGCGTCATGGCAAGTTTTAACCAGGTGAACGGCATCCACCAGCACGTGGACTCCGCAAAAATCACGGGCATTCTCAAGACCGAACTTGCATTTGACGGTTACGTCATCGCCGACTGGGAAGGCATCGAAAGCTCTACAACGCCAGGCGCCGCAGGCGATTACTCGCCCGGACTCGTCACCGGAATTTCTTCGAAGGACGCCATCAAGAACGCCATCAACGCAGGCCTCGACATGGCAATGGTTCCGCAATCAGCAGAAGCATTTGTCCGCAGCATGAAGGAGCTCGTTGCATCGGGTGCGATTAGCGAAGAACGCGTCAAGGACGCTTGCCGCAGAATCTTACGTGCGAAAATCCGCGCGGGCAGGATTGACAATCCAAGCGGCCCAGCCGCTTACGTTGGCGTCACAAAGAACATCGGCAGTGCAGAGCACCGCCAACTCGCCCGCGAAGCTGTGCAAAAGAGCCTCGTCATTTTGAAAAACAAGAAAGTACTCCCGCTCAAGACTACAGACAAGATTTTTGTCACCGGCAGCCACGCCAACAACACCGGCTTACAATGCGGCGCATGGACACAAGGCTGGCAAGGCACCATGGAAAACGTCCCCGGCGCAACATCTATCCAGGCAGGCTTTGACGAAGTCGCAAATGGCGCACGCGTCGCCACCGCCGAAGAAGCAAAGACAATCGTCTATGTTATCGGCGAAGTTCCGTACGCCGAGTGGTTCGGCGACTACCGCGGCGACGATTTCAACAACAAAATCATCACCAAGAAAGCCAGAACCGACATGTCGTTCAACAGCACCGACAACGACATCGCACAAATTAAAGAATGGCAAAAAGCAGGCCATAAAGTGGCCGTCGTGCTCATCACCGGCCGCCCGCTCCCCATCACCTCGCTCATCAACGTAGCCGACGCATTCGTCGTCGCATGGCTCCCCGGAAGCGAAGGAGCTGGCGTTGCGGATGTACTCTTTGGCAAAGTCAAGCCCACGGGCAAACTCCCGCACACTTGGCCCAAAGACGCCAAGCAAATCCCGATCAACGTTGGCGATGGGAAAAAGGGACTCTACCCGTACGGATTCGGGTTGACATACTAAGCGTCGAAACCCGCCTCCAGCATGCACTTCTGCGCAAAGCAGTTGGCCTCGTCCTCTTTTTCGGGATAGTTGTGCGTGATTTCGATGTTCTGTAAACAGATTCCCTTCTTGCCATGGTAAAGCACATGCGCAAGTTCATGGAAGAATGTAAACCACATCGTTTCACGCTTTTTAAAGCGGTCGTGCAATTGGATTAGCGGGACATCCTTGTACCAACGGTACATGCCGTGAATCGGCGAGCTCTTGAAATTCTGTACAAAAAGCACGCGAATACCTATTTTGCGGCATAACTCTTGCAAGCCAGTCATGCAGTCGTCAACCACTTCCGCCTCAGGCGTCCAGTAGGTGATACGCTTTTCGCGCTTCGGCAACTTCTTGTTTGCAGCCGCAAACGCAATAATTTCAGGAAGCGCCGCCTTAAGCTTTTTACGAACCGCAGGCTGCCCCAGCTTTTCCATCGGATCCTGATCCGACAGAATCTCGCCTCGGCGAATCCATGCCGAAGTCGCATACGGGTCCTTTACCTCCGCAAGCGAAATACGGAACGCCACCTTCAGTTGCGCCTTTTTGTAATAACCATCCCATGCCTGCGGAGATGCCACCGCAAAGAACTTCAACAGAGGCATCAAAGATTTGCTTTCATCCTTTTTTTGTCGAACCCATTCGCGGACATCAAGTTCCACGGGGAAAGACTTTTTCCAAAGGGACTGATCCATAAGCGAAGCCTTAATTTTCTCACGCGACAAAAATTCGTCGTAAGCCATCTGACTACGCAGCCAAAACCCAGCAGGTATTTCCGTAACCATTTCAAGAGAAATGGCCGATTCGGGCGTGATTCGGCAATTTCCCTGTAAAATGTCATTCACCGCCTTGGGCGTGTAGCCCATGCGTGCAGCCAAATCATTGGCATCAAGGCCCATTTCTTCAATTTTTTCAGCAAGATGCCGCCCAGGTGGCGTCACTACAGCTAATTCATCACATCTATAAACCTGCATTTAATCCTCATAATTTTAATGCACCTATAATATAATTCAAAATTTTAATAGAAGCAAGAGGTGCATCATTTCAATAAACACACCAACAAAAGTCCGCCCCCTTGACAGTGAAATTGCGAGGAGTATAAATTTAAGGGCGTTAAAATTTTCGAAAAATTAAAGGAGTAAAAATGGAAGGATTTATGAAATTTCAAATATTTATTTCAAGCGTACAAAGGGAATTTGCCGAAGAACGCAAACAGCTATTCTCATACTTAACGAACGACCCAATATTGTCGTTATTTTTCAAGCCATTCATCTTTGAAAATCATCCAGCAAGCAACAGCAAAACCTATGACATTTATCTTAAAGAAGTCGAGAAAAGCGATATATATCTAGGACTTTTGGGTAACGAATATGGCACGGCATCGAAAAACAGCATATCCCCCACAGAAAAGGAATACAATCTTGCAAACAAGCTACATAAAACATGCCTTATATTCATCAAAAAAGACAATTCACAAAGACACCCCAAAGAGATAAAATTCATTCAAAAAGTTGAAAAGAACAACGTGAGGCGTTCATTTACCGACTATGATGAATTGAAAAATGCTGTATATAAAGCCCTTGTTCTTTACATGGAAGAGAAAGAACTCATTCGAACAGGTCCTTTTGATCAAGCCAAAAATAACGAGGCTACCATAGACGATATTGACGAAGAGAAAGTTCGAAATTTCATCCAGCTTTCAAAACAAAGACGTAATTTTAAACTAAGTTCCGACACCCCCGTTGAGAACTTCTTACGACATTTAGATATGATTGATGAAAAAGGCAAATTAGCCAACGCATCCATTCTCCTTTTCGGCAAAAAACCTCAAAAATTCTTTATCACCTCAGAAGTAAAATGCGCCCAATTTTATGGAAACAAAGTTGAAAAACCAATTCCTTCATTACAAATCTACAAAGGCGATGTCTTTCAACTGATTGACCAAGCAACGAGTTTTGTACTGAGCCGCGTTGACAATTGGATAGGAACAAGAGCACAAGGCCTAACCGCAGCAGTCCCCACACATCCAGAACTTCCTATGGAGGCCGTAAAAGAAGCCATTGTCAACGCAGTCTGTCACCGCGACTACACAAGTAAAGCAAGCGTTCAAGTAATGCTTTTCAGAAATCGTCTAGAAATTTGGAATCCAGGACAATTACCACATGGACTAACAATAGATAAGCTCTACAAGCCTCACAAATCTCTTCCTCATAATCCTCTTATCGCAGAAGCCATGCAACGTTGTGGATACATAGAAAAGACGGGAACCGGGACAGGAGACATTGTAAAGCAATGCCTACAATACGGTTTAAAAAAGCCTCTATTCCAAGATGACGACGACTTTAAAACCATCATCTGGAGAAAAGAGACACAAGAAATTTCCAGAAACGAATCCGAAAACTCACCAATGGTTACAGAAAAGGTTACAGAAAAGGTTACAGAAAACCAAAGAAAAATTTTATTGATAATTAAGCAAGATCCGTCAGTGTCTCAAGACGAAATTGCAACTATCGTAGGAATCAGCCGCATTCATGTAAATAAGAATATGAAAAAAATGGAACAAAAAGGAATCATTAAACGTGTAGGCCCCGACAAAGGCGGCCATTGGGAGGTAAAATGAGTACTACATCTAAAATCAAAGCTTCCTATAAAAACCATATTGGTATTGTAATAAACCTCAAAGAAATTGCACAACACTCCCAAAGAAATTATATATTACGCTTTGTAAACAATTAGGGATGTGTAGAGCAATGAGAATTCCTTTTAACCAGCCTCCCTTCGTGGGGCCTGAAATTGATTATGTACGGAAGGCCGTTGAAAGCGGCCGTATCTGCGGTGATGGGCAATTCAACCAAAAATGCCACGCCTGGCTGGAACAAAAAACGGGTGTCGCCCGCGCATTGCTCACCACAAGTTGCACCCACGCTCTTGAGATGTCCGCACTTTTGTGCAACATCCAGCCCGGCGACGAAGTCATCATGCCGTCGTTCACGTTCGTCTCGACCGCCGATGCTTTTGCCATGCGCGGTGCAAAATGCGTGTTTGTGGACATCCGCCCCGACACCATGAATATTGACGAAAAACTGATTGAAGACGCCATCACAGAAAAGACTCGCGCCATCGTCCCTGTGCATTATGCAGGCGTCGGCTGCGAAATGGATACAATCAACGCCATCGCCAAAAAGCACAATTTATTCGTCATCGAAGACGCCGCGCAAGGCATGATGGCCACCTACAAAGGTCGTTCGCTTGGTTCACTCGGGGATTTCGGTTGCTATAGTTTTCACGAGACAAAGAACTACAGCATGGGCGAAGGCGGAGCCATTCTCATCGCCGACAAAAAGTATTCCGACCACGCCGAAATCATCCGCGAAAAAGGAACGAACCGTGTGCAATTCCACCGCGGTGAAGTCGATAAGTACACATGGGTTGAACTCGGCTCGAGCTACTTGCCGAGCGAACTCAACGCAGCCTACCTCTACGCAGAACTCGAAAACGCTCAAAAAATTTTCGACAATCGCATGGCAAGCTGGAAGGCCTACCGAGAACGTTTACAGCCGCTCGCCGATGCAGGCGAGCTACAGCTCCCGTACATTCCGGCAGAATGTTGCCACAACGCGCACATGTTCTACCTGAAAGTCGCCGATCTCAAAACACGAACAGCCCTCATTGCGCATCTCGTCAAAAATGGAATTCTCGCAGTATTCCACTACGTGCCGCTCCACAACGCCCCCGCCGGTAAACGTTTCGGGCGTTTCAATGGCGAAGACCGTTACACCACCCACGAAAGCGACCGTCTGTTACGACTCCCCATGTTCTACGGATTAAAGCCAGACGATCAGGAATTCGTGTGTGATAAAGTAAAGGAATTTTTCGGGAAGTAAAAAGAAATGGAGCAAAGCAATCCTCAAAAGAAACTCTTGCTATTAGGCGGCAGCCATGCTGAAATTCCGCTCATTCAAGCGGCACATGAACTCGGCTGGTACGTGATTACCACGGGCAACAACCGCGATGGACTTGGTCACCCTTACGCCGACAAGACCGTTTTTGCAGACTTTAGCGACAAGGACGCCATGCTAAAACTAGCCAGCAATGAAGGCGTGCAATCCGTTTGTTCCGGATGCAACGATTTCGCTTTGCTTTCAACAGTTTACGTTTGCGAAAAATTGGGATTGCCAGGGCACGATTCCTACGCGACAAGCCTTGAGCTACACCATAAGGACAAGTACCGCGCACTAGCCACCAAACTCGGCATTCCGACACCGCGGGCAATTACAATTAAAGTTGCCAGCACGGATTTCGCGGGGGAAACCGAAGCGGATTTTGACGCAGCGATAGCGCAGCTCACCTTCCCTATCATCGTCAAACCCGTTGATTTGACTGGTGGCAAAGGCATCCACCGAGCCGCCAACATCGAAGAAGCTCGCGCGGCCTACAAAGATGCCTGCAGCCGCACCCGGCAAGACCACATTGTAGTCGAAGAATTCGTACAAGGCACAAACCATGGATTCTCCGCCATGCTCGTGAATGGCAAAGTCGCATTCGCCTTTGCCGACAACGAACAGTATTACCTCAACAAGTACATGGTCTCGGGAGCAAACACGCCAAGCACCACAAGTGCAGCAGGCCTCGCCAAGCTCCGTGACTACAGCGAACGCATCGCCCGCGAATTACACCTCGTCGATGGCATTTTGCATATCCAGTACATCGAGCGTGCTGACGGCACGCCAGTCATCATTGAGATATGTCGCCGACCGCCAGGAGATCTGTACATCAAATTCGTCAAATACGCCACCGGAATCGACTACCCAAAATTCATCGTGATGGCAGAAACAGGAATGGATATTTCAGGTATCGCCGATATTCCCACGCAAGGATTCTGGCTCAGGCACTGCATTATGGCGGATCGAGAAGGAATTGTCCGCGATGTCACCTTTGCTCCAGAAATTCAAAAGAACATCGTTGAAAAATTTCTGTGGTACAAGCCGGGCGAATCTATTTCAGATAAGCTTTTATACAAAGCAGGCATCGTATTTTTCAAGTTCAACACCCTCGCCGAAATGCAAGACAAAACCGCAAGAATGGTCGACCTCGTGAAAATAATCACCGAGTAATTTAAGATGCACCCTTCGGCAAGCTCAGGGAGCATTCTCTCGTCTTTCGTCTCTCGTCTTTCGTCTAATCCTTTACTATATTCAAAAACGATGAAAAAAGAACCTTACCAAATTGCGTTTATCGGAGGCGGAATCAATTCAGCCATCGGCGAAGTCCATAAGGCGGCAAGCCAGATGGACGGCCATTTTGAACTCGTGGCCGGCGCATTCAGCACACACGAAGAAACAAACCGCGAAACCGCCCGCACCTGGGGTGTTTCCGAAGAACGCACGTACGCGAAATATCAAGATTTATTGCAAGCAGAAAAAGGCAAACTCGACGCCATCGTAGTGCTCGCACCGACAGACTACCACAAAGACATAGTCATCGACGCACTCAAAGCAGGCTTCCCCGTCATTTGCGAAAAGTCGCTCGCCACAAGCGTAGCCGAAGGCGAAGCCATTGCAAAAGTTGTTGCCGAGACAAAAGGATTTTTCTGCACCACATACAACTACACCGGTTACCCGATGATCCGCGAACTCAAGCAGTTCATCGCCGATGGCAAGCTCGGAAAAATCCAGCAAGTGCAAGTCGAAATGCCGCAAGAAGGCTTTATGCGCCTAGGCGCAGGCGGCGAACCGCCCAAGCCGCAAAGCTGGCGACTCAAGGACACCGTGATTCCGAAGATTTCGCTTGACCTTGGCAGCCACCTGCACAACATGATTTACTTTTTGACCGGCGAACGCCCGGAACACATCGTCGCCGACCAGACAACCTTCGGACTCTTCCCGCAAATCGTTGATAACGTGGGCGCACTCGTGCAATACACGAACAACGTCCGCGCACAAATCTGGTTCAGCAAGACTGCACTCGGCAACCGCAATGGGCTGCGCATCCGCGTTTACGGCAGCGAAGGCAGCGCCGAATGGTTCCAGCTAGAACCCGAAACGCTCAAGACGTGCGACCTGCGCGGCAACGTTAGCCTCCGCGACCGCACCGGTGACGTCAAGATAGCCAACCAGCAGCGTTACAACCGCTTCAAGGCAGGCCACCCCGCCGGATTCATTGAAGCATTCGCGAACTACTATAAAGACATCGCCGATTGCCTCAACCAGTATTTTGCCACAGGCAGTTTCAAAAGCCAGTACGTATGCGGCATCCGCACATCGCTCGAAGGCCTTGCCATGATGCAAGCCGCCGCCAAGTCCGCCCAAAGCAACAAGTGGGAATCCGTTCAGCAAAGGTTCTAGATGAAACTCTCTTTTGTAATTCCCTGTTACCGTAGCGAAAACACAATTTCGGCTGTCATCCAAGAAATCCGCGAAACAATCGCCACGCGCCCAAGCACCGAATACGAAATCGTACTCGTCAACGACTGCAGCCCAGACAACGTATGGCAAGTCATCAAGAAACTCGCCGCCGAAGACACGCACATCAAGGGAATCTGCCTCGCCAAAAATTTCGGTCAGCACAGCGCACTGATGGCTGGTTACGGACAAGCTACAGGCGATTACATCATTAGCCTCGATGACGACGGACAAACGCCCGCCAGCGAAAGTTTCAAGCTCGTCGACAAAATCGAAGAAGGCTACGACGTCGTTTACGGCTATTACAGGCACTCCGCGCAACACCTGTTCCGCCGCTTTGGCAGCTGGGTCAACAAGAAAATGGCAGAAGCCATCATCGGCCAACCCAAGACACTCCACACAACGAGTTTCTTTATCATGCGCAAGTTCATCGCCGATGAAATCGTGCGCTACCCCCACCCCTTCGCCTACATCAGTGGCCTCGTTTTCCGCGCCACCAAGAGCCTCGGCAACGTAGAAGTCGAACACCGCCACCGCATAGAAGGCGAATCCGGCTACACCCTCACAGGCCTCATTCGACTCTGGATTAACGGATTTACCGCATTCTCAGTGAAGCCCCTCCGCGCCGCCACCTTCATCGGCATTCTCTGCGCCCTCGTTGGCTTCGGAGCAGGCCTCTTTGTCATTTACAAAAAACTCATGTTCCCCGAAGTCCCCGTTGGCTACACCAGCATGCTCGCCACCATACTCTTTACCGGCGGCATGATCATGCTTTTGCTAGGGCTCATCGGCGAATACATCGGCCGCATCTACATCAGCATCAACCAGTCACCGCAATACGTTGTGCGCGAACGGACGTTTTAGATAGTTCCTGACGGTATAGTTCCTCTATAAATGCGGGGCCATCCCACCAAAGCTTGCTACTTTCATTATAGAGCATTTGTCCCGTATGCGAGCGTAAAAAGCCAGGCAAAACATCGGATGCATCACAACCATCCTCTTTTGCTATGCTTTCAACAACCATCGTAGTAAGCAAGTCAATGGCTGCATTAATGCGATCAGTCATTACATCCATACACGTTCACTCCCCATAAACGACAGTTGGTTCAATGCGGCATTAGACTTGAAGCAATACTGATTCTTTAATCGCTCTGGAAGTAACAACCGAATGCAAATATCATCTGCAGAGGCAGAGCCAATCTCGCCAAACGCATTCGCCATATAAGTCACAATCGTACTATTGGTTGCATCATTTGCAATTTTGCCCCCAATAACATCATATTTAGAGCAATCTCCCAGCACATCAGCGAAAACATTTTTCTTCCGATGAGCGACTACACAATGAAGCCAAGATGAATCAGCAGTCTCATAAATTTTGATATTAAGATTGACGCCTACATTATACCGAAATGCAGAGACAACGCCAAATCTTTGACTTGCGACAACGCCATTTTCTATAGCCTTCTGCGTAGAAATTTTAGCAAAGGATTCGGCCTGTTTCTTGTCAGTTGTCAGGTAAAAGCCTTGACCAAAATCCTTATAACGAGCGCACATCTGTAAATCAGGAGTTTGTACTTCGCAAAAGCTACCATGGTAAAGGATGTCTCCATCTTTCAAGATATCAACCACAGATAGCCCCCTTCGCGTCAAGATACTGCTTTACATCGTCAAGTACAGCTAAATCACCCTCTACATGGAACAAATCCCACATCTTCGCGATATAATGATACACCCCCTTTTCTTCAAAAAGGGTTGCAACCTGCGGAATCGACATTTTCCACCTTTCCGCCGCAAGACGCGTAAGCCTAGTCTGCATATAGATGATTTGCGATTTTTCGTCCATCGTTAATAAAATATATAAAAACAAACCTAAACCGGATTTTTTCACTTTTCAATAAACCAAACCCCTCGATTTCGAGGGGTTTAACCGCAAAAAGCCAAAATTTGACCATATTCCACATATATAGGCTGCATCATAGGACTTTTAATCTATATTACAACCATATTATGACCGCGATTCGCCAAAATAATCATCCCTAATGTCATCATCTTCTTCACAAACCCTCAAGAATCTTCTTTTCAACATCACCTCGTTTGGGGTGAATTTTATCATTTCATTTTTACTAACTCCCTACCTCATTAGAACTGTCGGAAAAGAAGCTTACGGGTTTATCCCCCTCATCAACAGCATCATAGGTTATTCGTCCATACTGACAACCGCAATCGGCTCCATGGCAGGTCGTTTTATCACGATGCGAATATACAAGCAGGACATCGATGGGGCCAATAAATATTTTAACTCAGTCTGGGTAGCAAACACACTGTTATCGGTAATATTCACAATCACCGCAATCATTTTCATCATTTATACAGACGCATTCATAACTGTACCAACAAATCTCATCACCGAAGTTCGCTATTTATTTGGATTTGGTTCAGCATCGTTAATCATCGGACTTCTTACAGGAATTCTAGGCATCGGAACTTTCGTAAAAAATAGAGTTGATATGACCGCATCAAGAAGTGTCATTGCTGAATGCGCAAGAGTTGCAGTCATCCTTGCCCTGTTTTACTTCCTAAAACCATCTATCGTCTATTTAAGCATCGGAGCATTCTTTTCAGCTATCCTGTTTTTATTTTTTAATCTTTCTTTCAAGAAAAAATTATTACCAGAACTAACCTTCGCCCCACAAAAACATTTTTCCTTAATTCATCTAAAAGAAGTCTTTTTCTCAGGCATATGGAATTCCGTAAACCAATTAAGCAGCATTTTATTGCAGCAAGTTGATTTACTAATCACTAATATTTTCATCGGCGTTTCTGTCATGGGAAGCTATTCCATAGCCAAGACCGCACCACTTTTTATCTATAGTGCATTGGCAATGCTTTCTGGAACGTTTTTTCCTCAATTCAACATTCTATTAGCACAAGATAAAACGTCAGAACTTGTATATGAAATCAAAAAATCAATGAAAATTGTCGGATTGCTAATCGGAATACCGATAGGATTTTTATTAGTTTACAGCAAAGAATTCTATACACTTTGGGTTCCTGGAGAAGATGCAAATTTTCTTTACTGGCTTACCGTGGTAACAATTTTACCAATGATTATTGGCGGGAGCGTCAATCCGATATTTGGAGTTTTCCCAGCAACGAATAAACTTAAAATTCCATCCATAGTCCTATTAATCGCTGGTATTTTGAACACCCTAGCAATCTTCATTCTCCTAGCAACAACAGACCTAGGAGTTTGGACGATTGCCATTACAGGGGCTATTCAGGGAGGATTACGCAATATGTTTTTCACCACTATTTATGGGGCCACATGTCTTAATCAAAAATGGTACACATTCTTCCCCGTCATGGGTAAAGGTTGTTTGGGCATGCTGATTGTCACCCTGACTAGTTACGGAGTTAAAAATATTCTGCCAATTGACACATGGTTTTCATTTATATCATCATTCATCATCATATCCATCGTAGCATTATCAATCAATTTATTTTTCATCTTCTCTAAAGAAGAACGCGGAGCGATATATCTTATACTCCGGCAAAAGCTGAAAAAATGAAAAAAAGATATATCATACCAATAATTCTATTCTTTTTATTTTTTGCATTCCCATTTTCATTTCTAAACGGGAAAGAGGTACATCTATCCATTGATGATTTCTATACATCATTTATTGACTTGAAAAACGAAAAATACGGTTCCATATACGACCAACCGACATTTCACTATCTTAAATCAATCCACGACATTACCGAAGCAAAATTCACACTATATACATTTCCAAACGCAGAAAATTGGGCCATATCAGAAATTCCAACAAAGTACATAAAAGAGCTAAACCAATCAAATTGGATCAAAATCGGCTATCACAGCGACAATCCTGAATCTAAAAACGACAATTCTTCAAACTTTCAAAACGGTTATCTCTATTTTGAAAACAATATCCCACCATCCCTAATAGCAAAAACATTAAGACTGCATTATTTTCACAGTTCTTTTGATGATATCAGTTTTCTAAAAAGTAAAGGGGTAACCAAATTACTTTCCGCAGATGACAACCGAATCAGCTACTCCCTACCGCCATCAGTAAACGATTCCTTACTACAAAAGCAAGCGATATCGTACGCATCTATGACCTTTGAAAAAACTGATTTTAGAACAGAACACCATCTTTTCCCGTTATTAAAAGTATGGTCCCATATACAAGACAATGTTTTAGTCATATTTACGCACGAATGGGCTCTTAATTTTTGGAACGCAGCAATGTTCCGCATACTTGTTTACTACCTTGCATTTTACGGATGCACTTTTATTATGGAGTGACAAATGGACAAATTGAAAAGGTTTATCGACATTTATGTTCCAGTTGAAGCCTGCACGTTAAGGTGTCACTATTGCTACATCACGCATCATAGATTATTCGCAAACAAGCTTCCTAAATTCAAGTACGACGTAGAAACATTTCGTAAAGCCCTTTCTAAAGAACGACTTGGTGGCACATGCCTTCTAAATTTTTGTGGAGGAGGAGAAACATTATTACCGCCAGAAATGCCTAGCTATATCAAAGCAGTCCTTGAAGAAGGACATTATGTGATGGTTGTAACCAACGCAACCATAGACAAAGCTTTTGATGAATTTTCCAAATTTCCGAAAGAACTGCTAAATAGACTTTTTTTCAAATTTTCATACCATTACTTGCAATTAAAAGAACGCAATTGGTTTGATAAATTTTTCAATAACATTCGCAAAGTTCGCGATGCAGGAGCCTCATTCACGTTAGAAGCAACACCTTCCGATGAGCTCATTCCCTACATCCAAGAAATGCAGGATTTGGCAATCAAGGAAGTCGGAGCTGTATGCCACGTCACCGTTGCACGTGATGAACACGACATGTCTAAATTGAATATTCTAACACAAATGAACCGAGAAGAATACAAAAAAACATGGCGTGTTTTTAACTCTAGTCTTTTCGATTACAAATTTTCCATTTTCGGCGAACCACGCAAGGAATTTTGTCATGCCGGTGATTGGACGTTAAGTCTTGATATGGGTAACGGGATATTAGGCCAATGCTACAATGGACTATATTCCCAAAACATCATGGAAGATGTAGAAAAACCTATAAAATTTAAACCTTTAGGTTGTCATTGCCAACAGCCCCATTGTTTCAATGGCCATGCTTGGATTGCTCTCGGAACCATACCTGATTTAAAAGCTCCAACATACGCTGATTTACGCAATCGAGTATGCAATAATGGAACAGAGTGGCTTCAACCACAAATGAAGGAATTCCTCTCCCAAAAGCTTTACGAGAACAATGAAGAATATAGCGCATTGAAAAAAATATTAGTCAATGCAGAAATGAGCATCCGTGAATCAGCAAACAAAGCTCTGCAAAAAGGATTCTCAACACTTAATAAAATTCGGCACAAATGACACATTCCGATAAAATCCAACTACTTCGAAGCATCATAAACAATCAACTACTGACGTTGATTGATTCCGATTACGCATACCTTGAATTGCCTTATTACGAAAACATTGGCGATACTCTCATTTGGGAAGGAACGAGAATATTCCTAAAACAGTTAAAATACAAATGTTTGTATAGTGCAGGCAGCACTACCTTTTACAACCATAAGATTCCACAGCACACATTATTTCTCTTGCAAGGCGGAGGAAACTTCGGAGATCTCTGGAATGGCCCCCACTCATTCCGCAAAAAAATCATTGAGCTATACCCTAGCAACAAAGTCATCATTTTCCCGCAAACAGTCTGGTACGAGCACCAAGAAAACATTAAGGCCGACGAATTCTTTTTCGCAAACCACACAAATGTGACAATGTGCGCCCGCGACAAGGTTTCGTTCAAATTTATGCAAGAACATTTTCCCAAGAACAAAGTGCTTCTCGTCCCCGACATGGCGTTTTTCATTGACTTTGATAAATTTGGGAAAATCAACACTGCCAAGACAGAACGATCTTTATACGCCAAAAGAGTCGATAAAGAACTTAAGAACGACATTTGGCCAAGTTTTATTCCACAAAACGCCGAAGTTCACGATTGGCCGACAATCGAGCACAAAGCCCCCAAATATGCCCACGCCGACTACATTGTCGGATGGCTAAACTTTTTTGCAAACATAAAAGGCATCAAGTCCGTCAATCGTCTTATCGACCTGATTCGAGCCCATTTTTATCGACCACAATACATTAAAGACTGCATTAAATTTATCAACCAATACGACACCATTTACTCCACCCGCCTACATATAGCTATAGCATCGGCCATGATGGGTAAAAAAGTATATCTTATGGACAATTCCTACGGCAAGAACTTTAGCTTTTACGATACATGGCTAACAGATTTAGAAAATGTAAACATTATCTAAAAAAATTTGGACCTTTGCTTTAAAAATAATGTATTTTGTATATTGTGAACATACAAAACAGTAAAAAAATAAAACAACTATTGAAGCAGATACCGGCAAACACGGTAGTAACCTCACGACAGCTTGCTACCATGGGGATTAGCCGCATGCTTGCCGCAGAATACGTCAAATCAGGCTGGCTTAACCGAATTGCGCCAGGGGCATACACCCGCCTAAACGAAGTCGCCGATATAATGGGAGCACTATTCGCTCTTCAAGCAGAGCTAATACCAACCATCCATATAGGAGCAGCATCTGCACTGAGCCTGTATTACGGCAAACTGCATTATGTAAAGTCAGAAAATAGGACTCAATTGTTCACCCCGCTCGGCAAGAAAGTTCCTACATGGTTTACGAAAGTTTATGGGGACAACACCGATATCAACTATTCCGATTTCCTTCCTGCCGATATCGGTTTGGAAACGAAAAAAGGAGAAAATTTCAAATTACAAGTGCCGTCAATGGAACGAGCGCTGTTAGAACTTCTATACCTCGTCCCTAAAAAAATAACTGTTTCCGAAGCATTCGCCATAACGGAAACCATAATTTCCGTAAAGACAGCCCTATTGCAAGAACTTCTGGAAAAATGTAGTTCTATAAAGGTCAAACGACTTCTACTCTGTTTTGCAGAAACCGCAGGTTTGCAATGGTCTAACGTTCTAGACAAAAGCAACATAGATCTCGGCTCCGGAATCCGCAAAATAGGCAAAGAAGGTGTACTTTACCCTAAATACAATTTGGTTATTCCTAAATTAGGTTAATATGAGTTTCGCTGAAAAATACACAAAACAAGTTTCATTATTGGTTAACGCACTTCCAATTGTAGCAAACGAGACCTGTTTTGCGCTAAAAGGTGGTTCCGCCATAAATCTGTTTTACCAGGACTTGCCTAGACTTTCCGTTGATCTTGATTTGGTGTATTTACCACTCGACAAAAGAACAACAGCAATTGAAAACATAAACAATGCCCTTCTACGCATTCAAGGCAATCTTCAGAAAAAAGGCTTACAAGCATCGATTACAGGTCAGGCAAACGAAAAGAAGATTATCTGTTCCAACAACGAAGCTACTATAAAAATCGAACCAAACTACACAATTCGTGGAACACTTTGCACACCAACAGAATTAGCCGTATCGCAGAAAGTACAAAACTCCTTTGGATTCGCTAAAATGAGAATTCTAACATTCGAGGAACTTTATGCAGGAAAATTCTGCGCAGCATTGGATAGACAACACCCGCGAGACCTATTTGATATAAAAAAATTCTATGAAGCTCAGCACGGAATCAACGACAAATTAATTCAAATTTTCATCATTTACCTACTCGGTCATAATCGACCCATTCATGAGCTTCTAGATTGCGAAATTCAGGACCATCAGGACATATTTGAAAATGAATTCACAGGCATGACAGACGAGCAGGTCAACTATTCTGAATTACAGGACTTTTTGTTGCGATTGAAAAAAGACCTCAAAGAACATCTCGTTCCATATAAAAAGCTATTTCTAGATTTTCTCGCGCTAAATGAAGATTTCTCCAATTTTCCAATTCCCAACGTACAAGCATTACCCGCAATTCAATGGAAAGTCCAGAATTTAGAACGTCTACGAAAATCAAACAAGCAAAAATTTAAGCAGCAACAAGAGAAACTTGAGTTATATTTAAGCCAACAGGATTAGCAATGTTCCAGCCTCTAGTTTCCATCATAGTCCCCATATACAACGTTGAACCATACCTTCGACGTTGCTTAGACAGCATCGTTAACCAGACCTATACCAATTTAGAAATCATCCTGGTTGATGATGGTTCGCCTGACGGTTGTCCGCAAATTTGCGATGAATACGCAGCTAAAGATAAGCGCATTGTGGTAATTCACAAGGAAAATGGCGGGTTATCGGATGCAAGAAACGCCGGGTTGGATATATGCAAAGGCGAATACGTTTCTTTTGTGGATAGCGATGATTGGATTGCCACCAATTCCATTGAGTCTTTTTACAAAATTGTACAGACCCAAAAACCAGATATCGTTATTGGAGATTACATAACAGCAACAGAATCCGGAAATTACCAAAATCAAACGACATCTAAACAAATCATAGAGATGTCTTTATTCAATTTATTAAAATGCCATCAACCTGGCCATCCTCTATTCACACAAGTTGTCGTCGCATGGAATAAATTAATAAAAAAAGACATTGCAAAAAAATGGTTATTCCCTAAGGGCGCTATTTGCGAAGACCATTATACAACTTACAAATATTTTTTTTCAGCATCAAAAGTTATTCTCACAAACGAAATAACATATTATTACCGAACAAGAGAGGGGAGCATCGTCAACAATCTCGCAAAAAATCCAATTCGAGATAACTACATCCAATTCGAATATTTAAGAGAACGGATTTCATTTTTTTTAGACCAAGCGAGAATCGACATTGCAAATTTATTTATTGATCAATATACAAGAAACGCAATATACCTCTATATCATTGAATCAAAAAATAAAGTAAATAAAGGCATTCATAAACAAGATATTTTAGTTTTCAAAAAACATATTAAAACAAAAAGCGTAAAATTTTTTGTCAACCATTTAAACATATGCATTAAGTTTTACAGCATTCTATGTAAATTTAGCACAGAAAAAATAGCGAGAAATGTTATTCTCGGAGAAAAAGGCAGTCTAATTGCTTTTATTTGGAAGGCTTTAAAATTACCCGACACACAACTTCGAAAAAAATTACTTTTTCGAAAATAAAACTATCTATTCCACCACCAACGAAGCAAATGAGCCAATTTTGTTCGCGATGTATAATTGTACGTTTTTACAAATAATTCAGCAAAGGGACCGAAAGATTTTTTTACCGCAGCAGGCAACCACTGAGGTTCTGCCGGTATCCCCCACACCAACAAAGCAAAAATATTTTTTAGCAAGAGCGGCTGAACAAGTTTAATAACACATCCAAAATTTTCTGTCGTAATAAAAGAAAAAAATTTTAAATCCCGCGATTTAGGATTATCCTGTAAATTTTGAAGTTGCCGCATACCACAACACAAAAAGATATCTCGCATTGCCTCGCGATCAAATGCGGTTGACATATATTTTTTTGCAAACCAAGTCAAAACTCTTTCATTTTGAACAACCATTTCTTTATTAACATCATTAGTTTTCTTCTTAATAGGGAAAAAATCATTCTTCTTTTTTTTATATCCCACAGTAGACTCTTCATCATTTATCGATGCATAATGTTCAAAAAAAAGGACACTTCCATTTGAATAATAACTAATATCGTATTGTCGTTGAAATACATACAATCGATCTTCAATCGTTCCCTTCATCAATATATTACTCGCTCCCCAATAAAACGCATCGCAAGTTCGATATTTTTCTTTCCTTAGAATATAGTTCAATATGCACCGGCAACTGCCAATCCACCCCAAATCAACAGATGCTATTTTTCTGAAGCCTAAGACTCCTTCTTGTCTTAAATATCCCAAAAGCATTCCACGATAATTAGATGACTTTTCTAGAATCATTTTGCGGTCATTCTCAATTAGGCACTTTGCAAAAGCTTTTGCCTTCCTGGCCGACGTAAAACGATAATCAGCTTTAAATTGGTTTCGTGTTTTTGGGGAAAGAGATTCCCATTCCAACCCGATATACTCCACACTCTTTTTTGCCGTTTGCGCAATACATTGGCATATGGTCAATTCCATCTCGTAATCATTTACTTCATAAAAAACGCATGGGTATAAAGAGCGTCTAGACAATTTTAAATATTTTAATTCAATATTGGGATAACGATTTTTGAACTGTTCAGCGATTTGCAAAAAAATATGAGCGTCTCTAGCTAGAAAATAAAGAACATTTATATTTCGTTCCTTTGACTCATCCATTATATATCGGACATAAGGGATGTACAAACTAGATATCAAATCTACAGCACGTTCAGTACATTCAGAATCATCTAGGTTAACCCTAGCATATCGACACAATCCCGCCCACAATTCAATTTCATGTTTATGAGTATAAAACCGAGCATCACTTATCCAACTTTTTTCCTCGTCAGTAAACAACGTATTTTTTATCCAAAATGACTTTACGCCCTTAGACTTCGGTTCCAAATAATCCGATTTTTCATTATCACCATAATGAATCCATTGTTTTGCTTTTGTTCCCGTATCTTTAAATACATAATCAAACAAAGAACCATCATTTTTAGAAGCCTTACATTCTGCAGACACATACACTTTTTCATTTTCTTTGCAGAATCCATATTTCACCAATATTTTTTTTAGAAAAACAGACGGCAAATACATATCTGATATAAAAGAAACAGAAAAACCCTCTAATCGATATTTATTTACAACATCTAACATTTGGGGATTAGGACAAAGTTCTCTTTCCTCTAATTCCATCTCTAATTGCATAATTTGACTAGATTCAAATCCCCATTGAGATACATTCAACTCATCATAAATATCATTCAATGTAGGGTAAAAATTTTCATCCATCATTTTTTTTCAACAACACTTCTATTACCTACAAAAGACAATCTGCCACAATAATCTTCTTTATCAAAGAGTTCATCTGCCATCAAATCCCATATCTTACGAGGCTCTCCACATTTGCGAATTAAGCAAGTATCAAAAATATCAAGAGAAAGGAATGTACGTTTCATAATTCCACCATTACTTCTTAAGGGGTTTTATCCAGCGATAGAAATCATAGAAAAACATTTCAATTTTCACATATTGAACAAATAACTTCGCAAGCAACAATGTGTAGCAAGAAACATTCTTGTACTTTTTCAAAAACAACATGCAACTTTTGCATCTCAACAACCGTTGTGGCCCCCATTTCTTAAACGCCTTCCTAATACTAACATGATGATTATGAATATAACCAGCATCAAGTCTAAAAACCGTTCCATAGCCAGCTTTTTTCATTTTTTCAGCAAGCACATGTTCTTCATAATAAAGAAAGAAATCTTCATCATAGCCACCAACTTCCATCATCTTTTTGGCATCAACTAACAGCAAGGATCCAGGAACTGCATATACTAAACATTCTTGTTTTCCTTCAAAAAACTTATAGGAATACGAGCGAATATGTAACCATTCATCAAAAAACAAGCTCATATTGAGAATATACTTCCACACAGATACATCTCGCCAAGGGCGTCCATCCACATTCATCTGAGGTCCTGCAGAAATTGCGGCATTTTCATTTTTTTTCAACGATTCAAGAAGTTTGAGCAAACAAGATTCATCAAATTCAACATCAGGATTAGCAATTAATACATAATCCGATCTTAATTTTTCATACGCATACTCAACACCAAGATTATTTCCAAAACCATAACCACCATTTTTTTCTGCATTAATCAAAACAACCTTAGATGAAACAAGCGTGGTTAATTGCGCCACGGAATCATCCTGCGAGTTGTTATCAACAATGACAACATAATTAAGAGAATGATAATCCTCAATCCGTTTAACCAATTTTTTTGTCGTAACGGCATCATTATAATTTACAATAACACACGATATTGTCATATTCCATTCCGTTATAACTTTGCCAATATTTTTTTCATCGTAACAAACACCCCTTCGTAACGAAAATTTATAAAAACAGCACAAAAAGACGCCAATATTTCACCCACTCGTTCACCAAATACTTTGCAAAGTTTGGTTCTCAGAGCAACGTGTTTTTGTTGAGCCAAAGAATGCCAAGAACCATTAAAATGATGAATACTGTAGGTGTTTTTCGACGTTTCCAATGCTAACGTTCGTGTATTTTTAGGGCTAAAATAGTCCATAGGGAATACTTCAAGAGGATTACCGCGCAAACATCTCGCCATAACAGTTGGTAGTGTTGTCGTGTTCAAAAAGCCGTTTTTGTCACAGAAATCACGTTTTTCATAAAAAGCCATAACACTTTTTATGAATGACAGACCTTTTTCCGAACCAAAAGTTGCAGCTTCAATCGATTCCTGATTTTCAATGGAATCAGGAGTATGTTCCCGCCCAAAGAAATATTTTCTATCCAGCAAAGTATCAAACGGCTTGAGTACTTCCACATCACTGTCCAAGTAGATTCCACCATAATTGTAGAGTGTGTAGAGACGGATGTAATCGGCTGCAAAAGCCCACTTTTTCGCAAAGCACGCCTGTTCCACCCACGGCACAGAGTGAATATCAAAGTGACTTTTGTCCCAAAGAACAAAATCATAATCTGGAAGTTTTTCCTTCCAGCTCTGCATACAAAATTGGACCAACTCCGGGTAAGGGTCGCCGCTCAACCAGCAATAATGAATTATCTTGGGTATAGACATTACATAGATAATATATATTTTCGTTATGCCTTTTAAACGCGCACTCACATACTCTTTAGTCATCAATCTGTTCTTTTTAGCATTATGCCTCCTTTTCGGAGACCTCAAATTCGGGGCAATTGACGACTACTTTATGGCTGCTCGGCTCACAGGCGCTCTCGGCACCGATTATAACCCGCACTTGATTTTCGTTAATGCCATTTACGGATACGCTCTTTTGCCTCTTTACCACCTATTTCCCGCAATAGGCTGGTATTACATTGGCGAAATGTTCTCGGTTTTTCTCTCGTTCACAGTCATTGGATTCATATTATTACAGCGATGCGGAGAACATTGGGGGGCTATTTTAGCAGCTCTATTTACCGCCCTTTTCGCAAGTGATTTTTATTTGGTGGTTCAATTTACGCAATGTGCCTCTATTTTGAGCGCTGCAGGAATGTTGTTATTTGCATATGGCATTATTTCACAGGATTGCCACGCCCCTAACGGGGCTCGCAATGACGTTTGGGGAAACATTCAAGCTTTAGCTCCGTTTATTTTAGGCGTAGCATTAATGCTTTGGGGTTCTGTAATGCGTTGGCAAGCGTTCCTGATGGGTTTGCCTTTCTTTTGCCTCGGACTACTTTTTATTCTACGCGAATGCTGGTCTGCCAAGTGGCACGTCATTGCAGGTCTCGCAATTCTTTTTGCAGGTGCATTCAGCATGCACGCATTCGACCAAAAGATTTACCAGTCCCCCGCTTACGAAGCCTTCAATAAATTTCAAAGTCCTCGCGTTATTTTGGGAGATAAAAACAACTACAATAAAAACGCCGTTTACGAAGACGCAGAAGAACTTGGCTTATCAGGAAAAGATTTCCATTTATTAACAGAATGGATTTTTTATGACACCAAAGTTTTGCAATTGATAGTCTAGAAAGCTACACAAAAATCGTGCAACAATACAATGACAAAAGTTCAATTCACATAATTCCACACAATCTATTAAAAGCTCTTTCTCATTCCATTCATTCTCCAGTTTTTGGATTTGGTTTATCTTCTGTTTATTCATTTATTTTACAAATTCAAAAAAAACATTCTATTCTTGGTGTTCTTTAATACTTATATTAACATTAATAGCCTATTTAATCACAATAGGTCGAGTTGTATACCGAGTAGAAAGCGGATTTTGGTTATACGCAACAATCCTAGCTATTCCTCAATTTGGTCAATTTAAACAAAAGTTATCTAAAACAATCACCTTATCTATACTATGCATAATTGCTTTAATAAACATATTTTCATACGCAACAACAGGTACAACAATAAGAAATCCTACTAGTGGAGATGCAGGAACAATAACCATCAAAGATTCCACAGATTACACACAAGTTTTCGATTATATAGATAATCAACCCGACAAGATGTTCATGCTTTCAATGAACGCATTCATGCGATTCAGCCACCACCGCAATCCGCCCTATTTAGCAACACCAGCAGGTTCATTCAAACGCACTGTATCTTTCGGATATTGGACACCCTATTTACCCGAAGTAACCGACGCCCTCAATGAATTCTACATCACAAATCCTATAAAAGACGTCATTAAAGACAATGTCATCGTTCTAAACGAGCCTGGTCTTGCAGGATTTTTGCAGCGCCACTATTATGACAGCGTAGCCGTTGACACACTCAAGTCTATTGGTGATATGACATTCTTTAAATACAGACTTGTCAATTCAAGCGTTCAACAAGCGGAGGGTAAATAATGAAAAAATTACTCTACCCGCTGATTGCAAGCGCACTCATCACAATCGTTCCATTCTTACTCACGTTTGAAAAAGGGCAGGATATCGTTCGCGGATTATTTGGCTTCGAATATTTTGCAATTCTGCTCTTTATCGTATTTTTCAAAAAAATACGATGGTTCCTAATACCATCAATCGCATTACTTTTCATAATCGCCTGGATTGATTTACAGAATCTCCTAGCCATAAAAAATTGGAGCACAGGTTGGTACGGATTGATTCCATTCGTCACTTGTGGACTCGCCATCGCGATGGTTTGGCAAATCAAGCCTTTCAAATTCAATGCAATATGTTTCATTCTCTTCGTTGCACTAATTCTGCATTTAGAAGCGAACAACCGATATGCAGCGCAACCGCTCGCACAATTTCCAACAATCGACTATTTAGAAAGATCCGCACCCAAGCCAATCCAACGCACAAAAATCGCCAACAAATTTAACGATAGGTTCACAGTTACGGATTCAGTGACCATTACTCGTGATTATATAGACACAACCCGCAACAACGTCATCATCCTTGTTGAAAGCTGGGGTGTTCCACTAGACATTCAGCGATTCGAAGAGCAGTTAAAAGTATTCAACAACCCAACCGTTGTAGGCATTCACAATCGCATGTACAGCCGCACCCGCACAGCCGAACGAGAAGATTTAATTCAATCAATCACACGCGACTCCATCACCAGAAAACGCGACACAACATTTCTACCCAAAGTATTTAACAGCATCGGCTACAAGACAACATTCATTTTCGGGAGCGACAGCCTAGAACATCTAAGATACAAGTATATCAAGAACATTGGTTTTAACGAAGCCATTTACGGAAAAGATGCAAACAACAGTATATTAAACGATGTTCAAGTAATTAGCAAAATTGATAGCCTACTCGCAGACACAGCGCAAAAGCATTTTATTGCATGGACAACCTTGGATACAAAATTTCCATTGTTAGGATTCACTAGCATTTATAATAGCAATCCAAATGCAGTTGACTCTGCCTATACAAAGCTACTCACCAACACACTCACACAAATAGCCAATCTAGCCAGTAAGCATCCCAAAACAAGATTCATCATTCAAGGAGACCATAACCCCATCTTATCCCCTATTAAATTTCAGGAACGATTCTACAAGCGATGGGTTCCGTTCGTGATATTGAACTAGTTTTTTTTACAAAAGTTTTTCAAAATTAGGTGAGCCAAAATCTCCAAAAAAACGTGTTAACTATATGGATGGAGAAAGTTTCTTCGTTCATAAAAATGGAGATTTTAGAATGAATATAGATGACGAATCTTTGTTCGAAACATACGACCGAATAAATGATGTCGAAAGCGCTAGGAAAAAGTTCGAGGGGCAAAAATATTTGGATCCTCGATGCGATCCCGCATTTAGGGCTCTGCTTGACAGCGAAGACGCGCTCGTGAACTTTCTGAACGCAATTCTGCATTTTGAAGGCGAAAATGCAATTCAGTCACTGACTTATACCGTTCAACAGGACGAAATTTTTCATTTGCCTGAACCATACCGTGTTAAGTTTGATATAGGTGCTAAGACCAAAGCGGGAAAGCGGATTGATGTTGAAATGCAAAAGCTCAAATTGAACGATTACATTGACCGAATGATGATATACAATGCTTTTTTGCTGTTGCGGGCAAAGAACGACTACAATAAGGAAATTGACTTTCAGAATATGCCAGACGCCCAAAAGAAAATGTTCCGCTACAAATTACCGGAAATCTATTCTATTTGGATTATGGATTACCCTGTTCAGTTTATGGAGAATGTTTATAGAGATGAAGTCGGCCTTTATAACCTGTCCAGTGTCGGCAAGGAAAGCTGCATTCCAATTTCTACGAAAAATAAGTATATTATTGTAGACCTTACCAAGTTTGACAAGTCGAAAGACAAACTCGAAACGGATGAAGACCGTTGGCTTTACATATTGAAGAATGCAGGTTCTTCAAGTTCGCTACCGGAATTTGACAATCCCACTTTCGAAGATGCTCTAAGGCGAATTGAATGCGATACGGCAAGCGATGAACTCTTAATCAGGCAGGCGAATATGAAAGATTTTCTCTATGCATATAGTGATGCTATTGATGAAAGCTTTGAAAAAGGGCGTGATAACGAGCGTACAGCAACTGCGCTTGACATGCTCGCAGATGACAAACCCATTGAAGAAATCGTAAAATATTCGCATCTACCTAAAGAAAAAATATTGGACCTACAAAAGACGCTGGCAACTAAAGCCGATAAATAACAGTATACGATTATGGCACAACTAAAGCCTTCCCGACAGGAGGGCTTTTAACGTTTTTGACAGTCCAAACTTTAAAGCATGAAAATGCGCATAAAAATATTCCCACTCGGGAATATTTCAGAAAATATTGCCGGCCGGAACGATGATTTTTCTCGTTCGGGAAAATATTGTTTTTCCAAGCTGAATGCGGTGCATTTTGTGAAGTTGGTATCCGATTTTGAGGCTATAGACAAATCAGTTTTGAAGAACATTGAAACAAGACTTTCGATGATACAAAAAAAAGCTCCTCTTTTGGAGAGGAGCCTTTTTTGTAATTGTTCTATAGCAAACGATTACTTGCCGATCTTTGTGAAGTTCGGGGTAAGAGCAGCGCAATCACTGGTATCATCATCACCACTCTTTGACGGAGTTGTTGCACTATATGCAATGGGGGATCCCTTTGAAGCGTCGTCAGTTCCAGCTTCGGAAATGGAAATATCCCATTCAGAATCCTTTACGCAGTCGTTAAGCTTGGAATTATTCGTTGCTTTCCAACCAACTTTTGCAGAAAGACCAGCAAGGGTAGTTGTATTTGCAGTCAAATCTTTTTCCGCATAGGTGAAGTTGTTACTACCCGGCATATTATAGCCGATCGTTTTCCAGTTGCCAACATAGACACCGCTTTCTGCAACATAAGCATCCTGCAACTTCACGTAGGTACCGGCTGCCGGACCGACTTCAGATGCCTTGGACTTAGCGATCATACCGAACAGTTTCGGCACTGCGACGGCGGCGAGAATGCCCATGATCACGATAACGACCATCAATTCAATAAGGGTAAAACCTTGCTTCTTCATAGTGTGTTCTCCTTGTTTTTGTGACACATTCTTGTTTTGAGCGTTATTGCTCGTTTACATTCAGTAATATATCCACTTTTTTTCCGAAAAGCAATACTTTTGTCACGTTTTTGTCATGACTCAGTATATTCCAACTTAAAAGTGCCGTTTTTCGCAAAATTTCGCAAATATTAACCAAACTTTCCGATGAACTATATATAGATAATTTTTTACGAAAAAGGGATTTTCATCTGTTTTTTATATTCCAATTTGGAATATAAACATCGGAAATGTGATGGTCATCACACCAATTTCAGCCCCATTTGTTTAAGATTCTTTACTTTCAAAGATAATTATCACTAAAAACTAAAATTCTTCCAACATAAAAGGCAGCAAATACAGCGGTTTTAACAGCAATTGTCCCACATGAGCAACATCCTTTTGAGAAAACAGATATTCCTTGTATATTTTTTTAGAATATTTGTTTACAAAGTTTTCAATAGATTCGTGGTTTCGTGTAGCAGAAGACTTAATTTCCAGAGGAATAATTTTGTTTCCTTTAGAAAGCAAAAAATCTATTTCAAAATAATGGGAACTGTTTTCTTTCAACCAGGTATGGTAATAAAGTTCTTTGCCACTAGCGGTAATAATTTGGGCTGCAACATTTTCATACAGATAACCAAGATCAGCATCCAATTTGTCGCTTAAAAGTTTTGCATATATTTCATTAGCTTGTTTCGAATCGTCGAACATCAAAGAAATAAACAACCCGGTATCAGACGCGTACAGTTTAAATCGGTCCAAATCTTTTGTTTGAGCAAGGGCCGAATCGGGATTAGCAACATGATAACAACAAAGAACAGTCTTTGAATCCAATAATTCAAAGAAACGACTTTCATCTTTTGTGGTTTGCCGTTTTCCAATCGCAGAAGATAGGACAAAATGTTTCTTTTTTAAGGCTAATTGGCTAGGAATTGCCTTATAAATATTAGACAATCGACCTGTCGGATCAATTTTTTTCAAATCCTCAAAATACAGATTTAATATTTTTCTTTTTACATTATCGATATATTCAAAATTTTCTTTTTGAATATACGCTTCTACGGCCTGGGGCATACCGCCTACAGCCATATAAAGCCTAAAATCTCGCATTAAACTTCTGTTTGTCGAGTTTCCAATAGCCGTATTCGCCTTATAAATCTCTCGGATGGTATTCGGGTCCTTCCCTATAGCCCACATGAATTCCTCATAATCCATGGGATACACACTTATCCGATGTTCTTCTGAGGGGATTACAATCCCCTGAACATTTTTCTTTATAGAAATGAGTGATCCAGTTTCAATATAATCGTAACGACCATCCTTTACCAAGAACTTGATAGCCTGCCGAACTTTGGGTTGCAGCTGGATTTCATCAAAAATAATGACAGATTTTCGTTCCTTGAGGGATATTCCCGATTCAGCCTGAAGTCGCAAGAAAAAAACATCCAACTTCGCTATATCTTTGAAAACATCAAGCATTTCCTCCGTTATATTTGCAAAATTCACTACAATATAGGAGTCATACTCATTTTTCGCAAATTCCTCAGCAATGGTACTTTTTCCCACACGACGGGCTCCTTCCAACAAGCAAGCGTACCGTCCCGAATAAGACTTTTTCCATTCCAGCAACTTATCGTAAACCTTACGTTTGAACAACACTTATTCGCCTCTTTAAGAAATATTCCAAAAATTCAATATAAAAATACACCAAAAGTTACAAAATTTCAATATAGAAAATAGCTGAAAATTCCATTATTTCAACATAAAGGTATTTTCCACACTTTTCAGCACTTTTTCCGGGCTAAAATCGCCCAAATCACGCATTTTTTCCGGTCTAAATTTAAAAATTCGCACTAACTAGGAAGTCCACTTCCATTTTAGCACGACTATACATATAAAAAAGCCTCCCGAGGGAGGCTTTACAAGACTTAACTGGATTGACGCTTACTTCATCACAGAGTTTGCGACGACGACGCGGTTGCCACCGGCCTGCATGGCCATCTGGAGGGAGGCTTCTGCGGTGTAGATGAGCGAGCCGGCATCATTTGCGTGGGTCGGCATCACAGCAACGCCCATGCTGAGCGTGGTTGCGAGGATTCCTTCGCCGTAAGCGATCTGGAGCTGCGAGATTTCATTACGGATGCGTTCGGCACGGTTTCTCGTGATGTTGAGGTCGGCGCCCGGCATAATCACGCAGAACACGTCATCGGAATAGCGGCACGGGATGTCTTCGCCACGGATGTAGCTCGGCAAGCGCTGTCCAAGTTCCCAGAAGAGCTGTTCCACGGCATGGCGGCCTTGAGCGTTCTGCACAGCAGGGATTGCATCGGGGTAAAGCATCACGATACCAATGGGCGACTTGTGGCGCACAGCAGCAGTGATTTCGCGGCTGAGCGATTCTTCCATATAACGTTTGTTAAAAAGACCGGTCAGCACGTCGCGGATGCTGTGCTGTTCAAAGCGCATGCTGAGGTCCTGGTTCGCCACGTAAAGTCCAAACGCGGTAGCGACAATGCTCACCTTGGCCTGCCAGTATTCCTTGGTTTCGGTTTCCGGGAGCTTATCGACCTGGAGTGTCAGAATGCCGAAGTGTTCTTCGAGGCCTTCGATCGGGGCGCAAATGGCAAGGCCCTTCGGGCGGTGGTGCAAGTGCGTACAACCGCTAGAGACTTCAGGAGAGCTATAGTCAGTCACGACGATGTCGCCGGTATTGAAGCTTGCGCATTCGGCTGGAAGCACGGTTTCGTCACTGATGACGTTCGGACCAAAGCGGAAAATCTGAGAGAGTTCAGTCTGCACGCCGCCGTACATATAAAGTACGCCAGAAGCTTCGGGGAAGAGTTCCGGCAAGAGCTTTTGCATGGCGTCGATGACTTCGGTGAACGGACGGTTGCGCAGAATACCGAGCTTAAAGCCGTTCCAGGCTTCGAGCGGGAACCCGACCTTGAGGGCGGCGGCATCAAGTTTCTTGATGGAGGCAGGCACGGGCTGCTGCTTGAGGGCTTCGGCGGCGGGGATTGCCCCCGGCGGGAGCGGGTTCTTCTTTTCTTCTTGGAGGCGGACCGACACGAACTGCGTGTCCTTGGGCTGCGGCTTGTTCAGCACCTCGTTAAAATCGTTTTCGATGGCTTCAATCTGCCTGCTGCAGACGGTATAAAAAACGAAGCCGAGCACTGCGCCCCAAGCTCCGACAAATATGAACTTCGCCCCGACGGACATAGTCTCTTCGGGGACTACATATGCAGCAATAACGCCCATCAAAAAGGCGACCAACCAAAAGATATATTTAACGATATTCATACCATAAATAATATTAAAATATTACAGGGCAGGCAACAAGATTATCTATTTTTGGGGGTATGACAATCCTTGAGAAAATCGCACTTGCACTCCCCGCAGTAGAATCCCCCGCCCGTTACATGGGCGGCGAAGCGAACAGCGTCATCAAAGACCACAGCAAAATGCTTGCACGCATGGCGTTTGTGTTCCCGGACACTTACGAAATCGGCATGAGCAACAACGGGCTCAGAATTTTGTACCATGTGCTGAACCGCGAACCGGATTTGCTTTGCGAAGTGGCTTTTGCTCCATGGGATGACATGGCCGCCGAGATGAAGAAGTACGATATTCCGCTTTATACGCACGCAAGCTATACGGCGGTCAAAGATTACGAAGTCGTGGGGCTTACGCTCCAGACCGAGCTCAACTTTACAAACGTGCCGTACGTGCTTGAACTTGCAGGGATTCCGGCATGGCAAAAAGACCGTGCCGAAAGCGACCCGATTGTCGTTTCGGGCGGACCCTCGATGGGGAACCCCGAACCGGTCGCCGATTTCTTTGACGCGTTCATGATTGGCGATGGCGAAAAGCTTGTTGTCGATTTTGTACGTTGCGTGGGCGAAGGCCGCAAGGCAGGTCTCAAGCGCGCCCAAATTCTAGAAAACTTGTCTAAACTCGATGGCGTTTACGTACCGAGCTTGATGAAGGTCGTCAAGAACGAATACGGCGTAATCGTCCCGGCAGAACCCGCAAAGGGTTCCTACGAAAAGACTAACGGTGTACGCCGCCAGTTTATCCCAAAACTCGACCCGAAAGACTACCCCATCAAGAACTTGATTGCAAACATGCAACTTGTCCACAACCGTTTTAGTGTGGAAGTGATGCGTGGTTGTGCGCAGGGTTGTAGGTTCTGCCAGGCAGGCATTTGGTACAGACCGTGCCGCGAGCTCAATCCGGACGATGTTTTGGACATTGCAAAAGCGGGTATCCAGGCGACGGGCGAACGCGAACTTGGTCTTTTGTCGCTTTCTACTGCTGACTACAAACCGGTCGAAGCACTCACGGACTCCATTATTGACGACCCGTTTTACGATAACGTAGACGTAAGCCTCCCTAGTATCCGCGTCAACAGTTTCGGACAAAGTCTCGCCGAAAAAGTTGCTGCGCTCAAGGGCGGCCGCAGCGCTACGTTTGCGCCAGAAACTGGATCCGAACGCATCCGCAAGATGATCAACAAGACCATCAGCGACCAAGACATGTACGACGCTGCCGAACACGCATTCTCTAGCGGGTTCAACAAGATCAAGCTTTACACGATGATCGGTTTCCCGACCGAGAACCTAGATGACATGCAGGCGTTCTGCGAACTCATCTTCAATCTCGTGAAAATCGGGCGCAAGTACAATCGCGGCATTCAAATTGCAGTGAGCATCGGCATTCTCATCCCGAAGTCGTTTACGGGCCTGCAATGGGCTCCGTTTATGGACAAAGAAACAGCACTCGGGCACATCCGCTACGTGCGCGAAAAGTTCTTCAAGCACCCGAACGTGAAAATCAACTGGGCGGCCTGGGAAACAAGTTTCTTGGAAGCGGTCTACAGCCGTGGCGACCGCAGCCTCGGTCCAGTCATTTACGCCGCCTACAAGAAGGGCATTATCTTCGAAAGCGACAGCTACCGTTTTGACTTTAACAAATGGCTCGAAGTCTGGCAAGAATGCGGCTACGACACGAACTGGGTCTACCGCGAACGCGACAAGGACGAAGTCTTCCCGTGGGACTTTATTCACGCAGGCACGACAAAGCAATACTTGCGCCGCGAATGGGAAAAGGCTTTCGATCCAAATTCCGCACCTGTGCCGAACTGCAAATGGGGCGACTGCCAAGCTTGCGGCATCCCGGGATTCGGCAAAGAAATCGTCCTCGCCGACGACCCTGTGCGCCACAAGGCGCCGAGCCGTACCCCTGAAGAAATCAAGAAGCTCGTGGCAGAACGCCGCCCGAGCCAGAAGGTGAGCTACAGTTACAAGATTACGTTCAAGAAGTCCGGCATCAGCCGATTCCTGCCGCACCACAACATGCTCAGTTTCTTCGAACGCACGTTCATTTGCGCAGGCATCCCGATCAAGTTCAGCGAAGGCTTCAGCCCGAAACCCCGCATTGTGAACATGGGGGCCTTGCCGCTTGGACTCGAAACTTACTGCGAAGTCATCAGCGTTGATTTACTGCAAAAGCTTGACCTCTCCGCCGAAGGCAAACCCGCCATTATCGCAAAGCTCAGCGCTCCGTTCCCGCGCGGCATGGAAATCGTGGATATCGAGCCATTAAAGGAAAAGCTCTCGAAGCATTTCCCGAAAGCGATGGTCTACCGCCACACGCCCGAAAGCATCCCCGCCGACCTTATGCAAAAGTTCGAACAAAAGCAATTGCCTATTGTCACGAACCACCGCGGTCAGCAGATGAACTTGAACGAGCAGGTTTTAGGGATTGATATTCAGAACGGCACAATGGTTGTGCGCGTCAAGTGTAACAACCAGGGGACAACCCCTAGTCCGTTTGTCATTTTTGCAGGGCTGCTTGGCATTGAGATTGACCCGGCCAAGCTCGATGAAGTCTCCCGCCGCTTCCTCGTCGCAAAGATTGCAATCGAGTGGTAATTATTCAGCCGGGAGAATAATCTCGATGTGACTGGTGCTGACGTTGAGGAAGTGCGTACGGAACAGGTCCTTTTCATTCCTGTCGCAAACGCGCACCTGCGTCACCGCAATAAAGTCCTTGTTTTCACGAATATAGTCCGTGAGGCATTCGTCACGCAACGTGTCGATTTCGCCTGTAATGACAAAATTATCTGTCCACATTTTTACTAGCATACCACTAATATATAAATGTTAGTCCAAGTAAGAAGATAAAAACCTTATTTTTTCGCCCCTAAAGCCATTTTAACGTATATTATTCCATATATAACGAAAAAGAGGTTTATTATGGCACCGAAAAAAGTCCGCACGATTCCAGGGCAGATGGCATACCACAACGCTGAATTTATGGAAAGCGATGCCGCACGCCCCATTCGATTCCTTTCTGAATTTTTCCAGCCTGCACAAGTTTTTGCACAAGAAGAGATCAAGAATTCTATCGTATTCTTTGGTTCGGCACGTACACTCCCGCCCGACGAAATTAAGAAACGCCGCAAGGGCTGCAAGGATAAAAAGGAACTTGCAAGGCTTGACCGTCTCTCCAAAGTCGCTGATTCTTACAATGCCGCACGCGAACTTGCGGCAAAGCTCGGCAAGTGGATTAACAAGCGCCACCACGGCTACGCCATCATGACGGGCGGTGGTCCGGGCATTATGGAAGCCGGCAACCGCGGTGCATCTGACGTGGGTACGCCTTCTATCGGTTTGAACATCAAGTTGCCTTTCGAACAACATTGCAACCCGTACATCGATGACGAACTGAATTTGCAGTTCCGTTATTTCTTTGTGCGTAAGTACTGGTTCTTGCGCATGGCTCGTGCACTCGTGATTTTTCCAGGCGGATTCGGCACGCTCGACGAAGCCTTCGAAATGCTCACGCTTATCCAGACCGATAAGTACGCGCAGCAGATGCCGGTCGTGATTTTCGATTCGAACTTCTGGAAGAAGGCCTTGAACTGGGAATTCTTTGCCGAAACTGGCATGATCAACCCGGAAGACCTCAAGCTCTTCAAGTTCTGCGACACGGTCGACGAGGCTTACGACTTCATCACCTCTAGGCTCGAAGAACAGAGCGAAGAATCGGTCACATTCGCACGATCCCACGCCGAAGACCAAGAGAAAAAGAAATAGAATACCGACCCCGATACAAAGGCCGGGGGGACATAGCGACACTGTCATGCCCGCCGCTGAGCGGGCATCTTTTTTGCACATTCCTTTGCATTTTGTTAAATTTTTGCCATGTTCTGGAACAATTTGGCAGAAATGATGGACAGGGTTGCGCGCAATTTGGCGCTCCGTCCGAACTACACCATGGAAGAATACCAGCGGTGGTTCGACCACAATCCTGACTTTAAGCACAACGGCAATGCAGAACGCATCGAGCTTATCGAGCCGCTTTCGCTCGTAGGCACAAACCAGCTATACCGCGCCAAGCTCTGGATTAAACACCCGCGCGACGAAAAGCACTACGACGAAAAAGAAATCGTCGTGAAGATATGCAAGTACTGGGCTCCCCCAGGCAAGAACCGCCTGCACCGTTTGAACATGCTCCTGAGCGCATTCCAAGACGAAATCCGCATCAACAACCTCGTCCGGGCTACAAACATCGAAGGCGTGGTGCAGTCTTTTGGCGGAGGCATCGCGGGTCGCCACCCTTACCTCAAGCTGGAGTTCATCAAGGATTGTGCTCTCGACAGAGTCATCAAGCCCAAGCTCACTGACGAAGAACTTTTGCAGCGCGTGGCTCAAATCGCCTACCTTGCAAACACCATCAGCCAGCTCCATTACTACCAAATTGTGCATAAGGACATCAAGCCCAAGAACTTGCTCCTTTGCCAGAATCCGGCGCACAAGAACAACCACAAGATTTTGATTTGCGACTTTGGTTACGCCCAAGTCAAGATGCGCGAATCCGTTACCGAAGGTGGCGGAGTCTTTTCGCCTAGCTACAGCGCACCGGAACTCGCCCAGTCTAGCGAAAACATCACATACGCAGTGGACTACTTTAGTTTCGGTGCCGTGATGCACGAATACCTGACCGGCGTAAAGCTCTACCCCAAGGCGAAGGAAATCTACACCGAAGAGGGTCGCCTGATTACCAAGCGTTACATGGAATACATCGAGAGCGGCCGCGAAAACGTGTTCAACGACGACCGCTTCCCGGAAATTCACGAATGGATTGACGCCCTCACCACATTCGATGTGAACGAGCGCATGCAAAAGAGCCCGAACCTTTTTGCCCTCGCCCACAAGCTCCGCGAAGAGGTAAACGCCCAGGGATTCCGGGACGTAAATACCGATTTTCTGTGGAACCAGCTGAACGAATACGGAAAGCGCACGTTCTAACCCGCTTTTAGACTACATTTCGCCCCCTAGCCCAATTACGCTTCACTAATGATTTGTTTATATTCATTAGTATGAAGAAAATATTGAGCATCCTCCTAAAACCGTTCCGGTTTTTCAAATTCCATCATTACGTGACGCTTTTGGCGATCGCAGCACTCGGGGTTTTCAACGTCCAGACCAGCTTTGACCCCATCATCCAAAAATTCCGCCAGGAAAAGGAAATCCACCAGTCCTTCGACAAGTGGTGGGACGAAGAACGCGCCCAGGAATTCAGAAACGTGGGACTCACGCCAAACGACACCATAAAGGCGCAAGAATTTGAGCTTTACAAAGAACGCTACAAAGTCGAGAAACCGACACCGATTATAGAAGACCGCATCGAGGAAATGAAGGGAGAATTCCTCGATTGGTGGGAAAATCAGGGCGGCAAAGAACAGTACGCCAAGGAGCATGGCAACTACCCGACCGACAAGCAATATGAGGCGGAACTCAAAAAATGGATTTACAATTATACGGACAAATTCCTCCGTTACCGTTGGGCATACCAGCCTAGCCGAGGCAATACCGAAAGTTGGCTCACTTGCAGTTTGCTGTTCCCAAGCGCATGGTCCTTTATTTTCTTCGTCGTATTTTTCATGTTTGCGCTGATACAGCTTGAGAAGCGCTGGCACGCAATCTTTGTTTACATTTACGGGGTAGTAATCGCAATTATTAGCGGTTTCTTTGTCGATTTACTCGTAGACACATCGTTCTTTGGGCAGTTTGCATCGCAACGCTACATGGGCGTAAGCCTGATGATTTGCTTTTTGCTTGGTGCAAATGTATTCGACAAGGAGAAAGACGCCATTCCGTCTTACGTCAGCAAGATTTCGCAATTAGCCCTCGCCGGGAGCATGGCTATTGACTGGTTCCTGAATCCTGGAATATTCAATGCGGTCGCTGTGGAATCGCCGTTCTTCTTTGCTTTAGGCGGGCTTGCAGGGTACTTCATGCCTCATCGCGCAGAAGGAAACGCCAAACAAGTTGTTACCGAACAAAAGAATGAAGAAGTGGCAACACCAGCTGAACGCACCCGCAATATGATTAACAAGGGTCTTGAAGCAGCAAACAATGGTGAAAACGAGAATGCGGCTCGTCTATTGCAATACGGGTTGACAGCGCTGTTGCAAGAAGAACCGGTCAAGTTTATGGAAGTCAAGGACGCCGTAAACAAGATTGCCATGAGCTATGCTGAAATTCCGAGCACGCAATGGATTGAATGGGGAGCCACCGCCAAGCAGAAGAAAATCCCGGAGGCCGCAATTACGTTGCTCGAGAAGGGGCTTGCAAAAGAAACGGATGCAGCCATTATCCGCCGTGCGCACTTTGACATTGGCGAGCTCCGCATCCAGACAAAATCTAATGTGAACGCCGCCATGGAGCATTTGAGCAAAGTCATCAAAGAAAACGACAGCGACACACTCGCCGAGCAAGCCAAAAAGCTCATGGAAACCGGCAAGGACATCCTAGTTCAAATGGCCTACGCCGCTCCCAAACAGTTTAAAGTTTCAAATTAAAAAAGAGATGCCGGACTGTGGCCGGCATGACAGTTTGAATTACTTCACAACAAACTTCTTGGCAGCGAAGCCTTGGATTTGCACGAGGTAAAGTCCGCGATTAAGCGTACTCACATCCATCGTCTCGCTCACACCCTGCACCGTCTTTTGCATCAGCACATTGCCGCGCACATCAAGAACCTTGACGGACTTGCCTACGACAGAACGCGGCAAATTCAGCGAGAGCATCTTGCCAACAAGAGAAACACTCGCCTTTGCAGCAACCGTAGACTTCGAAAGTCCAACAGAGAATTCCACAGGCTTAGTCAATTCATCATAGCGTTCCACAAGCGCCATCAAGTACCATGTGCTGTGCGGCAGCCACTGTTCATCCCAGCGCCACACCTGCCAAGATTCCTTTTCAGAATCAAAACCCACAGCAGCGACACCGTCATCCGTCCAGGCAATACCCGAGCCATCCTGATTCTTGCCGCTAATGCCGTTTGCAATACCGCCTTCAAGCGTTGCGTCATATTTTGACTGGCCATCATACTTTTGCGGGTTCTTCGTTCCCTTGCCATACATCATGCAAGTCGCATAGGGATTCTTGCCCAAAATCCAGTCAAGCTGATCCGTAGCATATTTTTGCACATCACTCGTGGTAACATTCCTATATTCGCCGTCAATAATGCGATTTGCGTACATTATCGCCGCAGAAAGACTTGCAAGGCGAGCATCTTCACCCTGCCACCAATAATTACTTTCGTTATCGTGCGGGATAAAGAATCCATCCTTTATTTTGTCCTGAGTCTTGTAAGTCTGGCGGGCATAACCAAACGGGTTATCAACCTTATTCGTAATTTTAACAAGCCAGTCAAAATGAGACCTAATGGCATTACGAACATTATCGATAGATTCGTTCACGCAACCACCACCAATCATAGTAACGCAACCCCAATAAGGGAATGGCCGACCATGAACTTTTATGCCGGCATCTTCGTCAATAGCGCCAACAACCTCACTATAACGAGCAAGGGCAACCAACGGAAGCCCCGCATCGCTAGCATGCCAGAACGGACGAGTCTTTGCATCATCGCTCCAGAAATAGCCATCTTTACTTACACGAGAAGATAAATGTTCGGCACGGTCATAAGCATCTTCCAGATACTCCTGTTTTTTTGTAGCGGCATAAAGTTCCGTCGCCGCCAAAAGCGCCGTATAATCATCAATGATATTTTCTTTATGGTCATCGCAGTAAGCGCAGTCGCCGCCAACACTCTGTTTTTCGGACAAATGCTTATAAGCCTTTTCCGCAGCAGCCAAATACTGTTCGCTCGTAAAGTCACCCTTCAGCTTTAGCCTTGCAGCACTAGCGAGAGCTGCAATCGCCATGCCACCGCCTTCACGGAAGGCCGTTTGGTAATCGGTACTCTTGATGCCATCGGAACCGCTGAAAGCACAAATTTCACGTTTACCCATGGGGCTACCCCAGTTATCAAACACGGTCATATAGAAAAAGCCCTGTTCATCGAGCATGCGGACCAAAAAATCGGCACCGTAAGCCGCTTCATCAGCCGTTTTCGCCTTTGTCGATGTCGAACCAAGCAACTTCGGGATGCGTTCCGAAGCAAAAGCAAGCGACCAGACCGTCAAAGGAATCTGCTGCGGGTTCAGATAATTCGCATAAGAAAGGTGACTCAAATACTTACTGACATCGCCGCTCGCATCATACCAACCGCCATGCACATCAAGCTTTTTGTCGGACTTGTACACCGGCATCTGCTTATCCCAGCCTTCAACAGTAGGGTCATCTGCACGATCATCATAGAAGTAATTGAGCACTGACGCAAGCGTATTTGCAGCCAAAGCGTTTTCGCCCACCGTAAATTCGCCCGATTTCTGCGGTTGACCATTCTCGGAAACCTGGAGCGTATACTTGCCCGCCTTAAGGCCCGTCAAGTCCGCCACATAAAACTTGCCACTATTCAGCCAGTTATCCGGATTCGAACCCGTCGAGAGCTTACCCGTCTTGACCGCAGTCCCACCCGACATCACGCTAAATTCAGCTCCGTCCGCAAGATTTTCGCTTTGGACAATCACGGAAATCGGCTGGTCGACATCGTAACCAACCTGATTGTAGAAAAACTTGGTTTCGGCAGAGGCAACGCCCGCGCTCAAAAGAACAGCGGCCGAAAAAATCGGGGAAAGCTTATAGATACGCATGCGCTAAATATAAATTCACGATGGTTCAAGAAAAAGTAAAGATTGAGTATACCGTTTTGGTCATTCTGAAGCAGTCATCCTCGACCGTCAGGGAGGGGAACCATTATTTTTCGCGAATACTATTAAACGCAATTTTCGCGTAGATTATAAAACAAATCACATTTAGCCCAACCGAGAGATCTTTCACAACCACCTAAAACCGCAATTTATTATAGGGGTTTTATAGCAATTGATTCCCAAATGGAATGTTTTTGTTACGGACACACCCATAAAAATCAACGTAAAAAGCCTCAATTTGTTATTTCAACGCAGATTTTACGTTAAATAACAATTATTTTTCAGTAACCATAAAATTTTTATTGACCGTTGAAATTTCAGAACCTATCTTTGCGATGTAAATAAAAATGACTGGATTCTTCGCGATTTCATCGCTCAGAATGACGTCTCAGACTTCAACAATCAAAAACAGAAGACACAACCATGTACTACGAAACCATTAAAGTTCTCGACTGCACGATCCGCGATGGCGGTCTCGTCAACAAGCACGATTTTTCTCTTGAATTCGTGCGTAGATTGTACACCCTTCTCACCGCAGCCGGCGTAGACTACATGGAAATGGGTTACAAGAACTCCCCAGAACTCTTCGACCCGAAGGAATACGGTCCGTGGAAGTTCTGCGATGACGATCTCCTCTGGAAAGTCAAGGACGGCATCGATTCCAAGATGAAGATGGCCGTGATGGCTGACGTGGGCCGCGTCAACATGGATGCCGTGAAGCCCGCTTCCGAAAGCCCGTACCAGATGTTCCGCGTGGCAAGCTACGTCAAGAACATCGACAAGGGCATCAGCATGGTGAACGCCTTCCACGACATGGGCTATGAAACGACGCTCAACATCATGGCCGTGAGCCGCGACCGCGGTCCGGAACTTGACGAAGCCCTCCACCAGGTCAACGAAGAATGCAAGGCCGACGTGCTTTACCTCGTCGACAGCTTCGGCGCCTTCTACCAGGAAGACATCGATAAGGAACTTGCCCGCTACAAAGGCATCGTGAAGAACAAGAAGTTCGGCTTCCACGGTCACAACAACCAGCAGCTCGCCTTCTCCAACACGATCCAGGCCATCATCAACCACGTCGACTACCTCGACGGCTCCGTGTCCGGCATGGGCCGCGGCGCAGGCAACTGCACCACGGAACTCCTCCTCGGCTTCCTCAAGAATCCGAAGTACGACCTCCGCCCGGTTCTCGACGCCATTCAGGAACTCTTCTTGCCGTTGCAGAGCAAGTACGAATGGGGTTACATCATCCCGCAGATGATCACGGGTATGCTCAACCGTCATCCGCAAGACGCTATTGCCGTCCGCAAGACCGAAGAAAAGGACATGTATCGTAAATTCTACGAACACATGATTAACGACTAAAGTAAAATACATTGGCGACCCCGTCCCCATACGCGGATCATGACCACGTAAGAGCTAAAGCTCTAAGTGGTCAAAGAGAACAAGTCCGGGGTGACACGAGTAAGAAATCCTGTTCAAACGAACGGGATTTTTTCGTCTTAATGCAACATTGCGTTGCATATACTTTATATAATACACCAATGATACGTCAAAATTTCCTACAACTTAAAAAAGAAAGAATTTTGTCACAAATTTCATCTTTTGAAAACTTTATTTTATATTTTAAAATATACCAAGTTGTAATAAGGAGGAAACAAATGAAACTGACTAAAGCCATAACCGCATCTTTTATAGCGTTGGGAGCGTCAAGCACATGGGCTGAAACAGTCCGCGAGTTGCACGTATTCTTGCCCGACAATACCATGTGGAAAACATCCACCCCATTAATCTACGAAGACGGCAAAGCACACGAATTAACTCCAGATTTAGATCATTGTGGCTGGTTCACTAGACGTTACGTTGACGAAAATCTTCCACACAATGCTATTATAAAAATGGAAGGTGACGACGATTTAAAATACGGAATCGGCATCAATGGCGAAGCCGGATACTTAAACGGTGAAGCCGCCGAGCCCATAGATTTAGATGGTCTTTTTCAGCTTTACTCATCAGAACCCGTTTTTCAGAACAAACTTTACTTTGTCGCTGACGAAAGACAAGCCGCCTCACTCCCAGCAGAATTATACGGTTGGTACACAGAAATGCCTAATATCCACGGCAATTGCACATTCGGCATCGCCACAATGATTTACGATACAGATGCCAGTTTACACCCCGCATTCTCCTGCTACGCCGCAGGCGGTGAAGGCTGTCAAGCCGTGTCAGGAACTGCAGCACAAGGCGTAGATGCAGCGACCGCAATCAAAGCCATCTACGACTGCATAGGCGTCACGACAGGCCTTGTAGAAGACACTTTGGACAAAACAACAAAGAAGCCAAAGCTTTCTGCAGCAGGCAAAAAATGCTTTATCGACGAAAAGTATTTCAACCAGTTGTTCAATTACACCGAAGGCGTGAATGAAACGTCCTGTTTCGACATTCCATTCACTCGCACACTCAAAGGTTGGGATTTCAACTCGGATGAATTCGTTGTTCCTGGGCTCAAAACTGCTGTAACGGGAGGGTTTTTCCCTGTAGAAGCCTCGACTGACGACGTTATCAAACATGCGAACGCAAGCCAAAAACCGCTCCCGGCAGCACGCACCAAGCGTAACGCCGAAGGTCCTATATTCTACGGCACCAAGCTTCGCGCACTGGATCCGACCGAACAAATTCCATTAATCAATACAATCTGTAACGGCCCAGGCTGGGACAAGGGCCACGACTGCAACGGAATGTTCGCCGATGCCGCCGAAACCGAGACTTTCATCAAGAGCATCAATTCCACGATCGATTGCGTATTCGGCTGGAGCTGCCCTGAGCAGGCCCCCACCAATTGGCCAATTTACACAGAAGGTACAGAAACCCCAGGCGGTATAGGCATTAATGGCGTTTCGCGTTGGACATCTAACGTCGGGGGCAACGGAAACGGCGGACGTAACCACCACTTCTGTTCCGAAACACACGCCCAGTTCAAATACAAGAAGGGTGCAAGGTTCAGCATCAGCGGTAACGACGATATCTGGGTATTCATTGATAACAAGTTAGCAGTCGATATTGGTGGCAACCACCTTTCTGCACCGGGCTATGTTGATGTAGACAAGTTCTTGCCAAACGCAAAGCAAGACAGCATCTACGACATTGACATTTTCACTTGCAATCGTCGCGCACCGTCTAGTGACCTCCGAATCAGTACAAATATGCTGTACATGGATCAAAATGCTGGAATTTCTTTGGAAAGCAAACAAAATATGGAAGAATGGCGCAGGACCGGAAATAACGAATACAAAGTTTGCTACACAGAAAACCATAACGGCTCTTGCGTACCCCAAGTTACGGTATGCGATACCGCAGACTTCCCCACAAAGCCTAAAATTTCATTCTTGTTCACCACGGATGCAACCGGCAATGATCCCACTAAGACACTCATTAGCGAAGAAGAATTTGCCGCAAACCCAATCCAACTCGACAGTATATTCAACGTCAGCAACCCAACACGTCCCATTGTCAACGAAAAGCGATTGACAGAAAGCCTCGCACCAGGTATGTATTACCTCATTATCAAGATTGGCGATGAGCAGGCTGCAATTTCATTCGTAGCCAAATCCGAAGCATCCATCGCCGAACGCAGAGTTGCACTAAGCAGCACAAGCGCATTCAGCGTGATGAAATCTGGCGCACAGGAAATCACGATTACCACAGAAAAGCCGAGCCTCGCAAAGCGCTTTGCAGTTATGGATATGAACGGTCAGGTGCTCTCTGTAGGCAAGCTGAACAGCATTGACACCCGCGTGAAAGTCCCGACCGCAGGTTCGTACATTGTGAAAGTTGGGAACAATACTAAACGCGTGAACGTTAGGTAGAGAGAAAGGAGGCGCCCCGCCAGGGGCGACGTTCATGCAGAAACAAAAGGTCCCGCTCCAATGGAGCGGGACTTTTGCGTTTCAAGATTTAACTGGATCGGCAAGCCTCAGAACGACGCGTTGCATTACAATCCGTCAAGTTCTAGCAAAGCGGCCATATCGTTCGAATTGATTTCGAAATCAAGCTTAGCGTTCTGACGGATGCGTTCTTCATGCACGGATTTCGGAAGCGGCAAAAGCCCAAGTTGCAACACAAAGCGACTTGCAAGTTGCGGCACCGAAACGTGGTACTTTTCCGCCATTGCACAGACTTCCGGCACTTTCAAGAGGCGACCCGTCGCATTGGGCGAATACGCTTCCACCAAGATTCCCGCCTGTTCGCAGAAGTCAATCAAATCCGTCGGCACATGCCCAATGTGAACGCGAACCTGATTCGCCGCCGGCACCACGCGTCCACCCGCCAGCAAATTGTTCAAGTCGTCAATTTCAAAGTTCGAGACGCCAATCGCACGGATTTTACCCGCTTCGTAAGCTTCTTCTAGCGCATTCCAGACATCCACATTTTCACGGTAATAATGGTTTCCGTTAGGGACGCCCATTTCGGCCCACGGACGCGGAGCATGAATGAGCATCATGTCGATATGGCATGCATCCAAGCGATCCATCGATTCCTGGATACAGCGTACCGTATCAGCATAATTCTTGACTTCGGCAGGGATTTTCGTCGTGATAAAAATGCTTTCACGGTGAATTCCAGTCGATTTTAGCGCCGCCTTGAGCCCAGCACCGACTCCCGCCTCATTTTCGTAAGCGATTGCGGTATCAATATGGCGATAGCCCGCATCAATAGCGGTCGCAACAGCGGTTGCCGCCACGTCATTTGGGGTTTGCCATGTACCCAAAGCAATTTTCGGGATTCGCTGCCCATTATTCAACTTGTAAAATTCGTCGAGTACCATAATCAAACCTCGCTACTTGCACCAAATTAATATAAATAGAAACACGATTCTAGCGAGGCAGAATCGCCAAAGTCCTAATACCACATTGGAATATTTACTGGTGTGAAAAGGGATATGGGCTTACGCCCAAAGCCTTTTTAATTTAAAATGAACTTCATGCGGGCGGGGCCCCAGCTCAGAGTTGCGAAGGCCGCACGGGCCCCTCCCTGCACCCTCCCCATCCTTGGCCGACGCTTTATTCTCTCGACGAACATTTATACATTCATTTAAAAACAATACGACGCAATAACCATAGTTACTTGAAATGTTTACGTAGAAACTTCTAGTAACTACTAACTATTAACTAGTAACTGTGCCGAAGGCACTAAATAACTATTTCTCTATAGTCTTGATTTCGCCCTGGGCGGCGCGATTGGCGTTGTAGGGGTCAATGTGCACGAGCGCATCGACAACGTTTTCGTTCGAATCGATGAGCAACTGTTCGACCTCTTCGGCAACATCATGAGCATCTTTCAGCGTCATCTGGTCATCGACCACGATATGCACGTCCACATGCAGGTCACTCCCGACGTAGCGGGAACGGAGCCCATGCAAACTGATGACCTTCGGGTGCGAAAGCGCCACACTCCGTAACTTGCCCAGGACATCGGGGTTTGCGCCACGGTCTACAAGCTGCCTAAGCCCCGGAGCCGCAATTTCAATCGCTGAATGAATCACGAAAAACGCAACGACAAGCGCACCGACAGAATCCGCAAACCAAAGCTGCGGGAGCAAAATGGCAAAAACGACCGCCACAAGCACAGGAATTGAGCTAAAAGAGTCGCTACGGTGGTGCCAAGCGTTCGCTTCGAGCACCTGACTGCGGATTTTTCGCCCCGCATTTCGCGTATAGCGGAATAGAATTTCCTTTACGATAATGGAGGCAAGCGCCATCACGGCAACGGACGTTTCCGGGTGCGATGCCTCACCCGCCAAAAGCGCAAGGACCGCCTTATACCCAATGCCAATACCCACGGCAGCAACGGCAAGGCCAATGCCAATCGTAATAAGCGTTTCAAATCGGCGGTGTCCGTAAGGGTGCTCGGCATCCGGTGGCGAGTTCCAAAAATGACTGCCGACAATCACGGCGACATCAGTCACAAAATCAGACGCACTGTGGATAGCATCCGCAACGAGCGCCTGGGAGTTCCCCACCACGCCAACAACAAACTTGGCAACAGAAAGCGCGGCGTTCCAGCCTAGCCCCACCCAAGTCACTTTGCGGACTTCTGAACTATCGTCTTTTTTGCGTACACGAGTCATGACCTTTAAGCTAGAAAATTTGCAACCTTACGTGCTCCCAAATCATCAAAATAGATGTAATAAAAAAACAATGTTACTATTTTTCTAATGCTTATGAAAAAACTCTTGAAAATCATCATCGTCATCGCCGTTTTGGCAGGGGTTGCCCTCGGCGTCAAGTCTATATTCTTTGACGGGAACACCACAAGCCAGGTTGGCGCCCTCATCAGCTCCAAGGTCGTCACGGATACCATCAAGACTACAATCTCGGCAACGGGTTCGTTAGAGCCGGTGGACCAGGTGGAAGTCGGTACGCAGGTTTCTGGCGACATCGCCAAGATCAACGTTGATTTCAATTCCAAGGTCAAGAAGGGACAAGTCATTGCCGAACTCGACAAGTCTAAGTTACAGTCGACCTTGAAGCAGGCGACCATCTCTTACAAGAGTGCCGAAAACGACCTGAATTACAAACAAAGCACGTACGACCGCATCAAGAAGCTCGCCGCAAGCAAGAGCGCAAGTGCAGTCGAACTGGAGCAGGCTGAATACAACTTAAATGCAGCCAAGCTCTCTTTGGAACAGCGCAAGAACGAAGTCGCCCAGGCTCGATTGAACTTGAGCTACGCGACCATCAAGAGCCCGATTGACGGCGTTGTGCTGAAACGCGCAGTGGATGTCGGTCAGACCGTTGCAGCCTCCATGAGCACGCCGACGTTGTTCGTGATTGCAAAAGATTTGAGCCAGATGAAAGTCATGGCCGATGTAGACGAAGCAGACATCGGACAAGTTAAACAAGGTCAGCGAGTGACGTTTACTGTTGACGCATTCCAGAACGATACATTCCACGGCACCGTGCAAGAAGTCCGCCTAAACCCGACGACCACAAGCAACGTGGTAACTTACACCGTCGTGATTACCGCCGAGAACCCGGAACAGAAGCTCTTGCCGGGCATGACCGCCACCTGCACGATTGTCACTCAAGAAATTACGGACGCTATTACGATTCCGGTCAAGGCGCTCAAGTTTACGCCTGCCGCTGGAACTCCGATGATGGATCCGAAGGATATGCCACGCCCAGAACGTCCGAAGACTGCCGAAGCTGGCGACAACTTCCCGCCCCCGCCTCCTGGCATGGGACCGGGCGGTGCTCCAAGCACAGGCGCCAAGAAAAAGCACAAGAAGCCCAAGCTTGAAGGCGACCACGTGTGGATTAACATCAACGGCAAGGCCGCTCCGCGTCGCGTGAAGATAGGTCTTAGCGATGGCGTGAACGTCCAGATTCTCAAGGGTCTGAGCGTCGGCGATTCCGTGGTCACAAGTCAAGAAACGGTTTCAGCAAAGGGTTCAAGCGAACCAAACGCCAAAAGCCCCTTCATGCCGCAGAGACCCGGAAAAAAGAAAAAATAGTGATTAATTTAAAACGTACTTAAAATAAGCGTCCAAGAGTGCTGAGCCCCAGAGGTAAATAACTGGGGCTGCAATGGCGAGGAACGGTCCGAAAGGAATTTGCCCGGCTTCCTCGCTATTCTTGTTTTTGGCCGCTTTTTTTGCGGCAAGCATCCCGTACGGAACCATCACCACAATGCCAAGCAGGGCTGCAACCAAGAGAGTTTCTACAGCGCCAGTCACATCCATAAGCGCTCCATAGCCCGCCAAGAGCTTGACATCGCCAAAACCCATTGCGTCTTTCTTGAGCACCTTAGTGGCAATCCAGCCGAGCAGATAAAGCCCGCCGCCCGCAACAACGGCACCAATCAAGCTCTGGAGAGGCGTCACGCCACCCGGCACGAGTGAAATCAAAAGACCAGCAACAATCCCGCCAACCGAGATAGAATCGGGAATCAGCTTGTACTTGCAATCAACGGCACAAACGGGGTAAGCGCCAAGCAAAAGCCAGAACATCGCAGCAGCATCCGCCCAAACCTCAGGCGACAAGACCGGTCGAGAAAAATCCGTCCCGAAGCCCGCAGCCGCATAAAGCGCAAGTGCGCCAAGCAAACCGCAAAGGCTCTCGCCAATCGGGTAAATCACGCTAATAGGCTGTTTGCAGCAAGCACTCTTGCCACGCAGCCAAAGCCACCCCACAATAGGCAAATTGTAGCGAATAGGGATCCTCTTTTTGCAAAGCGGGCAGTGCGAAGGCGGATTAATCAAGGAAATTCCGCGCGGCATACGGTAAACAATGACGTTATAGAAACTCCCGACGCAGGCGCCGAGGCCAAAAAATACGATTAACCAGTACCAAAGTGGAATTTCTTGCATAAAATCCTCGTCTTTTTCGGAATATAATTATAATTTAGTTAAACATTTATCAAATACTTGGAGACCCCATAATGAATATTGAAATTGCCGCAATCTGTGACGCCGCCACCGCTAACGATGTGGGCGGCCGCATGAACATCCTTGGTGCTTTTGACCGCATTTTCGCAAAGTTTCCACTTGTGATTCCGCAGTGTTCCGCAGCATTCCGTTTACGCTACCAGCGCGCCGAAGCAGGCACGCACCAGTTGAGCCTTTCTATCGAAGACGTTGTTGGACACCCGATTGTTCCGCCGATGCAGTCTGAAATTGAACTCCAGCCGGTTGCACAGGGCTTTGATACTGCCGCTGTCAACATGATTTTGAACATGCAGCGTTTGCAGTTCGTGCGCCCGGACAAGTACATTGTGCGCCTCGTTGCAGACAACGAAGAACTTGCAGCACTCCCGCTTTACGTACTCGAAGACCCGCGCTTGGCACAGCAGAATCAGCAACCGCCGCAGACTGACGGCGTTGACGGTCGAGCTTAGCGTCTTCTACCCAAAGGGCATAACTCAACTACAGAACTAAAGTTCTAAGTTTCGTATAGCCGCAGTAGGCAGTAGACAGTAAGAAGTGGTTAGTATTACTTCTAAAATGCGCTGGGTATCAAAGCCCGGCGTTTTTTCTATTTTAAGAACATGAAGTTCGCCTTTTTGACACGTTATTCCGCAAAGATTGCAAGCCTCACAAGGCAGGCACGACTCGCAGCCAAATTCGTCGGGATTGCAGGGATTGCCGCAAGCCTTACCGCCTGTAGCGGCATCAACGACAGCTGGGAAGTCAAAGGCGGCGGATTCCTCAAGTACAGCATCAACGGGCAGAACGAAATTACGCAGGAACTCGGCAGAGACGATGTTGAAATCCCTTATGTCCGAAACCAGCACCATTACCTGCTCATCAAGATTCCCATGGGGAGCAGCGAGCGCCATGACCAGCTGCAAATCATGGTGAACGAGCCCAAACTCGGCGAAAACAACGTCGTAAAAGACTACACTTGGATTCAGGTCGAAGGCACTCCCAGAGCGCGCCTCACTGGCGACAGCAACTACGTCAGCATAGACCAGAAAGATAAAGCCAAGTGGACAGCGACCGTCAACTTGCATTTTGAGGACTGCCGACAAGGACAGTGCTACACAGACATTTCCCCAATTCTCCTGAAAGGCAGAATGCACTACTGGATTGCCGAAGACGACCAGTAAAAAGCACATGCCACGCAAGCGATTTAATTTTTTTTGAAATTTATCGCCCACTACCCTTGACAAGCGCTCAATCTTTTTCTAATATTGGGCTACCTTAATGGTCGATTAGCTCAGTTGGTTAGAGCGCTACCTTGACATGGTAGAGGTCACAGATTCGAGTTCTGTATCGACCACTGAAAAATCCTCGCTGAAAAGCGAGGATTTTTTTATTGCATAGATTTTATTGAAAAGAGAAAGCCCGCCAAAGCGGGCTAGAATCTTACTTCTTCCAGTTGTCGTCGTAGTCAGCGCCGTAGCGTTCAGCCTTCAGCATACCAACGCATTTAGCATTTGTTACGTTATTGACCAAATCATTCGGCGTTATAAACATGGACTGTTGTTCTCTTGCAATCTTCATCATTTCGGAGAACGAAACACGGTCGCCCTTAAAGAACGTTGCCAAGGCAGAGATAACATCCTTAATGGCTTCAATGATGTCGATAACCGTGGAAAATTGTTCTGGAGTCATTGTCGGAATCTTGTCGGAGATTTTAGACAAAAGAATCTTCTTCAAATCGGCCAAGATTTCTTCTTTAGAACGGAGCTTCTTCGGAGCCACGGACTTTCTAAGCTTGAAGTTCTTCTTGCATTCTTCTTCATGCGTTTCGACGTAATTGGCATACATATCGAAAAGCGTGACCGACTTAGACTTTGACTTGCGGCCGATAAGAGGATGGTCCTTAAAGCCAACGTCAGCATCCTTGAGTTTGAGCTTGAGTGCCGGATTTTTCTTGGAAGCATCCAGATAGCACTGGTAAACATAAGAAGAGCACACCATCGTATGCTTGCCAGGCGTTTTTTCCTTTTCAATAATCGTCTTAAGTTCTGCGGCTACCAAGCACAAGAATTCTACAACAACGCGAGAGAGAAGCTGATTTGTCACCTGATGCTTGAAAATAAGAATCAAGCCCAAAAGAATCAAGTCGGAATACGGATACGGAAGATCCTGAAGCACATAATCCTTGGCAATCGGCACAACGGGTTCAACACCATTTTTACCCGCCTTGTTATGGCGCATCACATAAGCTTCACGAGAATCTGTATTGTCTTTCATTCGACGAGCATGGATGCCATCGCCACCGGCTTCAGCAAGGACGTTATCCAGATTCTGAACAAAGATTGCGCCATGCGACACATCGGAACCCGTAAATTTCATGATAAGTTTACTGATATCATCATTAGGATCTCCCTTAAACGCCAAGATATCGCCTGGGAGCAAGTCATTTACAGAAATTTTTCCAGCTTTTTTCAATTTTGTAGCCATTTTTATCTTTCCTTTTGTTTAGGTTGTTCAATAATTTACTTACAAAAGCGTTACAATGCAATAACCCATTTGGGCTATTTAGCCCCACCCTTTAGGATTATACAAACAACTTAGAAAGATAATCTGTTATTCAAACCACCGATATTTGTGAACGACTTTTTACAAACAGATGAAGTGAATACAAAAAAAGCCCGGGATAATCCCGAGCGATTTTCGTAGATGGCGCCCCCGTCCCGGAATAAATCCGGGATGACAAGACGGGGTGACATTTTCAATTACTTAGCGGTAGAATCAACCACAACCTTAGCGGCAGAGTCAGCCGGAATGGCAACAGCAGCGCTATCAGCAGCCGGTTCAGCGATCGTTTCAGCCGGAGCAGCAACTTCGGCAGGCTTTGCATAAACAGGTGCGGCAGGTGCCGGGGCGGCAACAGCGGCAGCCGGAGCAGTAGCTTCAGCCGGATCTTCGAAGAAGTTCACCTTGGAAAGGCCGAACATCATGATCCAGGAGAGAACGAGACCACCAATACCCATCACGATACCCGTGATAGCCATGCCACGTGTATCCGTGTAACCCGTTGCATGGGCAAGTGCGTTAGGCGGCGTAGAAATCGGGAGGCACATACCGAGAGAGCTTGCGAAAGCGACAGCGACCATCAAGGAGGTCACGCCACCGAGCGGAGCGAGGTTTTCCTTGCAGCTCACAGCCACGACGATGAAGATCGGGACGAGCAAGCTTGCGGTAGAGGTGTGGCTCATGAAGTTTGCCATGAAGAGGCAGATGAAGCCGCAACCGACCATGAGGACGACCGGAGACCAGGTGTTGAACGGAATAGCGTTGATGAGGTCCTTGGCAAGACCGGTCTGCTGCAAACCGAGACCGAGAGCAAAGCCACCAGCCACGAGCCAGAGAACGTCCCAGCTCATTTCGTTGAGGTCCTTCTTATTAATCACGCCCGTCAAAGCAAACACAGCCATCGGAATCATAGCAATCACGTTGTCGTTAAGACCGTGAACCTTGCTACCCGTCACCCACAAAATCACGCACACAGCAAAGGTAATGTAAACGATAATAGCGCGCGGGCTCTTGTCAAAACCTTCGGCACCTTCGATATCGAGGTTCATTTCCTTCATCTTGATCGGATAGAGCTTGAGGAGCAAGAACCAAGCAAGAATCATCATAACAATCACATACGGAACACCGAATTCCATCCACTGGCCAAAGGAGATGTTGAAGCCGCTGGACTGGAGAGCACCAAGAGCGATGGCGTTAGGAGGCGTACCGATCGGTGTACCCATACCACCGATGTTAGCACCGAGCGGGATGGCGAGAGCAAAAGCAGCTTTACCGCGGTCATTTTCATCAAAGAGCTTGAGCACCGGGCCGAGGATGGCGAGCATCATAGCAGCAGTAGCGGTGTTGCTCATGAACATGGAGAACACTGCAGTAATAATCATGAGGCCAAGGAGCACCCACTTCGGATCCTTACCAAACGGCTTGAGGAGCACGCGAGCAAGGTTCTTGTCCATGTTGTACTTGCAAGCGGCAGAAGCAAGGAAGAAGCCACCCAAGAAGAGCATGATGATCGGGTTGGCAAATGTTGCCATGATGTCCTTGAACTTGAGCGGTTCAACACCTTCCACGCGGAACGGGATAAGAGCCGAGTTCGAAAGCGTAAGGATCATCAACACGATAACGAACATGGAGGTGGACCAGATCGGGAACGGTTGGAGAATCCAGAAAAGGGCAGCCATCACAAAGATTGCGATGACGCGAATTTCGAGAGGGTTCAACGCGTGGTCACCAACGAAGCCGAGGGCTTCGTACGGGACGAAGAGGGCAGCGATGGCGAGCACCGATGCAATAATGAGTTTGATGAGTTTTGCTTTTGTCATAACGAGCGCAAATTTAGTAATTAAACTTGCGTTCGGCTAGACTGATTTATCGGACCATAATGCGGGTGACGGCACTCTGGCTCCCGACCTTGACCTTCACGAAGTAGACACCCTGCTTGGGCTTTTTCATGGAGACTGCGTTTGAGCCTTCGCGAGCGACAGCCCTGTTCGTTGCAACGACTCGGCCATCGATACCCACAACAGAGACCTTTACATTGGCTCCGGCGAGCTTGGAGGCAGCATCGAAACCGACATTCAGCATGTTAGACATCTGACCGACATGCAAACCCTTGAGCAGATTCTTCGCCACATTAGCAGCTACTGCACTCTTGGTCACTCGGACAGAGACGTTTTTCGCCTTCGACGAGAGCTTGACATCCATCGGGCTATCCTTCACGACTTCGACAGTCTCGTTATCGACCGTTGCATAGACGCGCAAGCCCTTCGACCAGACACTTTCAAGGCCTTCAAAGCTCAAATGCCCTTCACGAGAAGTCGTTGCACTCACTTCAAGATCCCATTCAAGGTCGTCAGCGTTCTTTTTCACGCTCTTGACCAGGCGCTTTTTGCCATCCATAATGGAAAGGTTCACGCGGTCACCCATGCCTGCAGGAGGTTCACCCAAAGTCGAAGCAGTCTTCCCAGCTGCAAGTTCGTTCCAGGAGTCGCGTTTGCCATTATTGTCAGCCAAGACAACACGGAGATTCCACTCTTCAGCAGCCACGCTCTTGTTCAGGGACTTCTTTTCTTCTTCGAGAACAATTGCGGCCTTCAGCGGAATGCGATACGTCATAGATTTTTCCGTACGAACCCAGATGGCTTCGTATGGTCCAAGCGTATCCGGTTCTTTGTAAGAGCAAACTTCAGGATCCCATTTGTAGAACTGAAGGCCCTTTTCTTTCGGCAAGGTCACATACCAGCCAAACGGATTTGCCACGAGATTCCAACCAGAATACTTGTTTTCCAGTTTCCAGACAATTTCGTCCTTCATGTCTGGCGTTTCAAGGCTCATCACCAGCGGTTCGTTATCAATCGGGCCATACCAGTAACCGCGAGTGGAATCGAACTTGTCGTTCACGCTGAACTTGCGGTATTGCCAGTAATCGCCAACCGGATTCGATTCATCCCACCAGTAGACAGAAGTCTCAGATTCGACGTCACCCTCAGCTTTGTCACGATGGCGAGCAAAAAACGCTTCTAGATCAGACATGCATTCGTCGCCCTTTTCGCGGCAGAAGGCGGACAGAGAAAGCGTCTGCCAGGAATGGGAAGCGACTTCGCGGCTTTCCATAGACGTGAAAGTCTTTGGGACAGGAATGGAATCAACGCCATCCGTAATCGTGAAGGTCACAGTATATCTGCCAGCAGGAGCCGGGTCAAGGCGCCATGTTCCGTTCTTAACGTCACTCACCGCTTTCCCGTTGACCGTGGTATCAAGGTAGATACCATTCTTTGAAACTACCTGGATGTGAATATTGACATTTTCAGAGGCATTTGCAAGCTGGCTACCAAATTCCATACGGAGGGCATTGCCGTCCTGCGTTGCCATCGGCTCGGCAATTTCGAGCAGATACTTTTTGTGTTCTGCAATACTAGAGCTTGATTCGTCATTGACGGAGCTACTGGAGTTCAACGTTGCAGAAGAACTGCTAGACTTATCTTCGCTCGAGCTGCTGGAGTCATTTCCGGCGCTGCTACTAGATGCGTTGCCGTTACCAGCGCTAGAAGAATTGCCGCCATTGCCCGCACTCGAAGAACTCGAGGATTCCGAAGTATTTCCGCTGCTAGAACTGCTGGAATTTCCGCAAGCTTTAGTCTTCACCTTGACGGTCAGATCAGACTTTACATTTGTATAAGTTCCGTCCCAGCTATCGAAGCACTTGCCTTCGGGCAATTCTAGATCTGTAGGAGCGGTTGCATCTTTGTTGTATTCAACAGTCTGCGTCTTAAAGACCTTTGTTCCGGCTTCATCTGTAAATTTAACCGTATAGGTGCAAGGAGCCGTTTTGGCCTTAATGGTCAAATCAGACTTTACACTTGTATAAGTTCCGTCCCAGCTATCGAAGCACTGGCCTTCGGGCAATTCTAGATCCGTAGGAGCCGTTGCATTTTTGTTGTATTCAACAGTCTGCGTCTTAAAAACCATTATTCCGGCTTCATCTGTAAATTTAACCGTATAGGTGCAAGGAGCAGTTTTGGCCTTAATGGTCAAATCAGACTTTACACTTGTATAAGTTCCGTCCCAGCTGTCGAAGCACTGGCCTTCGGGCAATTCTAGATCCGTAGGAGCGGTTGCATTTTTGTTGTATTCAATCGTCTGCGTATCAAATATTTTCGTCCCATCTTCATTTGTAAACACAACTGTATACGTGCAAACCTTATATTGGGCAAGAATATCTACCGCAGCCATGATGTGAGTATAGTCTTCGCTCCACTTGTCAAAGCACTTGCCATCCTTCGGCGCAGGAGTTGCAGGAGCCACGGCGGCATCACCCACTTTCACATTCTGGACATCAACAACTTTATCACCAATTTTGACTGATAGAACAGCATCTCCATCCTTGAACACTACAGGAACCGTTGAGACAATCTGCTCCGTCGATGGAGTTCCAAAGAACGGCAATCCCCCCGCATCATTAGAATAGGCCCACACCATATCTTCGGATTCAGTCCAGAGGCTGTTCAGGAACGCCGCAAAATTTGACGATTCCATATAGTCTTTAGAGACATAGCCGTTATTTTTAGCCGTCAATTCCGTTTTTGCACCATTGCGCACATTATTTGTAGCGGTGAATTCGCCAAAATTGCCCTCTGTAAAGTTCTTAACACTGGAACCATCCGCATCACCAATAGCAGCAACGTTATCTACACCATAATGGAAATTCGAAATAAGTATGGATTCTTTTTGTCCTTGAATTCCCGGGATTTCGCCAAACAAGTAACCCACTTTATTTTTGGGAGCTTCTTCATCAGCTTTTTCAACGGCAAACCCATCAGAAATGTTACCATTCGAATAGGTATTCTTTACAGTTATTGCTTCTGCAGCCCTTGATTTACCGACAAGACCACCTAGGCTAAAGGCCTTTTTCTCAAAAGATCCGTTAGCACCATCTAGTTTGTTAAAATGTCCCTTGACCGAACTTTGTACAATTTCGCCAATCAGGGAACAATCTCCGCAGAGGCCACCCACAGAGGCATAACTATCATATCCAGGAGTACCATAAGCTTCATAGTCCAAAAGAATTGATTTTTTTGAACTTCTCGGCCCAACCTGAACATCCTTAAACGAAATCTTTGAATTACCACTGCTAACCAAAGGGAATTTACCGATAACTCCACCCACATAGGAGTCAACACCATCATCGACAACCTTGATGTAGTTTGTAGTACGCAAGCCTTTTACCACCGCCGACGAATTATACGTATTCACAGTACCAAACGCACCGCCAATATAAACCTTCTCCGAAGCTTCGGCTATTTTAGTATTCGTTTTCTTTACATCGTAAGTAACGCCAACGCTTATTTCGTTCTCAGCCACAGCATCTTCGTTTCCGGCAATAACAGCAGCACCCACAAGGCCACCAATCGAAGCCGATACATGAACTTCAGCGGTCGACGCAATGTCGGGTTCCTTAGCACTCAGATTAATTGAACCTGTAGCCTTCGATTTTGTAAGAGTCAAATACAAATCAGTCGATGACGAATTATTCACATGGTCACACCCAGCGTAACCGGCAATGCCTCCAATATAATACTGATAAATTCCATTATTCTTTACGGCTTCTGTTATCTCGAAATCCGTTACAGAAGCGTTCGATATTTCAAGCTTTCCACTATTGCATATATCACCGTTCCCTATAAGGCCGCCAAGATAAGTCGCTTTAGGCAAAGTCATTTTGAATATGCTTTGCGAAGCTTTCAGATTTTCGACCTTTGCCTCCTGGATAATCAAACTTGATTTAGGGTAGTTATTCGAATCAATTCGCTTAACTTCGCCAAGCAAGCCACCCATTGATATACCACCAGCAACAACAGGCCCCGTCGCGGTGTTGGGTCCCTTGATAGAAATCTTATTGATTTTAAATTCTTTGTAGTCTTCATAGTTCTGGTTACCCTTGGTGACATACAAGCCCACAAGGCCACCCACGCTCGACAAGTCAACAGCAGCCTTGTTTCGGACATCGACCTGCAAATTGATGTTGTCAAAAGAGGTTTGGTAAGTAACACCGGCAAGACCGCCAACAAGGGCCTTATACCCATTAGTATATGAAATACCACAACCTTCACATTCTCCGACATAGCCATCGATCACTTGGATTTCATTTGAAACTTTTACTACGTTATTAGTTCCATACGCATAAAAGTTCGAGATCAACGATTCCTCAATGACACCGGCAAGACCACCGGCGAGCGGCCCCTGGATGACCACATTATTCAAATCAACGCCATTCACTTCGCTCTTATAAATTTTTCCGGCAAGCGCCCCAACAGGGTAATACTTAGTTCCCAAGTCAGAAGGGTTCAACGTCGAAGTCACAAATTGCACATCTGAAAAAGCCACGTTCTTAACGATAGCATTAGAAATCTCCTTAAACAAGCCTACCGAGGAACCCGTCTGGTCATCGATGGTCTTGCAGAGATTTGAAATAATATAGCCGCTACCATCAAATACCTTTCCTGTAAAATCAGGCGCGAAATGATCTTCTACACAGACCCCGGCTTGAAGCTCATGGAAATCAAGATCGGACGCCAAGACCAAGGTGGATGACTGTTTCATATCGGGATCGGGATTCGTTCTCCATCGAAATCCAAACTTGTTCCCACCAAGATCCATACGAAGTACTTTAACGAAAGCATCCGACACGGGGAAATCAGCCTTCACCTGCGCAAAATTGACGCATTCAACGCCATCCTCATTTACCGATCCGATGGTACATTTTTCATTTTTCTGTTTCAGGTAAAGAGCGTTATCTGCGGCGCTATAGCCAAGATTCAAATACACGGACTTGGCCCAATTCAGCGGGGGTTCCGCAGCAAGTGCAGACATCGGGATGGCCAAACCTAAACCAAGCAGCAGACGTGTTAAATAATTCATTCAAGCCCTCTTTTTTGCGCGCCACAAATAACAGCACACCTCTTACTTGTAAAAATAATTTTTAAGACAACTTTGGCAACCGTCAATGTAAGCAAAAAACATTAATTGTGACACTCAACACGGATATGAAAATTTGCTTACAAATATTTAATTGCTTTGGGGCCTTCGGTTTACTAAATTAGGGGCAACCAACAAGGTGTTTCATAGGAGTTAAAATGATCAAAAAGATTATTCTCTTGGCGGCTGTGATTGTTTCGTCCAGCTTTGCAACATGGGATTATTTCGGCCTGCTTCAGAACAGTCAGGGTTCTTTCAAGGCCGGGCTTTACTACGATACAGACGATGACTGGTCCCAGATGGGCCTCAGAGTCGGCGCCCGTATGAACGTGACTCCGCAATTTGAACTTTCTCTGCAAGGTTTTGGCTACCAGTTCTGGGGCGAAACGGATTGCGACGCCTGCTCTGAAGGCGGCAACGGTCTTCGCGACCTCGTGATTGGCGCACGTTTTGCCTTGGACCCGGAACTTTACCTTTTCCTCGACTTTAACCTCCCAATCGGTAAGGACAAGGTCAAGGGCGTTGGCACGACCGCTCCGAGCAACGGTGAAATGTACCTCTACTTCGGCGCCCAACACCACAACAACATCAACGCTATCAAGGGTGCCGCTTACGGAACCGAAGCAGGTGTTTTCTGGGGTTTTGAACACCACAACCTGGAAAGAGGACTTGAAGTCCGTCTGGGCGGTGAATTTGACTATACCCTCCCCTCCGCTCCGTTGACGCTCTTGGTCGGCGGTCAGTTCTGGATGCGCCTTTTCAAGTCTGAATACTACAACGGCAACAAGGACGTGGACTTGCACGATGACTGGTCCAACCAGTTCAAGTTCTGGTTTGGCGCAACATTCGCCGTCAGCGACAACATGTCTATCAACGGACAGATTATCGCCCGCAGCCAGGATTTGAAGAAAAAGGCCAAGGACAACGGCGTTCAAATCGACATGGAAGGTGACGCACTCGGCTTTACCATGGATTTGGAATTCAAGTTCTAGTCATCTAGTTTAGGCTAATGACATAAAAAAATAAAAGTCTAAAATTCTTAAAAACCAGTCGATTACTCCGGCTGGTTTATTTTTGTTTACATAAATTGTACAAATTTTATAGTTTTTATCTATATTTACTGGAAATTTCTTTCCTATGGAGTAAATATGTTAAAAAAAATCATCATCGGTGCAGCTCTTCTTGCATCCACCAGTTTTGCTACTTTTAGCAACTTTCCCGTCCCGGCAGAAAAGAGAGGCGAAGCCAAGCTAGTCGCAGACTTCATTATTCATGACAAGTGGAAGGGACTTGACTTGAGCGCTAAGGCTCGCTTTGTTCCGGTCCAGAACTTGGAACTCTACCTCAGCCTTCCGTTCCGACCGATTAGCCGCTACGATGGCGAAAGCGACAAGAAAACGGGTATGAAGAACCTGACTCTTGGTGCTCGTTACCAGATTATCCCGACAGTCGCCGCATTCCTTGATGTGACTTTTCCGACCGGTAAGGACAGGATTATTTACCCGGATGACGGTTTCGGATTCTATTTCGGTGGCCAATATTCCCAGGACTTCGGCTCTCTCGCTCTCGGTACAGAAGCAGGCCTCTCCATGTCGACTCAAGGTGATGACAAGGTTAAGAGTCCGATGACCTTGACCCTCAATGCAGAATTGGATCCGAACGTTTCTCCGGTGATTTCTCCGTACTTCGGCGTCACCATGAACATTTTGCTGAACGATGAAAAGTACGACGGTCACAAGCACGTTGAAACAAGCGGTGACATCGGTGTGGACCCGTATGTGGGTGCAAACATCAAGATCAACCAGACGTTCTCCTTTGACTTGTGCGTAACGCTTGGCTTGGGCGATGATGACTACCTCATCTACGTGGGCGGCAACACTAAAAAGTCGCTTACGTTGGAAGCATCTTTCAACGCTACGTTCTAATTAAGATTCTTTATCCATCTATTGAAAAGTCCCGGCGATGCCGGGACTTTTTGCGTTTCAAGATTTGATGAGATGGAGATGCCCGACTGTCATCCCGGACTTGTTCCGGGACGGGCATGACAAGTGCTAAGGAACTGCGCGCGAACGCGCTCTGGATGACGGGATGCGGCAACGAGATGCGCGCGAGTTAGCGGATATCGAACGGCGGGATGGGGAGGCTTTCGCCGGATTTCATCGCCTTGTCGAGTGCAGCGGACTTGACCGGATCCACCCACCAGTAAACAGGGATTGCATCTTCGCGGTTGAACTGGTCGAGAATCTTTTCGGGCGTGCCGTAACGGTTCCAGTAGAGGATGCGGTGGTGGTCGCATTGCCACATGAGCACGTACGGGACAATTTCGGCAAGGCGGTTATCAAGCGCCTTCAAGATTTCATTGCGCTTCGCGAGGTCGAATTCCGTCTTCTGCAAATTGATGAGACTATCGACAACCTTGTCTTGAACACCAGCGAGGTTGTTCGTGCCCTTCTGCATGGCAGTCGTAGAAATCCAGCTAGCTTCCGGGTCGCGGAGACGGCCTGCGCCCCAGTTCACCCAGTAAAGGTCAAAGTCCGCATCGTCCAAGCGCTTGCGGAGCGTGCTCTGGCTCATCTGTTCGATGGTCGCCACAACGCCCACCTTCTTGAGGTCTTCCTGGAAAAGCGTGAGGTGGCGCAAGTCTTCCTGGCTCGTGATGAAGTTAATCGCAAATGGCTTGCCGTCCTTTTCGAGAACGCCTTCCCCATTCACCTTGTAGCCCGCTTCGGCAAAAAGCGCACGGGCCTTTTCGGGGTTGTAGCTGTAAACAGGCGCCGTTGGGTTCTGATTATTCGCCCAAAGATCCGGATAGTAGCTGTTGAGGAGGAAGTACTGGCCGTACATGTACTTTTCGTTCATCGCTTCACGGTTCAAGAGGTACGAAAGTGCGCGACGGACGCGGACATCCTGGAACTGCGGCTTGCGGAGGTTGATCGCCATGCCCTGGAAACCAATCGGTTCCTTGTTGTAGATGCGCTGTTTGACAGCCCAGCCCTTCTGGACGGCATCAAAGTCGGTCTGTTTCATCCAGATGCTGCTCGTATAGATGGCATAGGCGTTAAAGTCCTGCTTCTTGAAAGCTTCAAGCGCCTTGGTTTGGTCGTTCATGAAACGGTAACGGATTTTCTGGAAGTTGTACTTGCCATGATTCCAGTTCTTCTTGAAGCCCCACCAGTCGCTACGGCGCTGGAGTTCGACAAAACGGTCTTCGCGGAACGTCTTGATAATGTACGGACCAGAGACGACCGGAAATTCGTAACGAATCTTGTTGAAGTCCTTACCACCCCACACGTGCTTCGGGAATGCAAGCATGCCGGCAGCTTCCCAGAAGTTGCCCCAGTGCGATTCCTTCGCGGTCATGCGGACCGTCAGGCTATCCACAACTTCCGGGCGTTCAAAGCGGCTGAGCCCCACCTTGAAAATCGGCGTGAGATTCTTTTCGTCCATGATGACGTCATAGTAGAACTGCACATCTTCAGCGGTGATGGACTTGCCATCGCTCCACTCCGCGCGCGGGTCCACATGGAATGTGAACGTTCTGCCGTCTTCGGAGACATCCCACTTGTCGGCAAGGATGCCAACTTCGCGGTCTTCAGTGGTATGCAGGCTCACGAGCGGTTCAAACATCATGTTCATGAGCTCAGCGGAGAAGCTATTGTAGTCTTCCCACATGTTGAAAGACTTCGGCATGGCGGAGCCCCAAAGCGTGATGGAGCCGCAGGCGCGAGCTTCTTTTGAGGCAATCGGGTCAAACTCGCCTGTTGCCGTAGAATCAAGCGGGAGAATCGGGCAATCCGCTTCGGAAACGGCGGTGCCTTTTTTAGACTTCGCAGCTTGGCCAGATTTGGAATCGCCGGATTCATTGCAGGCGACAAGAGCAAAGGCGAGAGCAGCCGCCATCGGAACGGCAAGTAAAGAGCGGAGGGAGAATGTATTCATGCAAGACAAGATAATAAAATAGCGGCTTCGCCGCAGTTGGCAGAACTTAGTTGGTAGAACTTAGACTTTTTCTAAGCTCTAAGTTCTAAGCTCTAAGTTCTTATCACGGCAATCCGATATGGTGTGCGGGTTGTTTGACTTTGGGTGCGGCGGCTTTTTTAGCATCGGCTTCGGCGGCTTCGGCCTTGAGCGTTTCAAGCGACAAACGGGAGGCTTCCTGTTCAGCCTTCTTCTTGTTCGGGCCTTGACCGCGGGCATACGATTTGCCGTTCACAACCACTTCGACCGTAAACACTTTCTGGTGTTCCGGACCTTCTTCGCCGACAATCACGTACTCCGGAGAGCAGCGCAATTTGCCCTGGCAAAATTCCAGAAGTTCGCTTTTGTAGTTCACAAAGTCGGTTGCACTGATGATTTCTTGCACGCGCGGGAAATGGAACTTGTTCAAAATGGCACGGACTTCTTCGAGACCGCCATCGAGATAGACGGCGCCAAGCACAGCTTCATAGGCATCAGCGAGGATGCTTTCCTTGCCGCGACCGCCCATCTTGGCTTCGGACTTTCCAATTTTCACGTATTCGCTCAAGTCCCATTCCTTGGACGATTGGGCGCAGGCGTGTCCCGAGACTATCGCGCTCTTGCGCTTGGAGAGCTCGCCCTCCGGATCGCTCGGATAAGTCCTGTACAGGAATTCCGTCGTGAGCATGTTGAGGACGGAATCGCCGAGGAACTCCAGGCGCTCGTTGTTGCTTGCGTACGGGACATCCTTGCCAACAAGGAACGAGCGGTGGACGAGTGCATGAGCCAGCAGTTCTGGATCGCGGAATCTGTACCCAAGCTTAGCCTCAAGCCCGTCACCGGACTTCTGGCGAAACCAGAGTTTAAGAATCTTGTGGAGCAAGTTTTGTTCTTCCAACAGAATCTCCTTATGAGTTTTAGACTTACAATTTAAAAAAGGAATTTCACTGGATCCTTCGCTTCGCTCAGGATGACGGTAAAAAAAGAATCCCCGGTGAAACCGGGGACCCAAAGCTCTTTCTTTGCCCAACGGATGCGGGCTAAAGTAAAACTAGATTACTTCTTGTGTGCTTCGAGGAAAGCAACAACGTCAGAAACCTTCTGGAACTTTTCAGCGTCAGAATCGAGGATTTCGACATCGAATTCGTCTTCGAGAGCCATAACGAGTTCAACACGGTCCAAGGAGTCTGCACCGAGGTCATTACCGAATTCAGATTCGGGCTTGACATCTTCAGCCTTGACTTCCAACTTAGCAACGATCACGTCCGTGACCTTCTTGAAAATTTCTTCGTTCATTTTTTTCTCCATGGGAAAAAGTTTTGTCCAAATTTAATAAAATGTTTTTAAGCGTTCAAGCCCCCATCGACACCAATTACCTGTCCGGTAATGTATTTGGCATCGTCGGAGGCCAAAAATGCGACTGCCTTGGCGACATCTTCCGGCTGACCGAGGCGGCCAAGCGGAATCTGGGCGGCATATTTTGCACGAGTTTCTTCACTCATGGCAGCGGTCATGTCCGTATCGATGAATCCCGGAGCGACAGCGTTCACGGTAATACCGCGAGAGCCGAATTCCATGGAGTTGGACTTGGTCATGCCGATCACGCCAGCCTTAGCAGCGGCGTAGTTGGCCTGGCCAGCCTGAGTTCTGATACCGTTCAAGCTTGCAATGTTCACGATGCTGCCTTTGCGGGCGCCCATCATCGTCCTGAGGACGGCTCTGGTGCAGAGGAACGTCGAGCGGAGGTCCGTTGCGATAACGTTATCGAAATCTTCGTCCTTCATGCGAAGTACGAGGCCGTCACGGGTGATGCCAGCGTTGTTCACGAGGCAGTCCACGCCACCCAGTGCGTCGATAGCTTGTTTGAAAGCGTCCTTCACAGAGTCGGAGTTGCTCACATCGCATGCGAACGTGAACGTCTTGACACCGAATTCCTTGGCGATAGCTTCGGCCTGTTCCGGGCAGCCACCACGGGAAATAAGAACAACGTCAGAGCCGCGAGCAGCAAGTTCTCTTGCAATGGCAAGACCGATACCGCGAGATGCGCCAGTCACAATAGACTTCGTAGGCATTATAAATTGACCTCCTGTATGACATTAAGTGTCATGGGTGAATACAAATGATTTAAGCTTAGAATAGCCGTCACACCACCGGTGCCAGACGGTTCGTCCAAAGCATATTATTTGTTATCCAAGATAACAAAAAACGGACCTAGCGTTCACTAGATCCGTCTAATTGCAACTAAAGTCTTAATGCAGACAAAAGCTATGCTTTAGGAGCTTCCTCGGACTTGATTGCAGCGAGGCGAGCGTTAACCTTGTTGGCAACGTCGGCTTCAGCATACTTGGCAGCCACTTCAACAGCCTTTTCGATAGCGAGAGCGTCGGAACGGCCGTGAGCGATGATGCCAATGCCATTGAGGCCAAGCAACAAGGCGCCACCCGTAGCGCGGTAGTCCCACATTTCGGAGAAACGCTTGCCAGCCGGAGTGTCGATTGTGCCGAACATTTCCTGGTGCATTTCGAAGAAGCCTTCCAGGAGCTTGAGCACAACGTTACCCGTATAGCCAGAAGTCGCAACAACGTCGGCCTTACCTGCGATGAGGTCACGACCTTCGATGTTACCCATAAAGTTAACCGGAGCGGACTTGAGGAGCTGGTAAGCTTCCTGGAGAACCGCCGGGCCCTTGTGTTCTTCTTCGCCCATGTTCAAGAGGCCAACCTTCGGATTTTCGATTCCGAGGTAAGCTTCGGCGAATGCAGAACCTGCAATGGCAAAGTCAACGAGAGTGGAAGCACGTTCATCAACGTTTGCACCGCCATCGACCAACACAATGCGGCGATCCTTTGTCGGAAGTGCAACCCCGATAGGCGGACGGGAGAACTCGTCGCAAGTCTTACCGAGGATCATGAGGCAGCTAGCCATCATAGCGCCAGAGTTACCGGCACTGACGGAAGCGTCCACAAGACCTTTCTTCTGCAAGGCAACGCAAGTCACCAAGCCAGAATGCTGCTTCTTCTTGACCACCATGACAGGATGTTCATCCATAGCCACGAGGTCCGGAGCATCAACTACGGAAATCTGATTGCCGGTGTAACCAAGCTTCTCGAGAGAAGCCTTGACCTCGGCCTCCGGTCCGCAGAGAACCACATGAATATTGGGGTTTTTCTTGACTGCGCTAACGGCGCCTTCAATGCAAACACTCGGGGCGTAATCGCCACCCATGGCATCCAGTGCAACTTTGATCACGGATTCCTCCTAGATTAAGCTTCGGCACCCTTCATGTCAACAACTTCCACACCGTTGTAGAAGCCGCAAACCGGGCACACGCGATGCGGACGCTTCACGGAACCGCAATGATCGCAGGTAGCCATAGCCGGCACTTCCATCTTCCAGTGGGTGCGGCGCTTGTCACGACGAGCGGTCGAAGTTTTTCTCTTAGGTACTGCCATTTTTAACTCCTGTTTTCCATTTTGCTCTTAAGAGCTTTGAGTTTTTCCCAGCGGGGGTCGAGCGGCTTTTCAGCATCGGCACCATCGCCAGCTTGATTGTTTGTTACAAAGATAAAATCTTCGTCAGGATTTTTCACGGGCGCAATGGGTTCCTGTAGGGTCACCAGCTGTCGGACGCACTCGGAAACATCTACGAAGTCCTGTGTCTGCGGAATCGTGTAGGCGAAAACATCATCGTCGTCGTCATGAAGTTCCTGTGCAGCGCATGCTCCGCGCTCCACCTCGACAACAATCTCGGTTTCGAACGGACGGTCAAAAAGATCCAGGCTGCGGACACAAGTGAGTGTTTGCACTCCAGAGATAGTACCGGTCACAAGGCACTTGCCGTTGCCTTCGGGGCTAACCAGCACCTCGGCTACCAGATCGCCCTTGAGGTGCAGTTCGTCGAAGATTTCAGGAGCGTCGGCATGGGACCAGACCACTCGTTGGTCTTCGGAATCAGTAAGTTTTTGTGCGATATTTATTCTCAAAGTGGCACAAATGTAGTAAAACGCATAAAAGGGGTCAAGTGGGGATTAGTAGTTAGTAGGCGGTAGACAGTAGGAAGAAGAAAACTGAAAAACATTAGCCGTTGTCTATAGACAACCATTTATAATAATGGTAGATTGTTTTCTTCAAAACAATGGTATTTTTTCAGTATATTGCAATATAGGGGTTGTTTATGGGATATTCTTTTGGTTTTAAGCGAAATTTCGCGGTTTCGGCGCTCTGTTTATCGTTTTGGTGTATAGAAGCAAGCGCCGAGCCGCTCGCGTTTCCTGAAGCGCTGGGATTTGGCGCAAACGTTACGGGTGGCCGCGCAGGCACCGTTTACCATGTAACAAACTTGAACGATGACGGCGCAGGCTCATTCCGCGATGCGGTTAGCCAAGGGAACCGCATTGTCGTTTTTGACGTTGGCGGCATCATCAATATCAAAACTGCCGTTTCGATCAAGTCGAACATCACTATTGCCGGGCAGACAGCCCCAGGCGAGGGGATCGCCATTCACGGCGGAAAACTTTCGACAGGCAAGCAGAGCAATATCATCATCCGTTACTTGCGCATCCGTCCGGGCGAAAATACGGCAAGCACCAAAGACGACGCGCTCAACCTCTACGATGCCAAAAACGTCATTGTGGACCATTGCTCGGTAGAACTTGCTCCGTGGAATAACTTCGGAGGCTCTTCGGACAACGCAGATTACCGTGTCACTGGCATCACTGTGCAGAATTCGCTCATTGCAAACCCGATTGGCCAGCAGTTCGGCGCCCACATCGAATCCATTGACGGTACTTGGGCGTGGTACTACAACGCCTTCGTGAATACGCACAACAGAAACCCGCTCGACAAGATTAACGACATTTTCGTCAACAACATCCTTTACAACTTCGAAGCGGGCTACACGACACACACTAGTGCAAAATTCAAGCACGACATCGTGAACAACTACTTTGTCTATGGTCCTGAAGGTAAAAACGAGTGGTTTCAGGTTGATAAAAACCAAAGCATTTACGCAAGCGGAAACCTAATCGACAAAAACCGCGACGGAGTGCTCAATGGCGGGCCAACAAGCATTTATTACTACCAGGGACCTGGCGAAGAACTGAAAAATCCGTGGAACGAGCTCACGACAAAGGGCCCGATGATGAGTGCGGCAAGCGCCTGGCGCTACGTGACCTCGCAAAGTGGCGTCCTCCCCTACGACGACATTGATTCGCTTATCTGGCACCAGGTCGGCACGCTCGGCAAGGAAGGCGCGCTCGTAAAATCCGTAGGCGCTATGGGCCTCAAAACAAACAACGGCTGGGGTGAAGTCATCGCCGGGAAAGCAGCCACAGATAGCGACAAAGACGGTATGCCGGACTACTTCGAAGAAGCAATGGGCTATGACACCGCAAAAGACGACGCCATGACCAAGGAAAGCGACGGCTACGTCCGCATTGAAAAATACATCAACTGGCTCGGTGCCATGCATGCACAAGTCGAAGGCAACGGAACGCTCGATTTTGACCTGCGTACAATCACTCGCGGGTTCCAGGAAGTAAAACCGTCTTACACCGTATCGGCTGCAGAAAACGGGACCGTGGAACTCGCGGGTGACAGCTATACCGCCCGATTCACACCCGACAAAGACTTCAAAGGACTCGCCTCATTCAAGTACACCGTCAAAGGAAACGACAACACTGAATACACAGGCCGCGTAGAAATACTCGTCGAAAAGTCCGCAAACGCAAGCGAGCCACCGGAACAGCCGCGAGACTCCAGCGAAACGGCTCAAGACTCTAGCAAGACGGCGCAAGATTCCACAACGGCAATTCGAGATGCTTTCCAAGAAGCCCACACATTCCGCAACGTGCCTCAAATGCGCAAGAACACGTTCCACGACCTCAAAGGCCGCCGCTTCGAAAAGCAAATTCCATACAGGATTTTATTTTAACTGTTCTCATCGATCCAAATAATCAAGCACCTCGGCAAACGTCGAGGTGCTTTTTATTGACAAAGTCAATTCTAGGGTGCTTTTTATTGGCAAAGCCAATTTTAGGATTTGATAGAAAGATGAATATTACTTTACCGTTACCGGATAGACAGAATTTCCAATGCGGAGAATGTAGCGACCAGCACGCGGCGCAGTCATCGAGAAATTGCCCGCTTTCGCCACGCCCACACGCAAAGTTTGTCCAAGAACATTGGAGAGCGAATAATGGCTTCCATTCTTAACGCCCGTCGCAACGATATTCAAGCCGTCAGTATTCACGCGAACAAAATTGCGAGCAGCCATTCTCGCCGTCGGGATACTTAAAATGTCCGGGATTTCCATAACCGTGTAATTGGACACATCTTCGACGCACTTGAGACTATCAATCCAGAGATAATCGCCAAACGCAACGTTGGTAACACTAAAGCGGAGCGCCGTCGTCAACTTTGTAGAGAAAATTGTCGGTACATCAGCCTGCCAGCCATTATTGACCATCCAGCCAAAATCCACATAAGCGGTTGTCCATTCCGGAGAATAAGGCATGCCGACAAACGGATAATCCCAAAGTCCCTGACCGAGAATTTCGGTAGACGTATTCCAATCGCTATAGGCTACAAATTGATGGTTCGTACCTTTATAGCGGTAGCTGAACATTTTGCACTTGGAAATATCAAAATTGAAAGTAAAATCGGCATTCACATAAGGTGCATAGTCAAAAGCAGTGCCGACCGTATCAAGCTTGATTTTATCCATCTTGACCATTCCGTTTTCGGAGTTATCTTCGAAACTAGAATTACCGTGGTCACCCTGTTCATCGCTACCGCTCACATCCGTAATAAAGCTCCATTCTCCGGTAGCATCTGTCGATGTCGTCTTGAGAGCAAACGGGAGATCATCGTTAATTTGCGAAGCCCAATCAAGGTTCTTTGTGTAAGTCGTCTTTTGCGGAAGAACGTTCGCCTTGATATAGTTGTCGTCATCATTATCTTCAAGATACGGCTTTTCGACATCCCATTTGGCGGTAGAAAGTTTCTTTTCGTCAACCCATTTCAGGAACGCATCGGCATTCGCCTTGGTCTTGGCATCGTTGATATCTTTTTCAACCCAGCCCCATTCGGTCACGAAAACACTGAGACCCGCAGCAATAGCCTTGTTCGGGCTTGCATTCTGGCTAGTCGATGTTTCATTGATGTTATGCATATTGGCATAAAAATGATGCGTGTAAGCAACATTCTTGTCAACGACGGGATTTGCAACAGCATCGCCAGCCGCAGAAGACCACATCGGTGTCCCTACAACAATTAAGTTATCCGAATATTTACGAATTTCCTGAACGACTGTATCAGCATAAGCCTTGAGGTCATTCCAACTTTCACTCACAGGTTCATTGTAAATTTCAAAAATCACATGTGGGTATTTGCCATAACGCTGAGCCATGATTCCAAAGAATTTCGCGGCATCACTTGCCGTAAAGCAAGCCTTATTATCATTAAATTCGTACTTCGGTTTTACACCCTTGTGAATGCAATTATAATAGCCACCTTCACTGTGCCAGTCCACCAAAACATAAACATCGTTTCTGATAGCCGCCTGTACGACCGTGTCCATTTGTGCGGAATAATATTCAGGACGAGTCTTGTAATTCCCTTGTCCCCAATTTCCAACGGAACCCATTGCAGAGCGAACAAGTTCAACATTCCACTCGCCTACAAGCGAATCAATAAAGGAATTGCCGTAGAACGACATTCCGTTTGGCCAAAAGATACTCCAGGTAAGGCTCATTCCGCGCACCTGAACTTCGGCTCCATCTTTGACGCCTTGCACGCTTCCATAAATGCGGCCTTCGCCAGCGGAATTTTTGCCGGCTTGCAAAGCACCGTATTGACTTACGGGACCTACGCGCGTGGGCTGAATTGTTGCAAATGCGCTACCCACAAAGGCAAACGCACACAAGGCGACAATCGCCATTTTTGACTTTTTCATACTCTCTCCTATACGTGAAAAAGAATTTTAAAAACGCATCCCGAGACTCGGCCACATACTGGGCGAAATACCGTCAAAGCGGATATTGTCAAGGTAAATTTCGGTATCGTCAATAACGAGAATGTTGATTGCATTGACCGCAATAAGTTCTGTATCGAAATCATCTGCCGTAAACGTGAAATGTTCCCATTTTTCCGTAAGCGTCACAAAGTACGATTCGTGATATTCACGTTCGCCTTTATCACTGCGTTTGGCTATCTGCAACGAGATTTTTCCAGAACCTCTGGCATCAAACGAAATTGCAGTCGCCTTACGCAAATCATAGAACGCAAACATTTCTGCCTTATCAAAATCGTCACCAATCGTAAAACCGATAACTCCATAATGCCCCGGAGTTTTCTCATCTATATCAAATGAGACGTGCAAGCTTTTTCCACTTTTGGCGCTATCGCCAGAAACAAAAAGATTTTCACTATCGACACCCGCGCTTGCACGACTTCCGCCACCCTGCAACGAGTCTGTGCAAATAAACCACCAGCCCTGTCCAAAACTTTTTCCGATAAATGTCTGTTTTTTCCAGTTTTCAAAATCTTCGACAACCGTAAAAATGCTATCTGCGAGATTAATGTTGTTCGTTGTCGCACCTTCATTCAATCCGGTTTCCATCTGGTACGAGAACTTTCCAAAATAGCCTTCGACAAAAGCATAATGCACGCCCGCAGGCAAATCATTAAATTCAAAGTTTCCGTTTACATCTGTAACGACGGACTTATCCAAAATGGAAACAGTTGCACCTTCTACTGCAACACCGTTATTCGTTATCGAACCCTTAAGAGTCTCACTTGCCGCAATAGAAAGGGTTTGTTCGGGACTACGTTCGAGATTGACCCAGCGCATTGTAGATAACGAGTCGCCCGAACGCGTTTCCAAAAGCTGGACAGGCGCTTTTTCACCAAGAACAGCGGACCTAATTTCAAGAACACCATTGTTATCCAAAGAATCTTCATACGCCACATGCATGGAGTCTTCGTCCAAAATCCACACACGGGCAAGCGCATTCACCAAAGGTTTCCCATGATTTGTCGCCGTGATAATCCCTGCAATTTCAGTTTCACCAGCATTACTACCCGTGCCGTTTGCGATGTCAGAATTTCCGCTACAGCCAACAATCGAAATACAAAGGATTGCGACAAAAGCCACAACACCCAAAGGGAATACCCAAACCAGTTTTCGAAAAACATTACGGAGGTACATTACTTTACCTCCTTGACTTTGGCGCGGTTCACCAACTGAAACCCTACATGGCAAACACGGTCTGGATTTTTCTCTTCACGAGATAACGCAAGAATTTTTTCGCGAAGTTTCGCAATTTCTTCGCGGACTTTTTCAAAGCTTTCTTTAGACAAGCTGCACGTAACACTCGTAACGCTGCGGTCATCACTAGTGAACAGATCATAAACTTCACTATTCACTTCAAGATTTTTCAGATGGTATTTGCGTAAAATCGTAGAACGCACGCGAGGCGGAGTTGAAACAATAGGCTGTTCCACACGATATACACCATTTTCATCTAACGTAACGAATCCCGATTCCATCAAATAGCGAATACCACTTTCCACCTGAGGAGCGCGAAGCACTGGCGTAAACATGCGTCCAATTTTTTCCGCCGGCATATTTGGCGGAAGCAGAGGGAGCAAGTCGCGCAACACGGGATAGTACCATTTCGAGAAAAACTTGAGCGAAGAATCCTGCAGAGCAAATTCCTGATTGTTCGCACGGACCGCAAGGAGCTTTCGCAACAATTCTTCGCGTACATCTACATTCTTTTCGTTACCGAAGCGCACCAAATCGAGAAAGTAATCCGATTCATTAACAGAAAGCCCCCAAGACTTGGCGATATTTTTCGCATTCGCAATGGACAGCGGGCGCGAGCCATCTAGGATTCGGCTGAAAAACGCAGAACCAGAAACTCCCGCATTTTCTTGAATCGCTCGGAGCGAAAGCCCCTTTGACTGCATTGTTTCCAAAACAGCGCGAATAAAATCGCGGTAATCAAAATACATAAATACACTAATTTTGGAAACATCTATCATATTTCCAAATATAAGCAATTATCATCAATTTTTCAATGTAAATTTTTATATATAATTTACAAAATACATAATTTTTGGAAACACATTTTAAGGCTTCAGCCGCTCATACATGACCTCAATCCACTCAGGACTGCGGGCGATGGATTCAACGCGAACTTCGTCAATCACACCATTCCAAGTTTCAGTCCCAATTTCGTCGCCACCGATGCGGAAAGGAACGCTGCGTTTCAGCTCGTTCGGCACAAATTCCCCTGCAAATTCAGTTCCATCGGAACCCGCAATTGCTACCGCTTTACCGTTCACATACATGCTCACCATGTGATTCTTGGAAACGAGCACAAGGAAAGCCCACTCCCCGACAGGCACGGATGTCGAATCCCCGAAATACACTGCCCCAGGGTAGTCCGGCATACCCTTCATTACGGCAAACGTTCCACTCTTCACCTCATAATGCCACTGGAATCGCGATGTAGAATCACTCCAATAAGCTCGCTGGCAAAACAACACCTGGTGTTCGCCGTTGGGGCCATTCCACTTGGTCCAAAGCGAAAGTGTAAAGTCGCCGCCCGTTGGATTAAGCGTATCCAAGTCGATAAATTGTCCCGGTTCCAAAAGCACCGCCTTGCCGCTCAAACCATCTACATAGTTTACGTTTTCCGCAACAGAAGAATCATGGTTGAGCACATTGATATCGCGGTTCATGCCGAGATAAACTTCAATTTCCGGGTCGCCATACCCATTCGGGAGATTTTCTGGATAATCATACGGAAGGTAATAATGGAAACTATAGTATTCCGCAATAACAGGCATATCACCGCTCGTAAGCCATTCCCCATTGACCGAAAGTTCAGGCAACTTAAGCGAATCCTTTGATTCCAGTGCCGTGAATTCGAACTGAGCGATAGCCGAATCATTCTGCATGTACACAAGGTCCATTCTATAGCCCGCCGGGATAGAATCAAATGCAAACGAACCATCTTCACTGATAAGAGAACGCAAATGCGTTCCCGGAATACGCACATAACCAGAAGTCGCGTCGGCAATTTTTCCACTTAAAGTTTTGTGCGCAGCAATGCAAATCGTATCCAACCTTACGTCAGAGAGTCCATCGCCACGCAAACCGGACAGCCCTTTGGATTCCGCATAAAAACGCGGAGATCCTTTCGCCGAGATCCTTGGAATCGGACCTAGCTTAAAGAACCCTGTAGAATCAGCGACCGTTTCAAGCGAATCCACAATTTCTTTCGAATTATCCAAGTAGGCAACGACACGCGCAGCAGGAACAGCACGCCCCTGCAAGTCCTGCACTACACCGGAATACCTCAGCGTATCAGACAAATCCGCAATTGAATTTCCGATATCGGTCACTCCACCGGCCACATCATCGCTATCCGAGCAAGCCTGGAACGACAACGAAAACGCAAGCGACATCACGCACGCAACGCAATTACGCGACAACTTTAGATAAACTTGTCTATTTTTCATTTTCCGCCTCCTTCCCTATTTTCTTGCTCATCGGGAACGCCACAAGCATCATTTCGTAAACGCGTTCCACTTCCGAATCATTTGCCGCACGGGCAATAATCTTCTTGCGAGCATCTTCCAGCACCTTTACTGCATAATTGTAGGATTTTTCACTCATTGCAAGAGTCGTGAATGCGGCAAAGCGCTCATCTTTGGGCATGGATTCCACAGCCCCCATCGCATGCTGCATATACTCATGACGAATTCGTCGCAAAGCCATTGGCGGAATTTCCGAAGCATCGAGCATTTGCGATGTTTCAACATAGCGTTCACCCTCTTTTTTCAAGAGTCCCCATTCCAGCAGCTTTTTCACCGCATCGCGAGCCTCGTCCGTCGTTATCTGCGGCACAACTGAACGCGCCAACACACGGTAGTCACCATCCCAATCCGACGATACCGCCAATTCGCGCACAATCGGATAATACCACTTTTCGAAGTATCCCTGTTCACGAGTCGTGACATGTGTAAATTCTATCTGCTTGCGAATCTGGACAATCTGGTTCCAGGCGTGTTCGCGTTCGGCAACTTGTTGCGCCTGGTTGTACTGCACCAGCACCTCGAAATACGTCTTTTGCAACGGTTCGAATTCCATCGCCTTTGAAATTTTCTCGATGGATTTCGGAGTCAAATTGAAGCGCCCACGGATAACATTCAGGCAATAAGAAGAGCTACTGAATCCCGCTTTTGCTGCAAAAAATCGATGCGAAAACACCGACCGCATTTTCTTCTGTTCCTCAAAATAGTCTTGCAGGAACTTGCGGAAGTCGTCATAGTCAAACAGATGTTCAAGCGCAATGCACATGGTTTTAAACTAGAAATTTTTTACACAAAAATCAATAAAATACACAAATTTACAATTAAATAAATATATTTCATTAATTATTCTTACACATTTACACACTTCTAACACAGAAAATCATTCCATTTTTCTTAAAAACTTGCGCTAGGGCACACCAAAAATTATTTCTCTAAATAGCATAAAAATGGAGTGTGTTATGCAAAAAAGTTGTTTGGGATGGATTCCGGGCACGGCATTGACGTTCGCCCTAAGCATTAACGTTTACGCGGCACCTGGCGATGCCTACACTTGGCCCGGCTATCGTTCAGATTTGGATTACGATACCAAATCGAACCTAGGCGAAATCAAGCCGCCGACCAAGTTCAACAACAATTGTTCGGGCGTTACCGGAAAGAAGGCCGGTAAGTGGTGGGCGTTTTACTGGGGCAAGGATCGCGACAGCCGCATTACCGATGTGACGATTGATTCGATTCTTAAGAAGTACGATACCGATTTTGAGTATTTGTACAATGAGATGGGATGGGCGCCGGATGCCCAAGCACAAGAAGGTCAGTACAGCGCCGTTTATTACTACGGTTCGGGTACGTGTGCCGGTGGCGCAAAGACGGATACTACGGGCGGTTGGCAAACATGGGTAGCAGGCTACACGGCCGTGGCCGCTTCGTTCTATCCGCTGTATAGCTTCAATACGAGTTGCCCTTACCGTGATCGCGTGGCGCAGATGGACGCGATGATTCATGAGGGAATTCACTCGATGACGAATGGTTACCCCGGCGCAAAGGATGCGCACTGGTTTCAGGAAGCGGGCAACACCTGGATTCAGCAGGATATGTTCAGCCACCGCAACGGTGTTTACAGCGGTATGGGATTCTTGAACGCGGCGACGGTCATTGCGCCGTTTATGCCTATTGAAACCTATTCGGGCTGGCTGATTGACGGGACCTTCGGTGGCCCTGGTGGCGGCGCCGATGGCGGTGGCGTGACCGGTAAGAATCAGCGTTACCTGTTGGGAGGCTCGCAGTACAGCAACATCTTCCCGACTTTTATCGGCACGTGGATCGGTACGGGTGCGGTGCGCTGGATTTACGGAAATGCTTATGGCAAGACCAAGTACCTGCTCGAGACCTACGGCCTCGACAAGGGTCTTGGCGATGCGGGCGTGCGCAGGCTCATTACCGAATTCCGCGCAAGGCTTGCGATGCTTGACATGAAAAAATGGTCCGGCGAAATCAAGAATTTGCTGAACCAGCATTTCGGAAGCGACACCTACTGGGAACAGGACATGTGGGACAACAACAGGAAAAGCTACACCTGGACCATGACGCCTTACCAGACGGTGACGGAAAGCAATGGTTACCTTGTTCCGATTCAGGAAACGACTCCGGGATGGTCGGGTTCGAACGTGGTGCCGCTGAAGGTGCAAAGCGGAGCAAAAGAAGTGACGGTGAGTTTCTACCCGAACGGCGCGAATTCCAATAACAAGAACATGAATTTCTTGCTGTGCTACCGCGCGACCGACGGTACACCTGTGTACAGCGAACCCATTACGGGCGAAGGTTCTGCGACGCTTCGCCTGGACAAGACGCCTTCTTCGACGAATGGCTCGCAGATGGTTTTCGCGGTAATCGTGAATACCGATTACCAGTACACCGGCAACACGGGAATTCGCAAGCTGCATTACGATTATAAGTTGAAATTGGAAACGGGCGTCAGTGGCGCTGGGGCTGCAAACGTCAAGTATTACAACAACTTTAAATTGGATTATGCATGGCCTGAAATCGGAGACGCACCGACAAGTTCGAGCAGTTCCGTATCGCCGGAATCTTCGAGCAGCATCGAGATGCCCGCGAGCTCCAGCAGTTCCGCAAAAATCGTCACGGACGGCGCAACCACATACAACATCACAGCGACACTCCCGATTGACGACAACTACGCCACCGTTTCTGCAAAATTCAACGCTAGCGAAGTTGCGAAGAAACTCGGACTCACCACAGCAACGCTCACACAGGCACAATTCTTCGCACTTGAAAACGACGGGAACATCGTCACCAACAGCACGGCAAACACACCGGGCCATTGGTTCAGCAAAGATGGCAAAGTCGTTGAATGGGGCGAAACCGCCTATGTATTCAGCGAAGCTGATTTGGCAAACGGGACTCTCGCGATAGGCCACTACCCCAACCGCGTCAGCAACGGAGAAAAATACAGCTTTACGCAGGGACTTGCTTACAACAGGAAAACAGTCCTTTTCAAAGTCACGGTCAGCATTACCAACGGATTAGGCAGTGACGAAAGCGGAAAGACCACAGCTCTGATGTACGGACTCAACAAAGTTTCGACACACATGAACCTCGCCCTCCGTAATGGAAATCTCGAAATCCATTACACACTCCCTCAGCGCGACAATGTGAAGATAAGCCTATTCAATGGATTCGGAGCATTGCTTGCACAAGAAATCACGGGAATGCAAAACGCAGGCTTGCACAAGCGTTCGCTCAACATGAGCCAAATGCCGCGCGGCACCTACATCGTAAAAATCACGACGGGCAGTTACCGCGAAGCAAGACCGATTAACATAACAAGATAGAGCAACGAAACACAGCACCTCAGCGTTTTCGCCGGGGTGTTTTCATAGGCAAAGCAGTTGTCCGCAGACAACGAGAAATCGAGCAAGCGAGGCATACTACCAACATCCAGATTTATATTAATCTTGCCGGATTATTGTTGTTTGGTTTTTCGGCTAATAAAAGGGATAGGATATGAACAAAATTTGGTGTTTGGGATTATCCCTAGCGCTTGGGCTAGGGAGTGCGCAGGCTGCGCGACAGATGGAATGGTTGAATCGCGGCTTGGTCGCCGTAAAGACGACTAACGGGGTTTTCCTCAGTTGGCGAGTTCTCGGAACAGACGGCAATACGACCGGTTTTAACCTATATCGCGATGGCGAGAAAATCGCTAGTTTTACGGGCTCACAAGCAAGCAACTACACAGATACGAAAGGAATAGCATCGAGCAAATACTCCGTAAAGGCAGTTGTCGGCGGCAAAGAAATAGCGGCGGATGCTGCAGTTTCTGTTTGGAGTAATCAGTATCTGACCGTAAATCTTGACCGTCCGAATGGTGGGAGCGATTACACCTACAGCCCGAACGATATCGCGGTAGGCGATGTAGACGGCGATGGAGAATTTGAGCTGATTCTCAAGTGGGATCCGAGCAATTCTAAAGACAATTCGCAGAAGGGCAAAACCGGCAATGTCATTATTGATTGTTACAAAATAAACGGCAAAAAACTTTGGCGCATCGATCTCGGCGTAAACATTCGCGCAGGGGCTCACTACACGCAGATGCTCGTAGGCGACTACGATAGCGATGGCAAAGCAGAATTTGCGGTGAAAACAGCCCCCGGAACAAAAGACGGCAGCGGCAATTATTTATCGCTCGGTTCTGCAAAAGGCGCAGACCACAGCAAGGATTACAGAAACTCGAACGGCTATATTCTTTCGGGACCTGAATGGCTCACGATTTTCAACGGCGAAACCGGCAAGGAAATGGCGACGGTCGATTACAACCCCGGCCGTGGCACCGTCAAGAGCTGGGGCGATAGCTACGGTAACCGCGTCGATAGATTCCTCGCAACAAACGCCTACCTCGACGGCAAAAAGCCAAGCATGGTTTTCCAGCGTGGCTACTACACCCGAATGGCAATTACCGCCTACGATTGGGATGGCAAAACCCTTTCACAACGCTGGTATTACAACGCAGCAACAAGCGGACAGGAATGTTACGGGCAAGGCAATCACAACATTTCCGCAGGCGACGTGGATGGCGACGGCTTTGATGAAATTATTGAAGGAAGTTGCGCCGTTGACCACGATGGAAAATTCATGTACCGCACAGGCAAGGGCCACGGCGATGCCATGCACTTGAGCGATCTCGACCCCGATAATCCCGGTCTTGAAGTTTGGCAAGTTCACGAAGAAAAGCCCTACGGATACGATTTGCACGATGCCCGCACCGGCAAGTTGCTTTTTAGCGAAACGAGCTCCGGAGACAACGGGCGCGGCGTCGCAGGCGATGTGGACTCGCTAAACCGTGGACACGAACTTTGGTCTGCCGCTAATTGGAACACCTATACCGTAAAAGGAAAAATTTGGAAAGCAGACAAGCGCCCCGCTTATAACTTCCGTATTTATTGGGATGGCGACTTGCTTGATGAACTGTTGGACAATACGACCATCAGCAAGTGGGACCATGCCAAGCAACAGAGCAACACACTTTTCCAAATGCAGGGCAACAGCTGCAACACCACCAAGGCAACGCCGAACTTTAGCGGTGATATTTTAGGCGACTGGCGCGAAGAAGTCATTTTGCACGATGGCGCATCCAAGCTCTACATCTACACAACTACGATTCCGACGGAACACCGTATGTACACGCTTGCGCACGACCCGATTTACCGTCTCGGCATGAGCTGGCAAAACACCGCCTACAATCAACCTCCGCATTTGGGATTTTGGTTATACGGCAATAAGGACAAGTTCCCGACGCCTGACATTACGCTTGTCGGCGATCATACACCGAAGCCCGCCGCGATTATCAAGCAGGGCGCAGGATCCAGCAGTCAAACTATCGCACTCGGTGATTCGATTGTCCCGTTCACTTTTGCAATCCAGAATGCCGATGGTGCAACAGTCGAAAACCTCCCTGCAGGCGTAACAGCCAAATGGAATGCACAGACAAATTCCCTATACTTCAGCGGAACGCCAACCGTCAGCGGAGAGTACACCTACACGATTACGACTAAGGGTGGCGATGCGGAATTTGGCGACGCAACCCGCAGCGGGAAATTTACCATTGACGATCCGAATGCTAAAACAACTTCGCTAAAGCCTCGTGCGAAAAGAGCTTTGCTGAACTGTTCTGAACATGTTTATGATTTGCGAGGACGTCTTGTGAAACAACGTAAACATCGTGGTTTTTATCTAACAAGATAACGAAAGCTAATCCAACACCCAACCCATCCTCCCCCCGGCGAATGTCGAGGGGAGAACTTTTGTTAACTAGTATTTTTGCAAAGCCGACTCGTAACGGTTCACGCGTTCAGTAAGCCAGCTTTTGAGGCTTTGAACTTCGTCAATGTAACTGCGGACAGGCGTCCATTTTATCGCATCATTTTCAAGAGCCTTTTGTGTTTGCAACATATAATCGTCTAGCTTTGAAAATACATCAGCCAGAATACTTGTTTTAAGCTGACCCCAGCGAGCCTTGTAATCAGCCAGGAAATTTTCATTTGCAAACAAGTTTATAAAGAATCCGGAAACCGTCCGATTTCTATGTAAAATCCAGTCCTGATCAACAAAGTATTTCTTGGTATCTTCATCCCAGCTATAAGCAAACCCACCATCAAAATCCCATACAGGCCCCATGTGATACAAACCCGAAGAATCCTTATACAAATACATACTGCGCGGGGCTTCTAATTCAACATTGTGCGTCAATTCCTGCAAGATTAGAAAATCCATAAAGCTGCTGATATCCATGAGTTTTTGAACGCTGTCATAGTCGGAATTTGCAATGGCCTGTTCCAAAACTGCAAGGTTCGCAGATATGGTATCGATTTGCGTTGTGGTCACATTTTTAGGGTACTTGACGGCAACAGGCAACTTGTAAATTTTGCTATAGAAATTATTCGTGGCACTCGGCGAAAGTTCCGGTCCATCATCCTTGTCAAGACTCAACAACACCCCTCCATTACCCGTATTGACTCGCGATACCCCATGTTCAATTTGCTCGGTAAGCTGATAGATGCCCATATACTCGCCATTGATTTCAACTTCGACAAATCGGTTGGCGTTCACAAAAGCGAAGCTCCCCATGTAACGCGCCATATCAAAAGCAACCGCATTCATGAATTTGCTTTGATCGCGATAATTCGCAAGCAACACCCAATCTTTATTGGCAGGGAGTCCGAGAACAGAAGTCTTTGCATCAAGTTTGACGCGGTAAGGCTTTTTAGGGTACCAGAGGCGCGTAGAATTTCCACGAGTTCGGATTTTACCACTTGCAGGGGCTAAATCCTCATAAATTCCGTTCCCAGCAATTTCAACAGAACAAAGAGCGTAGGCGCTATCGACATTTGTAGAATCATAAGTTATAATACGAATGTAAGGGACTCCGTTATTGGGAGGCGAAGGGAGAACCGAAGATGAGGATTGTACGGGAACCCGCGAAGATGACGATTGCGCGATTACCGATGAGGAGGACGACTGCGTGATTATTGACGAGGACTGTATAATCGTCAAAGAAGATGAACTTTGCAAAAGTTCACTGGACGAACTCTGGGCTTCGCCGCCAAACGAAACGAGCGATTCGTTCGGCGAAATGAAATTCACCGATTCAGAGTTTCCGCAAGCAAAAAGAAATAGCGGGAAAAGAAGGGCAACGCCCTTCGCAAAGTTACAAACATATCCCATAAACAACACCTCTAAAGGAAAATAGATTTTTTGTTGATTAAAACAAGGAATCTTGAAATTTTCCGTGTAAAAGGTGTTTAAATGGGCTTTCCAGCTTCTAATATACCTTCGCTTATTCCCTGTTGATGCGGAATGTCTTTTGCACGTTTTTGCCGTGGATGCGAACTAGACGACTATCCAAGCCAACATAAAGAACCAAATCTTTCGCCGCAATAAACGACGCAACATCCTTGGTGGAGTTCTTGGAATTGCAAGCCGTTACAATCTGCTCCGCACCCTTAACAGAATCGGGAACCTCCGTAAAAGTAAGGTAGCGTAGTCCACGGACAACCTTAATTTTCAATAGCTCTACCCTCAATGTTGAATCGAGGGTATTTTTATATGCAACAGGGAGTATGTTATGGGATATTTTAAATCAATGTTGGTTTTGGGACTCGCTGCGCATGCCTTCGCGGGTTCACCAATCATCAAAGTTGATTTTGACATGAGCGGACGTAATTCAAGCGAAGTAACCGAGCCGAATTATGTGCCGTGGGTGGTTTCGGGCGTCACATCCAAAGATACGACACTTTCGGGCGTAAAAATCAAGGTCGCCGGTAGCGGAAATCTCAAGACGAACTGGTACAAGGCAGGAGTACAATCACCTTCCTATGCAAAACTAGTGTGCGATGGTGTGATGGTCGAAGGCGGCGGAAACATTACTCTCACGTTCTCGAATCTTGCAGCAGGGACGCATAGCCTTCTTTTGTATCTGAACAATGTCGATGGCGTTGCGGCAAGCAACAGCATTGATGTCTACGTGAACAATTCAAAGCAAGCCTCGGTCAAACCAACAAATCGCGCACTTTCGACATCCAGTGCGGCGATCGCGTATGTAACTTTTTCCGTAAGCGGCGCAAGCGCTTCAACCACCGTAAAACTAAACACGGGTACGATTACCCTAAACGGTTTTGAATTGAATGTTCCCAATGTGGCTGCACAAGCAACAAGCCCTTCTCCGACGGATTTGGATTACCACGTTCCACACGAAAACGGGGCGCTGACGCTTTCGTGGACGGCGGCGAAGTCGGCCGTAAAGCATCGCGTCTATTTCGGGACGGATTCTGCAACGGTTTTAAAGGCGACCTCGGCAAATTCCGCAACGACTTCCATTTACAAGGGCGAGCAATCCGGGAACTCGTATAAGGTGAGCGGCACGACTCCGCTCCAGACCTACTATTGGCGCGTGGATGAAGTTGATGCGAACGGAACGGTTACGGCAGGAAATATCTGGTCATTCAAACCAGGGCGTTTAGCGTTTGAAGGAGCCGAGGGCTATGGTCGTAACGCGGTCGGTGGCCGTGGCGGAAAAGTCGTGTACGTAACAAATCTGAACGACGATGGCGCCGGCAGTTTGCGCGAAGCGTGTACAGCAGATATCGGTCCACGAACCATCATGTTCAAAGTCGCAGGCGTAATACAACTTAAAAGTCGCCTAGTGTGCAATCAAGATTATGTAACAATAGCTGGGCAAACGGCACCCGGCAAGGGAATTACGATTAAAAGCGATCCCATCGGCTTTACGGGCAAGGATATGGTTATCCGTTTTATGCGTGTGCGCTTAGGCTACGGCACAACTTACGATGGCATGGGCCTTACAGGCGGAGACCACAGCATTCTTGACCACGCAAGTATCAGCTGGACAATTGACGAAGCGTTCAGCAGTCGCGGCGGCAAAAACCTGACGCTACAGCGCACTTTAATTTCGGAAGCCTTGGATGTCGCAGACCACCAAAATTATGCAGCAGGAACAGGACATGGATACGCAGCAACAATCGGCGGCGACATCGGGAGTTTCCACCACAACTTGCTGGCGCACAACGCAGGGCGCAACTGGAGTCTTGGCGGTGGGCTAGACGGTAACGGCTATTATGCAGGTCGCCTGGACATTTTTAACAACGTGGTCTACAATTGGAAAAGTCGCGTGACCGATGGCGGAGCGCACGAAGTAAACTTCGTCGGCAATTACTACAAGGAAGGCGCAGGCACAACTCTTCACGGTTATACGTTGCGCGCCCAATTTGAAGGAACTGGCAAAGGTTCGCAAGCTTACTATTACCACAACAACATTTTGCAAGCCGCAAACGGTTCATTCACTTGCAATGGGAACAACGACAACTGCGGACGCGAATACACACTGAGCGGCGGGCAAGTTCTCGATTGGGAACCATGGAACAGCAAACCTTTCTTCGCCTCTTACGCCACTGTACAAAGCGCATCGGCAGCTTACAAGGACGTGCTGAGCGATGTAGGCCAAACAAAGCCTATTCTCGACAATCATGACCAGCGCATGATCAGGGAAACAAAAAACGGAACTTACAGCGTCGTGGGTTCTGTCGGCAAAACCAAGGGAATCCCTGACCGCGAAACGGACGCCGTTGACACAGCGAATATCAAGGGCTGGGAACCCTACCCGAGCACAAGCAGGGCAAACGATTACGACTCCGATCTCGATGGTCTTCCGGACTGGTGGGAAAATATGTACGGTTACAATCCGAAATCCAAGAGCGGTGACTTTAGCGACGCAAACAAAGACCGATTGGGTGACGGCTGGACTGAACTCGAACGTTATCTTGAATGGATGGCTCGCGCGCACTATACTTTTGCAAAAGGTGAAACCCAGGTCATTGACCTTGCTCAATTTACCAAGGGCTACGATAACGGCTCCTATACCGTGAACGCCCCGACAGGCGTAACCGCAACCGTGAGCGGATCCAAGATGACTGTAAAACTTGCCGATAACTTCGGCGGCGTGGGCTACATCAAATTTACGCTCAAGGACAATGCAGGCGACACCTTTAGCCGCTACATCGGCGTGACACAACTGCTTACAACATCATCTATTGTTGCAGGAGACTCCACCGAAGTCGGCGATTCAACAACTACCGCAATTATGAATCGACAAGCGGCAAACCGCAATGATTTACGTCTGTTCCCTCGCAAACAAGGTTTCCACGACCTGAAAGGGCGTCACTATAGCAAGCAAGTTCCGTACAGGGTGCTGTTCTAGTAAGCTCAATTCAAAGCCATTTTTACTACACATTGTACTACTTTTCATTCAAAATTATAGTATATTTTGTAGTATGAGCACTTTTGTGAACATTTATGACTTTACTCGGTTCCGCAAATACCTCGCCGAATACCAAGAACGTAGGCAAGCCGCAGAACCGACATTTTCGCGCACCGAATTTTGCAATTTACTAGGTCTCCCGAATACACGCAGCTATTTTAACGACGTGGTGCAGGGCAAGCGCGTGACTGACAACATGCGCGAACGCTTTATCAATGTCATTGGGCTAAAGGGCAATGAAGCCAAGTATTTTGAGGCGATGATTGATTTCGACCAGGGGAAGACTGCCCAGGTGCGCGAGGCAGCGTTCGATGCCATGATGCGCCTGAACAAGACGCCGCAAGCCATTGTGGACCCGGACAGTTACGAGTTCTTTGGCAACTGGTACAACAGCACGGTCTATGCGATTCTCGAAGTGATGGATGTTGCGGACGACGTCTCTGAACTTGCCGCAAAAATATTCCCGCCGGTAAGCGAGAAAAAACTGCAAGCGAGCCTTGAGTTGATGAAAAAGATGTCGCTGATTCGCCGTGATGAACGCGGATTCTGGAAGCCAACCAAAGACAGTCTTGCCACAGTGCAACAAAGCAAGAGCCAAATGGTTTTACAGTTCCAAAAGCAATGTCTAGAACTTTCAAAACAGGCTTTGGAATCGGCAGGCAAGGAATCACGAGACATGACCACATTCACATTCTCGGTTTCCAAGAAAGCACAAAAGCAAGTCGAAGTTGCTGCAGAAAAATTCAAAGCTCAAATACGGCACATCGTAACTGCCGATAGCGAAAAGCCAGAAATCGTCGAACACATCAACCTGCATGTGTTCAGCAATATCCGCGAAGACGCGAGCAAAGCAAGCGACTACGACACCGCCGCAATCTCGGCAAATCAAAAGCGTCGTCCGTTTGAAAAAGACTTGGTTCAGGGAGGCTAACATGTTTTGGGAGTTTTTGGGAAATCGTAAGACCTGTTTAAAAAGCATTGTATTGGCGCTATCGGCGTCTTGCACACTATTGCTCATCGGTTGCGGAAATTCAGGATCCGACGCCGCTGGAATTTTCATTGAAACAAACACAGGCAACAAAGTCCTTATTGAAACGAATACCGGCAGTGGCATGGCTCGCGTCATGGTCATCGTCGATGATTTGCAAATTTCGGAAGGCGACACATTGCAACTTTCTCGCACCGTACGGGATACTGTTGGCGACACCATATTCACCACTACAGAATACCTAGAAGAAATAGCCGATAACGCAGACATTGTAATGGGATACGTAACCATCAACAATGTTCCAGTGCAGAATTACGACACTTTAACCATTGTACCCGTAAAAGGAAACGCCATTTCTATCGCTCTTAATTTGGACACCGAAGACGGCGAAACCTACCGCATTGACGACAAGGGTGTAACAACCATAATGGTTAAGGAAACGAAACGTTTTTATAGTTCCGATTATCCCGAGGATTCTACAAAAAACAAAATCAATCAAGTTTTCTTTGATACAAAATCGTTTGGTTTAAAAGGCGAAAGCTTTATATCATGCAACTGCAAAAAAGAAGTGTTTAGAGGCGATTCCCTCATTGTATACGATGCAGGTTTTGGTCTCCGCGTTGAACCTTACGAAACAGACATGGGCATTGCATATTTTGGAATCTTCGATTCTGATTTAGATTTAACCTTGCAGGGTGGTAAAATTTGCGACTCCATTCTCGTCAAAACAGACGGAAGCAAGAAAACTATTCCCATCCATTTTGAGTTAGGCAACTGCCCTAATTATCTCATTGATTCCACAGGCGCAAAATGCGTCGATATATCAGAGAAAGAAGTAACCGAAGGGAACGCACGCGCCTATTTCGATTTCAGAGATCTCGATAGAAAAATCGGGGACACGCTGAAAATCAAAACAGTCTTGGACAGAACGCTAAAAAACAATACCGTCTATTCCACATTCGGCGTCATCAAACACGTGCTAGATTCTACTGATGCTGCAAACGGTTTAATTAAATTGGATAATATGCCCGAAGCCCCCGAAGGTCCATGGAGTGTTTTCATCACAGACGAAGGTATGTTCTGGGCTGAATTTCCCCTTAAAAAAGATGAAACCGTATTTGCATTTGCCTCAAACTACACAAACGTTTCAGAAATAAGCGTAAAACTCCCCGACGGTTTCGAAGACCTATCTTCTGCAGACGAAACATTCAAAGACATGCCACTCCCCATCCGTTTGGAGAAACCTGCCGCAAGGCCATGCCTTGTCGATGCGAACCGAAACGTAATTGCGTTGGAAAAAAGTGATGGTGATTCCCTATTGTACTGGGGACGTTTAGACCAAGTTAATTTTAGTGCGGACGGTTCATTGAGCTTTGACTTGTTAGACAGTTGCTATCGCGATAAAGGACCTGAAGTCGAACTTTCGCGCCGCACATTACATTTGGATAATGAAAAAGTTTCTGATGCAGCTTTCGCAAAATTTAAATCAAGCGAAATGAGGGCGGCTTTAGGTGGAGCTTTATGGACTGATTATACGGATACGTGGATGCTGGTCAATGATTTTGATCCATTTACAGAAAACGGCAGGCTGATGTCGGCGTCCATTTGGATTAAAGGTGATAGCGTTTCTCAAGCGACTTTACCCGAAGGTAAGAGCTACACTCGTTTGCTTTCTTGTAAAAAAGATAGTGTTGGATTTATTTTGCAACAACACGCCAATCAGGCTGGGGTGAACTTGCGCCTTGATACTCGCGCAAATGGCAAGGGCGTGTACAATTCAACTTATGGAAACGCGAGAATTCTTGATGGCGATTGGCATAATTATTCTTTTACCATTCGGGGCGATAGCGTGTTTACTTACGCCGATGGCGTCAAAATAGAAGTTGCAAAATTTGATTCTGGATTAGGTTTTTCGGCCTGCAAAAATCCAGCCATTGGCTATGAAAGAAATTTCGTAGGTGGAATGGATGAAATATTCTTCTTCGACGGTACGCAGAGCGTAAACTGGATGCGACTTTTTTACGCATTGCAAAAAAGAGTCCTTGATAAAAATCAAGATTGAAGAGAATAAGCCCCTTCAAACGGGGCATTTTTTTGCAAAAACAAGGAATCTGTAAAAACGACGCATTTACTTATTTTTTTTATTACAGGTATTGATTTTTCGAAAAATTATAGTACATTATTTAGTACATTTAAAGGAGTGTATTATGTTTGGTGTAATGGGATTAAATTCTCGCGGAGTGGTGTCCGCGGCAATTTTCACGCTCGCTTTTGCGGGCCAAGGTGCGTTCGCTCAGTCGTGGTATGCAACTGACGTGCGCCAAGGGGGCCATGACCCTTCCATGTACAGGGACGAGAATGGCTACATCCTTATGTCCACGAATAACAACCTAGCAATGTGGACCTCGACGGACATGGTCAAGTGGAGTTCGAAGGGCCAGATTTTCAGGGATAGCCCGCAGTGGCTCAAGAATGCCGTGGGCGGAAGGACTGACGGCATCTGGGCTCCGGACCTGTTCCATTTCAATAACCAGTACGGCGTGTTTTACTGCGGCTCCGTTTTTGGCCAGCGCACGTCTGCAATCGGTGTCACGACGAACGCGAACCTGAACTTCTCGGATCCGGCAAAGGGCTGGACGGACCAGGGCGAGGTGACGCGTACCACAAACAGCAACAACTACAACGCGATTGATGCCGACGTGGTGGTGACTCCCGATGGTCAGTACTGGATGACGTACGGTTCGTGGAATGCGGGCGGTATCCGCTTGATCAAGCTGGACCCCAAGACGGGCAAGCAGGCGAGCGACGACAAGAAGAACTACCAGATTGCGACGCGCGGCGGTACGGGTATCGAAGGCCCGAGCCTCATCGAGCACGGCGGGCAGTATTTCTTGTTCACGGCCTGGGACGTATGTTGCAAACAAGGTAACGAAATCGAACAGACCACTTACAAAACGGCCATGGGCCGCGCCGACAAGGTAAATGGAACCTACAAGGACCGCAGCGGCAAGGAACTCAACAAGGGTGGCGGAACCATCCTGATGCAGCGTTACAGCCGTTACGTGGGCCCGGGCGGCGGCGAAGCCTTCAAGGACCTGAACCGCATCCGCTTTGTGCATCATTACTACGACCTGACCGGCGACAAGTTCAACCACATCCACATTCGCGACTTGGTGTTTACCGACGACAACTGGCCCGAAATGGGGCAGCCCTTCCTCGGGCGCTACCTGAGTGCCGAGGCGGAACACGGCATTATGACACGCGGTGCGACGGATGACCTGACCTTCAATTACACGAAGGAAGCCTCGAACGGCGAATACGTGGGCTACATCAATACGAAGGGTTCCAAGATTCGCTTGCCGATGAACATTATGCAGGCTGGCGACTACATTATGCGTTACCGCTACGCGAATGGCGGCGATAAAGATGCTACGCACAAGGTAACGGTGAATGGAAAGGCGCAGACGGTAAAGCTCCCGAAGACGGGCGCCTGGGGCAGTTTCCCCGAAAAGTCCGTGGCGATGGTGCCTGCAAAGCTCAAGCGCGGCGGCAACTTTATTGAGGTGGAACCCGACCAGAATTATGCGGAACTGGACCGCATCGACTTCTTGCGCGTGATTCGCGATACCATTCCGGGCAACGGGTTCGATAACGGCATCAAGGTGCGCCTCACGAACGACGACAAGCTTGCCGTCAAGAGCGGTGGCTACGCCATCTTCGAAAACGTGGTGACGGATTCTATCAAGAGCACCGAAGTCAAGGTCGAACTGCAGCAGTGCCGCGGCGGAACGCTCAGTATCCGCGAAGGTTCTGCTTCGGGTACGGAACTTTCCAAGTGCACCGTTCCTTCGAACTGCGCAAACGGCGCCTGGACCGAAGTGAACTGCTCTGCCACCAAGAAGCTTTCGGGCGTCAAGGACTTCTATCTCACGGGCAGCGGCATGAGCGGCGAAGTGCTGGTCGGCAACATCCGCTTCGGAAAAATTGCCGAACCGCCTGCCTCGAGCTCCAGCGTGGCTCCGGTGGAATCTAGCTCCAGCATCGCTGAAGTTTCCAGTTCCAGCGAAATTTCGACGGCTCTCGCTCAGACAAAGTCTTTGAAAACCGGCTATAAATTGACTGCAAATGCTTTGGGCTACACCCTCCATTTTGATCGTCCTGGCAATTACGAAGTCTTCGTGATGAACCCGATGGGTCAGCTGATGGCTCGAAAGACTGTGCGCATGGAATCTGAGGTGTCACTGCAGGGCCTGCCTAAAGGAAAGTACATTTTCAAGGTGATGAATCGCTAACAAAAAAGGGATGTTTGGGTATGTTTAAACGTGCTTTATCTATGCTGATGGGGGTAGCGGCTGTTGCGATGGCAGCGAATCCCCTCACTACAAAATTCTACTCTGCCGATGCCGCGGCGCTCGTGCACAACGATAGCCTGTTTATTTTTGCGGGCCACGATGAGCAGGGCGCTCAGGGGAACAACAACAAGTTCTTCTTGATGAACGACTGGCATGTGCTGGTGACCGACGACATGGAAAACTACCATGACTATGGTGCGGTACTTTCATGGCGGACCTTCAAGTGGGCGAGCGGCAACGCCTTCGCGGGCCATTGCGAATACCGTAATGGCAAGTTCTACTGGTACGTGGCGGTGCATCATAAGACCATCAAGCAAGACGAAGGTTTTGCGATTGGCGTCGCGGTGGCCGATCACCCCTCGGGCCCGTGGAAAGATGCTATCGGCAAGGCGCTCGTGACCGACAACACCCCGAATGATGTCGCGCTGAATATCGACCCCGCAATTTTCTACGATGGGAACGACATCTGGATGTATTGGGGCTCGTGGAACGCGGGCCGTCGCGTAAAGCTCAAGGAAAACATGATTGAACTCGCGAGTACGCCCGAAGACATCAAGATCAGGGACTTTTTCGAAGCGCCCTGGATGCACAAATACCGCGGCAACTACTACTTCAGTTACGCCTCGGGCTACCCGTCTACCACGAATTACTCGATGGCCACGAGCCTGAATGGCCCGTGGACGCAGAAGGGCGTGCTGAACGACAAGCTCGACAACTCCGAGACGAACCACCAGGCGATTTTCAAGTATCTCGGGCACTGGTATTTCATGTATCACGGCGCAAACGCGCCAGGTGGCTGGACCTACCGCCGCTCCGTGAATATTGACTACCTGTACTACGACGAGAATGCGAATATCCAGAAAATCAAGCGTACCACCACGGGTGTAGACAAAGTAAATAATACACTCGTGAAAAACGGCACGTACCGCCTGACCGTTTCGCACAGCAACCTGTCTTTTGTTGAAGAGAACGGAATCGTGGTGCAGCGTCCCGAAAGCGAAAAGGATGCGAACCAATTCTGGACCGTGGAACGCAGCACGAAAAATGCCCGCCATTACACGCTCAGAAATTACGGTACCGGCCGCTACTATTGCCCGCCCAAGACGCTGCTCGATACCGTCAAGACGTCGGCGACCGCCTGCGAAATCCGCATCGAAAATGCCTCTGCCGCAAAGGGCTACTACCTGTACGGCGACTATGACAGCGACTTTGTGGGCGACGTGCTGAATGTCTCGAAGGATTCGGGCATGCCCGTGATTACCTGGGTGCGTACCGGTGCGGACAACCAGAAGGTGAAACTCGCGAAGGCGACCCCGCCGGCCGTTGAACCGGAATCGTCTTCTAGCGTCGAGGAGTCTTCCAGCTCCGAAGTTGCTGAAAGTTCTTCGAGTTCCGAAGTCGCGCCCGAAAGTTCTAGCAGCGGAACTACCGCGATTGCTCCGCGTGCCGCTCGCCAAGGAATGCAGGTGCCTGCTCGCAAGGGTTACCGTGACCTCAAGGGCCGCAGTTTTGACAGGCGGATTCCGTATCGGGTGATGTTCTAGCGGAATTAACTTATTCTAAAAACAGGAGTGTTTGGATGTATGGATTGGGAAACGCCCTACGGGGCGGCTTTGTGGGTGTCGGCTTGTCGCTAGCCGTTGGCGCATTTGCGGCAAGCAATCCCGTTGTCACGAATATGTTCACGGCAGACCCCGCAGGGCTCGTTTACAACGATACCATGTATATCTTCACGGGGCATGACGAGGCGCCCGCCGGTCACGAAGGTTACATAATGAACGACTGGCACATATTCTCTTCGGGAGATATGGATACCTGGGTGGATCGCGGGGCCGCGCTTTCTATCAGGTCTTTCAATTGGGCGCGTGGCAGTGCCTGGGCGAGCCAGACTATCGAACGGAACGGCAAGTTCTACTGGTACGTGACCGTGCACGACGGCAGGGACTTTGCAGTTGGTGTCGCCGTCGCGGACCATCCGGCAGGCCCGTACAAGGATGCCATCGGCAAGGCGCTCATTACCAGCGACATGACTCCGGCGAATAGCGGCGTGAATTACGATATCGACCCGACCGTCTTTATCGATGACGACGGACAGGCTTATATTTATTGGGGCAACGGCGCCGTGATGGGCTACAGGCTCAAGGAAAACATGGTCGAACTGCAAGGTAACATGTTCAACGTGACTCCGCCCAGTTTTACCGAGGCTCCGTACGTTCATAAAAGGAACGGCTACTACTTTTTGACGTATGCCTACGGCTGGGAAGAACGCATTGGCCAGGCGACCATGAAAAGCCCGACGGGGCCCGTATCCAATTCCAAGGTCATTGTTGGCTTCAACAAGAATTCCAATACGAGCCACCAAGCGTTCGTTGAATTCCATAACCAGTGGTATTACATATACCATACGGGCGCGATTGGCGGCAGTTTCCGTCGTGCATTGTGTGTGGACTACGCCTACTACGAAAACGACTCGACCATCGCGAACATCACCATGACCGATGCGGGCGTAAAGAAGGTGGATCACGCGCCAATCAGGGATGGCGTTTACCGCATCAAGGCGCGGCATAGTGGCTTGAGTCTCGAGGATGCGGCTTCTGCGGTAATCCAGATGGATTCCGAAGAAAGTGAATCGCAGTTGTGGGCGCTCAAAAGAATCGATGGTTACACCTACACGCTCAGGAACATCGAAACGGGAAAGTACCTTTCGTTCGGAAAAGGAAACCTGCTGGATACCGCAAGGACCGTCGATGCCGAAAACAGGATTGTCATCGAGAACTTTAATGTGGATGACGGTTACCGCCTGTATGCGGATACCGCAAGTGAATATCTGGGCGATGTCCTGAACATCTCTACGGAGGCGGGCATGCCGCTTGTCGTGTGGAAACAGACAGGGACGCAGAACCAGTCGTTCAAGTTTGAATATATGGGCGACGAATCTGCATATAGTTCTTCCAGCGTAGAGGTCGCGCCCGAAAGTTCCAGCTCCGAGGCTGTATCGAGCAGTTCCACGGAAATTACGTCGCTAGTCGCAGCGTCTGGGAATCTCGGTGCGCGGATTATCGGGGTTTCTCGCGCGGATGGGTTGCGGTTCTCGCAGGCTGCGGATTATGCCCTGATGAACCTGCACGGCATGGTCGTTGCCCGCGGGCACGCTGCGCAAGTCGCGGTGAAGAATCTTGCCCCTGGCGCATACGTGGTAAGGTTCGGCGGCCGCATCCAGAAAATCGAGCTGAGGTAAAGCATGTTCGACCGTGAAAATTTCGCCATCGTCAAGCAGATTGCGGTACTCAGCCTGCTCGCCATCGCGCTCGGACTTGTTTACGGGTAAGCCTATTCGCATTGGGAATTGAAAAATACCCATTTTTCGTTTAAAATCGCCAATTTTAAAATTTTTCAAAAAAATTATAGTACGTTTTGTAGTAAAAATGGTTATATTTATAGAAAATTGTAGTACAATTTATAGTACAACAAGATGCTAACAAAAAAAACAAAGGAGTGAAGGATGTTTGGATTGGGAAAAATTATCAGGAAAACGGCGCTGGTTCTGGGTGCCGTGGCAGTTGCGGCGCTTGCGCGCCCGTATATCGTGGGTGTCGATGTCTCGTGGGTGCTCGAAGATGAGTCGCTGGGGGCAAAGTACTACGATAACGGCAAGCAGCAGGACCTCTTTGATATCCTGCAGAATCATGGAATCAACTTTATCCGCGTGCGTACCTTCGTGAATTCGTGCATCGGCTATGCGAAGAACAGCTACTCTGGCGCAAATTCCAACGTGTGTTGGTGCGACCTGGAACATACCATCGCGCTCGCTAAGCGCATCAAGGCGCACAATATGGGATTCTTCCTCGATTTCCACATGAGTGACACGTGGGCTTCCATCGGTCACCAGGATGTTCCGGCCTCTTGGGCGGGCAAAAGCAATGCCGAGATGGGCAAGCTCGCCTATAATCACGTGAAGACGACCATGGACGCGCTCATGAAGGCGGGACTTCGCCCCGACATGGTGCAGGTGGGCAACGAAATCAACTCGAAGGTGGCGGGCGTTTCACTGAGCAAGACGGCGGACTTCGCGAACATCATCAATTCGGGCGTGCGTGCGGTGCGCGAGACGGATCCTTCTATCAAGATTGTGATGCAGCATGGCCAGCCGCGCCCCGAGAAGGGTTTTGCGGATTGGTACAACAAGATTCACGCGAATATCGACTACGATGCCATTTGCGGTTCCACCTACGGTACCACGAACAACGGGCAGGATTGGCGAGATATGTTCGGGCTCGTGGTCAAGAACAAGAAGGCGGTGCTGAGCTGCGAATATACGGGCGAACGCACGGCCCTCGTGAACTCGGTGTTCTATGAATTTGGCGACCTGGGCTGGGGAACCTTCGTGTGGGAGCCGACCCGTTACAGCAAAAAACCGATGTTTGATCGCGATGGCCAGAAATACACGGCGAATGCGCGCCTTAGGGAACTGCGCGATATCGCAAAAAAATACAACGCGACGCTTCCGGACTGGGTAAAGGTCGGTAAAACGACCCAAGTAAAAGTTCCGCAGGTTTCCGTAAAGACAGCAGCATCAGTCGGTGGACACATTGAGCAAAGCATCGTCGGCGATTCCGTCCCTCAGGGTTCCTCTCTCACCCTGAAGGCGGTTCCGCTGAACGGCTGGGAATTTGCAGGCTGGAAAGGCGACCTCACCGGGAAAGACGCAGAAGCCACCATCAAGGACATTCAAAAAGGAATTAACGCACAAGCCGAATTCAAGTTCATCGCAAAAGATTCGCTCCACTACGAAGCTGAAAACGCCTTGTACAACGCAACAATTTTTGAAGACAAGCATCAGGGATTTTCTGGGAAAGGCTACGCCAATTTAGACAACAAAATAGGATCTTCAATCACCTTTGGCGTATGCCTTCCCAACGATGGCGAACAGCAAATGAGGATAACTTTCGCAAATGGTTCTACAGCGAATCGCGCCGTAAGCGTTTCCGTCAATGGAGAGGTTCAGGTAAAGTCTCTTGACATGCCTTCAACAGGTGAATGGACTGATTGGAACGATACAATCGTCATACTCAACATGCCCGCCGGAGCAAGCTCCGTGAAGATCGAATCCTTGACAGAAGACGGTGGCCCAAACATTGACAAGATTGAATTCATTGCCGCAAAGAAAGAAAATACAACTGCAATAGCGAAAAAAATCTTGCAGCAGAACATGAACCTGCGCAGAAGTGGCAAGACATTCTTTGTGAATGGCCGCAGCACGGGACGCGACAGGGCTTCCTACATTAAAATTTATACAAAATAAGGAAAAATGGTGTTATGGGATGGACAAAATACACAAGCGCATTCGCTCTTGCGGCTGTTGCAACATACGCAGCAGACAGCTACAAGTTTGACTTCGGAGACGGACCCGTAAAGGCAGGCTACACGCAAGTCAAGAGCAATACGAAATTCGACACCTCGCGTGGATACGGTTTTGAATCGGGCAAGGTCACATCCGTTGATCGTCTTTGGGACGATGAACTTCAAACGGATTTCTTGACGACAGACGGATCCATGACTTTCTCGGTAGTGCTTCCGCAAGGAAATTACGAGGTCAAGTTCATTTTCGGTGACGGCGAGAACGAAAGCGAAACAACTGTATGGGCCGAAAATCGCAAGCTGATTTTTGACCGCGTGACGACTGCGGGCGCCGTGTTCAGTACGCAGAGCGTTTCGCTCCGCCGTATGGAAACGAAAAGCATTGACGGCAAGGTAACGATGAGTATCAAGGACCGCGAAAAAAGCTACTACACCTGGGATAACAAGCTGACTTTCGTTATCACAGGCAAGGCTCCCGCTGTAGCCGGACTTGAAATCACGCCAAAATCCGATGTGACAACCTTATGGCTCTGCGGAAACTCCACCGTTGTTGACCAAATGACCGCTCCGTGGGCGGGATGGGGCCAAATGGCATCCGGCTTTTTCAAGTCATCGGTTGCTGTGGCAAATTACGCCGAATCAGGGCTTACCGCAAGCGGATTCTATAGTATGAAACGCTTGGCAAAAATTCTTGCCGAGGTCAAGAAGGGCGACTATGTGACAGTGCAATTTGCGCATAACGACCAGAAGAACGCCAATGATGTCGCCAATTACGAAGCTACGCTCACTAAGTACGCAAACGAAATCAAGGCAAAGGGGGCAATTCCCCTGTTCGTTACCTCGACAGCACGCCAGGGAGAACTCGACCCGAAAACAAGTGTCGGAGGCCTCCCAGAAAAAATGCGTGCGCTTGGCAAAAAGCTTGGCGTAACGGTTCTGGATTTGAACCAACATACCGTCAATTTGCAGAAGGCGCTCGGCAACAACAAGGAAAAGCTTTACATGTACACAGCAAAGGACAAGACCCATTTCTGCGAATATGGAGCTTATGAACTTGCCCGTGCCATGATGGAAGAAATCAAGGCAAAAGTTCCCGCACTTGCAAAGCATTTGCGTGATGACCACGAAGCTTTCAACTCCAATAAGCCAGATCCGCTTGATGTTCTGTCCCTCAAAAAAGCCCCCATTACCGAAGGCGGACTTGTAGAAATTGAACCGGAGAATCTTCCAACAGACACCGCAAAAGTTGACACGGTTGCAAACGACTCTACTGCAATTTCAACGGCAGATTCCACAAAGAACGATTCCACCACGATACTTCGTAGCGCAACAATTGCCGAAGCATTAACCGTAAATTTCAACAGAATGCATAAAACCATATCCGTACATCACGGGAACAGGGGCGGACAAATTCAGCTTTTTGATTCGCTAGGTAAAGAAGTTTTTAATTCAACATTTAACCGAGGCAATTCAGCAGAAACGTTTAATTTGCCACCACAAATAGGCAGAGGTATTTATTACCTCAAAGTACTATCTGGCAGCATCACAAAAATACAGCGTCTCAAAATAGCTCGATAAACATTTTCAAAAAGGTGTGCAGCATGTTTGGATTGAGAGAAATCTTCAAAAAAGCGACTTTTGCCGTGAGTGCCGTGACTATCGCGAGCCTTGGAACAGAGGCTCAGGCACAAACGATTCAGAACGATGTATTCTGGAAAGATACAAGCGGGAATTTCATTTACTCGCAAGGCGGCGGAGTTCTCCAAGTGGGCGATACTTTCTATTGGTACGGAGTCAAATACAATGGCGCCGTCACATATGCTGCAAACCCGACAAAAAAGAATAGCGATACCGGCTTTTCGGGAGTTACTTGCTACTCCTCGAAGGATCTAGTGAATTGGAAGTTCGAAGGCATCGTACTAAAACCCGATCAGGCTGCAGGCGGTTGGTTTGGACGCATCGGCGTGGTGTATAACGCCAAGACCCAAAAGTACGTACTTGCGGGGCAAGGCGGAAGCCCAAACTGGCAATTTGGCGAATATTTTGCCACGAGTAGCTCCCCCACAGGGCCATTCAAATTCGCTCGTGTACAACCCGAAAGCGAGATGACATTCTTCGTAAACAACAACACGGGTGACCAAACACTCTTCCTGGATGACGATGGAAAAGCGTACGTGATAGCTTCAAATGTAAAGGGACGCACGAACCTTTATGTGGCACCGCTCCGCGAATCCGATTTTCTTGCAATTGACGGTTCCAAGACAGTAAACATCCACAAAAGTCGAGTAGGCGGCCGCGAAGGTAACGCCATGTTCAAGTACAACGGCGTATATTATTTCTGCTCGTCGGATTTGCACGGATGGAACACCTCGCAAACTTACTGCATGTCCGCAAAAAATATCCTCGGTCCCTATAGCGAAGAATTTGTTCTTGAAGGAACGCAACATGACTTTAGCCATGTAACACAGACGGGTTTCTTTATCCAAGTGAAGGGAACCAAGGGGTCGTTCGTGGTTAATGCAGGCGACCGTTGGAGCGATTTTGCAGGAAACGGACTTGGATACAACCAGTGGCTACCAATTTCGTTTGAAACAGGTAAACCAGTATTTCATTCTCTAAGTCAATGGAATATTAACGCCAAAGAAGGAACATGGAGCGTTGGCGACGGCAACAACTATTGTCTGAACCCAACGTTTGAAGCGGATCGCGTTTCGCAGACATCGCTCACAGGGTGGAAACTTGCAAAAGCTTCTTCAGCAGACATCAATTCGACATCTAAGAAAAGAACAGGGCGCTGGGGACTTTATCTGACAGGTTCCAACACCATTTCGCAGACATTGACAGTACCTAACGGCAAGTATAAATTGACTGCGTATGTACAAAGTAGAGGCGGTCAAAAGACTGCAAAAATCTTTGCGAAGGACTTTGGCGCAAGCGAAGTAAATGCAGATATTTCAGCGGCATCGTCAAATTGGAAACAGAAAAGCGTCGCCGAGTTTGAAGTCAAAAACGGCAAGGTGACGATTGGATTTTCGATTGATGGCGAAAGCGACAAGTGGATTGCCATCGACGACATTGAACTTGTGAAAACATCAAAGAGTGTAGCGACCCCAACAACCGATCCGATACCGGTCACACCTGTTGAACCGCCCAAGGATATGGATGTGGTAAGCAAGGATTCCGTAGTCTATGAAGCGGAAAAGGGATTTATCGCAGAAGGTGTTACCGAAACTACCCATGCGGGATTTTCAGGCGAATCTTATGTGAATTTGGACAACAGCAAGAGTTCTTACTTGAAAATTGCCGTATGGAATAGCGAAGCAGGTAAACGTAATTTGAAGGTGACTTACGCAAATGGCGGGAAGAACGCAAGACCCATAAGCGTTTCTGTGAACGACACCGTACAAATCGAAAGCCTAGACTTAGATGTTACTGGCGAATGGACTGATTGGAAATCTAAGGAATTTTCCCTCACACTCCCTGCTGGGAAAAGTATTGTTACGTTCAAGTCTCTTACAGACGAAGGCGCTCCGAATATTGACAAAGTTGAATTTGTGAAAACCGAAGAAAATAAAGATTCTTCCGATGTCAAATCGCAAGAGAAAACAATAGGCATTGCACAAAGAATTACACCACACCATGATGTAAACATGCACAAAAACAGCAGGTACTTTTACGTGAACGGAAGAAGTATGAATACGCTACAACGTAAAGCTTCCAGAATTAGAGTGTATTCAAAATAAGGAGCGTAATTATGAAGTCGAAATGGTTGATTGAGGCTGGGATCGCGTTTTGTGCGGCCCAAGCGTTCGGCAGCGTATATTACGTAGCTCCGAACGGAAACGACAAAAATGCAGGCACGAAGGATAAGCCATTCGCGTCTTTGAATAAGGCGAATGCAGTAGTGAATGCGGGCGATACCGTTTGGATTCGCGGCGGAACCTACCTGCATACGGACACGAACTATGTGAAAAATGACAACATGTTTGCGGGCATTCACCTGACCAAGAGCGGCTCAAGTGACAACAAGCGCATTCATTACCTCGCGTACCCGGGCGAAAAGCCGGTCATTGACTTCAGCAAGATGCCGATTGCCAACGGTTCGAACAACATAAGATACACTTCGGGTATCCTCATTCAGGCGCAGTACTTGCACTTGAAGGGGCTCGAAGTCAAGAATGTTCCCATGAAGGGCGAATCAAATGTGGGCGTGTACGTGTCCCGCAGTAAGCATATCTTCTTGGAACTGATCGATAGCCACCACAACGGCGGTTCGGGATTCTTCGTGAACGAGAAGGGCTCGGGAAGCGGCGGCGGACATTTGTTCTTGAACTGCGACAGTCACGACAACTACGACCCCAACGGGCGCCAAGGTGATGGACAAAATGCCGACGGCTTTGGCGTGCACTACCAGACTGGTGGCGATACGACAAAGTTCATCGGTTGCCGTGCCTGGTGGAACAGCGACGACGGCTGGGACTTTATTAGTCAGGAATTCCCGGTAGTCATCGAGAACAGCTGGGCGATGGGCCACGGCTACAGCAACTACGGTACTGGCAAGCCGAAGGATGGCAACGGAAATGGCTTCAAGGCAGGGAGCAGCAAGACGGGTATCCGCCACACCATCCGTAACTGCGTTGCATGGAAAAACAAGGCGGCGGGCTTTTACGCCAACCACAGCAGCGGCGGAAACGATTGGATCAACAACACTGCATACATGAACGGCAATGGATTCAATATGTGGGCAAGTACCTGGGACGCAAACAGGAACCGCACCGACGGCGTTGTGCTCAAGGGCAGCAAGGCTCATGTGATGAAGAATAATATAGCCTTCCCGAACAAGACCTCTTACATTGGCGGGAATTACGCTGCAGGCGAATACAACACCTGGAATCTGAACATCACACCGAAGGAATCGGATTTTTTAAGCGTGTCGGATCCGAGTATGACCGTGACAGGGCGAGAACTTGGTCCTCTCGGCGGTGCACTTGGTCCCCGCAAAGCGGACGGAAGTCTCCCCGATGTCGATTTCCTGAAACTTGCGCCAAAAAGCCAGATGATTGACAAGGGTGTTAAAGCGGGTTTACCCTATACTGGGAAAGCTCCGGATTTGGGTGCGTACGAGTACGGCGCGACTTCAAACAGTTCAGTTGTCAAATCAAGTTCCTCAGCAGCCACCGTCCAAAGCAGTAGTTCGTCCACAGAAGCCGTTTCAAGCAGCTCTATAAGCGAGTCAAGTAGCTCCGTTGCATCATCAAGTTCATCGGAAGTGCGCACGGAAAGTTCTTCTAGCATCACCACTTCCATTACAATGAAATTGAGCCGCGAAACAATGGTATTAGGAAACGCAAGCATCTTCGATTTGCAAGGAAGATACTTGGGTAACTTGCAAGCAGAACAGCTTCGCGATGGCGATATCGCAAAAGCTATTCGTGCTAAATTCGGCAAGCCCGGAGTTTACCTTGTAAAACAAGAAAAGAAAATGATAAGAATTCTCACAAAATAAACACCAACTCATCCAAAAAACAAAACACCTCGGCGAACGCCGAGGTGTTTCGTTGTAGGATTTGATAGAGAGAAAAATTATTTTCCGCCGACAGGGAACAGCGCAAATTGCAACTGAAAAACTTTATCTGAATTCTTATCTTCTTCGGCGATGAGCGCAATTTCCTTGCGGAAGGCGTTGATGCGCTCCACGATGCGTTCGTAACCTTCCTGGCTAATGCCTAGCGTAAGCCCAGAAACGTGACGCGAGCCCGGCGGATCGCGATCAATAGAATCCGCAGCAAGCTTTAGACAATGCTGGTGGAAACCGCGCAGCGCAAGTTTTGACGTGCGGTTCCCCGTGCTAATCGCGCTCTCGGTGAGCACGTATTTGCCGTCATCCCCTTTCTTGATAAGTTCACAGTCTTCGAGCAACTTGACCGATTTTTTGGCTTCGTCCGCCGTCACATGCGGGTGGACCATTTTCGCAAGCGCTTCATAATCGCCATCAAAACCGAACATGCCGATAAGACTGCGAATAATCAGGTGCCGCCAATGCGAATACACCATGTACTGCGCATGCCCGAGAATATGCTGTTTCTCGGAAAAGCGCACCACCTTGAGCGCCGCCTGCATTTCTTCAAACGCGGCATTACGCTCGTCCATCGTTTCCGCCTGATTGAACTTCACAAGCCCAATAAAAAACTCGGTCTCGTGCTTGCCCAGGCGCAGCCCAGAAGCCACTTTCGGGATGCTCGCGCTCGAAAGATTCTTGTCACCGTTCATCACTCGACTGATGAAATCTTTGGCCTTGAACCCGATTTTATCCGAGAAAACGCGGAGCGAAAAGGCAGGGTTCGCCTCCTTCTTTGCGTTGTAATAATCTTTCAAAAACTCCCGGTAGTCCAGGTATTCGAAGATTTTTTTCCCTAGTTTCTTTTCGCCCATGCCATAAATGTAAGAAAATTATGTTTTGCGGGGTATAAAAAAGCGACTTTAGCGTTGTCCAGAAACAACGAGAAATCAGCTTTCACGAGAAAAGCGCTTTGAAGTGCGCGCCGCAAGATATAGATTATGGGTATGGGGGAATAATCCCCCTAATTGCAGCCCGCTTCGCGGTCTTCCATTACCCCCAATGCGGGCTTCAGACGCCAGCCCGCAACGCCTGGCTTAATTGCTATAAAGGGATGGAACAAGCCAAAAGTTGGGTAATCGCAAAAAAGTGAGGAACAATGGGTATGAAAGGTTTTGGTCACATCGCTCTTGCAAGCGTTGTCTCAATTTTCGGAATTTCCGCAGTACACGCGGCAGATGCGGCTGCAAAAATTCAAGCCTCTGAAGTCGTTACACTCCCGTCCGACGCCGCTTACGGCGGTGGCGATAAAATCGGCTCGCAGCTGATTGCAGCCACATACAACGCCGGGAAAGGCCCAGGCATTTGGATTGTCGCCGATGGCGGTTACAGGCTCTACCACAACGGTTCACTCCTCGCCGAAGATAATCAGGCAGGCCGCGTGCGCTTTATCCCGATGACATTCCTGCCCGGCGAAAACGCCATTTCTGTCGTGAGCGTGAACGGCAAAGGCGCCCCGGGCGTTCTCGTGCAAATCGACGACCTCGACAAATCTTACTATTCCGGCAGTGGCTGGAAGTCAAAGCCCGTTGTCAGCAACAACTCCTGGAAAAATAAGGGCCGCGACCTCTCGCAATGGGGAGGCGCCACAACGCTTTCTTACGCAAACAACAAGCTCCCGAGTGGCAGTGCGCTCGAAAATTTCGCCACAAACACACAAGCGAAATGGATTTGGACAAGCGATGAATCCGACCCAACAGCAGTGCTTCTTTTCACGTTCAATGTGAAGGCCGAAGGCTTCGGTGTCACCACAACGGGTGGCGACGCAGGCAAAGTCGTTATCGCAAGCGATTCCGCAAGCATCCGCAAGTACTTGCAGAACAACGATGCGGTCACGATTCTCGTGCCCGAAGGCACTTACGACTTTAGGCAAATGCGCAATGCGGTGACCGAGGCGAACAAGCAAGGGCGTACTTGGTGCCGCACGACTTGTGGCGAGACGAACCGCGTGACAGGCAAGACGAACAAGTTCTACCGCATCGCCTTCGAGAAAAACAGTTGCGCGAGCCTCGGTGAATCCGGACTCGAAATCGTGAAGGAATCGGACAATCTGCAGGCGTGGAGCAACTGGATTACCACCAAGCCGAACAAGAGTCTCGTGGGCATGGGCCGTGGCGCAAATCTCCGCGGAGCATCCATCGCCGTGCGCAGTAACGAAGGTTCTGGGAACCACATCTACCGCAACCTCGCGATTTACGATGTGAACCCGCACTTGATCGAAGGCGGCGACGGCCTTGAAACCGTAGGCACCGCCAGCAAGCACGTAGACAAATTCTGGGCCGACCATATCAGCTACAAATGGATTTCCGATGGCATGGATATGGAATTTGTTGACAACGCCACCATCAGTTATCTCGATTTTGACGGAGCCAACGAATACAACTGCTGGGGTACCGACCCCTACATGGCACTTGTCGAAGATGCCCACCTGACATACGCGAATAACTACTGGCACAATACTTATGGCCGCGTGCCGAAGGTGACGGGCGAAAGCAACGGTTCGCAGGTGCATCTGTACAACCAGTATGTAGATTACAACCGCTTCTTTGTAGCGGGGGCGAATGGTCACAGCGCAAATGCGAAGGCCTACGTGCGCTACGAGAATAGCTATATCGACAACGGCCAAGGCTATTTGGCCGAATGGGGCGATAACGGCTACGTTTACTTTAGCGGAGTTACGTTCGGGAACGGCACCAAGCAACAGCACCGCTACAACGGCACCGTGAAAAGCGGAGTCCCACAAGCAGAAACATTCAACCCGAGCTACAGTTTTGAAAAGCGCAATGTCGCAGACCTCCCGAAAGAAATTCCGAACCTCTCGGGCGTGGGCGGACGCTACGGAAAAATGCCCGAATACAACCAAGGCTTTGGTCAAAGCAACAAGGCTGCAAGCGTAACGCTCACCGCACCTGCCGCTGGCGCAAAAATCACTGCAAACGCAGACGTGACCTTAAAAGCCGACGCCAAGGACAACGACGGCTCCGTGAAAAGCGTTGCATTCTACGTCGGCAACACGCTCGTCGGAACATCGACCACTGCGCCGTACCAGGTTACCGCCAAGAATCTCGCCGCAGGCACACATTCCGCAGTCGCCGTCGTGACGGACAATTCCGGACTCACATGGATGTCTGAATACGTGACGTTCACCGTCGAAGGCGCGGCAGAATCTAGCAGTTCAACAGTCGCTGAATCCAGCTCTAGCGAAGTTTCTTCATCGAGCGTCGCGGAATCTAGCTCCAGTGCGACACCCGCAAGCAGCTCCAGCGAAGGGACCATCGGCATCGCCTCCCCCATGCAGCGCGCGACCGAAGCCGAAGCAGGTTTCTACCGCATCTTTGACATTCAGGGACGCCCGCTGTACTCCGGCAATAGCAAGCCCGCCAAGATGCCCACCGCGCATGTCATCGTGATTGAATACTCCAAAACAGGCAAAACATTACGCCACTATATCCAATAACGATTACTATAGCGATTAATAGCCCACCCGCTTTTAGCAAATCTTATATATATTGGTATCAATGAAGTTCTGCAAAAACATATTGGCTGTTTCAATTGCGTCCGCCGCAATTTTTGGAGGTTGCTCCTCCGACAGCCATATTGCAGGCAACAGCGCCGAGACGGGTTCTCCTGAACTCGCCGGCATTTTCCTTTTGGATAACGGCAAGCCCGCCGCATTTGCGCGCGTGCATTGCGTCCCTAGCGACTTTGACGCGGCCTCAGGCGAGCTCCCCGCCGCCTACACCACGGAAACGGATTCCACAGGCTACTACAGCCTTGATTCCATTCCTGCAGGCACTTACGCCGTCGAAACTTTCCATGAACAATCCGGCAAGCGGTTCCTCGTACAAAACGTAAGCATCACCGAAGACGATTCCATCGCCGTTAGCGATACGCTCCGCGCACCAGGCTCTGTCGAAATCGCGTTCAACAGCCTCATTGAAGACGGCACGTCCGTCATGGTCACAATCCCCGGAACGACCATTTTACGCAAAGTGACAGTCCTCGGGCAAAAAGCCATTATCGACAGCTTACCCACCGACACGCTCGGTCTCAGAATTTATATAGAAAACGACACGTTGGATTACGGGGATGTCTTCGTCAAATCAGACACGACCGTCCAGACGCTCATCAACTATCCCCACATCGAATACACGTTCGTCGCCCCGCTTGCACTCCCCGAAGGCAAAGACACGCTCTCGTCTTTTGTGAGCGACATTCCGCTTGCGCTCCGCCTGACCGCAGAAAACAGCGACATCGATACACTCGCTCGCTTGCAAGGCCGCTGGGAAGTTGTACGCATTTCAAAAGATGGCAAGCGCAGCAAAAAGCTCCCGATTGTGAATTCAGTCTTTGACGAAAAAGAAGCCGTTTTCTGGGTAAGCGTGGATTCGTTAAACGTTTCCGACTCGCTAGAGCTTTCGTTCAACAATGCGCTTGAATCGGGTTACGCTCACGACGTATTCCCGACTAACCGCAGCTATTCGCTCGTGTACCATTTTGATAGCGGAACCGACATCAAGGACGATGCCGAAAAAGGCTATTTCGATGGATCGCTTACCGCCGCAGAAACGGGAACCGAAACGGTCGAAAACCGCAACGCAGACGGCGTTCTCGGCACATCCATTTCGCTAGACGCAACAACTTCAATCACCGCGACAAACTCCGCCAAGATAGACTCATCTCGCAAGGTTAATTTGTCCTTTGATGGTAAGCAATTCTGTTTCTCACTGTGGGTTAACCTCGAATCGCTAAAGCAACAGACCATCTTTGAAAAAGTAGATGAATACGCTCTCCGCTACGATCCCGACCAAGGCTTTGTCGTAGAGTTCTACGCCACGGACACCGTAAGTTATAAACAAACGTGGGCGTCCGGCACAAAAGGAATCGAAGCTGGCAAATGGATTTTCATTGCATTCAGCAAGCACTCCATACCACAAACAAATTACTTTATCAACGGCGTTAAAATTGAAGCCGAAGAAAGCCGTAGCGATTGGGACGGCAACCGCGAACTTGCAGACTTTAAAATCGGCGGATTCAACGGGAAAATAGACGAGCTCATGCTCGGTAGCGCCTTCCGTGACGATTCTTGGACTCGCCTCACCTACTTAAATCAAATGCCCAAAAATTCCTGGCCAAAACTTTCCGCAAAAAAGTAAGCTAGCATTTCACCGCACTTAGCGGATTCATTTTTTTGAGCAAAGACCTCTTGCCAATCGACACGACCACATGCCTCCGCACTTCCATGCAATATACAACGACTTGGAAGGAATCTTCGAATTATCTACATTTCAAATGCTAGAAGGCAATCTTCCAGCAAGGGTCAAAGGTCTCGTTATTGAGTGGGCGACACTCCATAAGCAGGAATTGATTGACAACTGGAATTCGTTAACAAAAACGGGGATGTATAAAAAAATAGCTCCGTTGGTTTAAACAATGCTGCATGTGATAGACGCAAAATATATTGACAATTACAAGATATCCGTCACATTCAATGACGGATATCATTTTGTTGCAGATTTTGAGAAAGTCATCAAATCAGACCATCGAGCAATAGTGAAGCAACTCGCAGACCTAAACGTGTTCAAGGATTTCTGCTTGCAAGCCCACACAATTACGTGGTCAAATGGTGTAGATTTTGCGCCAGAGTTTATCAAGAGCTTGCACTAGTCACTGCCCACGTGTTCAGCGCTCAGTTACTTACTATTATATTATATACGCAAAAATGCCCCGCGATTTTAAGAGTGCGTTTTAAACTTTCAAAAAAACCTTATTACATTTTGCCGAAGAACAATGTTCCTTACGGTTTTGACATACGTAGCCATCGGGCTTTTGGCAATACTCGCCATCTTCTATCTCGGGTTAGAAGTGCGGTTCTACCGTGCGCTCGGGCGAGTGCGCGAAGGCTTTGCCGATCCGGAACCGCTCCCGAAGGTAAGCATCCTGATTGCGGCGCGTAACGAATCCGAAGGCATCCGCGAAACGCTCGATTCCGTCCTCTCGCAAGATTACGAGGGCGAGTGGGAGGTCTGGGTAGCCGATGACCGCTCCACGGACGACACCCCAAAGATTCTCGCGGAATACGAAGCAAAGTTTGAACGCCTCCATGTGCTCACGATTGATTCCATCCCCGAAGGCGTGAGCCCTAAAAAGCAGGCTCTTTCGAAGCTCATTGACGCCTGCAACGGTGAAATTCTCTGCCTCACAGACGCCGACTGCATCGTGCAGCCGTCCTGGATCAAGTTCCTCGTCAAGGAATTTGAACCGGGGATTGAACTTGTCGCCGGGCATTCGTACATCCCAACAGACAAGAGTTCGCCGTTCATCATCTGCATGCAGGCTGTCGAAACGCTGATTTACCGCATCGCAGGCACAGCTGGCCTCGCCATGCACCTCCCGCTCACAAGCACGGGCAACAACCTCGCCTACCGCAAGAGCTTCTTCCAGAGCGTGAACGGCTTTACGGGCGTCATCAAGATCCAAAGCGGAGACGATGACCTCCTGATGCAAAAACTGGCAGCCGACCGCCCATGGGCCATGCGCTACTGCATCACGCCCTCCACGTTCGTCACCACAAGCGGCAAGGAAACGCTCAAGGCCCTCTGGGAACAGCGCAAACGTTGGGCATCAAAGACCATCTACTATACCCCAAAAATCGTCTTTGTGCTCTCGATGGTGTTCCTGTTCCTCACCATGCTCTGCATCACCGCAGCATTCTCGATTTTCAGTTTCAAAATTTTCGTCGCCACATTGATAGCGTTCTTGTGCAAGAGCGTAGGCGACATGGTTCTCATTATTCGCGGGCTCAAAATATTCAAGCAGGAACACCTCCTCAAGTGGTGCATCCCGGTTGAGTTCATCCACGCCCCCTTTACCGTACTGGCCGTACTGTTCGGACTGTTCGGACGTTTTAAGTGGAAATAAAAATGGCAACGACAAAAACTACAACTAAGGCGACTAAAACCACAGCAACAAAAACCGCCGCAAAAGCAACAAAGACGGCTAAGGCGGCCGTCGAAGGTAAGACGCTCATCATCGCGGAAAAACCTAGCGTGGCAGCCGACCTCGTCAAAGTGCTCGGTGCAAAGTCCTTCAAGAAAGAAACCGCCTATTACGAAAGCGACACGACCATCGTAAGCCATGCGATCGGTCACCTCGTTGGTATCGCCGACCCGAAAGATATTGACGAACGCTACAAGGCATGGGACATGAAAACGCTCCCCATGCTCCCGGAAAAGTTCCCGCTCGTTGCCCTCCCGACCACTAAAGCCCATCTCTCCGCCCTCGGCAAGCTCATCAAGCGCAAGGACGTGACGACGATTATAAACGCGTGCGATGCGGGCCGCGAAGGTGAACTGATTTTCTATTACATCGTGGACTACATCCTCAAGGGGAACTTCAAGGGCAAGACGTTCAAGAGACTTTGGATGCAGAGCATGACGCCTGCCGCCATCAAGGACGCCTTTGAACACCTCCGTACCGAAGAAGACATGGTGAACTTGAGGAACGCCGCCCTCTGCCGTAGCGAAGCCGACTGGCTCGTAGGCATGAACGGCAGCCGCGGACTTACCGCCTACAACAGCTCTATGGGCGGGTTCCAGATTACGCCATGCGGACGCGTGCAGACCCCGACACTTGCCATTATCGTGAAGCGCGAAGAAGAACGCAACCGCTTTATACCGCAGAAATTCTGGACCATCGAAGCCTCGTTCGATAACGCAGGCGCCGGCTACCAAGGCAAGTGGTTCACCGTCGATAAAGAAAACGGCAAGGATCGCGTCAAGCAAATTTTTGACGAAGCACGCGCTCAGGAAATTCTCGCCAAGTGCAAGGGCAAGACTGGCTCCATCGAAGAGACCACCGCCCCGAGCCAGCAGAAGTGCGGCCAGCTCTATGACCTCACCACGCTCCAGCGCGAAGCGAACAACCGCTTTGGTTTCAGCGCCAAGACGACGCTTTCCATCGCACAATCGCTTTACGAACATTACAAGGCAACCACATACCCGCGTACCGACAGCCGTTGCTTGCCCGAAGACTACGTGGCTCCGGTAAAGGCTACACTCGGCAAGATTGAAGGTCCGCTCGCCAAGTTCGCTCAAGAAGCTTTGGACAAGAACTACGTGAAGCGTACGCCGAAGGTCTTTGACAACTCGAAGATTTCGGACCACTTCGCCATCATCCCGACAGGCGTCGTGCCGAAGGGACTCTCCGAAGCCGAAGAAAAAATCTACACGATGATTTGCCAGCGCTTTATCGCGGTATTCTTCCCGCCAGCGCAGTACCTCAACACGACCCGCATCACGACGGTCGAAAACGAGACCTTCATCACCGAAGGCAAGATTCTCGTGGACCCGGGCTTCAAGGCTATTTACGGCAAGGAATCCGACGAAGAATCGAACATTCCGAAGCTGAACGGCAACACCGCCAAGACGCTTGCAATTGAATCGAAGGAAGACTTTACCAAGCCGCCAGCACACTACACCGAAAGCACGCTTTTGTCGATGATGGAAAGTGCAGGTAAGCTCGTGGAAGACGACGAACTGCGTGACGCCATGAAGGAACGCGGCCTCGGAACGCCAGCCACACGCGCCGCCATCATTGAAAAGCTCGTGAGCGACAAGTACGTTGTCCGCGACGGCAAGGAAATGATCCCGACAGCAAAGGCATTCGACCTCATCAAGGTCCTCTCCGCCATGAACTGCGAAGCCCTCACCAGCCCGGAACTCACCGGCGAATGGGAATACAAGATGGACCTCATCTCGAAGGGCAAGGAATCTCGCGAAGCGTTCATGAACGGCATCATCGAAATGACAAAGACGATGGTGAAGAACATCAAGGGATTCAAGGAAGAAAGCACGACCGGCGAAGCAAGCTTCAGTCCTGTAAACGGCAAGAAGGTTTTTGAAACGGTCAGCCGCTACACCACCGAAGATGGCATCGTCATCCGCAAGATTACGGGCGGCAAGCACTTGTCCGAAAGTGAAATCGTAGAGCTCTTGACCAAGCGCAAGATTGGACCGCTCACAGGTTTCCGCAGCAAGAAGGGCGCTGAATTTTCAGCAGGCCTCATCATCAATGACCAGAACAAAGTTGAATTTGTCTTTGAAGAAAAGCCCGAAGAAATCGAACTCGGTGAAGTTATCGGCAAGTCTCCGGTAGACGGCTCCGACGTTTACGAAACGCTCACGGGCTACGTCTCCGAAAGCTACGTGAAGAAGGAACCGAGTGGACTTTCGCTCCCGAAAATTCTCCTCGGCAAGGAAATTCCGCTCGACGACATCAAGAAATTGCTCGCTGGCGAAAAGACTTCGCTCATCAAGGGTTTCCGCAGCAACAAGACTCGCCGCCTGTTCGACGCGTACCTCACGCTCGTGAAGGGCAAGCTCAAGTTCGATTTCCCGCCGCGTGAATTCAAGCCCCGCCGTTTTGCAAAGAAAGCCGCTCCGAAGGGCGAATAGTTTTCCATGCGCTTTGAAAAAGCTTTTGTCCTAGTCTGCTTTGCAGCATTTTCCGTCTTTGCGCAAGATTATCAAATTGACCGGTATATACCAGAGTCGAGTTCTTCCGAAGTTTCGATGTGCGTGATGATGTCCTCGTCAAGCGTACAGCAAATGACGCCTGCCGTGAGCAGTTCGTCCACAACAGTACAGTCTTCGTCAAGCGTTGCTAAGTCCGGCAAAAATCCGTACAACTTGCCCGATGAACTCATGCCTTTGTGGAATTCCATGTCCATGCGCCAAAAAGCGGGCCAAATGATCATGGTGTTCCTCACCTCGCCGCAATTCGTGATCGAAAACGAGCTCGGCGGCGTTCTCATCACAGGCAAGCACCTCCGCAGTTTCGACAATTACAAAGAACGAATGGACGAAATTGACAGCAACCTGAAGATTCCTCTTTTCACAGCACTTGACCAAGAAGGCGGCATCGTCAACCGTTTGGCATCATTTTCCGACAATTGGCGACACACCCCCAGCGCCCTTGAAATGCGCCGTATGGACACCACGCAAATTCGCACACTTGCAAAAAAAAATTGGACGCGCACTCAAGGATATCAGAATTAACATGAACTTAGCTCCCGTTTTGGACCCGTCCAAGGACCACCGCGGCACCAATTCGTTCATGGAAGAAAGCCGACGCTCGTGGGGCAACGACACGACAAACGCTTACAAAATAAGAGCATTCGTCCACGGCATGCGCGATAACGGCGTCATCTGCGTTTCAAAGCACTTCCCCGGTTATGACGCCTGGACGAACAGCGATTTGCAAATCGCCATCAGCGCCTCGCCCAAGGAAAAAATCGAGCAGAACATAAGCTTTTTCAGGACTCTCTCCAAGGACATACCCGTCACGATGATGTCGAGTGTCCACTTTTTGCGCATCTCTAGCCGTCCCGCCGTCTTTGACGCCAACATCGTCAAGATGGCCCGCAAGAACTCCCCAGACATGGTCATGCTCACCGATGACCTCTGGGGCACCTCGCTTCGCGCCTGGGCCAGCGGCAAAACGCAAATTCCTCCTCGCAAGACCTACCCGGACAAAGACTTCAAGCGCCTCGTCACCGCCATCATTGACGCGGGTAACGACATCCTCATGATTTCTTACACGTCCAAAGCCAAGGACATGCTCAACATCATGATGGAACTTTCAGACAAAAGCTCAAAATACAAGAAGCGCATCGAAGAATCCGCTGCCCGCATCTTAAAGCTGAAATACAAAATGGGTTTGTTGAAGTAGGAGCGGCTTTGCCGCAGTTGGCAGAGCTTAGAACTTAGAGCTTAGTAAAAAAAATCTATACTTCTCGTAGACATAACTTTCGCAACAGCCATTGTCCAACAACTACTTGTTAAAAGCCTGCTTCTTGGCGACGGAGATATTCACGACGTTCTTCATCACGCCCGCCTCGCCAACTTTCTCCAGCGCAGACCTCAAAATGGCAGCCGCCGCAAGCGTATCGTCCAAAGCACGGTGATGGTTAAAATCAGGGAGCCCTAGCGATTCCGTGAGTTTGTGCAAACTGTAGCTCGGTTGCCCCGGGAACACACGCCGCGAAAGCTTTACCGTACAAAGTCTCGCAGGGTTGAACTTGATGCAGCAGCGTTTCAGTTCCGCAGTCATGTACTTGCAGTCAAACTGAACGTTGTGCGCTACAAAAATGCGGTCTTGCAATAAAGCAGCCACATGCTCAGCAATCACGCCAAATTGCGGTTGTCCACTAACCATCTCGTCGGTGATGCCCGTAAGCTCTCGCACAAACGGCGTTATCGGCTTTCCTGGGTCTACAAGCGCGTGGTACGTTTCAACAATTTCGGAACCGTCCATCAGGGCGATTCCGATTTCCATTATTCGATTATCTTCACCATGTCCGCCGGTCGTTTCGAGATCGACTACCGCAAATTTTAGCAATGCAAATTACCTAACGGGGATATCGATATCGAGCGTCTCCATCCCGTCGCGAGCCTGCACACGCGCAAGCATCACATTAGACTTCGGGTGCCCGTAAACAGGGACAACCATCAAATTAGACACGCCTCTCTGTTCACTCGGAACCGCTTCGGTATCGTAAGCTGTTTTCGTAAATATAGGTTTCTTACCGCCATCGTAAAGGGAGTAAGTCAGCTTACGCGGGAATCCTTTCTTGATTTGCGAAGTCTTGACCTGGAAATAGATGTATCCGCCCTGCGGAACTGCTCTTAAGCTATCTCTAATTTCTTGTTCGGTGGCGTATTCCGCTTCCATGGCAAGGCGAACGTTCTTGCGCACACGATCCGGAGATTCATATTCCACCATCACATTGAACTTGGCATCTTCAGGGATGGCGCTCTCACGCACATCACGGATTCTACTGTTATTCTGGTGATATTCCCAACGACCATTGTCGTGTAAAATAACGGCCGAACCGTTAGAAGCCATTGCGACAACATCTTCAGCGAAGACATTTGCGGCAATCGCAAAGACAAGAGCCATGCAGGCTCTCGAAAGAATTTTCATTCCACCCATAAGTACTCCGTTTTTATAAAACATCCCTTTAACTATGAGTAATATATATCACAAAATCAATTTTATCGAAAAAAACAAAATATTTATGTTTTTTCATACAAAAAATGTGAGTTAAGTAACAGTTTTAAAACTTATTTTTGTACCGAAACCTAAATTTGCACCATGTCCGGAAAAATTCGATTTGCACCAAGCCCCACAGGATACCTTCACGAAGGCCATTTGCTTTCGGCACTTTATGTGTGGGCCGCAGCAAAAAAATGGAACTTAAAGATCCACTTGCGAATTGAAGACCATGACCAAAGCCGTGCGCGACCCGCCTATATTGCTGGCATCCGAGAAGATTTAGCTTGGCTTGGGTTTAAATACGATTCCGAGAGCATACAAAGTGCGCGCGGACAGGTCTACGAAGCCGCCCTCCAAAAACTCAAAGAAAAATCATTAGTTTACCCATGCTATTGCAGCCGCAAGCAGCTCCTCGCCGAAAACCCGCAAAGCGAAACCGGTGAGATTGTTTATCAGGGCAAGTGCTTTAAGGAAGTAGGAAGTAGGAAGCCGGAAGTAGGAAGTATAGACACTGCGCCGCATAATTTGCGGTTTATCGTCCCGAATAAGTTTATTGACTGGCACGACCTGCGCCTCGGGGACTTTCACGAGAATCCAAAACTCCAGTGCGGAGACTTCCCCATCCTCGACCGCGACAACCAATGGACATACCAGTTCGCCGTCTGCGTAGACGACATCGACGAGCAAATCACGCACATTGTCCGGGGCGAAGACATTCGCAATTCCACCGCCCGCCAGATTGCGCTCATGGAAGCGCTAGGCCGCACAGAGCGCCCTGTCTACCTGCACCACCCGCTCATCGTGGATGCGAACAACAAGAAGCTATCCAAGCGCGAACTCGCCCATAGCCTGCGTCAGGACAAGGAAGCAGGCATCACGCCCGAGATGCTTTTCGGACGCGTCTGCTACAAGGCACACCTGACTGGAAACGACACGCCCATAGCCCTCGTTGACGCGATATCCATAATTATGGAAACTCTCTAGCGTTTTCTTGGTTAAAAAAAATTTATATTCATGACATGGCATCAACGTCCGTGTCTGCAACCATAGAAAAGATTCGTGAAGAGGCATCAGTCTTTGAAAGCAAAGACCGTTTGCTCTGTTTTTCGCAAAAAAACAAATTCCAGTCCCCACTTCTTTTAGACAATGGGGACCTGTTTTTCGAATCCTGGCAAAAAGAGCCTGCCCCACGTGCGCTTCCGCAGTTTTTCCCCATCTCCGCAAAATACGATGAGGAAAAGCAAGCCGCCGATCTCGAAAAGTTTCGCAAGGTCCTAAAATCAAAATCCGAAGACTTCTGCAACCAGGACTTGTACATAGCAACAGGATTCATCAAGTGGGGTGAAAAATGCCTTGCCCCCGCAATCCTCATCCCGCTTGACTACGATGCTGAACACGACACGGTCGCCATTTCGGCACGCGCCCCAATTGAAAACATCGCACTCCCGACACTTGACAAAAGCATCAAGTTCCCGACAGCACTTGACTTTTTCAAGAATGGGACTTTTGCCATACAGAAATTTTTTGATGCCCTTGAAAAAAAGATTGCGTCCAAAGCAGATTGGAAGTTTACACGTAACGGCTACTGTGTCACATTCTATAGCACAAACAGGCTCCTTCTCAAGAAAAAACTGACAAGCGAATGTTGGACAACCGCTAAAGCCGCCAACAATGATTTCTTTGTTGCAACAATCGGCAACGACGGATTCTTGCCGGTCCCATCTTCATTTGAAGAAATCCCCTACGACCATGTTTACACGCCAACGGATCACTACTTCCCGTATACGACCGATTCGCAGACAAACAAGGCCATCATTGATGCGCTAAACACAGACGTTTCCGCCTATGCCATACAAACTCTCCCTGGGAGCGAAAAGGCTAAAGCAGCTGTCAACATCGTTGCAGACCTCATTGAGCAAAAGAAAAAAGTCTGCGTTGTAAGCCGTCGAGCGATTACCAAGTACAACTTTGAAAACACATGGAAGCCCCCCTTCCGTTCGTTCCAAGGACCCGAACGCGACGCCATCAAGACAGTCCTCAGTGAAACCCGAGCTAAGCTCGTCTCCTATTATGACGCCGTCAATTACCCGCTCAAGCCGAGTGGCGCAAAGCTCACGGAACTGCTTGACGAAATTGCCAAATTAAAAACAGTCAAGACAAAGTTTGCAAGCGATCTTTTCAAGAACATTGAAAATGTACGCTACAAAAAGTTCAAGTCCATGCAAATGAGCCTTGAACAATTGACGCAGCTGTTCTTCAACGAAAACGGCATCGAGATTTATAACGCATTCCAGGGAATCACGCTACCCGCCGTTTCGCAAGACCGCAAAGCACAAATCGGCGAAGACCTAGAACAAGCTAAAGCATTTATTGAAACAATCAAGCCGTTTGCTGAAAGCGCAACAAAATCCGAGCTTTATCTTGACGGAATCAAGCTTTCGGATCTTTTGGAACTTGTCAAAGTTTTCAAGAAAAACTTCGACAGCGAAATGCCCGGTTTCGAAGATTGGGATCTCCATTCCAACGGCTGGATTGCCTACCAGGACGATCTCAACGACTTGCCAAGTGCAGGAGCGCATTGGTCTAGCTACCGACGCAAAGGCTCTGATATTTTCACAGACGAAGCCATCGAAGCCAACATCATTGAAGTGCGTAATGAATTTGAAAACAGCCTAAGCTCTACACTCAAGGCACTTTCGGATCACTACCGCAGGCCAAAGCGCATTTTGCTCAAAGTATTCAAGGATCCCAAGAGTATCACCTCCGACGAAATGCTCCTTGAACAAGTTGACAAGCTCATCGAAATTCAGGAATACAGGCGCAAGTACAAAGATTCTTCCGTTCTCGCCACGCACTTGTTCGGCAAGGACTGGAAATACGAAAAGACCGACTGGAAGGATTTAGCCGACAAGATTCGCCATTACTTTGTATTCCGCGCACGCATCAAGAATAGCGACCAGCACGATTACTTGTTGCAACTCCTTTCAAAATGGCATTTGTTCAAGCCGCATGCCGTAAATTTGGACAACATCCAGACAAGCATTGAAGAGCTGCAAAAGAAGCTCCAGAGCATTAGCAAGTCGTTCAACCTGAGCGAGTCCATGGAAACGCAAAACGTGGAACTATGGACGGATAAGGTAGTTCATTGGTCAAAGCTGTGGAACGAACAAGATATTTACTTGCAGATTTGCGAGCACATGGAAAACATCAGCGATTCGCCATGCGAGAATCTTGCGCAATTCGTCAAGGATACGAAAAATGCAAACAAGGATATCGCTATAGCTTTCGCACGCGCCTGGACAAACAGCCAAATGCAAGCTGCCACAGCGGAATGCCCGGACTTGTTCAGCCCATCTGCAAAGAACCGCAAACAGCTCGGCAAGCAATTCAAGACTCTGTTAGACCAGTTCTGCAATGCAAATTTCAGAGCCACCCACGAAGCTGTTGAAAAGAATCCTGACTTATTCCAAAGCATCAAGCTCTCGCAAACTTATGAGCAAAATTTTGATTCATTCGATGTAACATTGCTTTTGGATGCCGACTGCATAACACTTGCCGAAGCCATGCCGTGCATTTACAAATCCAAAAAAGTCATCCTCTTTGGCAATCCGTGCGCTCCTACGCTCGAAATGCTGCCGATGGATGCATGCAACATGGAACTTTCGTCGCAGTCAATATTCTTCAAGGACAACGTCCTTTCTGCAGCACTGCGCAAGGGAATCCCGACTCGCGTCATTGGCTACACAGCACAATACGCCGACCCGTCGCTATTCAGTTTTGCCAACAACAAAATCTACAACAACGAAATATCGCAGTTCCCCAATTCCACATTGGCGACAGGCAAACCGCAGACCGTCAAGACCGTACACGACAAGGTTTTATCCATCGCAGAGAAAGCGGTTCAGCATGCAGAAAAGAATCCTAGCCAGACACTCGGCATTGTAACAACAAGCCAAGCGCTCAGTAGTGCAATCGAAAGCGCCATTCAAACGCTTTTGGAAAAAAGACCTAGTGCATCAAGATTCTTTACGCAAGGGAACCTGACAAACAAGTTCTACGTCAAGACGATTGAACGAGCTGTAGACATGTACCGCGACACCATTTTCGTTTGCGCTGACTCCGACAGTTTAACAAACGTCACAGGCATCTGCAAGCTCTCGATTTGCACGACACTCGCAAAGCATAGTCTTTGCCTTTTCTTGTCGGAAGAGGAATCAGGCAAGCTCGCAAGCGCAAAGCACAGCCTTTTCCAGGAATGGGTAAACGCCCTTAAAAGCAACTCTTCTTTCAAAAATTCCAACGTCAACGAGCTTTCAGATTCCATCTTTAACAAACAAATTAAAGAAGCGCTTACAAAAGAATCCATCGCAATCAAGGATAGCTTTGCAAATGGCAACATTCCTGTAGGTCCAGTCGTCATCGACGCGAACAACTCCAAGCGGTTCCTAGCCGTCATTGAAAGCGACTGCACCTGCGGCAATTACAAAGAGTCCATTGAAGACCGGGAATACACACGTCCGAACACCCTTTCAAGGCTCGGTTGGAAGGTCCTCCGCATGTGGCTCCCGCTTTGGAACATTTCAAACGAGGACGAAAAGGAAAACCTCATTGCAACGATTGCGATTGAACAAAGCGTCGCACCGCCACCGCAAGAAGATATCCCGCTTGACGAAGCCGAACAGAGTACAACCATAAATATCGAGCCGTACTGCGTAAAGCACCCAGCCTCTGCAGAAGCGAACTTACCGCTTACAGAAATCGCAGCAGAAAAGCTTATCGAAGAGCTCAAGTTCTACGTGGACAGCGAATCACCGATTCACGGAGAGCTCCTGTTGCAGAGGATTCTGGAACTGCACCATGTCGAACGCACCAGCGCAAAGACAAACGCCATCTTGAGCGAAGCAATCAAGCAGGCGTTGCACCAGAAACAGTTCATCAAGACAGGTCCGTTCTTCTACTCGCTTACGAACAAAAACGTCGTGCTGCGCGACCGCTCCAAGAGGCCCGACAGCGAACGCAAGATGGCCTACGTGCCACCTGAAGAACGCACCCTCCTGAAGCGCGACGACTACAGCATCAAGCAAGCACTTGGCGTGATGTAGTGGTAGTAGGAAGTAGACGGTAGGCTGTGCGCAGTGGCGATAAATAGTAAACCGCAGACAGAGCCATCCTGAGCAGAAAAAAGCAAGAGCAGGCGGAAGGGCCTGCTCTTTGTGCATTAAGCGCTCAGATACGCGTTTTATCGAAGCTTGACGACGAAGGCGTTGATATTGTATGCAGAGAGTTCGCGAGCCTTGTCTTCGGCGACCTTGCGCTTTGTCCATCCACCACCGCGGAGCTTGTAGAACGGAGGGTCGAACACGACCTGGATGGAGTAACCCGTGCTAGCAGAAAGCTGAGCCTTGCGCCTCTGGGCGGCATCAAAATCACCGACAGCTTCAAACTGGAGCATGTAGAAACCGTCAGCCTTATCGTTCTTGCCAGTAACCTTGGCAGGCACAGCAGAATTGCTCGTTGTATCGCGGAGAGAGGCGCTAAGCGTCGGCTTGTACTCGTTACCGCGGAAAAGGGAATCCAAATCGGTTGGCGATCCGGCCCAAGCCATCGCACATAAAGAAAGGGCTATTAAAATCTTTCGCATGCCTTAAATATAGAAAAAGCCTCCCGATTGGGAGGCTTTAAAAGTTTTACGCTAGTCTATTACGGGAGCAATGACGGGAAGCTGCCAATCGTCTTTGCGTTATGGCGGACGCCCCACATTTCAGACTTTTCAATCTTGTTCTTCTTGCCGAAGGTATCAAGCTGCACGTAGGAGTTGAGCTTGGTAATGTAGGCACCAGAACCAACGAGACGATTCTGCTTGGACTTCATGTTCCAAACGATGAAGAAGTTCTTGCGGTTCTCAACGCAGTTGTGACCTGCACCACCGAAGTAGTACTTTCTGTTGTTCTTCATGTTTTCATCGTCATCGCAATAGATGCGGCCCTTCTGGCTAGCGACAAACGAACCAAGATTCGTGAAGAACTGGAGTTCATAATCAAAGAACACGTTCTTCTTGTCGGCATTGACGAACTGGTCTTCCGATTCAATCAAATTGCCCATATCGCTCTTGACATACCAGCCATGAGGAATGAAGCCATACTTTTCAAATTCGCCCTGACCAGCACGGATATCCTTTCTGAAGTCATCATCGTCCTTAGCAGCATCATAGGTAAAGACTTCCACAACATCGAGGTTTGCAGCTTCACCCGGAGTCTTCGGAATGCCACCCTTGGCATCCGGAATGAGTCTTACAGCATAGGAGTTAACTTGACCAGAGATCAGAGCCCACGGAGACGGCTTACGGCCAGAACCGAGAGGATCATAACCCGTAGCGACGTTCCACTTGAAAGAGGCATCATCAGCCGGACGAATCGTATCAGCCCCCGGATAGGTCATATAGTCAGACTGATCGGTAATCATGAGATGTCTGAAGTGGATGTAGTCACCAGACTGCGGGAATACACCGGAGCTATTCTTCTGGCTGTAGAGCAACGTGAGGTTTTCGTTGGTCGAACCTTCCGGGAAGGAAGTACCCGTCAAAAGCGGGATGTGTTCATAGAAACCAGTTGCCTTGCCGTTATTGATGAAGAAGGAAAGCATCTTGTCGCCTTCAGCAGCAGCATCGGTAGACTTCTGAATCGGTTCAGAGAACTGGATAGTAAGCTTCACCGTTTCGCTAGAAGCTTCGGTCTTGGCTCTCGCACCGATGATAACCGGAGCAATACGGTCGTAAATCGTGCAAGAGTAATCCTGCGTGACCACGGTACCACGAGACATGTAAGTAGCCCAGGACTTAATCTTACCCACGCCACCCGTCTTCACCTTCTTGGAGAGCTTCTTGCCGCCAAGAGTGATTTTCGGAGCGCACAAGGAGTCGGCAGATGCAGCAGGCATACCGCAATAAGCACCTGCAGCAACTTCGTCCTTTTCAAAGAGCACAGAATCCTTAGCGTCTTCTTCCCAGAAGATAGCGATCTTGCCCGGGAGAGAGTCCTTATGGAATTCACGAGCGTAGTAGATGACAATGGAGTCTGCGATACCATCGAGGTATTCTGTCTGCATGCTGAAGTACGGAGCTTCAACATTCATTTCCGTCGTCGGTGTTTCACCATGAACGTCAAAGATATCAGCAAACTTCGGCATCGGAACCGGAGGTTCGCTAAAGATCAAGTTCGGATAGAGGGCAGACATCAAAGTCGGAGCCGGACCCGTCAAGTGGAGGGCTGCAACACCATTTGTGCCTCCACGTTCGTACGTGAGTTCAGAATAGATAGTCACCGTTGCACGGCCATCTTTGACAGAGATAGTATTATCGGCACCCGTAACAATCTTGATACCAGCTGAGGTCTGAGATCCGCGGCCCAAATCAAAGTTACAGGTCAAGCAAGGATTGTTGTTCTGGTCAAGGGCGAGAATGTAGAAGTCGACCATTTCGAGCTTCATCTTTTCAAGGTCCTTGGTCATATCAGGCTGCTCCAAAGAGGTCTCGGAGGTCACAAACACAATCTTCGGAACGAAGAAGGAAAGTTCAGCCTTGAGAGAGCTCTGCTTAACATTGACGGTCACCTTTTCAACGTCGCTCACGTCAAATTCAGAGAACGGAACCGTGACATAAATAGTATCGATACCACCAGCACCAATCTTGCGAGTTCTGCTCGGATCGAACTGGGTAAGTACACCGCCCTTCATTTCGTAGAACACGGCCTTTGTATTGGTAGATACCAAGGAGTATTCATCACCGACAGACGGGTTCAACTTGAGCGGAGTCGTGCAAGCTGCGTTACCTGCACACGGATCAACAACCGGAGCGACGAGGAGACGAATCATACCGTCGGCAGTAGTCTTTTTGTCCGAAGCCATAGCAGAAGAGACAAACGGAATTTCAGCGCTCGTCTTGCCATCGGCTTCAACGACAGCGTTACGAGAAGTAAGGCCAACGCTACCCTTAATGGTCCAGGACATCGTTGCAATTTCGGTATCAATCTTGATGCGCAGATAGTACGTACCCTGAGAGAGGCTTTCCATCAACTTCTTTTCGTTGACAACCGGCTTACCCGGGTTCGTCACATCGATAATGCCTTCGAGCTGGACCGGATTAGCGGCGAAATCTTCTTCAGAAACAATTATGGAACCAGGAGCAGAGCCAGTCGGATCATTTCTGGTGAACTGGTAAGCAATGGTATGACCGGCGGCCTTAATCTGTTCACCGCAGAGTTTTGTGCTTGCGGCACCAACCTGGGCAGCGCAGTTACCGGCACCAGACTGGGTAAAGCAAAGTTCGAATTCGTTATCGCCAGTGAGCTTCCACTGTTCAAGGTTCTGGAAGCCTTCGTATTCAATACCCGTATTCTGTTCGATGAACATGTTCGTCTTGATACGGACGTTACTCATCGTCGTACGGCGGTCGCAGAAGAAGATATCGATATCATAGGTAGAGTCGGTCTTGGCGTTCGGCATGAACGTATCCAAGTCCACATAGCCCGGTGCTGCAAGGTGAGTACCACCGAGGTCCACAGCAAGCTTGTTATCGATAAAGACCCAAATGTCGTCGTCACCGCGGAAGTTGAACTTCAGACCCGGCTTGAAACGGAAGTTAGCATGAGATTCGAAGCAGAAGTGCTGGTTACGGCCACCATTGCCAGAAGCAACACCTTCCTTAGATTCCCAACGAGTAGACTTAGTCGTGGTCGTAGAGGTAGCCAAAGTTTCAGAACCACCCGCAAAAATCGGCCAGCCATCAGGAGCGTTATTGACATCATCCCAGCCAATAATCAAATCGCCATTCGTAAGGTCCAAATCAGAGCGGATCTGGGCTTCGGTAACAGTACCGTCGCCAAAGATACCTTCGCAATCATGCCCCTTCTTCCAACCCGGGCCATTGCAATAGACGTCAATAACAGGCATATCCGTAGCCGGATCAATGGCGCGGAGAGCGGCACCATAGTAAGCAGGACCCTGAGCATAACGCTTGGTACGAGCTGCCGGAACCGGAGTCTGGCCAGCCTTAGCTTCTTCAAGCTTGAGGGCGTCCGTAGCTTCTGCCGGATAGAAACCACCCGGAACTTCAATCTTCATACCCGGGCTGACATAGTCATCGGAATTAAATTCCCACTTGCCATCTTTTGCACGGCTAAACGGCATATCAAAGCAAGTCATTTCGTTCACACCAGCGGTGTAGTTGAACAACTGGTTGAAGTAAGCGTCGTCAATAAAGCACTTCTTACCCTTCGTAGAGAGCTTCGGCTTCTTGGTAGCCTTATCCAAGGTGCTTTCCACAAGGCCAGAAGTAACACCGATACAAGCATCGATAGCAGCAAGGGCAACAGTCTTGTCAACACCCTGAGCGGCAACACCAGTCATAGCCTGGCAGCCTTCACCACCCTGGCTCCAGCAAGAGAATGCCGGATGCAAGCTAGCGTCAGTATCGTAAATAATAGCAGCGAGGTTGTAAGAGCAGTTACCGTGAATATCCGGCCTGTCGACATACCAACCAGCAAAATCACTCGGAAGTGCGGCAGCCTGCTTTTCGTCAGCGACAAAGAAGAGAGAGCCAGCAAAGGTAGCATCCGACTTAAAGTTATCAAACATGCCTTCCAAATCTATTGGAATAGCAGCATCGCCGTTGTTATAACCCTTTTCGCCATCCATACCGATAGCATACTTGAGTTCGGTATCATCATCACGACGGATAATGACTTCGGTCGGGAGAGATTCATTGACATAGCGTCTGTAGTACCAGCCGCAGTTTTCGTCAATGTTCATCTTACGTTCTTTGCCATTTTCGACAATGATAGGATCGGAGCTCTTCCAAATCTTGTCATCCGGCAAGAACACATAGAAATACTTGACGTCAGGCGGTTCACCCTGAACTAACGGCTTGGTCGGATCCGAGAAATCAGGCTGAATCCAGAGTTCGTTCGTCTTTGTACCGAAATCGGCGCAAGAGAAGCCCTTACCCTGATCAAACTGGACATTGGCGCCAATAGTGGTCTTGGTAATACCACCCTGCTGGCCATAGTCATTCAGAGCCTTCGAGATAAAGAATTCTGTAGCTCCGTTCGTACCACCGATTTTGGTAGAGCTAATTTCGTACCAACCGGTATACGTCGTACTCTTTGAAAAAGCCACAAACTGGCCACCAGCAGCAGAATAAGCGGCAGTCCAACTATCAGGCAACTTTAGATAAACGGTTCCCTCACACCCGGTCAATGATGCCGATGCACTTTGAACACCGGCAATGAGCATAGCACAGCTCAACACCCACAATTTAAAGGATTTGATTCTGTTCTTCATTGTTTTTTTATCCATTTCGGTTCTCTCCGACCACGCAGAACATCAAGAAGACCAGCCTCCTCGATATACTACACCGACTGAAATCTACTTTTTTAAACCAAAAAAGGGAATTTTTTCTTGTAAATCATTGTGAAAAAAAATTTATGTAAGGAAATCCACAGACTAATTCACAAACTTTCAACATTGTTTGTAATTGCATTTTTACAAAAGAGCCTATGTAAATGCAACTTTTACAGAGAGTGTGATTTCGGTTGTATCATAGACGTATCATATATTTAGGCAAGGGACAGACATTACGCGGTCACAGACAAAAAAGACATGACTCCGCAATACCCGATGGAGCTCCGACTTCCTATATTTGGGTCGGGATTTACAAGGGATTTTATGGAAATTTTAAAACCGATGGCCGTTCACCCGCACTTGATCGTGCTGTACCCGCAAAGTGAATTCGCGGAGCTCCCGCTTGAATTGGGGACCGTGGTGCTCGGTCGCGGACAAGACGCCGACATCCGTTTTGAAGACGAACTGGTAAGCCGCAGACATTGCGCACTCACGTTTGACGGCCAGAGCGTGACGGTCGAAGACCTCGGCAGCACGAACGGGACGTTCGTGGACGGTAACTATATAAATAAGCAAATTCTCGATTCGGACAACAGGCTCCAGATTGGTAAAATCGTACTGAAAATCGCCTACAAGGATTCGAACGAAGAAGCATTTAGTCGTGAGCTTTACGAAGCGGCGACGTTGGATGAACTGACGGGGCTTCTGAACCACCAAACATTCATGGACCGCTCGGCAGGTGAACTTGTAAGCGCCCGCCGTGGGGGTGCTTTCGTCCACGTAGCGATGATTCGCGTGGATGGATTCAAGCAACTGACGGAAACCAACGGCGAAATGTGCGGCGACCTGATTTTGAAGGAAGTAGCAAGGCTATTGAACGACGAGAAGCGTGATTCGGATTTGCTCGCACGCAACAAAGGCGAAAAGTTCATGCTCCTCATGAACGGGATTTCACCCGAAGACGCGAAAAAGCGCGCCGAAAAAATGCGTTTGGTCATTGAACGCCACATATTCTCATGGATGGATTCCAGAATCCCTGTGACGATTTCCATTGGGCTTGTGTCGCGCCAGGGCGCCGAAGTCACGCAGATGAACGAGCTCATCGCCGAAAGCGATGGACTGCTCAACACTGCGCCCTAGATGCGCGGGATGTTTTTGAGTTCGGCGCGGAGCATGATGATGGCGATAAAGGCCGTCACAAAGTCCGCGATGGGCTGAGCCATGAACACGCCACGGAGTCCGAAGAAACGCGGCATAATAAACAGGAACGGAATCAGCAAAATAAGCTGACGGCAAGCGTTTAGGAACATCGAACGCCAGGCTTTGCCCGTTCCCTGGAAAAAGTTACCCGACACCATACCTAGCGGTACAAACGGCATCATGCAAATGAAGGTGCGGAGAGCTTTGCACGTGAGCTGTTGCATGTTCTGGTCGTTCGGCACAAAAGGCGCCACAAACGCAAGCGTATTCGTCATCATGAGAATCCACGCAATCACGATGAACGCCGTTGCATAGAGCATGGTGAACTTGAGCGCGTCACGGACACGGTTGTTGTACTTTGCGCCGTAATTGTACCCGATAATCGGTTGAGAGCCCGTCACAAAGCCCATAAGTGGCAAAACAATCATGGAGACGATACTCATCAGGATTCCGAATGCGGCAATTGCCTGGTCGCCTCCCGTCATACCGTTCACTATCGGCAAGTCACGAGTACCATACGATGTGAGGCTGCGGGCCAAAATGGCGTTCACAAGGCTGTTGCTAATCTGCATAATGCTCGGCGGAAGGCCAAGAATGAAGATTTTGCGCACATACGGGAGGCGGAGCTTCATGTAACGGCGGTTGACCTTGATAGGCGTCGTCTTTTTCACGAAGAACTGCATCACGGCAAGGCCGCCGATGAACTGGCTCAAGACAGTCGCCCAAGCAGCGCCCTCAATGCCCCAGTTGAACTTCATGATGAAAAGCCAGTCTAGAATCACGTTACTGCCAGCGCCAATCATCACGCGGGTCATGGCCGTTTTCGGGTGGCCCATGCTGCGGATAAAGTGGTTCATGCCGGGGACAATCGTCTGGAAAATCGCACCGCACAAGATGATGCGCATGTAACTCGAGGCCACAGGCAAAAGCTGGTCGCTAGCGCCAAAGAGCTTGAGGAGCGGCTCCATGAAAATCTGGCCAAGCGTAAAGGAGCTCACCGCCATAATGATGAGCAATACAAAGGAGTTGTTGAGGATAATGGCTGCCTGCTGGTACTTGCGTTCGCCGAGACGGATGGCAAAAAGCGTGTTGCCACCCACGCCAACCATCATGGACATCGCCATAATGAAAAGGGCAATCGGAAAGCAGATGGTGATGCCGCCGATGCCAAGGCTACCGACGCCCTGACCCACGAAATAGCGGTCCACAATATTGTAGAGCGCTTCGACGAGCATACTGATGATGGCAGGGACCGAAAACTGCAAGACAATCTTCGGGATACTTGCCGTCCCCATCGCGTTAAGTTTTTTATTGTTTATTACATCTTCCATAAACACACCCGTGAGGCCCGCAAGACGCAAATGGTTGGACTAGATGCGCGGAGCCGCTCAAAATAACCGCAAAATGCGGAAAACGTCGCAAAAACCTCGTTTTTCGCGCGCAAAGATAGAAAATTTGGGGGCAATTGCCAAGCTTTTAATTTAGATAAGAAAAACGCCTTCTAGTGCTTTTTCTCAAGAATCTGGAGCGCCTGCTCGATGATGGAGGGCGACAGTTTAAAGATATCGCTGAGCGTCTGCACGCGATCGGCGGGCTCAATTTTCGTCATTTTTGAGCCTGTAGCATTGCGGACGACGAGGTTCCCCTTCTGGTAGTAATACTGGATGCCCTTTTCGCGGTCAAGGCGGTTCAAGACCGGGTAGGTCATCATTTCGCGGTAGAAACTCTCGTTCCAATGGTGCTTGAATTCTTCGACGGAAACGCCTTCAACAGGGTACTCGAAGCGGAGCTTCATTGGCGCGCCTGCGCCACCTGTCCAGAGTTCCATCGATTCAAGCGTCGGGCGCACGAGACGCACGCAGTTCGGGGAAAGCGGGAAAAACGCTTCGCCGGTGCCAAACGGCTGCGGGAGCGGCATCTGGAGCGGGTCGAAAATCAAGTAACCGGGGTCGAGAAGGTATGAATTAGACGAGAGAACCGACCCCGGCACGGAGGCCGGGGAGACATTTGCAGAAAAGGGTTGCCCCGGGGTGACAAAACTATCATCGGGATCGGGCAAGATGAGGGCGCAGTGGATGTTGCGCTCTTTGCGCTTATGGCCCATGACAAGACGCGGCTTGAAGCCCATGTCTGTGAGCGCCTGGTAAAGGTGCCACGTCATGCTAAAGCAGGTGCCGCCGCCCATCCAAGAATCAATATCATTCTGGTCGCTATCGTCAAGCTTGCGGGCGCCAGTCGCGCTCCCCGTCTGTTCCAGACGGATGATTTTCGTCAAATTCTCGTAGGTGATGTTCGAAATCTGGTTGCAGAGATCGACAACCTTTTTCATGTTCTCGGGAGTCATTGTCGCACCTAGTCCATTTCGGTGGGGATGCCGCCGAGCATGCTGCAAATTTCAGGGCCAATGACGCCATTTTGTATGGCAATAGTGAGCAAGCGCTGTTCAATTTCTTGCGGCGGGAAGCGAAGTCCGGCGGAAATTTCAGCAGAAGCAGCATCGGAAGAGTCTTCAAGAGTCGCGGCTTCTTGAACCAAGCGTTCGGCAAGGGCAGCATGGAGCGCAAGCGACGTATCAATGTACTTTAAATGTGTCGGCTCCTCAAGAATGAAGTTCAGCGGACCTTTATCATTGAGCACTTTTTCCGTGGGAACAGCCTCGCCGTATTCATCTTCGACACCCATATTGGCAAGAATTGCCTTGGTCGAGAGAAGTGCTTCCGTCAATTCCGGGGCTGCAAGGGCATTTTTGACACCCGTCGCCGTCACAACAAAATCGGAATTTTCAATCAAGGAGGCGACAGTTGCATAGTCATGGCAATCCACGACAGCCACGTCATTTTGCTCAAGGACGGCAGAAAAATCGCCTGCAGGCATTGTTTCAGGAGCCGCGGAATGTTCAGCATTTTCGGAATTCGCTGTTTGAGACTGCCCGCGTTTCAAGTCCGTCACAACGGTCACATTGCAGCCTCGGCGCACGCCCTGGAGCGCAATTCCGGAACCAACTTTGCCACTACCAAAAACCAATAACTTCTTGCCTTCGAAATCGCCTCCAAGGCCCAATTTTTCGAGACCGCGGAAATAGCCATCGCCTGTACCCAGGGAGGTTTCGATCCGCTTTACGATACCGCTATCGGCGACGTAAACCGGTTTTTCGGCATCTTTATAATAGTGTACACCCGAACGTGTGAGTTCCACAAAGCCAATTTTCGGGTGGAGTACCGCAAAAGGCCCCGCACAGTCGAGCACCAAGTCCACAAACTCGCCACGAGATTCGGCTTCGAGCATTTCGGCAGGCGTTACGACGGGTACACCCCATTCCCTCATAAAGTCCACGACATCGGGGTCGTTAAATTCCGAAAAACCCACAAGAAGGTCGGCTCCGCCCGCCACGAGAGCACGGTATTCAGTCATGGTGTTGCGGTAAATCGGGGTTGCCACCAGCACGCGGAGGCCATCAAACGGACGGGTATGTGTCCATTCGCTTTCAAGCGCCGCAAGTGCGGGGTATTCGTTTTTTTCGTAAACTTCGTCCAGAACGGAGGAGAGAATCGACTGTAAATCCATGTAGGGAAATATAGAATTTACCCCTCCCCTGTTGCATTACTATACAACAAAAAGAAATTTAACGTGGGACGGTTCCTTATATACGGGGGTAAATTATTTTCGCATAATACTATTAACAAGGTGTGGATAATGAACTACAAAAAAATTTCTATTGCCTCTGTCGCAGTTGGAATGTTCGCAGCAGGCGCCGCATTCGCGCAGGATGCAGAAATCGCAACCTGGTCGGGTTTCCGCAAGGGTGCAGCGTCTTTCACGTTCGATGATGGCGCACCGAGCCACGTGACCGACGCTGGTCCGATGTTCAAGAAGTATGGCTACAAGGCTACCTTCAACCTGGTGGTGAACTGGAACCCCAACTGGAGCGGATTCCAGGGCCTGGCCGACGAAGGGCACGAAATCGCAAGCCACAGCAATAGCCACGGCAATAACATGAGTGGCGAAGAAGCTTCTTCGAAAAAAAATATCGAAAGCCATATCAAACAGAAATACGGTATTATCACTGTCGCCTACCCGAACTGCAACGTGCCTAACGAAAGCGCGGTCAAGCAGAACTACATCGTGGGCCGTATCTGCAACGGCAGCTGGAAGGGCATGAATGATGAAATGGGCAAGGATGGCCCGAGCAACTGGGCCCAGGTCCCTGCCACCATGACCGGTGCCGAAGGCCAGCTCAAGAGCACGAACGACTTTACCGGCAGAATGCAGAAAGTTATTCAGAGCAACGGCTGGGCGGCATTCCTCACTCACGGTTTCCAAGGCAAGAACAACGGCAACGCCAACTACTCCCCGACGGATATCAACGCCATCGATGGCGCGCTCAAATGGGCCCAGCAGAACGATAAGGACATCTGGGTTGCCCCGATGGGCCATGTCGCCATGTACCTCAAGGAACGCAAGGCCTCTAAAATCGAACCGCAGGACGGTGGGGCAGCAAACACGATGGCTTTTGAACTCAAGCACAGCATCGCAGACAACATTTCCAAGTACGATTATCCGCTTTCTATTCGCGTAAAGAGCGACTGGAAGAAGGTCGAAGTCACGCAGGATGGCGCAAAGCTCGAATCCAAGGTCGACGGCGGTTACATTTACTTTGATGCAGTCCCGAACGCAGGCAAGATTGTCGTGAAGAACGCCGCCGCAGCCGCTCCGGAATCTTCCAGCAGCGCTGAACCGCCACAGTCCAGCTCCAGCGAACCGGAAGTTTCTTCAAGCAGCACAACCGCTCTCCCAACGCAAGCATTTGACGGTCGCCACCTCGCAGCCTACGTGGACGCAAGCGGTTACATCACCGTTCAGAACGCCCAGGGTTTGAGCATCACAGTGTTCAACAGCCTCGGTAACGTTGTCCGCACTACAAAGGGTCTTGGCCTTGAACAGAAAGTTTACACCGGCGCCAAGGGTGTATACGTGGTAAAAATCGGCAATAAAGCCTGGTCTTTGAAGATCAAGTAAAATTTCGCTGATTTAAAGGAGAAACTCCCGCTCAACCGAGCGGGAGTTTTTTATTCAAGGAGCTATGGGATTAATAAGAAACTACATCGGACCTACAATTATTGATAATATATGATGCATACTTTACCCAATGGGGATCTTTATAGGGATTGTCTCTTTGCATAACGCAATTTATCCATGATTCAACATGAGCCTCCCCCAAAATATAATACCGATTACCTTTGTACTCACTGAATATTCCATTTTCGGCATTACAATCCTCTATAAATTGAGCAGTCAAAAGAGAATCTCTGGTTTGAAGTCTCATCTGAACATTTCCAAAACCTACACTAACACTATAATATTCGCTAATTCTATATACTTCATTATCCTCTATAAACCATTTATTTTCGTTCACGCAGCCAACGTTATTTGTAACATCATACGCCAAAACAGAATGGGATATCGAAATCGGTCCATGCAGTACACCATTTTCATCTAGCATAGAATAATAATCCCACCCTTTATATTCTACATACGTAGTATCAATATCGCCCATACTGAGTATTCGATTTATTTCATTATTATAAAATTCATCGCCATCAATCGTTTTTATAGTATTCAACTGAAAAGTACTATCATGAGCCAAAATAGCTGAAACAGCACCATTAGACTTAGAATCTTCTTTATATTTAGCCAGCATGGCGCGTTGCACATCGCTACTTACTACATTTCCAAACAAAGTTTTTACTTCAGACATCGTATTAGGTTGTTCATCAACACCAACAATATTGTTCTCGGGCGATTTATCGGAGCAAGCGGTAATGGCGCCCATCACGCTCATGGTAGCGAGCGTAAGCGGAATGATTTTTTTGAAGTTCATAATCTTTTCCTTTATATAAAGTTTTTAAAGATATAACCTTTTATATATTTAGTCGCCTAAACCAAACAATTCATCAAAATTCTGAGTTGTTACACAACCTTCGATAATATGCGTAGCATACTTTTTCCAATAAGGATCTTTGTATGTCAGGACGCCATCAACTAATTTAGGATCGATTCTACAGCCCAAATCAGGATAAAATTTAGGATCATCCGTCAGTTCACCATTTTCAAGAGCACAATCCTGTCTAAACTGATCCCTCATCGTTGAATCTGTGGACCTAAAATATTTAATAGCAGCAGAGTCCGGGACTCCAGAAACATCTACGAATCTAAAGTATACATCATACCAATTATCCAAGCCGGTGCAAGTCAATTCGAGAGACGAACCGGGTTCTACGTTTTTAAACCCATGTTCAAACAATAATCCTCCATGAACGAAGCCCTCTTCGTCCTTCATTAACGCATAAGTCTGATAATCATTATCATACCCTCTAGCATTCTCATCAAAGATTATAGAACCATCTTTATTGAGGATTATTTGAACAACTCTGTCAAAAGATTCATAAGCATTAACCGTATCTATTTGTTCAGCAGAATCTCCGGCCAGATAAGTATAAGCAATCGCCGTTTCTTTACGTACACTTCTAAGAGCTGCTAAAGCGCCTTCTCGATCAATTTTCCAACCTTGCAAAGAGCTACTTGAGCTCAACGAGCCCAACTCTACAGACGAACTAGAACGTTCAGCCATCGTATTAGCCTGTTCGTCAGCCCCCACCACTTTATTATCGGAGCAAGCGGTAAAGGCCCCCATCACGCTCAACGCAGTGAACGAAAGCGGAATGATTTTTTTGAGATTCATGGTTTCCTCCTTACACTTTTTCCGTCAGCGGGAAAAGCTGTAAATTTAAACGATAAACTTGGTTGATCTTCTTGGATTCGCTAGCGATAGCAATAACTTGTTTGCGGAAACGATCCACTTCTTCAGAGATGCGTATTACTGTAGCTTCGTCAACGCCAATCGTCACACCCGAAATGTTGCGTTCACCCGGAGCGATTTTTTCAATAGCTTCACGGGCAAGGTCTATCATCTGACCATTCATGGAGCGGAGCGCAAGCTTAAGCGCTTCACCTGAACCCGTAATGACTTTGTCTGTCTGTTCGTAGACGTTCTCGCCAAGTGACTTAAGCAAATCAAGTTTCACCAAAAGCTTTAATGAATCACGGACCTGTTGCGCCGTAAACGTATGCTTGATTTTCTTGGCAATTTCACCCGGAAGTGCGCCAGGCATCAACGGAGCAAGTTCACGAACAACGGAATTCACTGCCGTTTCGTAGTAATCAAACGCATCAGCATCCAACACTCTAGCACGCTGTTCGTCTGCAAGCCCCTTCATTTTGAGGAACGCTTCTTTTTTCTTGTCATCGTCTTTGGCATTCGTGAATTCAACCATGAGCTTGAAATACTCCTGTTCAAAATCATTCAAGTCCATCGCGGCAGCCACAAGCGGGACGCCCACGCGGCTCAGCGAGCTCTTGCCATCACATACAAGTTTTAAGTATGATGGCGACGAGAATCCGGCGATTTTGGAAAATTCGCGCCACGAGAACACAGAACTTCTCTTTCGCCATTCAAAATAATCAAGCATGTACTTTCGGTAATCTTGATATTCTGTTATCGGTTTCATATTTAACCTCCTTACAGGCTCAAATATACGTCATTTGTCAGTAACTCGCAATAGATAAAATGATACAAAAATCTTGATTTTTAGCAGAAATACGTAAATTTTGTAAATTTCAAAAATTTTTAAAATTTAATGTATCACCAGAAAGCGTAGATGAATCAGGGGCGTTTATTGCAATTACAAGAATCTAGTCGGCAGAACTTAGATCTTAGAACTTAAAGAATTGCTTTGATGTTGTATTTTCTAAATTTGGGGTATGAAACCGTGGAAATTGTTGAGTTCGGAATTTTTGGTGGATGCGCCGTGGTTGAAGGTCGCGAAGGAAACGTGCGAACTGCCGAGCGGCAAGGTCATCGATGATTTTTATACGTTATGGCAACCCGACTGGGTTTTGATTCTTGCACGCACAAAGGAAGGCAAGTGGGTCATGACGGAACAGTACCGCCACGGAACGGGAAAGATTGCGCTTGAGTTTCCGGCAGGGATTATAGACAAAGGCGAAACACCAGAAGAGGCCGCCGTCAGAGAACTGCAAGAAGAATGCGGTTATCGCCTCGAAGAAGGGAGATGCCCGCTCAGTGGCGGGCATGACAACGTAGCCTACATCGGGTCGTTCCCGGTGAATCCAGATAGGCATCGCGGGAAGTTCCACGTGGTGTTTATCGATGGCGTGGAACGCTTGGGCAAAACGAGCTTTGACGATACGGAAGATATCGAAACGTTCCTGTACACGGACGAGGAATTCCAGGCAAAAGTTGCCGACGGCACGTTCAATCACCCGCTTCAAATCGCAGGCTATTTCAAGTGGAAATTATCGCAATCCGCCTCCCGATTTTAATTCTCGGGCTGAACGGCGTTCCCGGCTTTGCACTTTTTAGGCATTTCAACAAATTGTACGGCAGCGCGACCGTTCGCGAGAACGTGCCGGGCATTATCGGGATTCGCCCCATCAAGCATCCGTGCGTTTTTGGAGAAAACGTCTTCGGCGTAGATGCCGAAGAAACAGAACGATTGGGCGAACTTTTTGAGAAATTCCGCTTTGGTACCGTTATTGACGCGAGCGGAAATTGCGCGCTTAAGGCTTGCGAATGCGACCCTGCCCGCAGCCGACTTTTGAATTACAGTCAGGGCGTTGATGCAGCTACATTCGCAGCACGCTACAACGCGACACTCATCCGCATTTCTGCCGACATGGTCTTTAGCGGTGACGAGAAGACAAAGCCAAACCGCCCGTACGTAGAAACCGACCCCAAAGACCCCATCCACAATTACGGCAAGCACCAGGCCGAAGCCGAAGACGCGATTACCGCTATCAAGCCTGACGTCGTGATTCTCCGCGTGCCGCTCCCGATGGACTATGCGCCCGGCGGATGCGCCGGTGCCATTGACTGGATTACGTACCGTTTCCGCCCCGGTCGCCCAGCAACCTTGTTCACCGATGAATTCCGCAACCCGCTTTCGGGTCCGGACCTTTGCCGTACCGTGCAATACATTCTTGAACATAAATTCCCCGCCGGCATTTACAACTGCGGCGGCCCGCGTAGCGTATCGCTTTACAACGTCGGTCAAATCGTGAACGCGGTCGGCGGCTACCCCGCCGAGCTCCTCCATGGAGTGCCGCGTATCGAAGGCGGACCCATGCCCCCGCGCGTTGGCGACTTGAGCATCAATTCCGAAAAACTCTACAAACTGCTCCCGCCAGGTTTCATCAAGCCGTGGCCAGTCTTTGACGAGCTCGTCCCCGACAGTTTCGACTGGCACAAGACTTTTGGTCGCCACATAAAAGAAAAAAGCAAGATGGGTAGCGACGAGGCTATCACCAACTTGCTTGTAAACGGTATAGATACAGGTTTTATCCGCGAGTTATGCGGAACAAAAGCGTAACCGCCTTGCGGCCGCCGCCATCGCTACCATAGTAGTCGTCTTCAAATCCGACAACATTCGTAAATGAGAGCGCAACGCCAATCGACCACGTTTCGCTCACCCACCAATCCTTCCCGACTTCATAGCGTAAGAAATAACTTTCCGTCGCCACGTCATCATAATTGTCTTCTACACGAACACCTAAAGCATCAAGACCACCGGAGAATCCAAAATAAAGTCCTCTCAACGGCGAAGATGGATCGCGGAACGGATAAACGGAGAAACCGACACCAAACCAGCCATAAGCGGCTATCGCATCAAATTCACGCCTGTAATAAGATTTGCTATTCTCCGACTGAAAAATCAAATTGCCATTTGCATCGGGGAGATAATATTGTTCAATATTATTTTCTTCACGTACCGCTGTACCCCTATAAAGACCACCCATAAAAGTAAAATACAAGGCGACGACATTTCCAATTGTTCCGCCAAACCTTAAATCTAGCGAAGGAGCTTCAGCGCCGCTAAATTCCCAATGTCTTTTAGGTCCCCAATATTTAACACTTTTTACAACATATCTATGCGAAGGATTATCCCAATCTCCATCTTCACTACGATGCGAAACATATTCATCTTTGGACAAACTCATATAAGATAAGCCAAGGCCAACGCTGAAAAAGCTACCGCGATGTTCGCAAGGAACCGCGGGCTTATTTACTTTAGGCATTTGAGCCCAAGCCACCGACGCGGCAATTAATGCAACGATTAATACTTTAAACATTTTCATCGTCAATTATCCACGCGTCATACGGAAAGAAAGCGACAGTACATTATCGGACTTATGGGATTTGACGGTTTCCCAAACCAAGCTACTATGGGCAAAGCCAACTCCAAAGCCAATCGCATAATGGTCATTGATCCACCATTCCTTGCCCGCTTCCAATTCAAAGCCAAAGCCGCCATTACCGGTAGCACTATCATTGCCACCATTGATCACAGCCACAAATAAAGTATACCCCAACGAGGCGCCGACAAAGAATCCGTTCATCGGAGAATTCTTGTCACGAAACGGATAGAAGGTCGCACCAAAGCCAAAATACGTTCTAAAGTTGTATGCATCGTTAGAAGTCGGATCATCTATACCATCTATTTGAGCCATATTGACGCACCCGGCTTCAGTGCAGTATTCTTGATACCTTTCATTGCTGTAATCCACAGTTCCCATAAAGAACCCAACATTAAAAACGGTATGGAAAGCAACCAAATCAGCAATGGCGACACCGAACTTGAATTCACCGAGCGCAAAAGAATATCCATTGTACTCATAGATTTCAACATCATGACGCTGACGATTTTGGTATTTATCTGTATCGTCAAGGCTATTGTCAAACCAGTTATAGGCAATGCCAAAAGACGTGCTATTGTAGAACCCACGGTGTTCACGCGGGGCGGATTTGCCGATTGTAGGGACAGACTGAGCGTTTGCAATTACAGCAACGCACAAAATAAAGAGTGCAATAAGTTTATTCTTCATATTTCTTATAAAAAACGTTTAGTTTGAGCTAAATATAACAAATTCAACAAGACGGAAATCCCTCCCGGAACGGAGTCCGGAATGACAAGGGGGCGGGAATGACATCACAATTAAAATTTCGCAATAAAGTCTCGGTGAAGTTGTTTGTCACCGTACTTATCTTCAGCACCGGGCGCTAAATCAGCTTCGGAATAACCGCTTGAAACACGCAAAAGCAAAACCTTACGGGCCGTTTCATCATAGCTAAAGTGGATGCGGAACGTGCGGTAAGCAAGCACACCCGTTTTAGAATTTTCATCAACAGCCAAGCGACGGCGGGAGCTGTCAAAAACATCTTTGGAAAAATTTCCGCGAGAAAGTTGCACCTGAGCAAAGCTTTCCAAATCAAATGCACTATGCTCTGCAATCCAACGATTTTGTTCAGCAAACTCAGCTGACATTTCAACCGTCCACAACTCCCCCACTTGCTCTTCAACCCAGCCCGCTTTCGCATCGGGGAAGGCATCGGCCATCGGGATGTACGGTTTGATATCGAGTACGGGCGTTCCATTCAGCAGGTCGGCTTCATCGACGTATAACGTGAGCCCTTCGACTTTCAGGAGCCTCACGCAACTAAGTCCAATCGGATTTGGTCGGTAAGGACTGCGGCTTGCAAAAGTTCCCACACGGTCTTTACCCTTGGGCGGTACAGGCGGGCGCGTTGTCGGGCGCCAGCCCTCGTTCTCGTGGAACAAGAAAATCACCCAGATGCGTTCAAAGCCATCCAAGTCGCGAAGCGCCGTTTCGAAATTCATTCCCGGCTGCAGTTCAATACGGCCCGGATGCCCTGCAAAAAGACGCCCCTGGCGAGGAGCATCATACTTGTAAACAGCATCACCGTAGAATGTACCGATAGGCGTCATTGCAATTAATTCTTTTCTGCAATCCTTCCATACCGGATGTAATCAATTTTTCCGGTAAAGAATCGGTCGGCATGCAAAGACTGATGCATTGAATCATAGCCAATGCCAAGACCATATCTGTCAACATCAATATTGATACGCTCAGACAGCTGCGTCACGACAGTTGTTACACCATCCAGGGAGGCATTCATCGAATACACCGTTTTTCCGGTCACAGCCGACTTCACCGGGAAAACTTTAACACGGACGACATGCCATTCGTTCATCGACACCGTACCAATTTTAGGAGTTTCCCAAGAGCTTCGAATACTTGTATCGCGCATGTGGAAAACGACATCAGAGCCATCTAGACGTACCTGCCAACCATCGACACCGCTTCCAGGAGGTTCGGCCACGAAGATATTGCCCATAATCCCCGGTTCGGTAGGCATGAAACGGACTTCGATTACAAAGCCTTTACTATTAAAAGTATCGTTCAACGGTATAAGCAGGCCATTTTCTCCGTTGAAAATAATATTCCCACACGCAGCAGACACTGGAGGCACATTGTCTTCAATATACGCATTATTATTTCCAATATAGTCGCGCCCTAAATCGTTAGGATTATTGAATTCATACGCCACTTCGTAGCCACTTAAATCATCCGTATTCTTGACATCATCGCACTTTAGCTTATCTGCGTTTTCGGCAACCACTCTCGCTGTCTTGTACGTTGTGCTAATCCAACTTAACGTTTCAACGGGACCTTCGCTAGAACTTGACAACGATTTTGCAGAAGAACTTTCGACAACATTCATCGATGCACGAGAGCTCGAAGAAGCAACCTTTGAGTTTGATGAAGTCCGTGTACCATTGGACGGATTTTCTGTACCACCCTGGGCGACATCATCATATTCAACATCGGCTTCGGCCACTGTGTTTCCGTCGCACCCAAACAAGCCTAAGCTCAAAGCAACGGCAACTCCTGCAATAAATCCTAACTTCATCTCTAGCTCCTTTTTAACGCACGAATAAATAACCCGGCGCCATAGAATATTAATATAAAAAAAGCCAGCCCGCAAAAGGCTGGCCGGTCAAGAGTTTTACGTTATTTAAGGGGAGATGAATAGTTACTATTTATACCTTTTTGAACCACGGATCAACACCTCCATTGGCGTCTTCTCGAGCACGCTGATCAGCCATACCACGTTCGTAAGCCTTTTTCATTAGCTCGTAATCCCGCAAAATGCGGGCTCGAACTTCAGGAGGTTCCGGTTTTACATTCTGCATCGCCTCACGAAAGCGACGAGCATCTTCGCCAAAGAGAATCGGAGTTTCACGAATGGGTCTAGCCATGGTTTTCATAATATAAAATGTTCAATTTTCAAAAACAAGGGGTCGCGCTGCACGCCATTCATTTTGCAATCAACTGTTAGCAAGAAGCGAAAAAAAAATTCAAAAAAGCGAGCACAATGAGAGCTAGCGTTTCGCTTTAATGCCAATGAGCAATGAAGGACAATTCAATTACCAGACGCCCTTTTCCACCAAATAGTTCCGTATAATCATCACCTATACTAAAGATTGTTTTTAAATCTACAGAAAACAAATCTGAAATAATAAAGCCAGCACCTAAATATGGGAAAAATCCAACAAGGCCTTGGGTTTCTGGACCTACAGCTCCAGACCTAAACTCAGGATTAGTCAGAACCACATTAACCATACCTCCAATATAGGGTAATACAATTGGAATTACTGAATAATTCAATTCAAACGCAACAGCTATTTGCATCGGGCCTTGCTTTTCGGCCCAATTCTTTTCATCGTTTTCTGTGAGGTAAACAAGCCCCAATTCTGTTCCTAATTCTAAAGGGCCAAATTTTGTAGAATACTGACCACCCAAAAAAAGTTCAAAAACTTGGCTGGAAATACTCTCTTTGCCAGTCGGTGCAGTCATCTCCGCAAAAAGAGCGACATTGGGAAGAGCCTGAAAGCGGACTCCAGCACTCAAATTTTGAGCACCTGTATAAAAACCTTTTTCCATACAATAAAAAGAAGGATCCCTCGAACCATCATCGTACGGAGCTAAAGCTTCCAAGCACTCATCGTAAGACGAACTAGCAACAACAAACGGAACACTAAAAAAAGCTCCAAATTTGTAGCAGGAACAATTCGTGTTTTTAAAGCAACACCATACTGCTTATGTTTGCTGTCAGCAACTCCATCTACCATCAAAAAGCTAGGAGCAATCTTAATTTCACCACTATTTGCCGCCGGTACAGGATACAAACTATACGAAGCAAAAACAAATGAAGCAAATATCGTTAGCCCTAGTAAGATTTGTCTAAACATAAGCAATCACTACTTCTCGTATTCTACAGCCAAGCCCCAGAAATTGCAATTGTATTTTTCATCAGTCAAAGCAAAAGATGGCAACATGCCAAAAAGACCTACATCAAAAAACCTTTGCGACGAATACTTTTCAGTATGGATATCCAAAATGTTATCTACGTATATAACACTTCCATCCCCAAGCTTTATCATTTTACCGACAAATTTGTTCAAAAAACCAATTTCAGAACATCCAATATTAGCAGATTCGTACTGATATGTAACAGGCGTCATCTTTTTTATTTTCAATGGGGTTATTGGGATTGTCGGACCAGAAGCGGGCGAATTTGGCTTAATTGATGCACAAGAAGCCAAGAAAAAAGCAGCCATAACGGCAAAGAGAATATTAATTTTTCTCATTTTTTATTCCTTATTTTAAATAAACCAAAGATAAACATCCAAACCTATGGTAAACACATTCGAAGAAATACCATAATCAAAATCTATTTTCTTCAACGCATACGATAGAGACAAAGCTGCTTCAACATTCCAGCCCCACAAAGGCCATGAAGTTCCTGCAGAAATCAACAAATTAGGAATCACATCATTTCTGACAGGAACTGAAGTTTCTTGCCGTTGTTCCGAAAATTCTGTATAGCCACCCACACCAAAAGAAACAAAATATGACGTTCTGCTGCAAACCGAGACATCATACACATCTTTACCTTTTGAGATGTAATCAAGCTCTAAGCCCAGTTGTCCCCATATTTTACCCATAACATGATAACGGAAAGAAATTGGTAAAGCATATTGATAATAAAGCAAACTACGTTTTTTATTTTCTGTCAAATACACAGTTTTTTCCATTGATTCCATCATAGAATAAGTATAAGTTGAAGAGAACTCGTTTCCAACATTTAATTCAACATGATTTTGCTGAACCTTGCCAAGAGACTTAAAATAAAGCAAATGAAAATCAAATCCTGTTACTAAAGCCATTTTATCATTGAAATAATAACTAAAAGCGATTCCCAAAGCATCTTTCGTACCAAGCCAATGCCAACTTCCTAAAGCAGAAGAATTTCCATCAACATTAGGCGCGGCAGTCATACCTACAGGAATTGCAAAAGACAATCTTGCATGAACACCCAAATTTTTCTTTTTTTCAGCAAGACTTGGAGTCGGTGTTTTATCTTCAATTGACGTTGAAGACTCTACCTTTTTCACATCGTCTTCTTTAACATCTGTTTCTGTAGTCAGTACAGGCTTTTGGTCCTGCACGTCCACAAATTCAACAAGCGAATTACTCCTATCTTCGACGAATTCGCTTTCCTGGGCAAAAAGCAATGAAGGAAGCAAAGAAATAGACAACAGAAAACCAGTAAACAGATTTGATTTCATTTCAATATGTTCCGTTTATGTTTTAACAAATCCGGCCTCAAATGTAAAAAAAAGCGAAACATTGTCAAGTTTTTTTGAGTTTTTGACCAAAAATATTGATATAGAACACAGAAAAAACTCGGTAAAATCGAGGCTATCATTCTTCTAATTCACGCAACTAGATTCATCAAGTCGTAATACATAAGGCGCGTATGCGGATCATCGTCTTCGGCATTCATGAAGCGCAATCCATTTTTCTCGTAAAACGGCACCGCATTCAAGTACGCATCGTCAACGTCAACGCAAGCATAGCTGACTGCCAAAGGCTTTTACACCATTTGTAGGATCTAAACGAATAAATTTCAAAAAAAGGGGTCGCACATCTCGCCGTTCATTTTGCAAACAGATGGCGACACGGCTCAAAAATGCGAAAATAAATTTTCGCGCTTTACTCGCCTTGCACACTTTTCTACTTGGCGCTCCTTTGGAGCGCATTTAGTTCGGCTCAGCAATGTCAAAACAACAAGTTGTTTTGCCGCTGCCTTCGCCTTTTACTAAATTTGCGCACGATGAAAGATAAAGCTAAAAAACTCATTGAAAAGTACGAAGAACTGGAATCGGAACTCGGCAATCCGGATGTTCTCGGAGACCAGGCTCGTTACAACAAGATTCACAAGCAGTACAAGGGTATCGAAAAGGCTGTTTTGAAGGCCAAGGAATACCTGCAGATGATGGACGACCTTGACGAATACAAGGCTGCCCTCGGCGATTCCGACCCGGAAATGGTCGCGATGGCCAAGGCCGAAATTTCGGAGATCGAAAAGAAGCTCCCCGAAGTGACGGACGAACTCCAGATTTTGATGGTGCCGAAGGATCCGTGGGACTACCGTAACGCAACGCTTGAAATTCGCGGCGGTACGGGTGGCGACGAATCCGCACTTTTCGCGGGCGACCTGTTCCGCATGTATCGCGGCTACTGCGACAAGATGGGCTGGAAGATGACTATCCAGGACTTGAGCGAAGGCACGGTGGGTGGCTACAAGGAAATCCGCGTGTTTATCGAAGGCGACAGCGTCTATGGAACACTCAAGTTCGAAAGTGGCGTTCACCGCGTGCAACGCGTGCCGGAAACGGAAACGCAGGGCCGTGTGCATACGTCTGCAGCTACAGTCGCAATCCTCCCGGAAGCAGAAGAAGTCGATGTGGAAATCCGCGAAGCCGACATCCACATGGATACCTACCGTTCTTCGGGCGCTGGCGGTCAGTACATCAACAAGACGGACTCCGCAGTGCGTTTGACTCATATCCCGACGGGTGTGGTGGTGAGCTGCCAGACCGAACGTAGCCAGTTGCAAAACCGCTTGCACGCTATGGAAATGTTGCGTTCCAAGATTCTTGACGCCGTCATCGCCAAGAAGGAAAAGGAAGAAGCGGCAAACCGCAAGGCCCTCGTGGGTACTGGTGACCGCTCTGCCAAGATCCGCACTTACAACTATCCGCAGAACCGCGTGACGGACCATCGCATTGGTCTCACCGTTTACAACTTGGACAAGGTTGTCACAGGCGATCTCGATGAAATCATCAATGGTCTCCAGATGGCAAACGCCCAGGAAAAGCTCGGAAAGTTCAACGCTTAAGGGGTCGTGAGGTAAGTCCAATGCCACAGCCGCAGATGACAGTTCTTGAAATTTTGAACCGCACCAAGGTCTTCTTTGAAAAGAAGGGCATTCCTGATGCACGTCTCGATGCCGAGTACATCATCAGCTACGGTCTCAAGATGAAGAACCGCATGGACTTGTACCTGAACTTCGAAAAGCCGCTCACGCCAGCGGAGCTGGACGTGCTTCGCACGATGGTTGCACGCCGTGCAACGCGTGAGCCGCTGCAGCACATCATCGGCGATACAAGCTTCCGCGGTTTCATCATCAAGTGCGACCGCCGCGCGCTTATCCCGCGTCCGGAAACGGAATCGCTCGTAGACATGGCATCGGACAGTCTCAAAGGCATCGAAAAACCGTTCATCGTCGAAATCGGCACTGGCACAGGCGCCATCTCGATTGCTTGTGCTAAAGAAATTGCAGGCGCCAAAGTACTCGCTACAGACGTTTCTGAAGACGCTCTTGCACTTGCACGTACAAATGCTGAAGCGAACGACCTCGCAGGTAATCCCGACGCGGAAAGCGCCGCATCTTCGACCGGATCCACCGCTTCGGCATCCTCGGCAAGTTCCGCAAACGAAGCAAGCTCATTGACCTTCGCACAGGGCGACTTGCTGAACGCAATCACCGCAGACGTTATCGCGAATGTCGCTGGCGACTCCTCCGCAAAAATTGACTGCCTGATTGCAAACCTCCCTTACATTCCGGATAGCGAAAAAGACAAGCTCCAGCCCGAAGTCGCGAAGTACGATCCTGCGCTTGCATTATTCGGCGGTGAAGACGGCCTTGACCTTGTCCGCAAACTTTTACAGCAGACCGAAGGCAAGCTCAAGCCGGGTGCATCTATTTTGCTCGAAATCGGTTCGGAACAGGGCGAAATGCTCAAAGCCGAAGCCGAGAAGTATCCGTGGTTGGAATTCTCGGGAATCCACAAGGACTTCTGCAACAACGTCCGCTTTGTGAGTTACAAAGCGAAATAACGACACTACTAAAATTTGCACGGCACAAGCCGCGTTTTTTAATACCCGGTGCAACCGAGGGCGGAGAGCACAAACGTTTCACTTTCACCCATGCGGTAATACGGAATCAAGTCATCATCATCGATAGCGCTATCATCGTTACCGCTCAACTGCATCAGCTCCCCAATGCGGCGCTTGAAAATGGAAAAGCCGGAATCCCACGGAGACTGTTCCGGAATTTCGACTACATGCTTATTCACTTTAACTACTTTGCGATTCATATATTCACCTTTTGGTGTTTAGTGTTCTTACGAGCACTAATATAGAATCACGACATGTCAGAAGATGACATTTCGAGCAGTAGCTCATTTTTTTTGAAAATTTATTCTACAACAACGGCCTTGACTTGGGCATGACCAGCTTTGTCTAGCCCAAGCTTTTTGCCAGCCGCTTCGCTCAAATCGAGCACGCGCTTCTTGGCATACGGTCCGCGGTCATTCACGCGCACAACGACAGAGGCGCCCGTCTTTATGCGGGTCACCTTGAGTTTCGTTCCGAACGGGAGTGTCCTATGCGCACAGGTAAAGTCGTCACGATCAAAAAGTTCACCGCTCGCGGTCTTTTTGCCATCAAACCCCTTACCGTAATAACTAGCGTCTCCCGTAAAGGTATAACCTATTTCAGCCTTTTTCTGGACGCGGGATGATTTAGTAACGCGGATATAACCCTTGCGATGTGTAGAACCAGAACATCCCGAACAAGCAAGCAGGATACCAAGTACAAACACCAACCAAAAACGATAAGTCATACAACCTACTCAAAGTCGTACATGCTGTTGTACGTATTCTCGAGAATTTCGTCTTCCTTGTTTATAATCTCGGCCTTCTTTTCTTCGGGCTTGGCATTCAAGGTTTCGTAATACTTGGCAGAATTCTTGTTCAGGTTTTCAATCGTCTGAGCCGTACGCTTGCGCAACTTAGCCAAATCGTCATCGGTTGTCGTAAGGCGCGTATTCAGCACGTAGGCAGCACGCTTGCCCCACGGGGTCTGGCCATGCTTATCGCGAAGTTCACGGTAAATTGCAATGGAACTGTCCAAGCGATCCGGATTCATCTGGAAATAGATAGCCTTCATGTAAAGCGCCTGCACACCCGACTGCGTCTGCGGATAGTCTCTGTACACACTATCAAAAGCTGCATAAGCGTTTGCATAGGCGGAATCCACCTGATCCATCTTGCTCACCGGCATTTCCGAAGCCACCGTCCACAAGCTTTCGGCAGCCATGTAGCGGTCCCGGGCTTCATCTTCCTTAGTCTTCATCGTTACGTTCATGCCAATATTTGCCTGAGCCTGCTTGGCATAATCGGTATTCGGGTACTTTTCAATGATTTCCTTGTACAGTTCCTCGGCGGTATCAGGATCGTGCAGGAACTCGTCATAAATGAAAGCCCTCGCATACGATGCACGCATGACGCTTGCCGTATCGTCGGACTTTTCAATCACGTTCGTAAGTCTAGCCACCGCACTGTCCGCTTCGGAAAGCTTGAGAAGGAACAACTCAGCAATCATAAATTCATTCGCAAAGAACGACTTCATGTTGGGAATGGAATCCTTGCTCTGGAGAATTTCTTCGTTGCGGTCGCGCATAGACACAAGTCGCCTTAAAGCATTGCGGCGTTCACGGGATTTCTGGGCATACTCGCTAATCGACCTTGCAATGTAGCTGCTATCGTAATACGACATGGCAAGCTCATAATTCTGCGTCTTGCTCTGTTCATAATCGCCCATATTGAAGTAGCTACGGGACGACTGTTCCGTTTTCGGATATTCCGTGTTGACCTTGTTGAAAATCACGTAAGCATCGGCATTGCGGCCAGCCAAGAGAGTCGTTTCACCAATTCGCACCAGGTAATGCGGGCGCTGTTTTTCGTAGGCTTCGACCTTGTAAAGAGCCTTGTATTCATCCGCAGCCTTAAGGTACTCCTTCGTATTCACGAGGCATTCCGCCGACTGCTCGCCCGCCGTCTGGCGTTCGCGATCGTTCAGGTTTTCAATTTCCTTGGCGTTGTAGTGGTGGTGGGCCTTTTCCCACTGTTCCATCTTAAAGTAAAGCCCTGCCAGGCGGAAATGCGCCTTGCCCTTCATATACGGGGTTCCGCTCGTATCGGCAAGCACAGCTTCAAGGGCCGCAATAGCCTGTTCCGGAGCTTCGGACTTTTCATCCAGAAGCGAGAGCAGGTTGAGTCCCTGGAAATAGTAAGGGTGGTTTTTGTCAGCCACTACAGGTTCCAATGCAAAGCGGCTGATATTGAATTCCTGGTTGCGGTAGAGGCAGTAAGCACGCTGGTATTCCACGGCACGCATGGAATCGTTATCGGAAAAATAACGTTCGTATTCGTCGTACTTGGTAATAGCCTTGGGCCAGTCGGCCTTGTGCCTGTAAGATTCAGCAATGAGGAAAACGGCTTCGGCAGTACGCTTCTTGTTTTTGGGGAAGCGTTCGAGCACACGGGAACCCTTTTCAATGATCTTCTCGTATTTCTGGGATTCCTCGCCACTCGGGTAAGACATGTTTTCGTCAGGAACACTATCCAGACGAGCCATGCGAAGTTCAGTCGCTTCGTCATAGAGCCGTTCTGCATTGAACATATGATTCAGGTAGGCGCAGCAAGTGCAACCTTCCAACAATGCAGCGAACAGAACTAAAGCTAAAAAACGACCACGGAACATATAGCTATAAAATAGATATTTACGAGCTAAAATTCCATAAGAAGCGGCAGATAATCGCAAAGTTTCAGGCCAGAAGGCGGCAAAGTGTTGCGATCCAAGCGAACCATGCGCACTTCGGCCGGTTTTCCGACGATGCGAGCCAAAATTTCGAAGTTGTCGCGAGTTTCCCAGACAGCAGCATCCATGATAGTGCCATCACCGCAATCGGTTTCGCCAGTGTTGTTGCTGATACCAGAAATGCGGGAATTCTGCTTGAGGAGGCGCGTAAAGATTTCGGGCGCAACGCCAAGGTGGTTCGAATTCGAAGCGGAATCAAACACGACCACGTGAACTTCCTTAAAGCGGTTCAGGGAATCAAAGACGACCGTGTAAGTGTGATGGTAAGGATTTTCGTAGAAAGTTTCCTGCCAGACAAAACGCTTCACTTGTTTAAAATTAGACGCAGAGTACTTTCTAAAGAACTCCTGCGAGGAGGCGCCATAGCGAACAAGATAATGTCCTAGTTTGGTCGAGAAATCGTGTTTTCGTTCGGGCATCATGGATTCGCGGAGGCTATCCACAGCGCGGTTCAAGTTAGCCGTAAGACCATTGTTGTATTCCTCGATGGCGGCCTTGCGGACCAGTTCTAGTTCACTCAAGCGAGACTTAATGTCCGGGTAATCCGGGTCGTTCTTGAGGATGTAGTTGAACTCGCGGCGAGCCATGTCAAACATGTGTGCTTTCGTATAAGCGATACCCATCGCTTCACGTAGCGGCAAGTTTTCAGGATAACGTTCGACCAGCGGAGCAAGGATGTCGCAAGCGACCTGGGCGCGGTCCCGAGAAGAGCCTGCATAATGGCCGTTCTTGCCAGGAGCAGTCTTTTCGCCAATCGTCGCCATCGCACGACGGGCCTTTTCATAATCGGGGCGGAACGCAAGAATGCGTTGGTACGTCTTTTCGGCCACGTCAAACTTGCCATTGTATTCGGCCAAGTAACCGCGCAAAAGCATCAGTTCCGAAGAAAGCGGGAACTGCGTCAAGGCGTAATCGACTACGAGTGCCGCACTGTCCAAAATACCATCGTCATGGTAGACTTTAGCCAAGAGTTCAAATGCACGCTGCGAGTCGCCCGAAGAAAGGCTGATGGCGGCACGGCATTCATTTGCAGCATCCTTCATGTTCGAATTCTTGAGCAGAAGCTCCGCATACCAAAGTCTGATTTCATAAATGGATGGAGCACGTGAACTCGCCATCTTTGCAAGTTCGACCGCCACAGTCAAGTTCCCTGCAAGGAGCGACTTGCGGCTGTCCAGGTAAAAGCTAATGCCCGTATTCGGGTAATGCGCCATAAGGCGCCCGATCAAAAGTTCAGCACGGTCACGCATCGGCTCCGACACGGAATCCATGTGGAATAAAGTATTGACTTCACCCCAGACCGCCGCATCCACATTCGGATAAAGAAGCACTAAAGCATCGTAAATTTCGTAAGCAGCCTTGGTCGCTCCGCTACGCGAGAGTTCGCCCGCACGGCGGAATTCGGCCTGAGCCTGCACCGGCAGCCTTTCAACATCGGCCTTGAAATTCGGAGCATCGCCATTCAACACAGAAGTACCCGCTTCGAGCCCGAACGGGATTTCCCCTACGACCGTCTTGGACGGTCCGTATTTGTTATAAAGTTTGAATCCGCCATACGCAAGCAACGCCCCAAAGAAAAAAATCAGAAAGAGGTACGCGGCAGTACGAGGCGCAGTTGAAGGATTCGACATTAGAGATCCAATTATTCTTGCAGGTAGTCTGCCAGTTTTTCTTTGTGTTCTTTGCTCTTCTGCAAGCGACGCAAAGTCTTGTTCTTGATCTGGCGAACGCGTTCACGGCTGAGCTTCAAGTCTTCGCCAATGTCCTTGAGCGTCGTGTCTTCGACCGTATCGAGGCCGTAGAACATGCGGAGGATTTCTTCTTCGCGCTGCGGAAGTGACGAAAGAGTTTCCTGGATGAGTTTCTTGCGCTCTTCGCGTTCCATGTCCTCGTCCTGGTTGCCATCGCTGCCGAGCACGTCCATAAGCGTACTCACGGAATCGGCACTGGAGACACCGGCATCATCGCCAATCGGAGCATCGAGCGAGATATCGACAATCTTTTCCATGACTTCGACGATATCGCGTTCGTAAGGAGCAAATTCTTCCATCGAGATGGTCTTGTCGTAGTCACCGCCATTCTGCATTAAGGCACGTTTGAAGCGGTTCACCAAGGCAAGCTTATTAGGCGGAATGCGGACTGCGCCCACCTGTTCGAACAAAGCCTTCTGGATAGACTGACGGATCCACCACACGGCATAGCTAATGAACTTCACGTCCTTGTCCATGTCAAAGCGTTTAGCCGCCTTGAAAAGACCGAGATTACCTTCATTGATAAGGTCCAAAAGGGAAAGACCACGACCCTGGTACTTGCGAGCAACGCTCACCACAAATCGGAGGTTACCGCGAATAAGGCGCTGCAAGGCAGACTTTCGAATTTCTTCGGTTTCACCGTTCTTGATAATTTTCAACAGCGCCGATTCCTCCTGTGGAGTCAGCGTAGGATACCTATTCAAGTCACGAAAATAAAGAGCTTCGTTAAAATCACTCATAAAACAACACCTTCTTGTCTTGGACAAACCGTCTTAGACTCATTCAAATATGGTTTATTATGCGGATTTCGTCAATTCCTTAAGTTTATCGTATGGGTAAATTCCCGAACGATGACCATCACTAAAAGAAAGACCCACGGCATAACGGCCAATAGACTGGATATGTTCAAGCTTTACATCCAAGGGAACGGTCGATTCATCGAGGAGTTTTTCACCGGTATGTTCATCCACACAAAGTGCGCACGGACAAGCTAAGCGGAGCGTACGGGCATCGCAAGCGGTGCGGCTACCGTCGTTCCATTCAAAACCAAGTTTGCCCTCTTTTGTCCTGAATACTTTCTTTGGCTGGATCATACTTCCTCCACCGGCAGTTGTTCAAAATCGTAATTGAAGTTTTTAAGGACTCCATCGCCTTCGGATTCAAACACAGAAAGCGTGCGGACCATTTTTTCGGCAGCGTCCATAAAGACCTTCGCCGATTCGGAGTTCGGGTAGCGGAGCACGGCCGGAGTACCACAGTCACCGCAGTCGGCAACGGCTGGTTCCATCGGGACTTTACCGATAAGCGGCACACCCCACTTTTCGGCAATTTTCTGACCGCCACCGGCAGGGAAAATGTTGTGGTGTTTGCCGCACTCATCACAAATGAAGTAGCTCATGTTCTCGACAATACCAATCACCGGGACGCCCACGTTATCAAACATGGCAATACCCTTCTGGCAGTCAGCGAGAGCCACCTGCTGCGGAGTCGTCACGACAACCGCACCTGCCATCGGGCAGTTCTGCGTGAGCGTAAGCTGGATATCGCCCGTTCCAGGAGGAAAGTCCACGAGGAGGTAGTCGAGCTTGCCCCAGCGCACGTGGTGGATGAAGTGCTGGATCATCTGCGAAACCATCGGTCCGCGCCAGATGGTCGCCTTGTCGGAATCCGCGAACATGCACATTGAGACAATGCTGATGCCGCCCTTCGCTTCGACAGGCGCAATCGTATTGTCTTCAAAAACTTCAGGAGCCTTGTCTATCCCAAACATGAGACCCATAGAGGGACCGTAAATGTCAGCATCGAGAATACCCACGCGAGCGCCAGAAAGGCTGAGCGCCATAGCGAGGTTCGCCGTCACGGTCGATTTGCCGACACCGCCCTTGCCACTAGCCACAGCAACCACATGCGCCACTTCGCCAATATGCGAATTCTGCGGAGCCTTAGCAGCAGAATTGTCATCGCCCACGCGACCCTGCGAAGAAGTGAGCGTCACTTCGACTTCGGTGGCACCAAGGCTTTTCACGATGGTAATGCACTGGTCCTTGAAGCGGTCACGAATCGGGCATGCCGGAGTCGTGAGTTTCAAATCAAAGGAAACCTTCGTGCCTTCAATTTTCAAGTTTTGAACAAAGTTTAGTTCTACAATATTCTTGTGCAAGTCCGGATCCTGGACCGCACGCAAGGCACTTAAAATATTTTGCTCATTCAATTGCATTTTTACAGCTCGGCTCTACGAGCCTTTGGGCTATGGGATCGCTCGCAAGCTCGCTTTGAGGTATGGGGTTATTTGTTTTTAATTTAATAAATCGCAGGGGGGAGCGATCATCATCGATTGTAGCCCATCAAGTAAATTCCACCGGCGCAGGCGGCAACACCAAGTACAAAGCTTGCTAGCGCGTAAGCTATGAACATCCCGAATTTTCCGCTTTGCAAAAGCGCCAGGTTTTCACTCGCAAAAGTGCTGAACGTCGTAAAGCCGCCGCAAAAGCCCGTCACCAAAAAAAGCTTGAGGTTTGGCGAGAGGCTATCGCACTTGAGGAAGAGTCCCGAGAAAATCCCGATGCAAAGGCAGCCCAAGATGTTTGCGACAAAGGTCGGCCACGGGAACCCGGCGACCTTCGGAATCACAAGCGACATGAAGTAGCGCAACACGCTACCGAGAGCACCGCCAAGAGCAACGAATAAGAAATTCATTTCGGGACCTTTTTGTGTTCGTTTAATTCAGCGAAAACTTCGGCATGCGGAGGAGGTGTGTCATACAAGGTGGCCATTCTTCTTCGTAATGGCTGACCATGATGATTGTCGTTTCCGTCGAAAGCAGTTGCAATAGGTGGAACAGCTTTTCACGATACTCGCCCTTGAGGCCTTGCGTCGGTTCGTCAAGCAAAAGGACTTTCGGCGGGCGGATTGCGGCACGGGCCATCAGCACCAAGCGCTTGTCAATCGGCGAAATCTTGCGGATAGAAATCGACGTATCTTCAAAGCCCAAGTACGTAAGCCATTCGCGAGCCTTAGCCTTTTCTTCCCACGTGATGTTTTCAGCGCGGCAGAGGTTCGGTGTGAATCCTGTGCAAAGCACATCCAGAAGGCTCAAATCTTCGCGGTACTGGAGCGCCATTTCCGGCGAGAAGAATCCGAGTTTTGCCTTGTGGTCCCAAATGTTGAGGCCATGCCCCGGACGTTCACCGAGGAGCGTAATGTCGTTGTTGTAAATCTGCGGATGGTCAGCGGTAAGCATGCCGAGGAGCGTACTCTTGCCAGCACCGTTCTCGCCCATCACTGCCCAATGTTCACCCTTGCGAACCGTCCAGTTCAAATTCTTGAGCACATCCGTATCGCCAAAGCGGACATTCACATGCTTAAGGTCGAAAAGAATTTCTCCGCTATTGTCATTCCCGCACTCTCGTCTCTCGTCTTTCGCCTCTCGTCTAAGATCAACGATTTCATAATCCTTAAGCTCGGCTTTTTTGAACTTCGGGGTAGCAGCAGCTTTCGGGAGTTCACCCGCATACTGCGTGAACGTCTTGTCCGCATAAACAAACGCCGGAATTTCCGGGAGCAGCTCATCTTCGCGAGCGAGGCGCACCACGACTTTCAAGCCGGGTCGTTTTGCAAGGTCTGCCACACAGCCAGCCAAATGCGCTCGATATTCCGGATCGAGCCCGCCGAACAAGTCATTGAAATAAACCCATTCCGGCTTTTCCATCCACATGCGGGCCAAGAGCACTCGGCGAAGTTCGCCGTTCGAAAGACTCAACAGCTTGCGGTCAAGAATCCCTTCGGCAAGGTCAGCAATGTTCAAAGCTTCGCCAAGCTTTTCCGGATCGGTCAGCGGCCACGCCATATCGTCAATGTAGCGGTCCGTCTGCAAAAAGAACTTCTTGTCCAGAAGCAAGTTGCGCACCAGCGGAGCTTCCGCATCATGCAAGCTGATAAAACGCTGCTGGAAAAACGGGGCCAACGCCTGCTGGATTTTACGTTGCATAGCCTCCGACATCGTGGAGACATTTTCACGTTGATTCAAAAAATGAGTAATGACTCGATCAAGATCTTCGCCCTCAGTGCTAAAAATCTGCACCTGCGGAAACATCTCGATCAGAGCTTCAAAGCGCTTGAATTCCATGCGCCCAAAGATAGAAAAAGCCTAACGGGACGGCAAATTTTTCTCCTACGCAAAAACTCCCGGCCGAAACCGGGAGTTAAGTGAGGAGGAAAGAATCTTAGATATTAGAACTTATTGAAGAAATCCCAAGTGGTCTTCGGTACCCAGGACTGGTTTGAACCCGGATCCTTGTGGTCCCAAATGTGGCCGCCATTCTGTGTGCACCAGCGAACAGGGAAGCGTTCTTCGACAGTCGTGTAGTCATAGCACACATGTGGGCCGTTGCCACCATATTCCTGAGCACGCTCGTTCTTGGCCTTGCCACCTTCGGAGTTGAGTTCCAAGATGATATCGCGAGCAGAGCGACCCATTGCCGGAGTGCAGAGATTGTCCTGCAAGCCGAGCACGCCCATCCAGCCAATGCCCATCTTCTTGCGCTGCGGGAGCCAAATGTTGCGTTCAGCAGTTTCGTACACGGCAACAGCGCGGAGCACGTCCTGATGGTTCCAAGAAAGTCCGTTAGAGAACATGGAGCCGTAGCTAAAGCCGGTCGAGAACACACGAGAAGAGTCAATGCAGAAGTTGCCTTCGAGGTATGCAAGGAGTTCATCGAAGAGCGTGTAGTCATCCTGACCCCACGGGGCCTGGTTTCCATTGCCTTCCGGAGCGACGAAGATAGCGGTATTTTCCGTATCAAGCGGTTTCAGGCCATAGTAGCCTTCATCCTGCACGCCACCGGCCCAGCCGCCCATGCACTGCATGCCGAAAATGAGTTTGTACGGTTTATTCTTGTCATAGTTCTTCGGGATGTCGAGACGCACGGTACGCGAACCCTTGCTCCACTTGAATTCGATATACGGCTTGTCTCCGCGATACTTGTAGTCAAGCTTTGTATCCTTGCCGCAACCACGTGTCGGCACCGGATCGTTCTTGAGGCCCCAACCGTAAGCGTATTCCGGCTGCTTGACCGTCTTTTTGAGCTTGAGCGTAACGTTTGTGTCTAAGTTGCTGAGCGCAACCGTAAGCGTGTCATAATCCGCAGCAATCACGCGAAGTTCATCGCCAGCCTCTTCTTTCTTGAGGCCGCGAGCCACAGCTTCGCCAAACGAAATCCCATAATTGCCATTGGATGTAAAGCGGAAATTGCTTTTGGCGCTACCGACGCTCACGCGCGCAAAATAAGAGCCCTGAGATTTCACGATAGACTGCATGTCAAGCGTGCCCGTGCCATAAACGGTTTCGTTCAAGACGCGGGAACCCACAGCATCAAAAACCTGGATGCGCACCGGTTCATTTGTGCTCTGGGAATAAGACAGAACGCCATTCATTACGCTCACGTAGCCGAGCATCGGACGTGCAACCGCATGGATGCCAATCGTCGAATCTTCCTTGAAGAGCTTGAATTCGCCCTTGGAATCGGTCGTTGTCTTGAGTGCGTTTTTAAGAAGTTCTACGGAGGCTTTTTCGATAGCCTTGCCGCTTTCGTCGCTAACCTTACCCGTAACGGTAAAGGCCTGTGCAGATGCCGCAAAAGCAAGCGCCATTGCAGCACACTTCAAACTGAGATGATTCATACCTGTTCTCCTTTAGTATCATTCCTAACTCTTTATCCCGAAGGGACAAGTCCTCCAAACTGATTTGATACATGCAAGGAGATACGCCACACAACAGCGTGGCTCCACAAAACCAAGCATGAACACACCAGTGTTCTTCCTAACTTAACCCAACTATAATATATCCCCAAATGTGAACGTTATCACATAGCAAAGAAGCGGTTTCGTGGACAATTAGTCAACAGGGCATGGGGTGTGAGGTCGGCTCTTCGAGCCTTTAAGGTATGAGGTTTATTTTTTCTATTATTTAACCAATGAATTCCTTGTTAAACAAAGCTATCGCACAAGAGCGACTCACGCCAGCCGAAGGGCTCGAAATCCTGAAAAACGCGCCGTGGACAGATGTCGTCGAAGCGGCCGATACTGTACGTAAGGCAAAGCTCCCCGGGAACCGCGTCGGTTACACGGCGTTCCGCATTGTGAACTACACGAACGTGTGCGAAGTGACTTGCAGCTTTTGCAGTTTTTGCCGCAGCGCCCACAGCCCCGAAGCGTACGTTTTGAGTTTGGACGAAATCCGTCAAAAAACGCTTGAAGCCAAAGCTAAAGGCGCCGACCAGATTTTTCTGCAAGGTGGCGTCAACAAGGAAATTCCGCTCAGCTATTACACCGATGTCCTCAAGATGCTCACGCAAGAATTGGGCGTCAAGGTGCGCGGTTTTTCGCCAGTTGAACTTGTCCGCATTGCGGAATTCAACGGGATAACGCTCGACGAACTGCTTGACATTTTCAAGGATGCAGGTCTCAGTTCCGTCCCAGGCGCAGGTGCCGAGATTCTCTCTGACCGCATGCGTCAAATCTTAAGTCCCAAGAAGCTCCCCGCACAGCAGTGGTGCGACACGCTTGCCGCCTGCCACAAGAAAGGGCTCCCCGGCAGCGCGAACATCGTCATCGGCAGTGCCGAAACCGCCGAAGAAGTCATAGAACATTTGGAATACGTGCGCAAAACGCAGGACATCGCGGGCGGATTCAAGAGCTTTGTGGTCTGGACGTTCCAGCCGCAGACCGACAAGTTCCCTATTCGCCATGTACGAGGCGATGAATACCTCAAGTTGCTCGCGCTCAGCCGCCTGTACCTCGACAACGTCCCGCACATTGAAGTTTCGCTCCTCGGCATGGGCCTTTCGCTGGGTGAACTCGGGCTGCACGCCGGCGCCGATGACATCAACAGCATCGTGATTGAAGAGAACGTGCTCCAAAACCACGGGCTCACGACTATCGAGCAGGCCGAAGCTTTCATCAAAAACGCCGGCTTCACCCCCTACCGCCGATCCCTCAACTTTGACTAACGCAAGAATCGCGACTTTCCAAACGAGAGCCGCGATTTCGTTTTAAATAGACTATTTTCAGCTCAAAATTATAGGCTTATTCTTCCCCTTTTTGATTAGATTAATAAAAGTGCCACAAGCACAACCACCTCTTTCAAGAAGGAGATTCTTATGAGCTGGGAATGTAAATACCTCAACGAAACGTTTTGCGAAAAACGCAAACAGGAATGCGACCCCGGTGCAAAAGGTTGCGTCCTTCAAGGCAAATTCGCTTTTCCGCTAAAGGAAAAATCAAAAGCCGAAAAGAAAAGCAAATAAAAAAGACCCTCTTTCGAGAGTCTTTAAAAGCCGAGGCTTCGCAAAGCCCAACCCACCAACGTCCCAATTAAATGAGGCGCAGGATTTCCTGGGCGGTCTGTTCAGCAAACGTGTTGTCTTGGACAAAACGGCGCACTTCCGTCGGGTTGATGCGTGCATACTCAGAAAGAGCACGACCAATGCCATTGCGGATGTAGTAGTCGTCGTCCTTTGCGCAAGTGAGACAGAACTGACGCAAAAGCGGCCAGTCCGTGCGGTCCTTGTACTGCACCTGGAAGATGATTGCACTACGGCGAACCCAGATGTTCGGGTCGCGGATCCAGGAGGCAATCTTCGTACGCAAAGCCGGCAAGCGGAGAGCCAAGTCACCCAAGACGCAAGAAGCGAGGGTATCGACCGTGTCGCGCCAGGCTCTGGTCTTGATGAGTTTTTTCAAAAAATTAAGGTGCTGACCACCGAGAAGCCCACGATGACGGAACAGGTAGTCACAGGCCGCGTACTGGAATTCCCTATACGGCTGCGCCCACATGTCCTCGACTCTCGACACGAGTTCGTCCCCGTCCTTTGGCGGGTACTTGTCGAAAATCGGATATGTGACTTCACGACGGGGAACCAATCTGATTCCGAGAAATTCAAATTGCTCCCTAGCCTTCTTAGACATTTCATGCGCTTCTTCTTCATTAGCGATAGAGCGCAAAGCGAGAGATATTTCTTGTGTAAACCGAAGCATTGTACTCCAAAAATAGTCCATAAAGAATTTTTTTTCTAGACCTTGACAAACATTTTTTTCAAATTTTTTTAATTTTTTTCTGAATTTTTTGCAAAAAAAGTGCAAAAAAAACCTTGACAAAGCTAAAAACAGCTAAAAGACCCAGAAATCATGACTGATTCCACTAGAAAAGAGGCTCTTCAAATCACTGAAGTTCCGCCCGAACTGCGTGGTCTTTCCGACGAAGAAATCATTCGCAACTCGGAAAGCAAGGAAAAAAAGTTCATCGGCAAAAAGCACAACGGCGCCAAGCGACCGTCCAAGCGTGAACGTCAAAGACTCAAAGAACAGAGCGAAAACGCAAAGTTCAATACGCTCGTGGCAAAGTACAACAAGCCGGATAACGCAAAGTCCCGCGAAGCCGAAAGCGATGCTGAAATCAACAGCATCTTAAAGAAAATCGCGAAGAACGCCGCACCAAAGGTCGAAGACGCCGAAGTCAAGAAGATTATTGAAAAAGCCGCCCCCGCAGCAGCGCCCAAGCGCGTACTCACGAGCGTTCTCTCCGAACCGCCCAAGCCGCCTTCAGGCCGCGTCCTCAAGGGCTCGTTCGGTGCAAAGCCTGGCGACAAGCCGAAGACAGTCATCGTGTCTGCCGCAGACCTCGCCCGCCAGCGCATCGAAGAACGCGCGAAGAAAATCCGCGAAGCGCTCATGGCAAAGAACAAGGCGCTCCACCCGGAAGCCGCTGCAGAAATGCCGGTCAAGCGCCCACGAGGACGCCCACGCAAGAATCCGTTGCCGCCTACGGCGGAGTAAACAGTGGTTAGTGATTAGTAGGCAGTGAGGTCGCGCTCCGCGCTCTGGGGTCGCTCCGCTCTGAGGTATGAGTAAGATAATCCATAAGAATTCATGCTCGCTTCATGCGAGCATTTTTTTTGATTGAACGCGCAGCTTTCGGGAAAACAAAAAGACCTTCCGCTTTCACGAAAGGTCTTTTTGAGAGGCAACGGGCGGACTCGAACCGCCGAATAAGAGTTTTGCAGACTCGCCCCTTACCAACTTGGGTACGTCGCCATAATTGCAGACGCAATATAAGTATTTTAAACCACCCTTACAAGGGGTCAGATCAAAAAAAGTGAAATTTTTTAATTTTTAGCTGTGAATTTCTGCCAAACGAAGACAAAATTGCTCGCGACGCTCGGCGCACTCTGGATGAGAAGCCTCCGCATCCGCCTACGCGTACCCGAAGACTTTCGACCGGGCATCTTAGGTCTATGGCACAAGGACCTGCTTGCAAGCACCGCCGCCTTCAAAGACAAGAACGTCCACATCCTCGTCTCGGAATCAAACGACGGTGAATTTTTCGCCCAGGCGGCCAAACAGCTCCATTACGAAGTCACCCGCGGTTCCGACACACATGGAGCCACAAACGTCCGCCACCTGCTCAAGTCGCTCAAGGACAACCGCTTTGTCGGCATGGCGCTCGACGGCCCGCACGGCCCCGCCCTCCAGGTAAAACCAGGTTCACAGTGGCTCTCCAAAGCGAGTGGCCGCCCTCTTTGGCTTTTCTGCATCAAGTATGGTAAGCATTTTCGCTTAAATGGATGGGATAATTTCATAATTCCACTCCCATTGACAGCAATTGACATCGAAATTAAGTATCTTTTGCCCGAAAATAATTCAAAAAAGGAAACACAGCCGTGATAGCACTACCACCAAAATTTGTCGCATTCGACTTAGAAACGACTGGTCTTGTCAACCGTAAAGACGAAATCATTGAAATCGGCGCCGTAAAGTTCACTGTAGAAGTGAAAAACGGACGCGTCGTACCGAAACTCATCTCGGAATTTGACACGCTCGTAAAGCCCAACATGCTCATCCCCGCCGAAGCAACAAACGTGAACCACATTACGGACAAGATGGTCGAAAACGCACCGCCAGTCGGCGAAGCGCTCAAGCAGTTCACCGCATTCTGCGGACCGGGCTCCATCTTGCTCGCACACAACGCAAACTTCGACGCAAGCTTCTTGCGCACCGCCTACGAACAAAACCCGCAGTTCACACCGGGCAACCCCGTCGTTGATAGTCTTGCCATTTCCAAGACCATCATGCCGGAACTCGCCAACCACAAGCTCGGTTTCATGGCAAATATGTTCATGAAGCGCGGTGAAATCTCGATGACCATCGACGAAGAAAAGATGCACCGTTCCGTGTACGACTGCGAAATGCTCATGGAAGTGTTCGTCGCCCTCCTCCGCCGCCGTCTCAAGGAGAAGGAATGGGAAATGGGTAGCATTATGCAAGCTATGGCCAAGTATAAAGGCGTCCCGCAGTTCATTAGAAAGTAGGCGGTAGACAGTAGGAAGTAGACAGTAACTTCACCTACGCAATCAACCCCGGTCTAAACGCCGGGGTATTTTTTTTAAACGACGACGCCGTATAAGGCGACCCCGTCCGAGGCGACAACGCGGAATAAATACACAAAAGACCGCCATGCAAAGCATAGCGGCTTTCGTTAAACTTTTAATCTAAGAAATTAGATTCCGAGTTCCTGAGCAACAGCCTGGATGCCAAGCTTGTTGATCGTGCGGAGACCAGCAGCGCTAACGCGGAGCGTGACCCAGCGGTCTTCTTCAGGAATGTAGAAGCGCTTCTTCTGGAGGTTCGGAAGCTGCTTCATCAACTTCTTACGGTTAGAGTGGGAAACCATGTTGCCCACGAGACCGGCCTTGCCGGTAACTTCACAAATGCGGCTCATATTAAACTCCGTTGTTTTTACAGGCAGCAATTTTAGCTAAAAATTCTGGAACTGTCAAGGCTAAAGTTAATCTTGCAATGCTTTTGGCAAGTTAAACTTCGTATTTTCCACTAATTTTACAAGATTTTCAACTTCAACCGGTGCAAATTTTTCTTTCAGCCAGTCCACAACGCCCTGAACCAGCACTTCCGGTGCGCTCGCCCCGCTCGAAATTCCGACCGTATCAATCCCTTCAAACCATGCCGGATCAAGGTCATTCACGTCCGCAATCAGATGACTCGGAAGGCCCTGTTCCAGCCCAAGCTCCATCAAACGAGACGAATTTGAAGAATTTTTTGCCCCGACAACCAAAAGCATGTCAACCTCGGAACAAAGTTCAAGGACAGCCGCCTGGCGATTGCCCGTCGCATAGCAGAGGTCCCCCGCTTCCGGTCCAATGATGTTCGGGAAACGGCGCTTAAGAGCCTCGATAATCTTGCGAGTTTCGGCTACAGAAAGCGTCGTCTGCGTGATATAGGCTAGTTCCTTGTCGGCCGGTACATCCACCGTTTCAGCATCGTTTTCATTGCGGATAAGCGTGATTGCGCCTTCCGGGAGCTGCCCCAGCGTACCTTCCACTTCAGCATGGCCCGCATGACCGATCAAGATGATATGACGCCCCGCATTGTAATGGCGCTTGGCACTGAAATGCACCTTGAGCACCAGCGGGCAGCTCGCATCAAGGACCTGCAAATTGCGAGCCTTCGCTTCTTCATAAATATGTTCAGCAACACCATGCGCCGAGAAAATCACCACGGAACCTTCCGGAACCTGGTCCAGCTCATCAACAAAGACGACCCCTTTATCCTTAAGCGTATCCACAACAAACTTGTTATGAACAATTTCATGACGGACATATATCGGCGTACCAAATTTTTCAATAGCTTTTTCAACAACATGAATGGCACGGTCCACGCCCGCACAGAAACCACGAGGCGTTGCTAAAACGATTTTTTTCATAGTTTACCTAATTTCATTTACTTTAACAAATTTTTCAAAAATTCCAGCAGTTGCTGATACGAGTCGCTAATTTTAGCACTCTCATGCGCAAGGAAAGTCTGCACAAGGCGAATATCCGGCTTATTGCGCCTGGAAAACTCTTCCGCCGATTGAATCTGCGCAACGACGCCTTCACGAACAAGCGTTGCCACGGTTTCTTTTTGTCCTTCGGCATACGGTCCGACGCAGGTCGAAACGCCACTCTGAAGCGGTTCCCAAAAATCATGGACACCAAGACCTCGAGCGAACGATCCACCGACAACAGCCGTTTTAGAAACAGCAAGCACTTCCTTCGTCTTGCCAAACTCGTTCACAATCGAAACAGCGCCGCTCTGAACCACGGGCCAATCGATAACAGCAATATCGCGACCAACCAAAGCCTTGCGAAATTCAGCCACTTCAGACAAGCGGCGAGGCATCAGCACCACGGATTCACCACGCTTAATCGAAGAAAGAATCATGCGGCAAAGGCTTGAGATTTCCTGGACATGCATCGAGATGAATACCGTATCGACAGTCGGATTTTCAGGGGCCGCTACGGCCTTGTTCAAACGAACCCAAGGCAAAAGCTTCCAGTCGCCACCGATCATCATTCGCGAATTATTCGCACGCGTAGAAACACTGAAGAAACGCGACAAATCCGAGCCGGTCTGCATACTCACAAAGCCTATTGCGGCATAGTCCATTCCCGGAACTGCATGATGGAACCGTCCAGACACAAGAGCAACAGGCGGCCTCGTTGAAATACGCAACATCGAAGAGAGGTAGCCCGGCCAAAGTTCATTTTCAGCAAGAATCAGCCCTAGCGGTTTCACAGCCGAAATAAAAGATTTCATCGTTGCAGGAGCATCCACGGGCGCAATGTGAGCGACCACATCCATCCCCGATTCCTTAATAAACGAAACAACCTCAACTTTTTGCGTTGTCAGCAAAAGGCGCGGGCAATTCGGCAAGTCTTCCTTGAGGCACTTCGCCAAATTCAAGAGCATCTTGCATTCGCCAAGACTTGCGCCATGCATCCAAAGGAACGGCCCCTTAGGCCACGGACCGCGCAAGCGCTCGTTCATATGGTACTTATTTTCTATAACAGGCACCTTGGCTGCAGCTTTGGCTACAGATCCGAGAGCCTCACGCGCAATGTCAAATACCTTAAACATAGAAAACCGCCACTTTCCTCAATATCAATAATAAATTACAAAAGAAAAGCCACAGCCATGTCGAAGAATCTGCAAAAAACGCCTGCCAAAAGGTTCTTTGCGCTGGAACGTGCTTAGAATCACAAGAAGAGCCGCTCGGACGGCCCAAGCGCGGGAAAAACGCAGGCGTACCACAAGCCCAATCGCGCCACACATCGCCAAATTTTTGTTCCAAGAAGCGGTCTTCGATTCGCGAAAGCGAAACTTCAAACGCAACAACAACAACCATAAACGGGACAACCCAAAGCGAAACGCCAAGATGGAAAAACGCCACCCCGAACGCAAAGCCCGTATTCGAGATGTAGAGTGGGTGCCTAACGCGAGCGTAAGGGCCGCAAGTTACAAGCGTATCTGCGGCATGGACATGTCCACGAGTATGCGCACCAATAAAGCGCCGCGACTGCACTCGTAAAAAAGCACTTACAACGTAAATCGGGATAGCAATTAACATGCCCAAAACGCAACGGTCCATGCAAAAAACGCCCGACCTTATTTCAGTAGAAAAAACGCAAGGTGGGGTTATAACTAGGGCAACCGCAATTAAACCCAAGATGTATCCGCGAAAGCGATACAAGAACGCAGAAATTTTATTTTCTGCATTAGGCATCGCCCATCTCCACAACATTAAAACGTTGTTCAAGTTCACGAGAAAGGACATCGTGGCTCACGAGCACCACCCACTTGTGCAAGAGTTCAGCCGTATCGAGGAACGCTGTCAAAAGCAATTCGCGGTCCGCAAGCGCCACAGATGCAAACGGTTCATCGAGCAAAATCATGGAACTGTCAGAGGCAAGAGCCCAAGCTAAGGCAACGCGAGCACGTTCTCCGCCCGACATCCCCTCCTTAGCCATTATTTTATCCACTCGCGCGGCATGCGCAAATTCGATGACTGCCGCAGAATTCGTTTGTGCAAGCAATTTTTGCAACAAGTGAATTGGAGGGAGTTCTAAATCTTGAGCGACAAAAAACACGTTGTTTTTTAAGGGGATCGAACTTAAAATTTTTCCATAGTCCCATTCCTCAAGCCCAGCAATCAAGCGCAACAGCGTCGACTTGCCAACACCATTGCGACCACGGACAAGCACCGGCTTTTTCGTATTCCAACAAAGCGAAAAATTGCTAAAGAGCGTTTCAAAAGCCCCTTCATACGCAAAGTCGCCATGCGTAATTTGCAAGTTGTCTGAATTTGGAGAATACGCCTTTTCTGCAGAACTGGAATCCGATTTTTTCGAAGGCAACGTTTCGAACTTTTCCAAAACGCTAAGTGCACTCATCGCAGACCTTGCCTGCGGCATCACGCGAGCACATTCCTTCACAGGCTTATAACAAAGGAGAACCGCCGAGCAAAAAAGCACAAGGCCTGTTCCGTCCATCCAACCTTCCGAAATCAGGAGCGCGCAAAACGCAAGCACAAAGACCATCGCCAAGACCGACACCGTTTCTGTAATCAGTGAAAGCACGCCCTTGCGGAGCGAGACATCAAGACCGTCTTCCCTGAGATTGCGGACTTGAGCCATCAAGTCATTTGAAATTTCCTTGCGTTCAAAACGCGAACTCCATCGGCGGAAAAGTTTACGAGCAAGATAAAGCGAGCCACGAAAATCCGAGCGTTCCGTCAAGATATGTTCTTCAGCAGGACCCATCTTGTGTAAGCGGCGCTGCATCCAGCCCACCAGCGGAACAACCACAACAAACAAGAACAAAGTCAGCGGCCAAGAAATATAAAGCAGTACAGGCAAAAAAACCAAAAGCTGGAGCACCGCCTGAACCGCCTGGAAAAACACGCCGCCATTCGATTGCAAAACAACAGTCGATTCGTACGCGGCTTCAACTTTAGATTCGCCCTCCGGCGTATGGAATACTCGCGGCGAGAGCGAGCGAAGCGTATGCAAGAACCAGCCCATCACCAGGGAACCCGTGCCCAAAAGCCATTTTTCGGAAATGTTCATTTTCCATGCGAAAAACGCAAAACGGAGCGCCGTAAGGACGACCATCAGCACAAGCCACGCAGAAAGAGAGAAAAACGGTCTACCCTGGAGAATATCCATGAATGAACGGATACCCCAAAGCAAAGCCGCATCGGCGGCACTCGCAAGTAAAGCCACCGGCAAAAAGCGCAAAACGCCTCGCCAAAGTATCTTTTTTAGCCTTTTTTTCAGAATCACGAGAGAAAAAATAAAAAAATCAAACAAAAGCCCTTGACAATTTCCTATAAACATCTATATTTGGCGCACACAAAACGCCCCTATCGTCTAGTGGCCCAGGACTCGGGATTTTCATTCCCGCAACAGCGGTTCGAAACCGCTTGGGGGTATAAAAAGAACTCAACGCAAGTTGGGTTCTTTTTTTTATACCCTTGAGCAAACCGCGTCAAAGGGTATAAAAAAGTCAACCGCAAGGTTGGCTTTTTTTGCAACCACCCAAAGCGGTATAAAAAGGGCTCATCGAAAGACGAGTCTTTTTTTTCAACCTATCAAAGGTATAAAGGAACCAGCTGAAAAGTTGGTTCTTTTTTTATACCCTCGAGCAAACCGCATCACAAGGTATAAAAAAGGCTCATCGAAAGATGAGTCTTTTTTTCAACCTATCAAAGGTATAAAGGAACCAGCTGAAAAGTTGGTTCTTTTTTTATACCCACGCCCCTCAAAAAATTTTATTCAACCACCCTTGACATTATTTTATAAAATCCTATATTTGTCCTCACACAAAACGCCCCTATCGTCTAGTGGCCCAGGACTCGGGATTTTCATTCCCGCAACAGCGGTTCGAAACCGCTTGGGGGTATAAAAAAGTTCAGCGAAAGCTGGACTTTTTTTGTAACCGCGCCAAGCGGTATAAAAAGAACTCAACGCAAGTTGGGTTCTTTTTTTATACCCTCGAGCAAACCGCGTCAAAGGGTATAAAAATCCCGCGAGCCCTATAAACGGGAAGTCGCCCTCGATAGGAGGGCGACAGTATTTTACGAGTTGGAATGAGAGACTTCTGAATAAACTCCTAATACACCAAAACCGTTCCTTACGGTTCCTATTGTCTCAGTTTATTTCGTTAAATTCATAGAAGGGCGCTTGGAATTGCGCAAACAAATCAAAGCTCCCCTCTGATACGTTCACGTAAATAAATATAGCATATTTTTTAGAAAAGAATACATTTTTATTACAAAAATTCATTTTTTGACCATAAAAGTGCCAAAAATTACCAATTTATGGGTGTTTTGACGGTTTGGAGAAGGAAAGAGAAGGAAAACAGCTCTCTAAAGGAGATAGACGGATTGGACAACTAGCTCATTTCATTTCGCTAGTTGCCCTTCGGGTTACGGCCGGTGGCCGTAATCCTTGACCGTGCTGTGTTCGCTTCGCTCTCGCGCGGTCAATCGAACCCTCTGCGAGGGTTCTCATCCACTAGTTTTTCACTTGAAACAAAAAGCGAAGCCTTGCGGCTTCGCTTTTCGTTTCAAAGGAGAGAGAGGGATTCGAACCCTCGGTCCTGTGACAGACTCCGGATTTCGAGACCGGCCCATTCGACCACTCTGGCATCTCTCCGAGGTTTGCATAATATAGTATAATTCATTTAAACTGTCTATGAAAAATTCCGGCACGTCCGCAACATTCTTTTTTATTACTTCGTCACCAGCGCTTTTAAAAACCTTTGATTTCAAACCTTTATTTTCTACATTTGGCGCAAAATTAAGGGGACCCAACAGACTTCAGGTTTATAAGTGCGAATGCACTTCGGGGCTTATTGAATGCTCGGTTCGAGCAAAGTGATGACGCGGCATGTGCTGCAGATGAAGTTTACGGATCCCGAAGGTGACTTATGGCAGAAGATCTTTCTTGCGGCCCGGAAATTGACATTCCGGAAAATAACGACAACTCTAAATTGCAGCTTGAAGCAGATGCGTTCTTGAACGCCATCGCAGGCGGAGCAGACGAAGACCAGGCTGATGAAGCCGCATTCTTTGCAGCAAATCCGGACGGCATCGTCGTTGACGACAACGGCGAAGTTTTGGAATCCGGTGCAAACTCCAAAATTAAGAAAGGCGAAAAAGTCGAATTTATCAACGATGACGAAACGACTAGCGAGCAAGAAAAGCCCGCTGAAGCAGAAGACGCAACAGCCGCGACTGATTCGGCAAACTTAAATGAAGACCCCGCAGACGAAGAAGATGTCGGCGATGAATCTTTGGTGACGTTCGACGATCTTGGCCTCTCTCCGGAAGTTCTCGAAGCGGTCAAACTCGCCGGTTACGAAACGCCCTCACCCATCCAGGCTAAGGCCATCCCGGCGCTTTTGCAGGGCGCAAACCTTCTCGGAACAGCACAGACAGGTACCGGCAAGACAGCAGCATTCTCGCTCCCGCTCCTTTCGCGCATCAACTTCAACGGACGCGAAACGTCTATGCTCGTGCTCACGCCGACACGCGAACTTGCGATCCAGGTTTCAGACGCCATCCAGCAATACGCCGTCAAGATGCAAAACGTGACGGTTGTTCCGGTCTATGGCGGTCAGGATATCGCTATCCAGTTGCGCGCCCTCAAGCGCAAGGCAAGCATCGTCGTTGCCACACCGGGCCGTTTGATTGACCACATCAAGCGCGGTTCTATTTCGCTCGGAGCAGTCAAAGCCATCGTCCTCGACGAAGCCGATGAAATGCTCGACATGGGCTTCATGGAAGACGTGGAAACCATCCTCAAGGAAATCCCCGCCGACGCCCAGCGCGCCCTCTTTAGCGCCACCATGCCGGACAGCGTCAAGAAGATTATCGACCAGCACCTGGGTGAATACGAAGAAGCCCGCATCGAAGGCAAGACGACCACGGTCGAAAACATTTGCCAGCGCTACTTGCTCGTGAAAAACGAACACAAGATCGAAGCGCTCGCCCGCGTGCTCGAAGGCGAAGAATTTGACGGCGTACTCATTTTCGTGCGCACCAAGCAGAACACCACCGAAGTGGCCGAAAAGCTCGAAAGCCGAGGCTTCAACGTGGCCCCGCTTAACGGTGACCTCGCCCAGTCCATGCGCGAACGCACCATCAACCGTCTCAAGATGGGCAAGCTCGATATCGTCGTCGCAACAGACGTCGCCGCCCGCGGTATTGACGTGGACCGCATTTCGCTCGTTGTGAACTACGACATTCCGTACGACACCGAATCCTACGTGCACCGCATTGGCCGTACAGGCCGTGCAGGCCGCAGCGGTAACGCCATCTTGTTCATCACGCCGCGTGAAAAGCGCATGCTCAAGACCATCGAAAAGGCAACTCGCCAGCCGATTGACGTGATGGAAATGCCGACCTCCGAACAAATTAGCAAGAAGCGTGTTGACGCATTCAAGGCTAAAGTCAAGAGCGTTGTAAGCTACGGTGAACTCGACCAGTTCAAGGAACTCGTCCGCGCACTCGCTGCAGAAGGTTGCAACATGAAGGATGGCGTAGCCCTCGAAGATGGCTCCGTCAACGAAATGACCGCCGAAGACATCGCTGCCGCCGTCATCAAGATGTACCAGAAAAAACAGCCGCTTTTCCCGAACCTCCCGCCGCTCGAAGCTCCGAAGGAACGTCGCGAAAAAGTCCGCACAGGCAGAGACTTCCTCGGCGAAAGCCGCAACGAAGATTTCGGCCTCAATAGCGAAGAGCAGAAGCGCATGCGTAAGGAACGCAAAGAAGGCCTAAACGGCGTCGAAGAAGGCTTCTTGCGCTATTACCTTGGCGTTGGCCGCATCGACCATGTGACCCCTCGCGACATCGTGGGTGCAATCGCCGGCGAAGCAAACATCAACAGCAGCAACATCGGCCGCATCAAGCTCTTTGACAAGTTCAGTACCGTAGAACTCCCGAACACACTCCCGCAAGACGTTCTCGACATCTTGTCCGAAATGACCATTCGTGGCAACGATGCACGCTTCCGCGTGATGACCGATGAACCACCCGAGGGTCCCGCACCGGGAACAAGACCGCACGCTAGCCGCGAAGAACGCCGCAGTTTCCATCGCGACCGCAAGGGAGGCTTCCACGACGATGAACGCCGTGGCGGATTCCGCAAGAATCGCGAAGGCGGAGACCGCTTTGGCGACAAGCCTTTTGAGAACCGCAAGGCACGCCGCGAGCGCCAATTCGCCGACCGCAAACCCAGCAAGTTCGAAGACAAGCCCTTCCGCAAAGACCGCGACGAACGCAGCTTTGGTGACAAGCCATTCCGCAAGACACGCCGTTTCGGAAGAGTCTAACAGCTCTAAAAAAATTGCACGGAGTCCTTCGGGGCTCCGTTTTTGTTTATATTGTAACCAAACTAAGGTTTATTTATGACAAAGAAACTATACCTATCATTTGTTCTAGCCATTCTAGTCCTATCAAGCTGTGCTCTTTTCAAACCCCAAATAAATGAAAATTTTAAGCGTGATGATTTAACCCCCGCCCTTGCCGATTCAGTAGACCTGTTCATCGGTGAAGCATACAGGATGAAACCCGAATACACGAACGAACTCATCGTAGCCATAATTAGAGCAAATACGCTCAATGTAGAAAACGCAAGAGTTTACTACCCTACTCTAATCAATCTCATAAGTTTAAAGAACCGCGATTACCTAGATGAGAACTGGATTATGTCTCACCTCGATGAAAAAGAACAGAAAGACTTTCAGCGAGTCTTCCCAACAGGATTCCCGGCACAACAAAGCATAAGCAAGTTTATTCAAGGTAGTGAATTTTTCATGGACTCGGTCACATGCGAAGGCGAAGATATCGATGCCCACTGGGCCTATTTCTCAGCCACTGGCGATACAAAAGTGATTGAAAAAATTGAAAAGACAATGCATGTCTATGATAGACTATGCTGTTTTGAATGTCTCCAGAACTCATTGCTATTCAGATCTGTAAAGAACAGAGACGTCTATGACAAGCTCGTTGAAATTCGCGATACTACATGCGAAAAGGCTCCAAACCCCACAGGTTGCGCTGCATACTACAACAACCGATATATCCCGCCTGCTAACGAATGCGCCTGGAGCGAAATAAAAAATAAACCCAACTATTGAAAAAAAGAAGTCCGTCTCCAACACAGACGGACTTTCTTTTTTGCGATCAAGAATTAAGCAGCAAAGACGATCAGTGCGCAGCTCGCCACAAGCAGGAACACGCCCCAGACAGTCTCAACAATCGGCCCAACCTTCTTGAATTCAACTTCATTGTTTTCCATGTTCTTATCCTCACTGAACCCCGAGGCCAGCGACATCGCTCGCCTACATTCCTAAACTACAATTACTGCAGAAGTGTAGAGTATACATCTTGGATAATTCTTTGGACTTTTTATCAATGTGCCAGGTTGGAATATTCAAGGTGCAAATATTGCAGGTCCGCATAACGGCGCGGTTTCCGGCGCGACGGCCGTGCAGACAAAGAAACACAAACAACATAGAAAACTAATCAGATAAAAGAAAGGGCCCCTCGAGATGTTCCTCAAGGGGCCGTGAACCATGGGCGGCCGGTACAGACCGGCCGTAATGGCGAGAGCGCAGCCGCCAGGCGGAGCGGTGCGCACAAAAAACGAAGAGGCCCCCCGCCATGTCGGCAGGGGGCCTCGAGAATCCAGCGGCGACCTACTCTCCCGGGCCCGGGGGCCAGGTACCATCGGCGATCTGAGGCTTAACTTCCGTGTTCGGGATGGGAACGGGTGTGACCCTCACTCGATAACCGCTGAAACAAACTCATGCATGGAACCTAAAACTCTTTGCAATCTCCAGTAGTGCTGAAGCCAGGCGGGTCCGGGCTGCCCACGCGGGACAGTTGAACCAAATCGTTGAAAGAAAGGAAAAGCGTCTCACGGGCTATTAGTACCGCTCGGCTCAACGTGTCGCCACGCTTACACCTGCGGCCTATCGACGTCGTAGTCTCCGACGGCCCTTCAGGGGGTTGCCCCCGCGAGACCTGATCTTGGGAATGGCTTCACGCTTAGATGCCTTCAGCGTTTCTCCAATCCGGACATGGCTACCCGGCAATGCCGCTGGCGCGACAGCCGGTACACCGGAGGTCCGTCCGTCCCGGTCCTCTCGTACTAAGGACAGCTTCCCTCAAGTCTCGAACGCCCACACCGGATAGGGACCAAACTGTCTCACGACGTTTTGAACCCAGCTCGCGTGCCGCTTTAATTGGCGAACAGCCAAACCCTTGGGACCTTCTCCAGCCCCAGGATGCGACGAGCCGACATCGAGGTGCCAAACCTCCCCGTCGCTATGAACGCTTGGGGGAGATCAGCCTGTTATCCCCAGAGTACCTTTTATCCATTGAGCAACGGCCTTTCCACGCTGTACCGCGGGATCACTAAGCCCTACTTTCGTACCTGCTCGACGTGTCCGTCTCGCAGTCAAGCTCCCTTATGCCTTTGTGCTCTGCGCGCGATTGCCGACCGCGCTGAGGGAACCTTTGGATGCCTCCGTTACCTTTTGGGAGGCGACCGCCCCAGTCAAACTGACCATCAGACACGGTCCCTGTCCCGGATGACGGGACGAGGTTAGATCTCAAAACGGGCAAGGGTGGTATTTCAAGGACGGCTCCCCGACGACTGGCGTCGCCGGCTCGTAGCCTCCCACCTATCCTACACATGCCAGCCCTAAAACCAATGTCAAAATACAGTGAAGGTTCATGGGGTCTTTCCGTCCAGGTGCGGGTTGCCGGCATCTTCACCGGCACTGCAATTTCGCCGAGTCCCGGGAGGAGACAGTGCAGAAGTCGTTACACGATTCGTGCAGGTCGGAACTTACCCGACAAGGAATTTCGCTACCTTAGGACCGTTATAGTTACGGCCGCCGTTTACCGGGGCTTCGATTCAGGGCTTCGCTTGCGCTGACCCCTCCTGTTAACCTTCCGGCACCGGGCACGTGTCAGACCATATACGTCCACTTGCGTGTTAGCATGGCCCTGTGTTTTTGGTAAACAGTCGCTTCTGCCGTTTCCCTGCGACCTCCAGACGCTCCGTACTGTCCGTACTCACGACCGGAGGCTCCCCTTATCCCGAAGTTACGGGGTTAATTTGCCGAGTTCCTTCTCCCGAGTTGTCTCGAGCACCTTAGGCTATTCGCCTCGTCCACCTGTGTCGGTTTACGGTACGGGCCTCCGTTCGCTCCCTTAGCGGTTTTTCCTGGCACGGTCCATCGCGGCGCCCCTTCCGGCCGAAGCCTTCCGGGGGTCCGGAGCCTGGGTCATGTGCTGGGGGGATTTGCCGCCCCAGCGACTCGCACTCCTTCAGCGGCATCCATCGGCCGCCCCGTGAATTCCCATGCGTCGCCGCGTCGGTCGTGACGCTTATCGGAGGGTCCAGGAATGTTCACCTGGTTGTCATCGGCTACGCCTCTCGGCCTCGTCTTAGATCCCGACTGACCCCGGGAGGATTATCCTTGCCCGGGAACCCTTGGACTTACGGTGTGCGGGTTTTTCACCCGCATTTTCGCATACTCATGCCAGCATTCTCGTTTCCGGTGCCTCCAGCGGGCATCGCCACCCGCCTTCCCAGGCCTGCGGAACGCTCTCCTACCGCTCTGTTGCCAGAGCCCACGACTTCGGTGACGTGCTTAGTCCCGATCATTTTTGGCGCGGAGCCGCTTGACCAGTGAGCTATTACGCTTTCTTTAAAGGATAGCTGCTTCTAAGCTAACCTCCTGGCTGTCTGTGCAGCTCCACATCCTTTCCCACTTGGCACGTACTTGGGGACGCTTAGTCGGTGGTCAGGGTTGTTTCCCTTTCGTCTACGGATCTTATCACTCGCAGGCTGTCTGCCATGCATCGCGTTCACGGTATTCGGAGTTTGATAGGGTTTGGTAAGCGGGTGTGCCCCCTAGTCCTGCCAGTGCTCTACCCCCGTGAAGCTAACATGACGCCATACCTAAATATGTTTCGGAGAGAACAAGCTATCGCCCAGTTTGATTGGCCTTTCACCCCTACCCACAGCTCATCCGAACACGTTTCAATGTATATCGGTTCAGCCCTCCACGGAATGTTACTTCCGCTTCAGCTTGGCCATGGGTAGATCACTAAGGCTTCGTGTCTGCCGTGTACGACTGGTCGCCCAGTTGAGACTCGCTTTCGCTTCGGCTCCGGACCTGAGGCCCTTAACCTTGCCGTACACGAGCAACTCGCTGGCTCATTAAACAAAAGGCACGCCGTCAGGAGGATGAATCCTCCCTCCGACAGAATGTATGCACGCGGTTTCAGGCGCTATTTCACTCCCCTCTCGGGGTGCTTTTCACCTTTCCCTCATGGTACTGTGCACTATCGGTCATCCGCTCGTATTTAGCCTTGGAGGGTGGTCCCCCCGTCTTCAGGCAGGATTTCACGTGTCCCGCCCTACTCTTCGACGGACATCAGCTTAAAGATCGCTACAGGCCTGTCACCTGCTGTGGGGGGGGCTTTCCATCCCGCTTCGCTTTCCGTCCACTGTATGCAACCCGTCTGGGCTCCTCCCGGTTCGCTCACCACTACTACGGGAATCTCGGTTGATTTCTTTTCCTCCGGGTACTGAGATGTTTCAGTTCCCCGGGTTTGCCTCCGCTAGACTATGTATTCATCTAGAGGATACGCTTGCGCGTGGGTTTCCCCATTCGGAACCCCGGTAGTCAAAGGCCCTTTGCGCCTCGTACCGGACTTTCGGGGCTTGGCCCGTCCTTCGTCGCCGGCGGATGCCTAGGCATCCCCCGCGTGCATTCCTTCGCTTAAATCCTAATTCCAGCGATTCAGCTCTGTTCTGCCGCATGAGCAGCTCGAATCCACCTGTTTTTTTTTCTTGGTGCTTCAAGTCACTCTGTATGCTTGATTGCTTTGTTAGTTTCCATGCCGAAATTTCAATATTCCCGATATCCTCGGTGGGATACCGCGTTGCACCCGGTCGGTGCTTCCTGGAGCTAAGGAGACTCGAACTCCTAACATCCAGCTTGCAAAGCTGGCGCTCTACCAGTTGAGCTATAACCCCTGAAAGTGGGCCTGAATGGACTTGAACCATTGACCCCCGCCTTATCAGAGCGGTGCTCTAACCAGCTGAGCTACAGACCCGGGCTCTAAAAGAATCGGAGATGTACTTGAGATGACGGCGTCACTGAAAAACAGGCTGTTGGAACTTGTGTTCCAGATTTACTCCTTAAAGGAGGTAATCCAGCCGCACCTTCCGGTACGGCTACCTTGTTACGACTTAGCCCCAGTCAAAGGTCTTGCTTTAGGCGCTTGCACGACTTAGAGCACTCCCTTCTCCCATGGCTTGACGGGCGGTGTGTACAAGGCCCGGGAACGTATTCACCGTGGTGTGCTGACCCACGATTACTAGCGATTCCAGCTTCACGGAGTCGAGTTGCAGACTCCGATCCGAACTGAGGACGGCTTTGAGGATTGGCTCCGCCTCGCGGCGTTGCGACCCATTGTACCGACCATTGTAGCACGTGTGTAGCCCAGGATGTAAGGGCCATGAGGACTTGACGTCATCCACACCTTCCTCCGGGTTGTCCCCGGCAGTCTCTCCAGAGGGCCCCCTTGCGGGTGGCAACTGGAAACGTGGGTTGCGCTCGTTGCGGGACTTAACCCAACATCTCACGACACGAGCTGACGACAGCCATGCAGCACCTGTGCGGAACGTTGCATTGCTGCAAAACGGCGATCTCTCGCCGCGGCGTTCCCATGTCAAACCCTGGTAAGGTTCTGCGCGTTGCTTCGAATTAAACCACATGCTCCACCGCTTGTGCGGGCCCCCGTCAATTCCTTTGAGTTTCATACTTGCGTACGTACTCCCCAGGCGGCATACTTAACGCGTTGGCTACGGTACCCGGGGAACCCCCCGGACACCCAGTATGCATTGTTTACGGTGCGGACTACCAGGGTATCTAATCCTGTTTGCTACCCGCACTTTCGAGCCTCAGCGTCGATAAGTCCCCAGCAGGCTGCCTTCGCCATCGGTGTTCTTCCTGATCTCTACGCATTCCACCGCTACACCAGGAATTCCGCCTGCCCCTGAACTATCCAAGAGATCCAGTTCGGACTGCAGAACCGGGGTTGGGCCCCGGGATTGTACAATCCGCTTGAATCTCCGCCTACGCTCCCTTTACGCCCAGTAATTCCGAACAACGCTTGCACCCCTCGTATTACCGCGGCTGCTGGCACGAAGTTTGCCGGTGCTTCCTCTCAAGGTACATTCAATCCCGCCCGAAGGCGGGCCTTATTCCCTCATGACAGTGGTTTACACACCGAAATGCTTCTTCCCACACGTGGCGTTGCTGCATCAGGGTTTCCCCCATTGTGCAATATTCCCTACTGCTGCCTCCCGTAGGAGTCTGGGCCGTATCTCAGTCCCAATGTGGCCGATCACCCTCTCAGGCCGGCTACCGATCGTCGCCTTGGTGGGCCGTTGCCCCGCCAACTAGCTAATCGGACGCAAGCTCATCCCATACCGATAAATCTCTAGTCAACCCTCCATGCGGAAGGCCACTCTCCTGGACATTAACCGCGCGTTGGCACGGGTATTTCCTGATATGGGGCAGATTGCTTACGCGTTACTCACCCGTTCGCCGCTCGGCATTGCTGCCTCGCTCGACTTGCATGTATAAGACACGCCACCAGCGTTCGTTCTGAGCCAGGATCAAACTCTTCATTGATTTTAAAATAGTCTGTCCTGTTTTTCGTAAATGGCGATACTTAAAGTATCGCTTAAATCTTCGGCTCGGTCATGCCCAAGCATGGCTTGGTCGCGACTCTCGCCTCTTGATTAATTGACTTCCAAGAAATTTTCTTGGGCCGTCACTAAGCACATCTCCGATTCCTTCAATCTTCCCGAAAGTCTCGCGGGCTTTCGCTTTTTCCTTCGTTCTCGGCTTTCGTTTCTTCGTTTCGGCCTCGTCTCTCAGGAACGGCGCCAATTATAGAATTTTCACGAACATTTGCAAGGGGTAATTGTGAAAAAAATTCACTTTTTTTCACTTTTTTCGATAAAAACGGGATGTATTCCGTCGGTACTACACATTATTCACATTCTGTAAACAAAAATCTTCGGGGCGCCACGGCCAGGGGATGGCGTACGGGGCCCGCCATGATGTTTTACACCAAAGCACCTAGCAATTTTCCAAAACACTACGGCGTTCCACAAAAAACTCCTCGCGGAGTGCGAGGAGTCTCAAATCTATTCGATTACTTTATTTAACATCGCAGCCGGCGCTCGGATTTTGCCAGCCGTTTTCCGGAGGAGCCTCGCCTGCCTTCCAGCAATGGAGCGTGTCAAGCACATCGCCTTCCTTGTAAGTGGACCAGTCCGTCACCTTCTTGATGTTGGTTTGCGTAGTGGTGTTGAATCGGCTCATGTAATGGTCGATCAAGTACTGCGGGCATTCCACTTCTTCGATGTAGTAGGTCGGATTGTCTGCAGCCTTGTACCAGTCGGCAAACCAATGGCAACCGCGCAACAGGTTCGGAAGGCCTGCGTCGCCGAAGGCCGCGTCGCACATATCCTTGATGCAAGTCTGGTACGCGGCGAGAGTAGCATCGTAACCGAGCTTGTTCTGGCATTCGGTCAAGAATCCGCCAAAGCCTGCGCCCCAGTTGAAGTCGCGGCCTTTGTTTACCTGAACAGTAAGAGCGTCAAAGGCGCCCACGCCACCGCCCGGCACCATCAAGTCGAACTGGCCTGCAGGTAAATTAGCATTACCGCCCGCCACATCGTTACCGATGTTGGAGGCCATCACAATCATGTGCTTGCCCTTGAGCGCCTTGTGGGTTTCCCTTGGCGGGTTGTTTTCCATCTCGTTCGCGAAGTGGCCATCGTACTGCAAGTGATAGCACTTGCCGCACTTGCTATCGGCAGTGCCCGCAACGTACGCATAAGAAAGCGTGTCGTTCACGGCAATAGGCGCCATGTCCGTGCAGGTGAACACGCCCTTTTCCTTTTCGTCGCCGCAAGCGCTCCTGGTCCCGTTGTAACCGAACCAGGACTTCGAAACATCACCCAAGGTAAAGGTGGGGACTTCGACATCGCGAATGTTGCAGTTACGCGCAGTGCCATAGTCGGCAATGTAGGCCGCATCGGAAGACGTGTCTGCACGAGTCACATCGTTAGCGTTTTCCCTAAGCCAAGAGCAATGCGGCTTGCAAGCGTCCCAATAGCGGGTATTCCAACCGCGCTTTGCCGTAGCGCTAATGTCCTTGGTGTATTCGGCCGGAGGCGGGCCGTAAGATTCAAGAGTCGGGAATCCATCTGCACCTAATTCTGGTTCAGCACTGCTAGAGCTTTCAACGGCTGACGAATTCGGAGTGGCGCTAGATGTCGGATTGACAGAAGAGCTCGACTGAGACGGCCCATCATTGCTAGAACTCGTCGCCGAATTAGGCGGTACAACCACAGAAGAACTCGAGTTAGAGGTACTGGACCCCGGCACAACAGAAGAGCTGGATCCCAAATCGCTATTCCCATCTACACTAGAGCTGCTTCCAACAAGCCAATCAACACTCGATGAAGATGCCGCAACAGACGGAGTAAGCGGAGACGGAGAATCATCAGAGCAGGCATTAAACATTGCACAAGCGCCCGCAGCCAATATAGAACTCAATAAAATTTTTTTCATAATCATCCTTTAAATACCTCGTCTAAAATTAGATTTAATCCTCTAAAAAAGACACAAAAAAAGCTTTTAAAAAGAGTTTTTGTGAGCAATCTAAAAAAACGCCCGGGAGCGGCGGCTTCCGGGGCGTTTCCAATTGCGATTGTGGCGTTTCGTTCGCGATTCGCAAGTTTTTAGATCTTCTTCACCACGAACATGTGACCAGGAGCCTTTGCAGGGTCAAGCTTCACATAGTTCTTGTTACCACGCCATACATAGCTTTCGCCAGTCACGATGTCCTTCAAGAAGAAGAACGAATCGTTCTGGAGGCCAAGCTTTGCCATGTCGAGTTCAACAATACCTTCCTGCACGTGGTCCATGTCCATATTGCACACGCAGAGAATCACGTCATCGCCAGACTTCTTGGAGTAAACCATGAGCTGGTCGTTCTGAGCGTAATGGAAATCGAGGTTATCATATTCCTGCAAGGCGACATGTTCCTGACGGGCAACATTCAGACGACGAACAAAGTCTTGAATGCCCGGACCAGACCAGTTGTGCACTTTGTACTGATACTTTTCGCTATCGGCGAGTTCTTCCTTGATCGGGCTCGGGATGTTTTCGCAGAGTTCGTATCCGTTGTACATACCCGTGAGGCTCGAAAGCGTCGCAGCCAAGAAGTAGCGCTGCTTAAAGGCGTTTGCACCTTTGTATGCAAGATACTTCGGGAAGATATCCGGAGTTGTCGGGAAGAAGATACCACGCATGTATTCCTTAGCGTCGGACTGCGTGAGTTCCTTCAAGTACTGTTCGAATTCCCACTTTGCAGAACGCCATGCGAAATACGTGTAGCTCATGTCAAAGCCGGACTTTGCAAGGCGGTGCATCATCTTCGGGCGCGTGAAAGCTTCGGCGAGGAACACGAGTTCCGGACGTTTTTCCTTCACGTCAGCAATGAGCCATTCCCAGAACGGGAACGGTTTGGTGTGCGGGTTATCGATACGGAAAATTTCAACGCCCTTGTCGGCCCAGAACAAAATAATGTTTTCGATTTCCTTCCAGAGTTCCTTGTAGTTCTCGTTGTAGTAATCGAACGGGTAGATGTCTTCGTACTTCTTGGGCGGGTTTTCTGCAAACTTGATGCTGCCATCCGGTTCGTGGTAGAACCATTCCGGGTGAGACTTCACATACGGATGGTCCGGGCTGCAGTTGAGCGCGATATCGAGCGCAAGGCGAAGTCCCTTGGCGCGAGCGGTCTTTGCAAAATGTTCAAAGTCCTTCATGGTCCCGAGTTCCGGATCCACATCGTAATGACCGCCGTTCTTGTTACCAACGGCATACGGGCATCCCGGTTCAAGCGGATTGCCCTTCTTGTCGACCTTGGCGTGGAGCGCGTTGTTTGCGCCCTTACGGTTCGTGACACCAATCGGGTGGATCGGAACAAGGTAAACAGTATCGAAGCCAAGCCCTGCAATGTAGTCGAGCTGCTTTTCGCAATCCTTCCAAGTCGCAGATTTTTTCGGATCCGTTCCCTGGCTCTTCGGCCACATTTCGTACCACGTACCCACGCGGCTGTAGACCGGGTCCACACGGAGCTTCATCACCGGACTTTCGGTCGGAACATCCTTCGGTTCCTTGGTCCATGCGCAAATTTTGTATTCGTAATAGCCGATGTTGCCGACAGTGAAGGAGCCTTCCCACAAGTCATTGTCGACAAAATGCATCGGAGCCTGTTCCCACTTTTTCTTGGAAACGTGGCGGTAAAAAATCGCAGCATCGTACTTTTCGTGACTGTGGCGGAAGATGTCTGCCTGGAGGGTCACGGTATCACCGGGTTCACGCTTGAGCATGAAGCGGCCGCCCTCAATGCTCGGGCGGATATTTTCAATAACGAGATTTTCTTTTAGAGTTGGAATAGTAGCCATAATGACTAGAATTTAGCAAACTACTTAATTCTAATCAACTGCACATCCTTAATCCAAATAGTTCTTTCGGCCTTGCCCAAATTCAAGTCCAGACGGGCGTTCGGATCCGTTTTTTCCGGGGTAAATTCAATTTCAAACGACTTCCCGGAAGTCGACACCTTGACGTGTTCCTGGAACCCGTTAGTTTCATTGTTGTAAATGGAATTGGCAAGGCGAGCGGTCACCTCGCCCTCGATATCGGACCAAATGGTGAATATAAATTTGTACGTAGCACCAGCCACCAAGGGAAGATTTTCGTGCAGCAACTGAACGCTATACGAAAAGTCGCCACCCCGAGTCACATGGACACGCATCACATTCGAATTCTTTTCCTTGACGATAGACGTATCGGCAACACCGTTGAACTGCCTATGGAAAATCCATTCATTGCCACCGTCACTAAAGTCACCGTTAGAAATAAAGTTCTTGTTCAGAGGTTCGACAATTTCTTCCCAGATATCGTCCACAAAGCCGTCATATTCGGCACCATCTGCGCCCGTGTACTTGAAGCGCAGGCACTGGAAGCTCGGCAAGAACCTTTCATTCAGCGATTTCCAAAGGTCCACATTTTCAGACTTGCTGAATCGGATAACTCCATCATCGCCAACCTTTGCAGACGAAAGATCCAGCCCGCCAACAAAGCGGTGTACGCGGAACTCTACAGACAAATTCACCGCAGAATCCTGAATTCCAATCTGCGAATGATTGTACATCAGCTCAAACAGCTGGAAGTTGTTCATCTCGTAGATAAACGGGATTTCCTTGCCATTTTGACGGATACGCCCGTAAATCGAGTTGACACCCTCTTTTTTGCCGACTTCAAAGCGGACACCGATTTCCTTGAGGAACCCGCCATTTTTCAAGTTGATATTGTAGAAGGCTTCCTTGACATAAGCGCCATCCGTAAACGATATGGGGAGCACTGCCGCCGGGTCATCCTCGTACGGCCAAATCTGCTGACCATTCTTCACATCAACGGACACGCCCGTATAGAAGCTGCAATACGAACGGACCTCGGAGAGCGTGAGCTGGAACGTATCGATCACGACCTTTTCGTCTTCTGCGGCCGCCTTGACAAGAGCCACCGGCTTTGCCTCCGAATAGTCCACCGAGAACTCCGCCGTGAGTCCCAAATTCTGCGCAATTTCCGGATTTCCAATTTCAATACCGGCCGTAGAGTCGGATTCAGAACATCCGACCGCCCACAATGCCACAAGCACGCAACCGATTATTGAACACAAAGAACGCATCATACTCCTCGGGTTAGAGGGTACAGCTGGATATTGATTTGCACAACATCCTCACCTTCCCCAGCCTTTGCTGAGAAATCTAGTAGTTCTTTGCGCATCAGTTGCAAATGTTTTTTCAAATTGGGGAAATCTTCGCGTTTTATGCTGAAAGTCAGGGCAGAAACGTCCCTTTGCGAGCCCGGAAGCGCCGAAAGCATGTCTGCCGAGAGCTTGAGCATCTGCAGATGGTACATCTTGACCATCAAATCCTGGACTTCATCGTCGGTAGTAATCAGGGGGTCGCGCTGGCGGTAACCGTTCGCGGTCTTTACCAGAAGTCCCAGTTCCACGAGAAGTTTAAGAGATTCCGTCACCTGGGCAGGCGTAATGAGACCGCCGAGGCGCTTGGAAATCCAGTCGGGAATCGGGCGAAAATCCTTGAGCGCCACCATTTCGAGAATCGCGGAGTGGTGCCATTCGCGGAAAATACGGAACTGAGCAGCATCCATCTTGTGCAGCTTGGAGCGCGGGCTAGCCTTCAAAAGCTGGGCGTAGTAAACCTGCTTATCCGCATCCGTCTGAGCCTGATTGAAGAAAACAAGACTTTCGAAATACGCAGCACGCTGGCCATCCAAGCCGAGGCCGTGGATGAGCTTTACCACCGTGTTCTTTGTAATATTTCGCTTTCCGTCAATCGTGAGCTTGAGATGGGCATGACTCGAAAGCCCTGCCTTCTCCGCGAAGAAACGGAGGCTGAACGCCGGAACCGTTTTCTTTTTGAACTCATAGTAGTCCCGCAAATATACACGGTAGTTCGTGTATTGCAGAACATCAGGTTCAACTATGCGATTTTCTCCTGTTTCCATATTCTAAAAAATAGAAGTGTTCAGGCACAAAAGCAAAGGATAAAAAGCTTTTATCGTTTACTGAGGTAACCAAAGTAGACAGTAGGAAGTAGGCGGTAGGAAGTGGGGGGAAGACTCCCCCTGATTGCAGCCCCGGCTCGCCGGGTCTTCCATCACCCCTTCGAGCGGGGACACCCCGCAACGCCCCATCGCTAGACTTGAGACAAAAGGAGCGATAGTCTTGGACTATAGCAACGTTCAGCAAAAATCTTTTGCAAGAAGTGAAAAGCGGATATGGTCCTCAAAATGCCCATGGAGGCATTCGTACTCGCGGCAGATACCTTCTTCCTGGAATCCGGCACGGCGAGCGACTGCGGCACTCTTAGGATTATTGACCGAAGATGTAAGTTCAAGACGGTTCAGCCCCATCGCAAAAGATTCGCCCGCCACAAGCAAAAGCGCTTCAGTTGCGAGACCGCGACCGCAAAATTTTTGACCAAGCCAATAGCTTACGGTCGCCGAGCGATTTTTCCACTGCACCCAGCCAAGCATGATGCAGCCCGCGATTTTTAAATCTGCGTTTGCGCCCTTCTCGAAAATGCCCCAGCAAGCGCCATTTGACATCTGCGCCTGCATGTCCCAAGCATCAATTTTCGCAGAAACATCTTCGGGAGAACGACATTCCTCGGCGGGCCACGGCAAGTGCTCCGACAAGAACTCGCGAGATTCTTCGATCAGCGCAAACAGCGGTTGCACGTCCGCTTCGCCAAGCGGTCGCAATACGACGCTTTCGCCTTCAACTTCTTGCAGCGAGAATTCGCTAAGATCTTCGTCTAAAAAATCGTCCATATCCAACTCAACAATAGCAAAACGAAAAACCCGATAGCGAACTACCGGGTTTTTCAGTGCGGATGAAAGGACTTGAACCTTCATGCCCTTGCGAGCACTAGAACCTGAATCTAGCGTGTCTACCAGTTCCACCACATCCGCGTGGTGAACCAAATTTTGAAAAAAAACACCTATTTGTCAAGGGGTGGCGGAAATTTGGCACTTATTTACGGATGGCGTCGCGGATCCAGTCCATCCGTTTAGCCTTCCAGTAGCTCCAGTCGTGTTCGCCTTCGGGGTCGAACCGGAGTTCGCAGTCCACCTGAACAGCCTTGCAAAATTCCGTAATCCACGGCACAGTCTGGTCCGACGGATACAGCCTGTCCTTGCCGCCCTGCAAAAAGCGGAAACGTCCCGTCCGCATTTTCTTCGGTGACGCAAGCCCCGCAGGCTCACCCAAGAACGCCCCAAACGAGCTCATAAGCAAACGGTCTTCTACCGCACGACGGCCTTCAAGCGAATAGACAAGCACTCCCAACGAACCGTCCGAAACGCCCACCAGCGAAACACGTTCCACCGGAGCTTTCCTGCGAGCGGCAATAGAATCAAGCGCCGCATCGACAGCAGTAATTGCAGCCGGCGAGCCCCAGTGATTCTCACGGCAAGCCGAAACACTCACCACTATTTTTTCAGGATAAAGTTCAGCAAAATCAGTACCGGCGACAAGCCCTTTCGCACAATTTGCGCTCCCCATACCGCCATGGAACCACACGACAACCGGCGCAGTCTTGCGCAAAGTCTTCACTTTCGCTTTAGCAGCTTTCGGCCACCAAATGCCCGTTGGACTCTGGAAAGACGTTCCCCGCACATCAACCAAAAGCGAATCCGGTACAGCAAGCACAGGAACACTTGAAAGCAATAAAGCAAACAGTAAGACCGCAAAGCTAAACAGTTTCATTACGACTCGCCATTCAGCGGAATCACGTTCTCTGCCCGATACGGTTTATGGATAACCCCGACAATAATCAGCACCAGCCCAACAAAGAACATAAAAGCAACCAAACCGATGCCCAAGAAGCACCAGTAGAAATGATAACCATCCATCAGGAATTCCCAGCTGAGCTCGCCTTCCGTCGATTCCATAGACTTCACAATATACTTGTCGCCCACCTTGACCGCACGGACTTCCATCGAGACATTGCTAGCGTTCGTTGCCGAAAAATCGTACCATTCTGCAAGTTCATCCAGAATTTCATCGGTCGCATAAAGGACGAACGTACACTTGGAATCCCCATTAAGCTGGAAATAGATTTTATCAAAGAATGGGATGTTCGAACCGCCGAACAGGCTCGGAACCGCGGCATAGCTCACCTTGCCGTAAAAGACATCTTCCGAAAGGAACCCGAGCTCTTTTGTGAGCCCATATTCAACCGAGCCGTCGGTCATTTCAACGGCATTATATTCCTTCGTGATACTCCTCGCCAACGGATAGATGTACCACGAAATCCAACTCGCAAGGAAAATCAGCAGCAGACCAAAATTGATAAAAGCGATTTTACGGACACGAAAAACAGACATTGCAATTCCTTACTGTTTAGACTTGAATATAAAGAAGAACGTGGCTAGCAAAAGGACCAGCGACAAAAAGTAAAACGCAAGCGGGACCTTCGCCGACAGCGAAATTTCCTTCACATTTTCCATCTGAAAAAAATGGAGCAGTTCGTCACTTGCGCTCAACGTTTTTTCATTATCGAACTGGTTCCAGGCATTATGCAAATCCCGATTTTTCTCAAGCAACGACACCACTCGCTTGTTAATCGACTCCGGCAACACGAGGCCCTCCGTCAACACGTCGTACCCTGCACGCGCAGAATCAAGCTTGCGCAAAAGCGATAAATCCATTTCCGAAGCGTTCATCTCCATCAAGCGGTAAACATTCTCCAGTTCATTGATCCAAGCGGAACGTTCCGAAAGGTAGCGCTGCGAGCAAGAAACCTTCGCCAACACGCTCGACTTGAAATGCGAAACCGAGGAAGCCGGAGGCGCAGAAAAGCCCGCCTGTTCGAGCTTTTGGATGCCAGCATCAAACGAGAGCGCCACTTCACGGAGCGTCATCATCTGCGCAAGCACCACCGCCGAATCCACCTCGTAACCGCTACGGACACGTTCCATTGAGCGCATGAGGCTTGCATCGGCAAACTGGTAATCGCAAAGCGACTTCACGTATTGGGAATAAACGGCAACCTGCGGTTTTTGCGAAACGTAAAACAGTGCCGTGAGGCAAATCGTAAGGACGACGACAAGCCAAATCCAGGGCGTCTGGATTTTCATGTGCAAAGTTTCTGCAATTGATTTTTTCGTCTGTCCGTTCACATCTAGAAATTACTTTTTTTCTACTTTACGAACAATGAGACTCCGTCATTTAATCGCCTTTTTTGCCATTTTATGCTATTTCGCCGGCTGTACAGTCGAGCGGGCTGAAGAACATATCCTCGCAAGGCACGCAAATGGCGTCAAAAAGACATCCATCTGGGTCTACCCTGACGGAACCATCCTCAAGCGTAACGAATGGTACAACGACGGCATCAAGGAACTCGAAATTCCTTACGAAGACAGCCTCCCGCATGGTGAATTCAAACGTTGGACAGGCTTTGGCGATGTCGCGATGATCGGACGCTACAACAAAGGGAAAAAAGACGGCAAGTGGACGGTCTACTACCAGAACAAGAAAGTTGAAGCGGTCCAGTATTACAAGGATGACCACCCTGTTGGCGACTGGGAAGGATGGCACCACAATGGGGTAAAAGCAATTGAAAGGCATTACGACGACAACGGGAACCACATCGGAGTGTGGAAACATTTTCACGACAACGGAGTACTTGCCGAAGAAAATAGATGCCATGAAGCCAACGGATATGTCAAGCGTTTTGGGAGAAACTGCAAAATCACGGAATACTACGATTGCGTGAACGGCTATTTAGAAGGCAATTACAAAAAATACTACGAATCATACGGACCCGTTGATTCTGCCGCCGGAAATTGCGAACAAGCGCAAATCATGGAAGAGGGGGTTATACAAAGTCAATTCGCTCCATTGCCTCTAACATTCTACAGGGCAGACGGTTCCCTCATCAAAAAAATCAAGTCAAGCTTTTTCAAGGGGCGTGAAAAAATACAGTGGTTCGACGAGAACAACAACATTGTCCGAGAAAGCAGTTTTATTGCGGAAGATTCCACAAATAAATCCGAAGTTACCGGCATCGCTTACGGAACATGCGCAAATTCTTCCACGCTGTTCTGTGCAGAAACCCTATTCGTCCGTTCTTCAGAACCCAATGGAACGCTTGACTCTTGCACTTTAAGTCTCAAAGACGATTTCAAACAAAGCATAGGCAAGTATCCGGCAACACTCCGTTACATTCAAAAAGGACACGTTCTTTTGTACGAAGAACTCTGGGTACGCGAGGATAGCACCGCCGATAGCTCGCACAGCACACCGCATATTCAAACAAGCCGCAGTTTCTACCCAGACAGCATGGGTGGCAAAATGGCAAGCGAAGGGTTCTGGCAACAAGATCCAAAAGACAACAAATCCAAACGCCACGGCATCTGGCGCAACTGGTACCCGAGCGGCATATTGAAAGACAGCCTCAACTACGTGAACGGCGAACGCGTCGGCGAGCAGTTCAGTTACGATAGCACCGGCAAGCTCACAATACATAAAACAGAAGCCGGCAAGAACCGGCCCGTGATTATGCACATTTTAGGGCAATGAGCGCGCACCTACGGTGCTTTGGGGTATGAGGTCGCTTCGCTTTGGGGTAATAGCCCATACCTCAAAGGCACGAAGTGCCGAGCCCATACCCCATACCTAACTATCTAATGACACTTGAGACTTCTATAGACTGCGTGGAGCCTTTGAAGTTCCAGGAGACTTTGACTTTCACCTGTTTGGCGTAAACGTGCGAAATAGATTCAAACTGCGACGGAGTCTGTGAAGTATAGTCTTGTGTTGGCGAAACAGTTACCTGCGACGAATACGTCACTGTCGCCGAATCACCGAGGCCACGAGCCCATTTACGGTTGATTTCAGGCACATCAAAAACGGTATCTTCAGCATCTTTCGAAGGGATTGCAGCTATACCGACAGACTTGAGGGAATCCAAAACCTGTTGAGCCACTTCAATAGCGCCATCACGACCGCGAATACGCAACAAAGCATCGCGGTTACCGCCTTGCATGTTCAAAATGGCCATGTACATAAAACCCAAGACCGCTGCAGCGACCAAGATCTCTACGATACCGAAGCCTTTTTTATTTTTCAAAAGATTCGTCATAGTGTACCTACAGTTTATCCCAATAACTACCAGATCTCCATCTAGGAACAAGCATATTGTTGTCTCTCGTTTTTTCAACTAGACCATAAACACTGCTCGTTCCATACTGCATGCACACATACCCTTCGGATGGAGCTGCAGAAAGTCCAAGACGCGGAATAAACAAGGCTCCATGTTGCGCCCAGTCGGTACCTGAAAACACGGCCAAATCGACATCGTTGCAACCAAACCTTGCCGGAGATTCGATAGTAAACGTTTCGAATATTTCCGCACTCTCAAGGTTGTTGCAATCATTTGAAAAGAAAACTTGAAGTTCCTGTTCGGTATCGTTAGCCATCTTGACGCAAAGGCGCTTGGACATTCTGTTCGCCTCGTTCGCCATACGTTCCAAAAACGCGGCTGTATTCAAGGAAACATCCTTCATTCGGCTATTGACCACGGCACCATGCAGCCCAGCCACACCCATAGACGATAAAACGCCCATAATCGTCACAACGACAAGGACTTCTACCAGGGTATAGCCGTTCTTTTTAGAACCATGATTCAACATACTGAAATCTCCAAGCAGGACCGAATCAAAATTAACAATAAAAGGAGCTAGTTATTCCGTTTTGGTCCAATTTATAATATATAATAACACGCTCTCAAAAGTAAACATTTATAAACAGAAAAGAAATTTTTAAGGAAAAATGTGATAAAAACCATGTTAAATTCCGTAATCATGTAAACTATCCTACTCAAATTTGCTATATTCTGCTCGCACAACCTGCCCAGGTGGTGGAATGGTAGACACTGGGGACTTAAAATCCCTTGGGGGCAACTCCGTGCGGGTTCAAGTCCCGCCCCGGGCATTGTTTTTGTGCTTCACTTCGCAGAAGGGAGGTAGATCATGATTGAATTCTATCCAAACAGCATATATTATCCGCGCGAAGCGGTCGACGAAAAGCTTGCCAAGGGCGAGCTCGAAAAGACCAAAAAGTACTTGATCGGCTGGACCGAGCGCCACCGCGAAGAAATTTGGGAATGCGCCCGCGAAGATGCCGAACAGCCTTCTGACGAAATCCTCCTCGACAACCTCCGCGCCCTCCTACTCTGCAAAGGTTCCTTGCAGCCGGCCGCCGAAATGGGCGCCATGATTCGCGAAATCACGAAGGAAGTCTGGTACCAGAACGAAAACGGCCCCAAAGATCCGGACATGATTGCGGTAGACTGGCAGACGAAGTACCTGACCAAGTGGCGTGAAGCCCGCATGTTCGAAGCATTCGTGCTTATCGAAAAAAACGCGAAGCAGCTCGTCGAAATCTTGAGAGCTTAATCGCTCACTCCAAAACGCAAAAAAAGCGCAAACTATTTGCGTCTATAATGACTTTTGTCTAGCCCCACCTTAGTGGGGCTTTTCTTTTACCAACGACTAATTTGCGTGAAAGCGAATGGGGATCCAGATTTCAAGCTTGCCCTGCTTGCTCGGTGGGAGACGCCAGAAATATTCAACGTGCTTTAGGAGCTTCACTTTGAACACATCGTTATCAGAACTCGTAAACATGATTTGCGGGTCCTTGAAGCGACCAAGGCTATCAAGCGTAAGGTGCAGCCCGAGGAACACGTCGTCATCGGACTTGAAGAACTTATGCCCCTTGCGGCTCACACGGATTTTCTTGAAATACTCCGAGGAGAGGTAATGCAGGCCTGCTGCACGCCCTTCCAAAAACATCGCAAGCTTGTTCAAGTCTCGACCTGCGGTATTTTCAATCACGTAGATTTCGTCAATCGAGGGCATTTCCACGCGACCGGTAAAAGCCTCTTCGGGGACTTCCTCTTCTTCTTCAACATCTACGATAGGTTCGTACTGCGGGATGCTGTAGACAAAGTACAGCACAGCCACAAAGACGAGAGCAAAAGCGAGCAATGGAGCGTTACGTTTTAGCATAGCACTACTCGATGGACTTGATGCAAAGCTGCACCGTCTTGGTGTTGTTATAGTAATTCCAAATCGGCTCGAATACGACCGTCACCGGGCGGGAGCGCCCGAGCAAAGCCTTACTCTTGCGCAGTCCAAAGGCGATAGCCGGGAAAACGGCACTCCCCGCCTGCGAAATTTCCATCTGCAGGTGTCCGCCGCGAAGTTCACGCACGCGATGGACGGTCACGTTTTCGGCACGGAATGCGGGATACGGGAAGTTTCCGCCAAACGGTTCGAGCAAGTCGATGAACTCGAGAATCGAGCGTTCACGAATCGGATAACGCCCTGTCGGCACACGCGTTTCTACGGTCAGTTCGCGGAGCGCAATCTTGATGTCGTACGGGTACGATTCATCAGTGTTGATCACCTCGCCGGTATAGCCCTGGTCTTTTGCGGATTGCAAAAGGCGCCCGCGGAGTTCTTCAATCTTGCCCGCTTCGAGCGAAAATCCCGCCGCATTGGCGTGTCCGCCCCAGCGATCAAAAAGTTCACGGCTGTCAAAAAGGGCCTTGTGCCAGTTGAATCCAGGAACTGCACGGGCGCTCGCATGAGCCATGCCGTTGATAATTGACAGCACGGCCGAAGGCCTGTGGAATTCCTGGGCAAGCTTTGCCGCGACAATGCCAATCACGCCCACATGCCAGTTTTCGCCGGCAACTACAATCACGGTCGGGATGGTGTCGCCGTAAAGAGCCTTGACCTGTTCCATCGCCATTTCGGTGATTTCGGCTTCCTTTTGCTTGCGGCGGGCGTTCCAATCTTTCAGCTCTTCCAAGAGCTTGCCTGCCTCGCCTTTGTTTTCGCACAAAAGAAGTTTGAGGGCTGGGTCCGGGCGTTCCATGCGGCCAGGTGCGTTGAGGAGCGGTGCAAGCTTGTACATCACGTCGATGCCACCCACACAGCTATGGGGTTTCATGAGGGAGGTGTACATTTCTTGTACGCCAGGCCAACGGCTGTTCTTGAGACTTTCGAGCCCGGTACGCGTAAAATAGCGGTTTTCAGGCGTCATCTGCACAAGGTCCGCAAGCGTCCCGAGGGCGACCAAGTCCAGATATTCCACCGGAGCCTTTATGCCAAGTCGGCTAAACAAGGCGCAAATAAACTTGTACGAAACGCCGACACCGCAAAGTTCCGGGTTCGGGTAATTGTCGCCTTCCTGATGCGGGTCCAAAAGCACATCGCTTACCGGGAGCCCATCGCCCGACGGCTGATGATGGTCCATGACCATGACTGCCATGCCGAGTTCCTTGGCATGTGCAATTTCCACGTTTGCGGTAATGCCCGTATCCACGGTAATCAAGTTGCGAGCACCCGCCTCATACATTTCGTCGACGGCAGAAACCGAAAGTCCGTAGCCATCGCCAAAGCGGTTCGGGAGTCGCCATTCAGATTCAATACCCACAGTCTTTAAGCAGCGGGTCAAAAGCGTCACGGACGTCATGCCGTCCAGGTCGTAGTCGCCAAAAATGAACACGCGCTCGCCACGTTCGCGAACCGCAAGTATCCATTCCACAGCCTTGTCCATCCCCATCATGAGGAAGGGGTCATGCACGTCGCTCTCGCTAGAGCACAGCATGTGGTACGCATCAGAAACAGTCTTGATGCCGCGCGAGACCAAGAACCTCGCGACCGCATGCGGAATCTTTAGCGTAGAGGACAAAGTTGAGGCGACAAGATCTTCCATTACTTGTAGCCTTCAAAAAGTTTTAGCGAGAGGTTCTGGAGGCAGGTCACTGCCGCCATTCGCCTGGAGGCGATTCTCGACATGGTTTCTTGCACGCTCACGAGAGCTGCTTCGAGGGCTGACGCCCCCACTTGCGGGTAGCGTTCGAGATTCACGCTGCCCGTTGCTTCCGGGATGCGGAGCGGAGCGCCCGATTGTTGGCGCAACAAGTCCGTAATCAAGAACGAGAGCACTTCCAAGAAGCGGTTCACGATGGCCGGGTCTTCAAGTCCGGAATCTTCTAGCTTAAAGAACAGGTCCGTGTAGTCCTGCGAAAGTGACTTCTCGATAAAATCGACTGCAAGCGGGCTCCAGTTTTTGGCGTGTTCGGCGTAGTAAAGCGCCATGCCAGGGGAACCCACGGCAAGACCAATCACATCGTCGGTCAGAGTCGATTCGTCAAATTCTTCGCCGCCAACGCGAATGGCCTCCTGACGCACTTCCTCATCCGTGAGGGGTGGCAGGTGGAGCGCAAGGCAGCGCGAACGGATCGTCTGCAAGAGCTTTTCGCGAGACGAAGTCGTCAAAATGAAGTACGTGTTCGGCGGGACTTCTTCAAGAGTCTTGAGGAACGCGTTTGCCGCAGAATCATTCATGCGGTCGGCCTCGGCGATAATCACCACGCGCACGCGGTCACCCTTCATCGCAAAGGAGGCGGTCATCGTACGGATGAGTTCCACCGAAATCACGGCGCCCGCACTGAAAATATCCACGCGGTACGGGTTCTTCGTGATTTCTTCGATGTAGGCCTGTTTAAAATCCTGGATGGTCTTTGCAGAGCTCCCGGCAGAGACGTCGGCAGCATTGCGGGCGCTAGCCTCTTTCGCTTCCATCGGCACGACCCAGTTGTCGGTCACGCCGGTATCGGTTGCCATTTTGCAGCCGAAGCAATTACCGCACGGGCGAACGCTCGGGTTTGTACACTGGAGCGCCTGGGCAATTTCCATCGCAAGCGCTTTTTTGCCAATGCCCACAGGACCGTCGATAAGAATCGACTGCGGAAAGCGGTTCTCACGCAACGCCGCCATAAGACGAATGCGGATTCGTTCCTGGGAGGCGGGGCCATTTAAGCGATATTCTATCATCTCTGTTTCAACCATTGCAACGGGTCCACGGTCTGTGTCCCTTCGCTTACTTGGAAATACAATTTAATACCATTTAACGAAGCAATATCGCCCACTTCTCCAATTTCTTCGCATTTCTTGACACTTTTGCCCTCTTGGACGTGGATTGCCTTCATGTGACCGTACACCGTGTACGTTCCATCTTCGTGTTCAATGATCACAGAGGGGCCACGGCCGTCAATTTCGGCGACCATAGCCACGGTTCCGGCGGCGGCGGCACGGATGCGGCCACCGCGCTTTCCGCGGATTTCGACGCCCAAGTTACGCGTCATGATGTGGAGCACCGGGTGTTCCTGCAGGCCGTATTCGCTGATAATCGGGCCGTCGAGCGGCATGCACTTGGGACCTTTGAAATGCGAAACCGGAGTCTGCTTTTGGGCGATCTCTGCCTCACGTTTCTTTTCTGATTCGCGCTTCTTGTCTGCCGCTTGGCGCTTTTTCTCGGCTTCGCGTTCCTTCTTCTTGAGGGCGGCGAGGCGGGCTGCCTCGGCGCGCTTCGCTTCTTCGATTTCTCGCTTGCGGCGCTGCTCAAGTTTCTTGAGGAGCGCAAGCATGGTCTTCTGGTTGCGTTCGAATTCCTTGAGCGCCATGCGCTGCACAGCCTTGTCGTGCTTGAGGGAATTCAGCATTCGAGCCTGACCGTTCATCTGCGCTACAAGACCGCGTTCTTCGACCGCCTTGCGGGAACGAAGTCTCGAAAGCTCGGCCAAGTGTTTCTCTTGCGTCTGCTGTTTCTGCGTGCGTTCGGCAATGAGCTGGCGGAGCGTTTCCACGTCTTCGCGGTCGCGGTTCAACAAGTGGTGCACCCAGTAAACTTCGCGTTCCGGGTTCCCGTTCTTTGTCAAAAGTTCAAAAAGGATTTCGGCATCGTTACTGCGACCGTGTACATACAAATTACGAATACGCTTTCTCATGGCGCGTTTGCGGGCCTTGATTTTTGAGTCAAGAGAATCGATATCCATCACCAATTGCTTGACCGCCCCCTGCAACATATCCTCATTGCGGGTCAGTTCCGAAAGGTAAGACCTGGTACGGTTCAAGTTCTGGTCCAAAAGCGAAATCGTATTCAAGACGCCCTTTTCTTCGGTTTCAAGGACGGCAAGTTCTTCACGCTTTTTTGCAAGATCGACCTCCAGCTTTTTAAGGGCGTTCTTTTGTTCATCAATCTGCGCATCGGTCTTTTTCGGGGCCGCATAAGACGAAACGGCCGAACCCGCCACCACGGCAAAGATGAAAACCAAAAGCGGAATGAACCGGCAAACAAGTCGCATTATTCCTGCTCACCCTTCTTTTCGAACAAGAAACTGCGCACCGTGCGGAAACTAAAGTAGCCCGCAAGCATCGTTTCCAAGAGCACCGTAAATAGCGCAACGATTCCAAAATAGGCAACGCCACTAGCCACAATCGGGAACATCTGCACGAGCGAACGGATGACAAGCCCAAGCAACAAAATGGCAATGCCACTCCCTAAAAAACCTTGCATTGCCCCTTCAAGCACAAACGGAAATTCAATGAACAAGTAACTGCCGCCCGCGTACTTCATGTTCTCGACCAGGAGTTTGCGGGACATGAGCGAAAGCCTCACCGAATTGCAAATGATGAGCGAGAGCGTAATGAGCAAAAGGATACTGATGCAAATCGGCCAGAATATCATCTTGAACTTCCACGACGCAATTCGCGAAGCCCATTTCAATGGAGCCTGCACCTCTTCAAAATACGCTTCTTCGGCAATCGTGTTGCGCACTTCGGAAAGGTCTGCCGGGTTGCGCGCCTCTTCGCTCAAGGATACTCGGAAGAATGCAGGGATCGGGTTCCCTTCAACAAGCTCCAGCATGTCCGGCGAGAAATGATTGCTAAAATCTGCAAGTGCAGAATCCGCACTCACAAACGCAACAGACTCCACATGGCGTGTATGTTTGAGCCGAGTCTGGATAACCGCAATGGAATCTTCGGGAACGTCCTCTTTCAAAAAAGCCTCAATCACGTACAGCGATTTTTCGGCCGAGAGGAGCTTAAACGAGACGCCGAGCGCCGTAAAAGAGGCCGCAAGCAAAAGCGAGCACAGGAAAATCGTCAACAAAGACGGGAGAATCACCGTGCGGTGCTGCTTCCATCCTCTAAAAGATTCCGATATTAAGTAACCTAATTGTCCGAACACGCCTGGAATATAATTAAATTTATAGAGGTTCTTTAAGGGGCTTTTATGGGAAACATCATATTAAAGATTACCGCCTTGGTATGCGCGATGGCCCTCTGGTTCTATGTCATCTCGCTGAAGGACTTCCAACTGACGATGGAAGTTCCGCTTACGTTCGTGAAGTTGCCCGAGGCGCTCGCGATTGCATCGAAGCCGCCTAGCACAGTTTCGGTGACCGTCGAAGGCAAGCCCTTGGACCTTATCCGCCTGCAGTCGCAAAAGCGGGCTGCGATGGTTGTCGACATGCACCTCGCCGAACTCGGCTCCAGGCGCATCCACCTTGATTCAAAGAATTTTGTGGCTCCGAACTTTGCAACAGTCCACTACGTTGAACCGGACAACCAGTACCTCTTTATCGATGTCGCTGTCGACACAAGAATCGAGCGCAGCATCCCCATCAAGAGCAATACGAATTTCAACGCCGCACCGGGCTATGTGATTGTCCAGCCCCCCAAGCTCCTCCAGGAAGACTTGAAAGTCTCTGGCGCACGTAACGCACTCACGCGCATTATCGACATTCCGACAGATTCTATATTCATCGATAGCATCAAGGCCAGCAAGACATTCTCCGTCAAACTCCAGACTGAACTTTTGCCGCCATTCGTGACACCAAGCGATACCGTCGCCAAGATTTTTGTCGATGTCCAGAAAATCAAGTCCAAGGAATTCAAGAACATCCCTATCCAGCTCATCGGCTTCTATGACCGCGCTTTGAACACACTCTCGCCACAGCAGGCGACCGTCGAAATCACCGGTGGTGAGAAAGTCGTCGAAGCCGTGAACAGCAACGACATTGAACTTTTTATTGAATACACCCGCTTTGCCATTGAAGATGCAGACAGCCTCACTCCCACAGTCAAGTTGAACTTGCCGTCCGATATCGACCGCAGCATGTCCATCAAGGCTATCCTTGTCAAACCAGACAAGATCAAGCTCATCAAGACAAAGACCGAGGATGATAATAAAGACGAGGAATACGGAATATGATTTGGCTTGGAATTGAATCCAGCTGCGACGAAACAGCATGTGCTGTTTTGCAGGACGACCCACTCAAAGTTCTTTCGAATCCACTTTACAGCCAAATTGACGAACATGCCCTCTACGGTGGCGTTGTTCCCGAAATCGCCGCCCGTGCGCATTTGCAAAAGATTGCCCCCATCGCCGAAGCCGCCGTCAAGGAAGCGGGCGTTGAGCTCAAGGACATTGACGCCATCGCCTACACCACTGGCCCGGGCCTCATGGGACCGCTCCTCGTTGGTGCAAGCTTTGCCAAAGGCCTCGCCCGCGATTTGAACATTCCGGCTTACGGCATGAACCATCTCGAAGGCCACCTCGCCGCTGCCTGGCTCTCTAACCCGGACATTGAACCGCCATTTTTGACGCTTACCGTCTCAGGCGGACACACAGAACTTGTGATGGAAGAACCGGGATTCAAGTACACAAGCATCGGTCGCACCCGCGATGATGCTGCCGGCGAAGCATTCGACAAGTGCGGTAAGCTCATTGGCCTCAAGTACCCCGCAGGTGCAACGATTAGCCGCCTCGGCAAGGACCACAACCGCAAATTCGTGGAATTTCCACGCGCACTTCACACGCACGACAGCTGCGAATTTTCGTTCAGTGGATTAAAGACCGCCGTGCTCCGTTATACCGAAACGCACGACCCGGAATTTATCCAGCAGAACCTCGGCGATATCTGCGCCTCGCTTGAAGACGCGATTGTCGATAGCCTTGTCACAAAGACCATCAACGCCCTCAAGAAGACGAAGATGAAGACGCTCGTGATGGGCGGTGGCGTGAGTGCAAACAGCTGGTTGCGCACCCGCTTGCAGGACTACTGCGATAAGAAAGGTATCCGCTTCTGCGTGCCGGACCGCAGCCTGAGTACGGACAACGGAGCAATGATTGCCGCAGCGGCCATCCGCCGCAAGTTGCAGGGCAAGCTCGAGTCTATCGACGTTGTGAAGCCGTGGATGCCGCTCGCTCTTTAGACGAGAGAACGCCATTACGTGGCTACAGACGCAGGGCGAGAAATCCGCGCATATAATACACTTCGCAGAATATCGGTACGTCACATACCATCATGGCGCTTTTTTGGTGTATTTTCAGCCAAGCTTTTTTACATCCTCCATATTTTTCGACATTTTTCATTGTATATTGTAAATATGATTTTGTCGTTCAAGCATAAGGTAATGTTCTTTCTATGTGCAACAGCATTTTGCTGGGCTCAGGATTTGTCCAAACCTGTAAACGACGTTGACGTATTCCGCCCCGAAAAGCGCGAAACCAAAGTCGAAATGGTTGATTCAACGCAAAGTAACTCGGTCAAATTGAACGTTGACATTTTTGCAGATGGATTTGTCGGTTCGTACTACATTCTTTGGGATAACGTAGACCTGTCCGAAGATATCAAGAAGACTATCCAAAGCCGCAACTTTGCCAAGGACGAGTTCTTTATGCAGAACATTGACCGCGAGCAGTTTGAGCAGGAACGCATGTTGCAGCTTTTCGAGGACAAGAAGCAGGAATTCTTCAACATTTTCCCAGAAGAAGCACTCAAGGAACTCCAAGAAAAGCAAGCTGACGAGTAAGTTAGACGAAAGAACGCCACTACGTGGCTACAGACGAAAGACTAGAGAAGAATAATCGTGATAGAATTACGTCAAAGGCAACAAACGACCATTGACTAACGACTAAGTAAATGTTTTCACAAGAACGTAATTTTTCAGGTTGGCAGCTCACAGGTTTTAGTGGTGCGCCAGCTTATCTTTTTGAGACGATTGGCAGTACACACAAGCTCATGAAGTCCATGGCAGCCTCTGGTGAAATTGCACCCGGCACACTTTTCGTCGCAGATTCTCAAAGCGATGGACATGGCCGTCACGAACGCACATGGGACTCCCCCGCCGGCAAAAATCTTTATTTCAACATTTTAATCCCGCTCAAAGGCATCCCTGCCAGTAGCTACGCACAAATTACGCAAGTTGCCGCACTCACATTTGCTGAAACTTTCAACAATATCCAAGGAATCGCGGCAACTGAAAATCGTAATGGCGCGGAATCGGCAAGCGCAAGCACTCCAAAAATTACGGTCAAATGGCCGAACGACATACTTTACGGCAAGAGCAAGTTCTGCGGGATTCTCGCTGAGATTGTTTTTATACGTCAGCAACAGTCCGAACAGCAGCTTGCACCGCAGCAAAAAACGCCACCACGTCCCGCCCTTTCGATGGGAGTTGGAATCAACGTCAATAGCGAGCCAAGCGATTACGCCCATTTGAATCGGGCCGTCACCACGCTCAAGGCAATTTTTGGACGCACAATCAATCGCGAAAAACTCTTGCAAGCACTTGTAGGGAATCTCGAGCGCGCCATAGGACAGTTCAAAGCCTTCGGCATTCGCCCCTGGGTCGAAGCCTGGAAACGCATGGACCAGTTCATTGGCTCACGCGGTACTATCGTTGTGAATAACCACTGCACCGATCAAAACCGAGACACAGGTGAAGGCTCCATCAAAAAAACAGGCCGCATCATTGATATGAACGATGACGGCAGCCTTCTCTTTGAATGCGACGATGGAACCATTGAGACAGTCATATCAGCAGATTTGGAAATTTAAACAACATTTACAACGATTCTTTTACTCTAAAAATTACATCCACAGTCTTACAATTAAAATATTTGTATATTGCGCTCAAATTAAGGAGGCAATATGCACTTTTCGCGATTTACGTTCCGAAAGGCATTTTTATCATCGTGTTTGGTTTTACCGTTATATCTAGGCGCCTGTGGCGATGACAACAGCAGTAGCGCAGAGGACCCCTCAATTGAAGATGAGGAAGAGGACAACCTCGGTGGCGACGAATTCAGAGACTCCACCATTACAGGAAGCAATTACAATTCCAAGACCGGAACAGCAAGCATCATCAAAAGCGAAATTCTTGACGTAAAAAGTGGCAACTCCTATAAGACCATCCAATTCGGGCCTTACACATGGATGGCCGAAAACGCAAACTACAAAGTATCAAAAAGCTCCTGTTACGACGGGGATTACGAAAACTGCGAATCCAATGGTCGCCTGTACCAGAGCATGAATGCCGACCAGGCATGTCCTAGCGGGTTCAAGATTCCGTCCGAAGCCGATTACGAATACATGCTCAAATTCGCTAAAAGCGTCACCGACCCTGCCTTCGGTTTCGACCCGCAAATGTCCGGTTCCTGCGAAACCGTCAACGGAGAGCTTCAATGCAAGGGCCAAGGCAAAGAATCCTACCTCATGACATCCGATTTCGATGTCTTTAAGGTGACCTCCAAAGGGAAGGCGTATTTTGAAGAAGCCAATTTCAGCGCCTATTACGCCGTGCGTTGCATGAAGATGTCGCACTTTGTTGAAACAGAAAGCCAACTCCCCACTTGCGATTCTTCCACATACAAATACCTTGACGATTTCTTTGTCGCAAGCAAGGGCAAAAACTACTACTGCAATAAAAAGAAATGGGTCAAAGACGACGAAAACTCCTGCCTTTCTTCGGAACGCGGCGATAAGCATTATTACAAGGATACGTTGTTCATTTGCAGAAACAACACTTGGGAATACGCAACCATGAACGACGTTGATGCAAGCTGCACCAAGAAAAACCAATGGGAAGTGCAAAAGCTGAACGGACAAAGTTACATTTGCGATGATTCCACATGGCGTAAGCCCACAAACATTGAATCATCCATCGGCCTCTGCAATAACGACAGCTTAAAGAAAATGGCCGTATTCGAAAACAAGAAGGAATCCATTGACTACATCTGCGATTCTATCGGCTGGCGTAAGGCTGTCCTCACAGACTCCATCGGTAAATGTACCGCCACAAACCAGTGGAAAAAAGTAATTAACAACGACAGCACCTACATCTGCGATGATTCCACATGGCGTAAGCCCACGACAACCGAAGCAGCCATCGGCCTTTGCACTCCCGACAGCATTGCCAAAATGGGAACCGTCAAGACAAAGTACGATTCCACGCAATACTTCTGCGACACCACAGGTTGGCGCAAGGCGGTCCTCCGAGATTCCATCGGCAAGTGTACCAAGGAAAGACAATGGGAAGAAAAGGTAAACTACGGTAAGAAATACATTTGTAAGGACTCCGTCTGGAACAAGGCTAGCACCCGCGAAGATTCCATCGGATTCTGCACGCCAACCCGATACGGGAAAATTGATTCTCTCAAGAGTGGCAGTAGTTACAGTTCTTATTTCTGCGATTCCACAGGCTGGCGCAGCACCGTCATGGTTGACTTTGTCGGTAACTGCGAAGCTTCCAAGTTCTACACGACCCTTGAATACAAGGGTACGACATACGCCTGCCGCGCAACAAAGAAATGGGAAACACTCTCCACAACCGAAAAGAACCTCGGCATCTGTTCTCCCAAAATTTCCGGAAAAATCGACACCGTAAAATCTAGCGGTTACAGCTACATCTGCGATTCCATAAGCTGGCGCACAACAAACATTTACGATTACTACGGCAACTGCGATTCCACCAAGCTCTATACGACAAAGAATTTCAACGGCATAACTTACGGCTGCACGAGCCCCACAAAATGGGAAAAGCTCACGCACCCCACATCTGAATTCGGTTTCTGCACGCCCAAGCTCAAGGGAGTACTAAAAACGGATAGCACCGGCAGGGACTACATCTGCGATTCCACTTGGAGACAGGCCACAAAATCCGAAGTTCTCGGCTTATGCGACGACGACAGGGACGGATTCGAAAAAGTGCATAATTCCGTCAAGTACGGCTGCGTCAACGAAGAATGGCGCCAATTCACCACGCTTGAAAAAACCTTAGGACTCTGCTATAAGGGAACTAAAGATAAAATTGGACAGGTAAATTCAGTAGATTACATTTGTAGCGACACCGGCTGGACAAAGTTCACCATCACGCAGGCGCTTGGAAACTGCACAATAAGCATTGATTACGAGACTGCCGAATACGCAAATAAAATGTACGTCTGTAAAAATTTGAGATGGACATTAATGGACTCCGTAGAACTCGCTTTGGGCGTTTGCAAAAAAGACGACTACAAAACATCGTATAAATACAAAGACAACTATTACTATTGTTCCGATCACTCCTGGAAAATTGCCCCCGCCAACATTGTTCTAGAAAAATGCACATCATCATTGCTAGGCCAAGTTGAAGTATACAGAGACACGTCATACTATTGTTCTGCCAACCAGACATGGCAAATTTATACAGACGTGGACAAAGCTCTTGGTGTATGCGGCCCTAAAAAGCAAGAAGGTCTTTTCAAATACAACGGCAAGAACTACGGCTGCACCTATACGGGAGTCGGCTCCAACAAAAGATACCATTGGCGCGAAGAAAATGAAATTGACAAAGCTCTAGGATTCTGCCACGCCACAGGACTTACCTGGAAACAATACAACGGAAAAGACTATGCGTGCAACACGTCATACAGTGGATGGATTAGCGACACGTTCAAAGAGATGTACGGCACCTGTAGTAAAAGCTTCCCCGAAAAATTAGGCATGACCGTAGGCTATAACAACAAGCTATTCTATTGCGACACGATGATTACCTATGCATCAAGTTTCAGTTCCTGGCACATTGTGGAGCCGATTGACAGCCTCGGCGGAGTCTGCCGCAAAGCATTAGACGGCGATACGGTCACCTACAAGGATTCCTCCTATTATTGCGGCACAAAAAACAATTATTACAGATGGCTCCCGGCAACAAAGGTCACACAGTTCCTCGGCAAATGCGGGCTCGCGAACGATGGCAAAGTCGCCGTGTACAACGGGCTTCACATGGAATGCTACGACGAGAACTGGAGAAGAGCGCCTGTAGACTACGTTACCATAACGGACTCTAGAGACGGCAACAGCTATAAAACCATCAAGATTGGCAATCAGGAATGGATGGCCGAAAACCTAAAGTTTGAAGTCGCAGGTAGCTGGTGCGGCGATAATGACAATGGCTGTGCCACATACGGACGCCTTTACAGTTGGGATATGGCCATCGGTCTTCCGAAAAATCCTCATCCCGATTCCATTGTAATTGCAGACACCTCTTCAGTTCAGGGAATTTGTCCTAAAGGATGGAGACTCCCGACCCGCAGAGACTGGGACTCACTTTTGACCCAGTGCAACGTTGAGGACCTCCAGAAGAACGCCACGGGTTACGACGAAACCCATACAGACGTTTGCGGATTTTCATCCATCCCGACAGGCTATATGAACGTCTTCTTCAGGAACGGAATTGACTATACCGAAGAACGCGATAAAATAAAGTACTCTACAAACAACACGGCCTATTGGACCGCAATTCAAGAAAAATACTATTCGCGTGACACAACCGCAGTTGCGCTAATATTTAATGATAAAAGCGACTCCTACGTCCCTAATAACTGGCGCTTGTACGACAAAACTGATGGACTACCCATCCGTTGCATAAAGCAATAACTCTTATACACAAGAATGCCGCCCGATGGGCGGCTTCTCTTCTTTTGTCATGCCCGCCAAGAGCGGGCATCTCCCTTTAATAGAGTTCCGAATTCCTACTTTTTGAAGTACATGCTTCCGATAAGCGATACAGCAAGCATCACAATCATCGCCGTAAGGCCCATATCCGCCATTTCACGACGTTCGCCTTCAAGACCGGATTCAATAAGAATGACGAGCACAAGCGCAATGACGGAGGCGACGCCTCCCATCGTATGGAACATTTTCACTTTTTCTTCGTTCGTGAACTTACCATTCGGGCGATTAATAAAGTTCATTGACATCACCTCCCATGCAAATCCAGACGATGAGGCCTATCATCACGAGAGCGCTAATTGCCACATTCGCAAGGAAAAAGTCGCGGTTCATCGCATCTAGGTCATTCGATTTTCTGAACAAGTGAATATAGACGATAGCAGCGGTCATGAGTCCCGTTATCGCCCACCAAATCCAGCCCATATTCCAGAAGAACCCGAACACGACGCAAAGCACGAGCATTGCCAAATGGCTTGCCAGCGCAATGCGCAAGGACTTTTCAAGGCCAAAGCGGGCGGGCACGGAATGCAAGCCCTGTTTGCGGTCAATTTCAATATCCTGCGTGGCGTAAATGATGTCAAAACCGCCCATCCAGAGCATCAAAATGAACAGAAGGAAAATCGGGAACACGGCAAATTCGCCACGAACGGCAATCCAGGCGCCAAGCGGGCTCATGCCAATCGCAAAACCAAGGAACCAATGGCAAAGCCAGCTAAAACGCTTCCAGTACGAATACGAGAGCAACAATAGCCATACCGGGAACGCAAGCGCCCCTGCAAGCGGCTGGAGCATCCACGCAAACACAACAAACAAGATTCCGTTCAACGCCAAGAACGCCATCACCGATTTACGGCTCAGGCGTCCTGCCGGCAAATGGCGCTTTGCCGTCCGCGGATTCTCCGCATCGAACTTGGCGTCTGCAATGCGGTTAAAGCTCATGGCACTGTTACGGGCGGTCACCATGCAAAGCACGATGAGCACGATAATGCGGGCCGTTTCAAAAGCGCTCATGTCTCGGAAACCGTTTGCAGCAACCCACATGGAACCAATGGCAAAAGGCATCGCAAACAGCGAATGGCTCAAACGGACAAGATGTGTAAATTCAAGGATTTTATTCATGGTTTAGTAAGAAGTTGGAAGCAGGAAGTAGACAGTGGTTAGTCTTTAGTCAATAATCGTTAGTGATAAAACCTCGGAGCAGTAAGCCCAAAGCGAAGCGTGCTCAAAGCGCTTTAGCGCGACCTCATACCTCATAGCTCACCGCTCCATACTTTAGCAACACTCGCGACAAGCGATTGTTCCACGCCCAAGTGCTTTAGGATTTTCGCGACAACAGTATCCACGAGCTCTTCAACGCTTTGCGGCTTGCAGTAAAACTGCGGCGAAGCAGGAATCACGACCGCTCCCGCCAAGGTCACATGTTTCATATTCTCGATGTGTATCAAGTTGTACGGCATCTCGCGAGGCACAATCACAAGCGGCCTGCGTTCCTTAAGACACACATCAGCCGCGCGCACAAGCAAGTTGTCCGAAGTCCCCGCCGCAATACGTCCAAGCGTTCCCATGGAGCACGGCACCACAGCCATGCCCGCAATATCGCTAGAACCACTCGCGCATTCCGCAAAAAAATCATCCACGTTGCACACGTCCTTGCAATAGTCGAAAAGCGCACTTTGGTCTTCGTATTCGAGGACCTGTTTGCCCGGGTGCGTCACGATGAGCGTTACCTCATGACCAAAACGCTGTAAGTACATCGCCGTACGGGTCGCATAAATGCTGCCGCTAGCACCCGTCACTCCAAGCACAAAGTGGCTCATGCTTTACCCGGCTTGTGCAAGAACACGCCAAACGAAATCCCGCCATCGAACATCTTAACCTGTTTGACTTCAAAGCCGCATTCTTCTGCCATTTTGCAGAACTGATCGACTGGCAAAAAGCGGATAATTGAGTTCACCAGATATTCGTAAGCATCTCGCTTGCCACTAAAGAAGGCGCCCATCACCGGGATAAATAGCGGTGCAAGTACTTTATAGAAGAACTTGTTGAACAAGTTTCGCGGCGAGAAAAATTCCAAAACGCAAAGGTAGCCGCCCGCATCGAGCACGCGGTAAGATTCCATCAAGGCGCCACGGGCATCGGGCACGTTACGCATACCAAAGCCATTCAGAATCACGTCAAATTGGCGTTCGGCAAACGGCATTTTCATCGCGTCGAGCTGTACTGCATGCGCATCAATTTTCTTCGGTTTGACTTCAGCGAGCATCCCGTACGAAAAATCACCGATTACAGCAGGGTTTACAACAAAGTCGCGCGCGCACACGCAACCAGATTCGAAAATCTTGCGGAACGTGTTGGCAAAATCGCCCGTACCCCCGCACAAGTCCAGCAAGCGAACTTTATTCAAATCGCGCGGCATCCCACACATCATCTTTTTCAGGCGTTTGCAGCAATACCTGCGCCACAGCACATCCTGATAACAACTCAGAAAGTGATTCAGAAAATCGTAACGGCTCGCAATGCCATCGAACATCTTACGCACGGGACTTTTCATATAGCAAAATGTAGAAATAAAAAGCGACCTGGATTTTCATCCAGGCCACGAATTTCATCACGAGCGGCGGCGCATCTCGGCAAGGCTCATCTCACCGTAGCGCTCTCGTCGTCCTAAATTACTGGAATTTAGCTGTGAAGGTTGCACCTTCCGTCGGTTCCACCAAGCGCGGGTTGTCTGCAACACCATCGCTCCAACCAATAAACGAAGCGCCTGCGCCCGGAACAGCAGTCAAGAGAATCGGGTTACCCACAAAGAACTTGCCCTTGTAAGTCGTAGCACCATTCGGGAGAGCAGCCCCTTCCATAAGCACCGTACCACTGCCAGAAGCAGCGATCGTCACAGAAGCCATGCCGCTCAAACCGAATTCTTCTTCGTATTCCTGGATAACCTTGGAATCACGCTTGCTAGCCCATTCCTTCAAGCAAGAGCCCGTCTTGTCAAAGCCCTTTCCGCAAGAGTTAGAATAATACTTTTCATTCTGCTTGAACTTGGCAAGGTCGCGTTCCATTTCCTGAGCATCAATCTTAGACGTCATCGAATTAACAATCTTTTCGACGTTTGCACCATTCGTATAGCTATTGAACATCACAGCAGAGCGGTTGATGAACATACGCTTGAATTCCGGGTTCTTGATAAGCTGGTTATAGAGGTTAGCAAAGCAGCCTTCTTCCTTGCACGGCTTGTTTCCGCCACCCTTCTTGATCCAGGCAAACATATTGCTGCTCTGGTCAAATTCACCGCCATTCACGCCCCACATCCAGTCAAAACCATGGTCAAGGTCATAGACCATGAACTTCCACGGGTGTTCCGGAGCAGACCATGCACGAACGTTGTTGTTCGGCCAGTCACCGTTATGCATATAAATTTCAGCAGCCATGTAGTCCGCAAGGTTACCCACGTCAAGCAAAAGCTTTGCGGCAGCGTAGTTCGCATTGTTTTCGCCCGAGAAATCGTTTGCAGCCACAAAGTGGAGCATGTTCATGTAAGCATCGGTCGTGCCGTTGCTGGCTTCGACTTCCTTGCCCAAGTGCTTGATGAAATTCACCGTATTCGCTTCGATCTTGTAGTTCGTTTCTACGTAATGCTTGTTGAAGCGTTCGCGCATATCATGGATGCCGTAGTATCTGCCATTGTAGAACACCACCACCTGGCGGCTTCTCTGGTAATCCACGCTCGTACCTTCAAGGAGGGCTCCGCCCATAGCATCTTCAATGTAGTCGCTCACATAGCGGTTACCATTGTTGCGGAGGTTGAAGGACTTGTACTTGTCATTCACGCCTTTGCGGGTTTCAAACAACGGATAGTTGATGCTACCGTCTTCATATTCTTCGCGGAGGCGGATAGAGACAGACTTCTTGTCGTTCAAGCGGCTATAGCCACCCATCAGGGCGATACCAGCATCCTTTTCCCAAGTGGAGCCATCCTTCGTAGAAGAGCCATTTTCAAAGTATTCCACATGGATCGGATATTCCACATCGGCATAGAGCCCGGCGCTGTCCTTGCAGTTCTTCGGAGCATCGCAGCTCGTCTTGATATAATGTTCACGGAAGAAGCTGGAGTCCACACTGATAGCGACAATCGGCATCTTCACCTGATCTTCATCAACAAAGAATGTACGGGTCGTCACCGTGTTCGAAATAGCGCCCTTCTTGAACGTCGCGCAACGGAAAGACACACTATGTTCAATGCGCTTCGGAGAGTTGAATTCCGGAGAGCTTTCGGTCGGCACAGAACCGTTGGTCGTGCAGCGGAGCGTGACACCTTCCGGGAGTGCAGGCGGATTCAAGGTAAACGGTTCGTTATAGAAACCGGACTTGAGACCGCTCATATCAGCAGCCGGGACAATTTCGTCATAAGACTTTGCTTCGGTATTCGGTCTTTCCGGAGTCGGTTTTTCAAAATATTTCCAGTAGCCACCATCAACAATGCCCCAGCTAAGGCCACCCGTCAATTCCGGATAAGCGACCGAGTCACGGATGCCGTTAAACTTGTCAAGCAAGTAAAGCGTGCCGCCATTCTTGTCAAGCTTCCAGTTCGTATGCGGGCGCGTATGGCGATCGCCGTTATCGGCAATAGTTACTGCAGAAATATTATTCTTGTCGCAGAAAACAACTCTAAAGGACTTTGCCTTGAGAATGTCGTGGCCAAACACCCACTTGCGCAAGTTCTTCAAATTTTCGACAAGCGTATAGCCCGCCAAATCTACATCCTGGTCGCTAGAGTTGTAGATTTCCACCCAGGACGGATCGTTGCCATTTTCGTCCAGGAAATCCAAGTTAAGCGGGGTAATTTCAGTTATACGCAATGCAGACTGACCCACCCAATGAACGGTGGTATCAGGCGGCAATTGAACCCAGGTCGTCTCCGCAATGGTATCGTTACTGCTAGTTACGATTTGGATGATTTCCATACTTGAAGAGTACGGAACGCTGGTGCCAGCAGAAGAACCCGGAACAGAGGCACCACAATTATTAAGTGCAGTACAATCCGGAGAACTCGGCCCATTGAACGAGCCATTTTCATTATCATCAGCACAGCCTACCACAAATGCTGTACCTAAAACCGCAGCCAGAGAAAGAATCTCTCTAATCCATTTTTTTGAGCGAATCACGGCGACCACCTAAAATAAAGAACACATTTCCCATAGTTTTTCCATGGGACACCTCAATAATCCATCCAACAACACTAAATTTAGTAGTTTTTTCAAAAAAATAACAGTAATATTCTCTTTACCCTTGACAAGGTGAAAATAAATATGTATAATTGGGTCACCAAAATGGTTCTGTAGCTCAGTTGGTAGAGCAGTGGACTGAAAATCCGCGTGTCGTTGGTTCAATTCCAATCGGAACCACGAAGAAACCTCGGTGAAAACCGAGGTTTTTTCTTTATTTTCGGCAATTTTAAGCGGTCTCCCCGGATTTATTCTCAGCCCCCCCCCTTCTGCAAATAAAAAATAACGCCCGCGCAACGGCGGGCATAGCAAAAAAGACGATGTGATTTATTTCACAGGTGGCAGGAGGTTCTTCTTGACGAACTCGCCATCGGGCTTATAGCAAGAGTAAAATTCGTCCCAATGCGCCATGAGGATATCAACGAGCTCCGGCTGGAAGTGCGAACCGCTAGACTTTTTCATCTCTTCCTTGACGCGATCTTCTGGCCAAGCGGGCTTGTAGCAGCGCGGACTCGAAAGCGCATCCAGCACGTCGGCCACAGCGCAGATGCGTGCCGCGAGCGGGATTTCCTCGCCTTTGAGCTTGTCCGGGTAGCCCGTACCATCCCAACGTTCATGGTGGGCGCTAGCAATGTCCGACGCCATGCAGAGCAAGTCCGTCTTGGAATCGCGAAGCAGCGTGCGCCCGATAACGGAATGTCTCTTCATGATGCTGAACTCTTCAGGAGTGAGCTTGCCCGCCTTGTTCAAAATCATGTCCGCAATGCCGACCTTTCCAAGGTCATGCAGCGGAGCCGCATAGTAAATCAGTTCCTGCTGGTCTGCCGGGAGACCAAGGTACTTGGCGAGCTTCAAAGAAATCTCAGCAACGCGATGGATATGGTCGCCCACTTCCTGGCTGCGGAATTCAGAGACTTCGCCCAGAATGCGGATAAGTTCCATATGCGCAGACTTGAGTTCCTTAGCCTTGCGTTCCAGCTGTTTCGCATAACATTCCAACTTCTGGGCGCGAATTGCAGACTCAATCGTCTTTGCGGAATAAACAGAAATGAGCTTCAGGCGTTCCAGGTCTTTTTCAGAGAAGAACACGTTCTCCCCGACCTTGTTGATTGCCTGGAACACGCCCATCACGCGGCCATCGCTTTCAAGCGGCATCGTCATGACAGACGTCGTATGGTAGCCATTCTTGATATCGCTACGGCGGTCAAACCTAGCGTCCCGGTAAGCATCATCGACGAGAACCGGTTCACCCGTCTTGAGGGAATACCCGACAAAGCCAGCCGAAAGCGGAATACGCAGCTCGCTCACACCATGGGCCACCTTGGTCCACAGCTCGTTCTTTTCTTCGTCAATAAGCCAGAGGGAACAGCGGTCGGCCTGCACAATCTGCCGACCCAAATCAGCCATAAGTACCAAGAGGCTGTCCGTCTCGTGTTCGGCAGCAATTTTGGGCATGTACTCGAACAAGAGAGCAGCGACTTCGCCGTCTCCAAGATCGGTAGACTTTCCTTGGTAGCTCATAACATGTAAAAAAATAATTAATCTTCAACAAAAAGCAAAGTATCGTTGACGATATCCTGCATTTTTTTCTATTCTTTGCGCACCAATTGGAGGAATAGGCTAATTGGTAAGTCAGCGGTCTTGAAAACCGCCGCCGTAAGGCTTGGGGGTTCGAGTCCCTCTTCCTCCGTAAAAAGCGTTTCCGAGCTCCGGGAACGCTTTTTTATTTGTACTTGTTATTTGTAAAAGGCGCGGCAATCGGCGGCAAAATCCGCTACAGCCGTCGCAGGTTCGTCGTAAATCAGCGTACACACCTTCAAGGGGAGCGGAAAATCTGGTCCAAACGCCGCCATGCACGCCGAAGTCGTCGCCCCCGTCGTAAAAACATCGTCCACCACGACAACACACCCCCGCGTAGGCATCTTCCTCGGGAAATCCGCCACAAATGCCCCCGCCACGTTCATCTCTCGCTCCTCCTTTGAAAGCTTTGTCTGCGAAACCACAAACGTCTTGCGCTTGAGCAAGCGGCAAACCTTACCTCCTGTTGCAGTCGCAAGCGCCGCCGCCAAGAGTTCCGCCTGGTTGTACCCGCGCTCACGATACCTCGCCCGATGGAGCGGCACAGGCACAAAGTAAAGCGGCTGCGCAAGCATCGAAAGTTCCTGCGCCACCACCCCATGCTTCACTGCCGAAGAATGTCGCACAAGGTAAGAGGCAAGCCCCGGAATGTTCCTGTACTTGAGCGCATGCACAAGCTTTCGTGTCAAAGGCCGCATCGGGAACAAACAAAATGTATCGTCGTTCGGGAATTTTGAAGAGCAGGATTCCCGCAAAAGTTCCGCCGCACAAGCAGGGCAGAGCCACGGGTCAAGCCTCTCTGACGAGTTCCCGCACGCAAGGCACTCCATCCCGAAAACAAAATTTGCAACCGTCCTCAAAACGCCCATAAAGCCTCCAGTCATAAAGCAGCGCAAAATCACGCCCCAAGGGCGAAAGCCCCCTATCTCTATAACACGCTTTTTTCAGGCTAATTGTACGGTAAAATTTTATCAACACGCTTCGAAGTAAGGCTGTAAGCTATGGGGACGCTCGTAAACTCGCTCCGAGCACGCTACGCTCTGGGCTATGGGGTCGCTTCGCTTTGGGCGCTTTCGGCCATTTTCTCGTCTTTCGTCTGTAGGCTCATAGAGCCGTTCTCTCGTCTATAGCCGCATAGCGGCGTCCCCTTCCTACTTCCTACCGTCTACTTCCTACTGTCTACAGTCTACTAATCACTTATTCCCCTGATACCTGAGGCACATCAAGAGCCCCACGAGGAACAAGCACACAAGCGCAAACGAGCCTCCATAAGAAAGGAACGGCAGCGGGAGCCCCGTCACCGGCATAAGCCCAATCGTCATCGCGATATTCACCGTGATGTGGAACAAAAAGATTGTCGCAGCGCCCATTGTCACAAGCGTCACAAACGGGTCATCGTTCGTCTTGCAAATCGAGGAGGCCCTCCACAAGAACAAAGTAAACAGCACAAGAATCACCGCGCACCCGACAAAGCCAAACTGTTCTCCAAGCACGCTAAAGATAAAGTCCGTATGTTCTTCGGGCAAAAACGAGAGATTCGTCTGCGAACCGTTTCCAAATCCCTTGCCTCCAATGCCACCACTACCAATCGCAGTGATTGACTGTAACACCTGATAGCCATCGCCCAGCGGGTCACTCATCGGATCCAAAAACGTGTTCACGCGTTTTTGCTGGTGCGGTTCCAGCATATTCCACACCATCGTGCTGGCGTAACCTGCCAAGATGTTCGTCGCAATAATCACACCCGTGAGCTTCTTGGACAAGTGTCTACGCAATACGGAGAATACGACAAGGCAAATCTGCGCACCCCACAAGACAGGAATCTGCATGGACTGCGAATGCGAAAACAGTACTGACAAAGCCGGACTCACAATCAGGAACAAATCCGTAAACGTGAGCCCCGCAAAAAAGAACCCGACAAGCGTCACAGCAGTAAACACAAGCGCCGTACTCAGATCCGGCTGTTTCAGCACAAGCAAGAACGGCACAATGAAAAGGCCTAAAGGCACCAGGAACGACTTAAGCTTATACAAGCTCACGGGATGTTTCGAAAGCCAGTACGAAATCGTAATCAGGTACGCAATCTTTGCAAACTCCGAGGGCTGCAACTTAATTACCTTCAGGTCAATCCAGCGCCCGGCCCCCTTCACGTCGCCCGCAAAAATGAGCACAAACACGAGCATCAAAAGCGCAATCACGTAAGACGGCACCGCAGCACGCTTAAGCCAGTCAATCTTCACGAACACAAGTCCCACCGCAATCGCGATCCCCATCAAGAAATAGATAATCTGCCTAAACCAGTGCGTATCGTAAAAGGCAATTTCCTCATTGACCGTCGCCGAATACACAAGCAACACGCCACACGTCATCAGCGTGAGCGTAACACCAATAAAGACCCAGTCAATTTTCAGGGGTTTATCCACAAAACGGCCGGAACTCATTCTTCTTCCTCCTTCCCAAAGAAGGCCATCAGAACCTTATGCGCAATCGGAGCCGCAACAGAGCCACCGCCGCCTGCCGCTTCCATAATCACGGCCACAGCAATTTGCGGGTCATCCAGAGGTGCTACCGCTGCAAACCAGGCATGCGTCTTCTGCCCCTTTTTCCATTCGCCAGAGCCCGTCTTTCCGCCTACGCGGATTCCAGGCACAGCGCCCTTCTTGCCAGTACCACCTGGATGGTTCACCACGGAATCCATCGCATTCATGAGCACACGGTGCGTCTCAGGCTTCATCGTTCCCGGACGGATAATTTCCGGTTCATAGCGGCGCACGACATTGCCCTGCGAGTCCTGAAGTTCCTTCATAAAGTGCGGCCGGTACACGCCCTTGTTCGTTGCCAAGGAACCGATAAACACGGCCTGCTGCAAAGGAGTCACCATCTGCCCCTGCCCAATCGAAAGGTTCAAAATAAGCCCACGAGCCCAACGCCAGCCAAGGCGCTTGTTGCGCTGGTTGAACGAGGCCGAATCCGGGAGCCACCCCGCCTTCTCGCCTGGAATATCTATGCCGAGCAGCTTTTCACCATAACCAAAGCGGCGAGCAAATTCATTGATACGCGCCATGTCGATTTCAAGACCGGCCTGATAGAAATACACGTCACATGAAAGACGGAGTGCATGCACCACGTTCAAATTCCCATGTACACCCCAGCACCTCTGGTAACGCGCCCCGTACTGGTAGCCCCCCGTACAAGCTTTCGGGTAATACTTCGTCTCCGAAATAATCCCGCTTTCAAGCCCCGCCCCAGACGTCACAAGCTTAAAGATAGAAGCCGGCGGATAAACGCCCGAAATCGCACGGTTCGTGAGCGGTCGCATGGAGTCAAGAGCCACATGAGCCCAGCCCTTATTGCGTTCGCGACGTTTCAGCGAAAAAATGTTCGGGTCGAGTCGCGGCGAAGAGACCATCGCCAAGATTTCGCCATTGCGCGGGTCAATCGCCACCAAAGCGCCTTTTGCCGAATCCGGAATCGCCGCTTCTGCCGCCTTTTGCAGTTTCAAGTCAATGGTCGAGACCATGTGCAATCCCGGTTCCGGAGGAATATACCCGCCAACATCCGGGAGAGTTCTCACCTCACGCCCCGACGCATTCACTTCCACAAGCTTGAGCCCATTTTTTCCGCGGAACTCCTTGTCGTATTCCTGCTCCAAGCCCTTTTGGCCCACACGGTCGCCTTGCGAATAAGATTCGTATTCCGGAAGTTTCAATTGCTCTTCCGAAATTTCACTCGTGTAACCGAGCACATGCGAAGCAAGCGTTCCATACGGATATTCACGACGCGATTCGATAATCACCGAGACGCCCGGCAGCTCCGTAGAATGCTCTTCGATCACCGCCACCTGTTCCATCGTCGCATCTTCTAAAATGCGGACCGGACGCGTACGCACCCAGCGGATCCTCTGGAACGCCGTATCAAGAGACAGGGAATCAAAAAGACGCACACCCGCCGCATCGCGGATATTCAGGAGCTTCTTGAAAATAGAATCCCTAGCCGCCTTCTTTCGCGGCATTTCAAGCGCCTGGAGCGCAATCTGGTACGAAGGACGGTTACGCACCAGCACATTCCCGTTCCTATCGTAAATGTAGCCGCGATCAGCAATCAGCTCTATTCGGCGCAAGCGATTGTTTTCGGAACGCTGGAAGTTTTCTTCGTAATGGATGTACTGCAGCGAAAAAAGCTTGAACAAAATCACCGAAAAAAGGATGACCGTACCCGCAAGGAAAATCAACACATTCCAGTTTTTGCGGATTCGAGCTTCGTTCTCCGAAGTATCGTTATACATTTGACTTCTTCTCCGAAGAGAGATAGAACAAAATACCACCAATAATCAAGGTGTAAACGCATTCCGGGAGAGTCTTTGTCAAGAAAAGAGTCGTCACGACGTTCTTATCTAGCCCCGTAATGAGGAAATAAAACAAGTCGTTTACCAAAAACGCAATCCCGAGCACCGCAACTTTTGCGGGGAGATAAAGCGTAAGGATATGTTCCTCAAGTTGCCCCACGGCAAAGCCTACAATCGTCATGGCAATCGTATTGGCGCCAAGCCATTCCACCGGAGCATAGACATCCAGCGTGAATCCCGCCAAAAATCCCCAGAAACAGCCCGTACCCGCTCCAAAACGCAAAGCAACGGACACAATAAAGATGAGGATAAAGTCTGGCCCGACACCCAAAATCTTAAGCCAGTCGCCAATCGTCGACTGTACTGCAAAAGCGATGACAAACATCAGAAGCGTCTTTAGCCACCCGTAATTACTCATCGAGCAACTCCTGGATAATCCAATCCGGTTCCTTCTGCATCACAAAGACTTCTTCCAAGGTCGAAAATTCCTGAAACGGCTTCACGTCCATAAGGCTCATCACGTCCAAATCAGCCTTGCGAACCTTGTGTACCGTACCTACCGGGATTCCCTTCGGGAAAATGCCGCCCAGTCCAGAGGTAATAAGCGTATCGCCCTCGGCAACGCCCGCATGCGATGGAATCATCGCCGAAAGCAAATGGCCATCCACCGATTCCAAGAAGCCAACCACACGCGTACGGCGTTCTAGCACGGAAAGTTTCAAGTTCGGGTCCACCAGAAGCTGCACGCGGGAATGCGTGAGCATCGCCTTCGAAATCTTCCCGACAAGGCCGTTCATCGACATCACCGGCATGTTCTCCTTCACGCCGTGATGCGTTCCACGGTTAATCACAAGAGTCGTCAGAAAACGCCCGGGGTTATGCCCCACCACGCGAGACGTCACAATCGGGAAATCCCACTTGTCGTCAAAGCGCACCAGCGTGTGCAAACGCGCCAGTTCCTGCAAGCCCTCGCTCGCGTGATAAGTCTCCTGACGGAGCCTTGCGTTTTCCGCCTTCAAGTGCTCATTTTCTGCCTGCATCGACTTAAAGTCGTTCACAGAGGCAAGCAGCAACTGGACCGGGTAAAACACCGTCGAAAGCGCCTTGTCCACAATGCTTTCGCGCACCGTCGGCGAGGCCTGGTGCATCAGAATCCCTAAAACGAGAAAAAAGGCAAAAGCGACAACGCCATGCCTTTGGGTAAACAGATCGACAATAAAGCGAAAAGCTCTAAGCATCGAAGTGCAATTTCAAGATTTAGGTAGAAGAAGCCACCAAAACAGGACGGTACTTGTCCAAATCTTCGAGAATTCGTGCAGCGCCCTTGCAAACGCAAGTCATAGGGTCGTCAATCACATTCACGGAGAGGCCCGTTTCCTTGCGGATACGTTCATCGAGACCGCGCAACTGAGAACCACCACCCGTAAGGATAATGCCCTTGTCGTAAATATCTGCAGAAAGTTCCGGAAGCGTAATGCTCAAGGCCTGCTTCACGGCTTCGATAATTGCCGTCACCGGTTCATTGATAGCGTCGCGGATTTCGGCACTTCCGATAGGAATCGTGCGTGGCATACCGGCAATAAAGTCAAGGCCCTTGACTTCCATCGTCAATTCTTCTTCGAGCGGGCTTGCAGAACCGATCTGGATCTTGATCTGTTCGGCAGTGCTTTCGCCAACGCAGAGGTTGTACTGAGTACGCAAATAACGCACAATCGCCTCATCCATCTCGTCACCGCCAACGCGCACAGAGCCGTTGCAGTCGGACTTGTTCAAGGCAATCACGGCAATATCGGACGTACCGCCGCCAATATCCACAATCATGTTACCGACCGGTTCTTCAACCGGGATGCCCATACCAATAGCGGCAGCCATCGGTTCATGGACCAGGTGGACTTCTTTTGCGCCCGTCATCTTGACAGCGTCAATCACAGCACGCGTTTCCACTTCGGTAATTCCGTTCGGAACGCCAACCACCACACGCGGTTTTGCCACCCACAGCGGGTAACGCAAAACGCGCTTGATAAAGGTCTGCAAAAGCGTCTCTACAAGTTCAAAATCGGCAATCACGCCATCGCGCATCGGGCGGATTGCACGGCTTTCACCAGACGTACGGCCAAGCATTTTCTTAGCTTCGCCGCCGATAGCAGTCACGCGATTGCTCTTACGGTCAACAGCAATCACAGTCGGTTCGTTAATGACAATGCCCTGTCCAGCCACATGGACAAGCGTATTGGCGGTACCCAGGTCAATACCGATATCACAAGAGAAAAGTCCGAACAAAATTTAACCCTCTGTAAAAGAAATCATCCCGCGCTAAAATATAACTAAAAAAGCGTCGGCCATGTCCTAAGGATTTTTATCCTTACCGAATTTCAGAACCTTGGAATAGCGGTCCCAGTGCCGGCCATGGACCTCGTAGCGGTACTTGCGTTTTTCAAACATCGCAAGGTCGCGATAAATATAAAAATCGACCTCGGCATAGGCAGCGTAGATTTCCGCCTCCGCCCCTTCGAACAACCTAAAATCACGAATCTTGTAATACGGTTCATCAAGCAAGTCAGCCTTCGTTGCATTCGCATTCAAGGTCTCTGCAACCATGAACTTCAGGTCTTCCTGCAGGTACGTGAGGAGTTTCTTTTCAATGCGTTCCGTCGGTTCAGAACAAGACGAAAGCAATACAAGGAATATGAGGGACAAAATTTTCTTCATGTCCATAAAATAAAAAAAGAAAAGCTCCCTGATGGGAGTTTTTCTTTTTTTTTAGTCGGCAGAACTTAGTTAGCAGAACTTAGATAGATTGTTGCGCTCTGCACAATGACGTTTTTCTAAGTTCTAAGATCTAAGCTCTAAGTTCTAATTAGAACGAGTACGTTGCAGAGATTCTGGAGAAGAGTCTGCCTTCGCCCTGGAACGGGTTACGGAAGAGGAGGTCTTCAGCAACAGTCACGTCGATCTTCAGCTTTTCTTCAATGTTGATACCGAAACCGAAACCGACATGGTCCTTGGAGGTGCCGTCAGCGAGCGGGTTCGTGCTGAAGAAGTTGCCATCATCCTTGCAAATGCCATACTGCTTGTCGTTATACTTGTCGACGTTCTTGTTGTTCACATCGCACTTTGTATAAAGAATGGACTTCTGGCCACCAACGCGGATAACGAACCAATCCCACCAGATGTTACGTTCGATACCGAAGCTGATCATGCCACCGACATCGGTACGTTCATCCCAGTGTCTATTGTCTTCGTTACGGGAGTCATAGGTCCAAGTCTTAGAAATTGCATCAAAGATCCAGTCATGAGCCTTTCTCTTGTTCCAGATGAAGTCGGCGCCCATCCAGAAGAAGCCACGGTCAAGTGCAACGTTGATACCGATACCCACCTGAGCATGCTTTTCATCCAGGCCCGGAGCATCAATGAACTTGAGGTTCAAAGCCGGAACGAGTTCGCCGTTAATGGCATCCAAGGTAAAGAATGCGCGGGACTTGACCAACCAGGAGAAGTTGCCGTCATCAAAGAAGCTGTGGTGTTCCGGACCGTACTGGATACGGGCCAAGGCAAGAGAGAATTCCAAGTCAAAGTAGTTCGTGAACTGGAAGTTCATACCACCATCGGCCTGAACGACAGATGCAAAAGCATCGCTCTTTACCTGGTAATTGCCGTCTTCGCCCTTGTCACCGCCGTCTTGTGCAGCAATGTACACATGCAAGCCCCATGCGTTGCCGTTCGTGAGCGTACCACCCAAGAAACCGTCGAAGTTCGTCACCGTTTCCGGAACATTCGTCTTAGAACCATTGTCGCCAATCACGACATCCGGAAGGTACTGGAAAAGTTCAGTATTGATGCGGCCAAAGAGACCACCGATAGAAATACGCGGGTCCGGATTGTTGTCACCGCCAATAGCAATGGAGAAGATACCACCGAAGTTCGGGTGCTGAGGATCGCGGTTTGCGCCCACTTCAACACGGTCCGTATATGGGCCGAATTCACCGATCAAGTAGTTGGAATAGAGGTTGATATTTGCCGGGTTATCGAAGATGCTCACATCATCCATGATGTAAGTCGTATTCTTACCCATAGATTCAATACGGGCAAATGTTGCAAATGCAGAACCTACACCAAGAATACCAAATGCGGTGCCTACTGCAGCTACGGTTTTTAAGTTCATGGAATAACTCCTATTGAAAATTCTTTTATAAAGTTAGTTTTATAAAAGAAAAAACGCAACAATATTTTAATAAATATGCGAATTTTTTTGGGACTTTTTTCCCCCAGACAAAAAAAAGGCCAGACTTTCGTCTGGTCTTTTTTTCAAGCTTTCGAAGTGAATTATTCGGAGAACGTGAACGGAATCGTAACCGTCGTGTTACCGGACTTCACCTTGCTGAAGGTCCAGCGGCTAACTGCATTCTTGACTTCGGTATCGAATTCGCTGAAACCAGTCGTCGAAGAAACAGTAGAGATGCTGATGATTTCGCCACCCGGAGCGATCGTGAACTTCAAGGTAACCTTACCCTGGAATCCCGGTTTCTTCTTCAGGCACTTGTTATAGATGTGGCGAAGACCCGGAGTACGCTGGCGGACAACCTTCATGATGTCTGCAGCGGAACGAGAACCACCACCGGCACCCATGTCGATATCACGCATGGACGGAGTCTTGATGGAACCCTTAGCCTTAGTAGCGATACCACCGCCACCACCGCCAAGGAGACCTGCAAGGCCGTCACCGATACCACCGGAACCACCTTCTGCGTAACCTTCATTGAAGCCACCATTAGCCTTACCGCGACGGCCACCGAGAACGGTCTTACCCGTAGTCTGGAGACCAGCGACGTCCTTGAGCACCTTATCAATGTCCTTGGTGAACTTCTGGTTCTTCATCAAGTCATAAGCAGCAGCAGAGGCATTCTTGGTCTGAGCAGTGAGGAGCTTGAGCACGCCGCGAGTCTGCGGAGCGTTCGGCTGTCCCTTACCGCGCGGCTTACCACCGCCACCAGCTTTCTTACGAGGCTTCTTCGGTTCGGGCTTCTTCTTTTCTTCCTTCTTTTCTTCCTTCTGCTCAATCTGCATGGAAGTAGTAAGGTCCACGGAATCAGCGTTGTCGAAGACGACTTCAGCAACGACCTGTTCGTACATGGAAGCCCAAATACACATAGCCAAAGCGATCACAAGAGAGACACCGGCGATTGCGCCCATCTTCTTGTCGGATTCCGGCATGAGCGACGCAATAAACGGATCTATGTTCTTCTTTGCCATTGATTATTCCTCCCCGCCGTTCTTTTCCATCACGGCGAATGCGATATTCGTGTATCCGGAGAAGCCGCAAGTGGCCATGACCTTATACATCGCATCATACGGGATGTTCTTGTCAATCTGGACAATGATGTGACCAGCTTCGTCTGCAGGAAGGCCCATCTTGAGAGCGTGTTCCTGTTCGATAGCGCGACGGTCCTTCAGGATTTCGTCCACCTTCGTAACGAGGAGGTCTTCCTGAGCGAGAACGTCAGCGGTCGGCACGACCTTTTCATTGTCAACGATAACGTAGTTAGCATCGACCACGACAGTCAAAGACACTTCCTTCGGCTGGACCTTGGAGGTCGAGATCGGAAGAATCAAGTTTTCTGCCTGGGTCAAGAGCTGACCTTCAGCGTCCATGTTCTTGATCATGAACACCAAGATGATGGTCATCATGTCCATCATGGACGTTAAGGAGAAAGGTACGTCTTCGCTATACTTACGAGATTTTCTAGCCATGATTAACCTCCCAACTTTGCAAGGTTGATCTTGCTGAAACCAGCTTCCTTAGCACGGTCCATGAGCTGGATGATCTTGTCGAACTGAGTGTCGTCGTTTGCAACGATGATGATGTTATCAACGTCGTCCAAGTCGATGAACTGAGTATGGATTGCGATCAAGTCCTTAGCGATGAGATCGTATGCGGAGAGCGGATAAACCATTGTCTTGTCACCCGGCTTGAGAGTGCGGGCAGAGTTCGGCTGAAGCGTTGCAACAGCCATGCCCGGAGTCGGAGCCTTGAGAGCGGCCGGCTTCTGCATACCCATTGCGCCTTCACCCGGAAGGGACAAGAAGTTGTTGGCGCCGTCTACATAAGCACTGTCGGCATGAGCTTCTTCAGAGCTACCGTCGTTCTTATATGCGGCCCAGATGACCTTACCCGGGTCTTCTTCAGATTCCTTCTGAATAGCCCAGAGTTCGATGGTTTCGATTTCGTAGAGATACTTCTCTTTGTCCATTTCGGAACCATCTTTGCACTTCGGTCCATGTCCACTTTCAACAGCAGCCTTCACGTCTTCCATCGGATACGTAACGAGCTGAGCATCAGACTTGCAACGGAACGTCCACATTTCCTTGAAATAGACGTTCGGTTGGAAACCACCGCGTGCACCGATAACAAGGTAGTTGTTAGCGATAGCGAGTGACAAGTTCAATGCCTGCTCATCAGGTGGAGGCGGCACGTCATTGTCCATGATCATCTGGCTGCGTTCAGGCAGGTTCACTTCGACAATGGCGAGTTTGGAGAAAGCAGTCATGGTCAAAAGCATAGGAATCAAGATGGTGAACAAGCCCATCGCCGGAAGCAAATCCGGTTCTTCGACCTTTCCTGGTTTCTTGATATTTTTTGCCATGTTTATTTAAACTCCAGTTAAAATTAAACTCTCTGATTGATTATGCGAGGGAGTTGATAATCTTGAGGCCCTTTTCTTCCATTTCCTGGATGAGGCGTTCGGAGTTCATGTTGAGAAGACCAACGATAACGAGGAGCGGAACTGCAGAGAGAAGTCCGAGGAGCGTCGTACCCATAGCGATAGCAATACCGTCAGCAAGAGCCTTAGCGCGTTCAGAAGCCGGCTTGTTAGCAACAGCGTCGAATGTGTAGATCAGACCGTAAATCGTACCCATAAGTCCGAGCAACGTGGAGATGGAAGCCATAACGGAGATGATGGAGATGTAACGAGTGAGACGCGGAGCTTCAGTGAGGAACACTGCGTCAGAAGCAGCAGTCATCATGTCGCGAGCCTTGTCAGCATCCTTGCAATTGAGCTTGGCACCAACGATGGCGTCCATAACCTTAGCAATCGGGAGCTTGGAGCTCTTAGCAAACTGGAGAGCCTGTTCGAGCTGGTTCTGCATGACGAGCTTACCGAAATCGGCCATGAACTTACCGCGGCCCTTGGAGCTCTTAATCATAATGTAGGTCATACGTTCGAGGGAGAAACCGAGGCCGATGATGAACACGACCAAGATGATCCACATGAACTGGTAACCATCAGATTCAGGGCTGAAGGATTGAAGCAATTTAGACATTAGAGACTCCTTTAATTGAGTTATTGTTTTTGTTGTTTTTGATAATCTTCGTTCATATTTATTTTTTTTTGGAGCGTTGTGGGAGATTTTAGTAGTAAAACTTTCTTTACCGCTAGGCAATCGCCCTCAAGCCCAATAAAATAGGGGAATCCCATGAACTAGGATTCCCCGTAAAATAGTTTTTACCGCTATTTCTTCTTGCCTTTTTTAGCCTTTTTCTTGGCTTTCTTGGCTTCAGACTTAGCCTTTTTGCCCTTCTTTCCCTTCTTGGAGGTCTGTTCGACAACTTCTTCATCGCTAGAAGATTCAGAAGCAGCTTCGACACCTCTTTCAGAAGCCGGGATCAGGCTCGGGTTAGCGGTCCATTCCTTGAGCTTGGCGAGTTCTTCTTCAAGCTTGGTACGATCGTCCTTAGTTTCCTTGACGATGTTGCGGAATGTAGAGACCTTTTCTTCAAGAGTCATAGCGTCAGACTGTTCGATCTGTTCGATACGAGCCTTCAACTTGAAGTACGTCGGGTCAGCGAACAGCGTAGACGGGTCAAACTTTTCGATCTTCACGTTGAGGTCTTCGTTAGCTTCATCAAGCTTTCTCAAGGTTTCGTAAAGCTTGGTCGTCCATTCGTTATCGATACCGTAGTGAGCAGAAGCCTTGATACCGGTTGCGCACTGCGGAATAGCGAGCTGCTTAGCGGCATCAGAACGGCTGTTCAATTCTTCGCGGTAGGCTTCCAAGTCTTCGTGGGCAGCCATGATAGCGTCATCCTTCACCATGCCCTGGCCGATGTATTCACGCACGATCAAAGCACTATCCGGAAGCGGGGAGTTAGCGAATGCGTCAGCAACTTCGACGAACACAGCGCAGCCCTGGTAGTACATTTCGATGTAGCCCATTTCTGCAGCGATCACGTCCTTGTTGTAGAAGCCCTGGTCACGAGCGAGGTCGATGTTCTTCTGGAAGATCGGACGAGCCTGTTCATAGTAAGACGGGAGCTGCTGCACAATGCCGATGCGTTCTGCAAACTTTTCTTCTTCCTTCTTACCGTTGAGCTGCTGTTCACGAATCTTTGCAGCCATAGCCACGAAGAGCATACCCATCTTGTTGGTGGCGCGGAAGGTCCACTTTTCAGATGCGTAAGCAGCAGACTTGGAGTAGTGACCCATAGCCTTCTGGAGGATTTCAACCAAGCTCTTGATGATCTTGGCCTTTTCCTTTTCCTTACCCTTCAAGACAACCGGAACCATCTTGTTGTATTCGTATTCACCCATATAGAATGCAGCTTCAGCCGGGATAGCAGCGTCTGCGTTCTTGATCTGCAAGCCGTACTTGTCGTAAGCTTCGAGAGTCTTCTTATAGGCGTCAACAGAGCTTTCCATGTCCTTCACGTTGCGGTAGGCACGAGCGATACCGATGTAAGCAGCGATGAGCTTTTCCTTGTCTTCCTGGTACATCTTGATGAAGTTGCGATATTCCTGGATGGCGAGGTCCCACTTCTTAGCGTTAGCGTATGCCATCGGGATAGAGAAGGCAGCGTCAACAGCGTAAGAGCTCTTCGGATAGTCGCGGACGAGATCCTTGGAGCAGCGGATAGCTTCGTTGGTCATCTTGGCTTCGTCATAGCTCAAGCATGCGCTATAGAGGAAGGACGGAGTTTCTTCGTTCTGCGGGTAGCGCTTGTAAGCAAGTTCGAAGGTAATAGCGGCCTGCTTCTTGTCCGGGATGGAGTCATAGGTCTGAGCGGCAAAGCCAATTGCCGAGAAGGCCATAGAATCCTGCGGGAAGTTGTCGGTAATGAACAAGAACGTCTTGGCGGCCTGAACCGGCTGCTTGTCCTTCTTGTAGTTGCTTGCAGCACGCAAGATACCCTTAACCGTGAGCGGAGACTTAGCATAGCTCTTCGGGAGGAGCATGAAGGTTTCTGCAGCCTTCTTATACTGGTTGGTGGCTTCGTAAGCGGCAGCGGCTTCGAAGATTGCCTTGTCAGCAATGTCGATGTTCGGGTAGCGCTTCACGAGGTCCAAGTAAGCCTTGGCACCGGCTTCGTTCTTGCCAGCCTTGACAGAGGATTCAGCCTTCTGGAAGAGAACGTAAGCGATAGCCTTTTCAATTTCAGCAGCCATGGAGTCGTTGCGAGTTTCCTTGGCCTTGTACTGCTTGAGGAGCCATTCAAATTCCGTGAGGGATTCGTCGAGCTGGTTGGATTCAAGCAAGGACTGAGCAAGCATACGGCTGATGAGCAAAATGTACTGGTGTTTCGGGAAGTCCTTCTTGAGCTTGCGGAGGACGTTCACGGCAACACTGAACTGCTTGGCATCGTAATGAACGATAGCGGCGTTGTATGCAAGTTCTGCAGCTTCCTTGTTCTTGCCGAACTTTGCCATGTACTTGTCGACCTGGTCGAAGTAGGCCTTGGTTTCGGGCAAGTTGTATGCCTGGACGGCATCATCGTTAGCCTTGGTCTTTCTTGCATTTTCGCGAGCCTGGTCCATCATGAGAACGGCGTTATAACCAGCTTCATCCTTCGTGAGGAGGTTGCCAGAACCCATTTCGCGACGGCCGTAGCGGGTCGTATCGGTTTCAACGATCCAGTTGAACATCTTGGCAGCGTTAGCATGCTGACCCATTTCCTGGTAGACGAGAGCAAGGTTGATGTGAACCTTGTATTCGTCCCAAGTCGGTTCCTTGGCATAACGCTTGAGGAATGCTTCGTAAGCTTCAATAGCCTTAGAATACTGTCTCTTACCGCCTTCGATATCACCTTCCTTGGTGAGCTTAGCAGCCTGAGCGTGGTGGTACTGCGGAATGTCAAGCATAGCGCCACGGATGGCCTTTTCAGCATTCTTCACAGATTCCGGATACTTCTGGTTCTTCTTGTACCAAGAAGAGTTGCGGTCATAGCGCTTCACAACTTCGTAGCGGTGAGCCTGAGCATCTTCGAACTTCTGCTGCACGATCAAGATTTCGATCATGGCGATATCGGCGAGCGGAGCGTCGATGTAGTCCGGGTTGATGTTCATCAAGCGCTTGAAGGACTGGACAGCTTCTTCGTTACGGTCATGGTCCTTGTTCTTCATACCGATGCGGTAGTAGACGGAGTCCTTGAACGGAACCTTCTTGTCCCTCAAGAAAGCTTCAGCTTCCTGGACACCACCACCTTCCAAGTCAGAGAAGGAAGCAGCCATGAAGTCCATAGCTTCTGCGCGCAAGTCGTTCGGGTATTTACCCTTGTCGGCACCGACGATGTAATCGAAATACTGCTTAGCAGCGATTTCGTATTCGGCAGTGTTGTAGTAAGATTCTGCCAAGTGGTACATGGCAAGTGCAGCTTCCTTACCCGTGAGGTTTTCGAAGCCGGTCACCTTCTTATAGGCACCGATAGCGTCCTTGAACTTACGGTTCATGAAGTGGTATTCTGCAATACGGAGCCATGCCTTCGGCACGAGACCGTTGTCCGGGAAGTCGCGAACGAGCTGCATACGGAGCTTGTATGCCTTGTCGTCTTCGCCACTGGCTTCCTGCACGGCAGCGGCCTGGTAAATCACGGTCGGAGCCTTAGCTTCCTTCGGATACTTGTCGATGTATTCGAGGAAATAGCCCAAGGACTTCTGATGGTCAGGCTTCGGGAACTGACCAATGTTGGCGCACTTTGCCGGCTTGTTATCGCGGTCAGCGCACCATGCGACATCTTCTTCATACTGGGCGTTCTTGTCGAGGAACTGCTTTTCTTCGAGCTGGAACTGATAGTGACCCAACTGTTGCAAGGAGCTAGCGCAACGGTTGCTTACCTTGCCCTTGCAGCGTTCAACCTGACGTTCCCACTGGGCGATAGCATCGCGCATGCCCTGTTCATCAAGGCCACCAGAACGGCAAGCCTGTTCGGCCTGGTTCTTAATAACTCTATAGGAACTGGCGCACTGTTCATAACCAGCGTTGCCCTTTCCAATGGATTTGCACTTTGCGTAAAGATTCTTTGCTTCGGTAGTCTTATCTTTACACGGATCCGATGCAGCAAAAGATGTTCCGGCCATGGAGCAAACAATTGCTGAAACGAGCAATAGATTTTTCATCGTTCTCTATCCACCTATGATTATTTCTAAAAAATAAAAAGGACGGACCCGGTTTTAAGCGGGCCCGCAACTATAGCTATTAGAGGTCGTCCTCCAACGAGGGCATTTCAGATGCACCAGAGTTCTTGGAGGTTCCACCGCCTGCACCGCCCATCTTAGACAAGAGGGTAGCCTTGGTAAAGCCTGCGTCATCCAAAATGCGCTTACGGTTGGATTCGAAGCGGTCACTCTGGATAGATCTCTGCATGAACGAAGCGTAATCTTCAATAGCCTGGTTAGCCTTGTTGAACGTCGGACGCAAAGCTTCGCGCTTGCTTTCCACACGAGGAGTCGGCAACTGGCGAGCAAGATCCAAGGCAAGAACCTGAACGGAGTCGAACTGGCTCTGCATTGCATCGTAAGCCTGGCGAGCGCTATCGCGAGATGCGACAGACACAATCGGCTGTTCCGTGCGCTTTTCAGCCTGAGTCAAAGCTTCAAGAGCATCCTGATAGTTCTTCTTCATGAAGTGGCAGTAACCAATCACGAGGTAAGCTTCGGACACGAGGAAGGATTCCGGAAGGTTGGAAATGATCCACTTGGCCGGCTTGATAGCTTCGTCTGGCTTGTTGACCTTGAGGAAGGACCATGCAATACCGAGCATAGCTTCGTCAAATACCGGAGATTCCTTCTGGACCTGGCCATACATCTGAGCGGCAGCTGCGATGTCCGGCTTTTCACCAGAGAAGAAGAGGTGGCCGAGCTTAACTCTTGCAGCGTCCTGGAGGTCGCGTTCAGACTGGTTGGAAACCGGCTGTTCCGTAATGTCGCGGAAGCAGTTTTCAGCTTCGTCAAACTTACCCATACGGCTGTTGGCGATACCCATGGTATAGCGAGCGTAGAAGTAGTTGGCGTTACCCGGGAGGATGGAGGCGAGCAGGTCGACAGATTCCTGATAGAGGCCCTGTTCGAACTTGATCTGGCCGGCAACGTAGTCAGCGTCAGCCTTCACGTCGCTTTCACCAAACTTCTGGGCAATGTTCTGATACTTGGTCATAGCTTCCGTGTACTTGCCTTCCTTATAGTCGATGTTCATCAACTGGAAGTGATACTTAGCGCGCTGGTCGCTCTGCGGATAGCGCTTGATAGCGTCTTCGTAGACAGACTTAGCAGCCTTGTGCATACGGAGGTTTTCGAAAGACTTTGCCTTGTAGAAAGCAGCCTGGTCAACGAGGTGGAATGCCGGGTACTTGGTCTGAACCTTACCGAAGGCATAAGCAGCTTCGAGGAACTGACGGTTCAAGTACAGACGCATTGCAGCGCGGTAGTCGTTTTCAGGTTCGATCTTCAAGCGGCGATAACGTTCTTCACCGATCTTTTCTTCACGAGTGTCACCGAAGCGGGTCGTGAGCTTGACAGCCCAGACAAAGCCACGGTTCTTCTTGGCCCAAAGGTCGTCGTGAGACATTTCAAGGTCAAGAGCGAGGTAACGGAAGATGCTGACATCCTTGACGTTAACCGTAGCACCGATAACCGGGTAGCCTTCCTTAGTGAAGCGAGCGCGAACACCAAGGTGAGAAGAAAGGTAGTAGGTCAAGGTGAAGCTCATTTCGAGGTTAGCACCCTTACCACCTTCATCGGAATCATGAATGATATCGATGAAAGAGAATTCAGCCTTCATTTCAAGGAGACGGTTGAATCCGCGATAGAACAAGGACAAGTTCAGGTTTGTCGGGATCTTGTAAGCATCGGCAGCGCCCATGAACACGAACTTGAAGCTACCGTCGCCATCAGCTTCGCTGACAGCCGGAGCAAGGATGTTCTGGAGGCTAGCGCCAATGAGCAAGTAACCGTACTTCGAAGAAGCAAGCGGGTTCCAGCTCAAGCCCACGTCGGCACCGACAGTGAGCTGCTTGAGTTCATCAAACTGGTTGATGTAAAGCACGTCGACACTGACACCGAGGGAGAGCAAGTGGAAAAGTCTGTAGGAATAGCCGAACATTGCGGCAATTTCGCTATAGGATTCGCCACCTTCGATAGAAGCACCGTTTTCAAAAAGGGAGAAGCCCAAAGTGTGCTTGTAGTCAATCGGGTACGTCAAGCTGACGTATTCCTGGCTAGCTTCGCCACTGATGGTGCTAAAGAAAGCAGCGCTGAATTCGAGCTGATCTGTTTCAGAAATACCAGCCGGGTTCACATACATCGAGGTGTTACCACCAAATTCTGCAAACCAGTCATTCTGCTGATACTTATTCGGCGTGTAGGTTGCCTCTGCAAACAAAGAAGTGCTGGCTACGGCAAGTCCGAGAGCGGACGTCTTGATGAAACTAGTACGCAACATCACCTACTCCTTTACTTAATATCCGTGCGGATGAACTCGATACGACGGTTCTGCGCACGTCCTTCAGGTGTCTTGTTGGAAGCAACAGGCTTAGTATCGCCCATGCCCTGAGTAGTCATACGGCTTTCGGCAATGCCCTTTTCGACAAGGAAGTTCTTCACAGCGTTTGCACGGTCTGCGGAGAGGGTCATGTTCTTATCCTTGTTACCGATGTTATCAGTATGACCAACGATTTCAAATGTAGCTTCTGGGAAGGTTTCCATGATATCGACAACCTTCATCAAGGAGATGTAGGAGTCCTGAGTAATCGTGGACTTACCAGATTCGAAGTTCACGCCTTCAAGAACAAAGACCTTCTTCGGCGGCTGCGGAACTTCATCCGGGCAACCATCGTCGTCCTTGTAGTTGTTCAGAGATTCAGCCTGTTCCGGGCAGAGGTCCACACCCTTACAGATGTGAGCGTACTGAGAAAGCATACCCTTGGCTTCAACCCACGGGTCGCAGAGACCGTCGCGGTCGTTGTCGGCATCCGGGCAACCATCGTCGTCCTGATAGCCGTCGAAGTCTTCAGCTTCTTCCGGGCAGTTATCGAAACCGGTGCAAACGCCAGCGTACTTTTCGGAGAGACCTTCTTCAGAAACCCACGGATCGCAAAGGCCATCGCCATCGGTATCCGGATTACGAGTTTCTTCGACAGCTTCTTCTTCCTTAACGACGTCAGTTGCAGTAAGACCGATATCCAGCTTGCCCTTACCGCGCTTGATCATCGGAGAGGTGGACTGGCAGAAGAAGTTCGGGTTGCCGAGAGACGGGTTGTTGAACTTCGGGTCCAAGGACACGTTCGTGCGGTTCACCTTGATGAACTGGTTGAACGGGTAGTAGTTCTTGTAGATGTTGTTGTATTCCACCTTCGTCTGGCCGGCAGCCGGGTCAGCAAACACACCGTAGTAGTGGTTTTCCATGAAGATGTTGTTACGGGCGACCAAGTTGGTCGGACCCTTCAAGGTAAGGCCGGAATAGCCGTTGCGGAGCACGACGTTCTGTTCGATGTAGGCATCGAGAGACTTAGCACCCCAGGCGAGAATACCGGACCAGCGGTTGCCGTACACCACGTTGTTGCGGAGCCACGGCAGAGAAATAAAGGCACCGATACCCGTTGCATGGTTATCGATCACATAGCAATGATGAATGTAGGGGGCAGCGTTTTCGCAAAGGATACCTTCAAGACCGTTCCTCACAGTGAAGTGCGACATTTCAGCGCCCGAAGTACCCATGACGGTCGGACCACGGCGACCACCATCAATGATGGTAGACAATGGGTCCTCGCCCTTGAGAACAACACCCATGATCAAGGTGATGTTTTCGTTATAAACACCGCGTTTGACAAGGATTGTATCCCCGGCATCCGCATTTCCGAGAGCATCTGCAATCTTTGCGAAATCGCCAGGCACGTTGATATTCTTTGCCATGGCGGTTCCTGAAAGAAGCATCGCCCCGGCCGTAATTAAGACCAGTTTCTTTAGGGTCATACTGCTACGTTTCTCCAATCATAGAACACTTAAATTCGTTGAACATACGTTTGCCAGTTTGGCAAACACAAAACCCATGGTGGAATATACCTTCAAAAATGACTTTAGTCAAATACTTTTCGTCAAAAACGCCATTTTTCGTGTAAAAATTACACAGGTATAACCTTTTGGGGATAACTTATCTGTCAATCCTCGCTCGGAAGATCGTCCTTCTCCTCCTCCTTCTTTGCACCTTGAATTGAAACGCGGATCTCTTGGCAGGTCTTCTTGATGTTCTGCAAGACCTTGCGAGCGCGCGTGCCAGCCGATTTGTTGCCGCGTTCGAATTTCTCGTATTCGCGTTTGAAATTTTCAATTTCTAGTTCGAGATCGTTTACTAAACTCATAAGCAAACTCCAAAAAAAGATGCTTTTTGGAAAATAAATAAAGTTTTTGCTAAAAATTCGCTGTTTTGCAAAATTACGTTTACGTTTATAAACTATTACATAGAATAGAGCTTACTTAACAACTTATCAACAGTGTGATAACCGCCACAGATTGTCGAGCGCCCTCCAGCCCGCCTCTCCAACATTTTCGGAGAAGTCATTCACGAACATCGCGATGTGGGACTTGATGACTTCATCGTCATCAATCTGGGCTTTTTTGACGATAAAGGGGGTCACCGGATTTTGCCTTTGGCGGGCAATCTGGAGACTGCGACGAATTTCTAGCTCGACAGATTCAATAGTCGCATCGCCTAGTTCCTTTTTTGCCACAGCGATACCCAGCGGGATCGGAGAACCCGTTTCCTGTTCCCAATAGGCGCCCAAGTCCTGCAAAAGGTGGAGCCCGTCGCGTTTCCACGTAAAGCGGTGTTCGTGGATAGTCACGCCCTGGGGGATACTTTGACCGAGGAGGCCCTGGTAGACCTCGTTAAAGAGGGCGTATTCGAGTTTTGGGGTATTTTTGAACTGATGGGCGTACCAGAACTTGAAAAGGAGCGCAGCGGTCGTATTTGCGCCCGGAAGGGTCGTTGGGAGGTTCGGATTGAACGAATCGGATGCCGAGGAGAGCAGAAGAGGGCCACAACCATACCCGATAGCGCCCCCGCAACCGAGGCAACGGTACGTTTCGGCAATTTGAGGATAGACCTGAGCACTGATCTTTGCGACATCGAGTTCGCCACGGAGGACCATTTCATTGAGCGTCTGGACATCGGCAAATGTGACTTTCCATTCAAACGGGGAATTTTCGAGCCCGCAAAGCAAGGATTCGTAAATGAAGGTGTCGTTAGGACAAGTGGAAATACCGAGTTTTAATTGCATAGGGGTATGAGGTCGCGCCTACGGCGCTTTGAGGTATGGGGTCGGGCCTACGGCCCTCTGAGGTTAAGCAATTAGAAATTAGCAAAAAAGCCCGAAGCGAAGCGAGCCCGAAGGGGCTTTAGCCCCGAGCTCATAGCTCATTGCCTCAAAGCGAGTTTACGAGCGATTGCAATGCGGCAAGGGCATCCTTGATGCGCCAGGTGGATTTGTCACGGGCGGTCGCAAAATTGCTGACGGCACGAATTTCGTAGCAAGGAACGCCAAAGGCGTGGCAAATCGAGAAGCAGGCGGCCCCTTCCATCGATTCAACATCAACATTGAAGTTCTCAACGCGTTCTTTAGCCATGGAGGCGGATCCAGTGCAACAATTGACACTGAGACCGGCAACAGGTTTTAAATCCGAAAGCCAGGCAGGAACGCCCCGTAACGACGAGGATTCGTAAACGTGCGCGGATGCTTGGGAAGCAGAACCGTTCGCAGAGGTTGCGCAAACTTTGTACCAAGGCGTAAACGAGCCATTGCATTCAACAACGCCAAGATCCCCTACAATTTCGGAATTGACGCGGACAACAGAACCGATTTCTAGACCACGGTCCGGGTAAGCGCCACAGATACCCGCCAGCACCACATGCGTAAAAGGCCCCTCGGCGGAAAACCGAGAGAGCAGAACGGATAAATTTGTTGCAAATTCGAGCAGGCCAACGCCAAGAACAACTGCAAAGCCGCGCCCTTCGGGGAGCTCGACGATTTCACCTAAACGAATATTATTTTGGACAAAAGACTTGCTTTCTGGAAAGACTTCAAAGAATTCCAAGTTTGACGCAAAGGCAAACAAAGGAACAAAGTTGTCTTCCATAGCAAAATCCTTATTCGAGGCGTTCAACCTTTGTCGAGAGGTCGCTTTCAAGCTCGGCGACGCGCTCCAAGCTCAAGTTCCATGGGCGTTCAACTTCGCAACGGGCGCTCGCCACTGCGGTTGCCTTGGCCAAGCAACTTTCAAAGCTCAGATTTTGTTCAAAAGCATAGAGCCAGCCCGCGAAGAACGAGTCACCAGCGCCAATATCGTTTTTCACCGTAATCGTAGGCGGCTGTAACTGGATCCCTTGGAATTTCTTTTCCATGAGGCGGAAAGCACGTACAGGAGCGTCTTCTTCGGTCACAACAAGATTCTTGATTGGGAGACGTTCAAGGACCGCGGTTGCAGTCATCTTCCAGAACTGCGGGCTCGACTTGACCTGCGGAATACCCATGCGCTCCAGGAGCTTGCAGTATTCCAGCATGTTGATTTTCAGGAGGTCTACACCTTTGGCAAGGAGATCGTCTATGCCGTCAATCGCATCGACAAAGATGTGCTTATCGCTAAAGTCTAGCTCATTGAACAACTTTGCATCAAAGCCCTGCGGGAACGTTCCACACAAAGCAATGTACTGCGTAGAATCCCAGTAGTCATTGAGCGTTTGTGTAAAATCATCATTCTCGGAATCCGCAAGAGTCGGAGACGGCTCCACGAGTTCCGTCGTGTCGCCGTTACAGGCAATCGTCGTGCAGATGCGCGTATTTTCATGAATCCAGATCGGTACCTGCTGGATGCCGCAAGCGGAGAGTTCATCAAAAATTTTTTCTCCGTTCCCAGCACCAAGGAAATGCATCAAGCGGGGAGAGCCGCCCAAAAGCTGCAACACTCGGCAGCAGTTGATGCCCTTGCCCGACGCGTATTCCTTGACCTTGGAAATGCGATGTACTTCGCCTGGAGTAAACTTATCCAGAAAGAACACCCTCTGCCAAGCAGGATTGAGACCGAGAACTAAGATTTCCCTAGACATGACAGCCCTTAGAAGTTCACCTTGAAGAACTTACGCTTGCCCACCTGGACGACGAGTTGGTCGCCGCCCTTGATTTCGATCTGGGCCTGCGGATCGGCGAGCTTTTCGCCACCAATCTTTACGCCACCGTTCTGCACCATGCGGCGGGCTTCGCCCTTACTGGCAAAAGCCTTGATGTTCACGAGCAAGTCAAGAGCGCCGTAAGAGCCAGCATCGACGGAGCATTCGAGAGCATCACTCGGGATAGCGTTACCACTGTGGATTTCGCGTTCCTTGGCGGCAGCGGCTTCGGCAGCTTCGGCACCGTAGTACTGCGTCACGATGTCGATAGCGAGGCGGTGCTTAGCATCATTCGGGTTCATCTTGCCGGCAGCAATGTCTGCCATCATCTGCTTGACTTCGTCGAGCGGAATGTTGGTCAAAAGTTCGTACCAGTTTTCGACAATGTTGTCGGAGAGGCTATAAATCTTGTGGTACATCACGTCAGCCGGTTCGTTAAGGCCAACGTAGTTGCCGATGGACTTGGACATCTTGACCTTGCCGTCAGTACCGAGCAAAATCGGCATGAAGAGACCAATCTGCGGTTCCATGCCTTCAAAAATCTGGAGGTCGCGACCACGGAGCACGTTAAACTTCTGGTCGGTGCCGCCGAGTTCCACGTCACTCTGGATAGCGACAGAATCGTAGCCCTGCATCATCGGGTACATGAATTCGTGGAGGCTAATCGGCGTATTGGCGGTATAGCGGTTGTGGAAGTCTTCGCGTTCGAGCATCTGGGCAACCGTGAATTGGCCCATGAGTTCCGTGACCTTGCTGAATGGGAGCTTGGAGAACCATTCGCCGTTGTAGTGGATTTCCACCTGGTCGCGACGGACTACCTTGAAGAACTGTTCCTGGTATTCCTTTGCATTCTCGAGCACCTGTTCGTGCGTGAGACGCGGACGAGCCTTGTTGCGGCCACTCGGGTCACCAATCTGCGCAGTGTAGTCACCCACGATGAGGACGACCGTATGACCGAGGTCCTGGAACTGGCGGAGCTTGCGCATCACGACCGTATGACCGAAGTGAACGTCCGGAGCCGTCGGGTCCACACCCATCTTGATACGGAGGGGCTTGCCCGTTTCGTAGGACTTCTGGAGTTTCTTTTCGAGTTCATCTTGCGGCACGATGTCGGTCACGCCGCGCATCAAAATTTCAAGCTGTTCTTTAACAGGACGGAATTGCATGATTTTAATTAAGTGGTTAGTGGTTGGTGGTTAGTGGTTAGGGAAATACAAGTCAAAACCGCTAATCACTGGAAGCCCATTTTAAAGGAATGGATAATCATAACGGGGATAAAGATAGTAATTAATCGTAGCCAGCTAGTCTATAGCCCTGTTGAAATGATTGCAGAACATATTCGTATCATCTTGATACATGTAAATGTATTTTTACATGAATTCATGTAAGTTTATTATTAACTTTGCGACAAACAAAAACTTATCAGGAAAACATTATATGAAAAAAATTCTTTTGTCCATTGCACTCGCTGCCATCAGCGCATTTGCAGTTTCTGCCCCGAAGACCCATGACGGTTTCTTCTTGAACGCCACGATGGGTGCAGGCTATTCCAGCTTTGAAGACAAAATCGCAGGCGGTCTCGGTAAGATGACTTGCGACGGCGGTGCATTCGAAGCTTCCTTCAAGTTGGGCGGTGCTATAACTCAGAACCTCATCTTGCACGCCATGTTCTCTGGCGACGTCATTTATTCTGACCTCAAGCTCAAGAGCGCCTATGTTGATGAAACTCTCGAACACGACGGTTTCAACATGCTCATGCTCGGTGCAGGCATCACCTACTACCTCCCCATCCAGGAAAACGTCTATGTCAGCGCCTCCTTCGGTGTAACCGACATCAGCATCACCCTCAACAACAGCGATTACAGCTTTGACAACCTTGATGCCGGTTTCGGTTTCAACATTTCCGTCGGTAAGGAATGGTGGATGAATGATGAACTCGGACTTGGTGTCGCATTCTCTTACACGCACCATTCTGCTGACGGAAACTACCGCGGCGAAAAGAACGAAGCAACTTCCAACTCGTTCGCCCTCGTAGCTTCCCTTACCTTCAACTAATCGTTTAAAAAAAATTGTATGGAGCCTCTGCGTCAAACAACAGAGGCTTTTTTTTAATCAAGCGTTTAGCTAAAAAAGGAGAAAATCATGAAGAAAATTCTTTTGTGTTTGGTTCTTGCCATAGGTTTCGCATTCGCCAAGTCTGCACCGAAAACCCATGACGGATTTTTCCTCAGTGGTATCGCAGGATTCGGCTACGGGAATTTCACCAACGAGTTCAGCGCAAACGGTGTCAAAATGGAAAGCAAGGGCCTTCAGCTCGAAACCGGGTTTAAAATCGGCGCAGCCATCATCCCGAACCTTATTTTGCATGGAACGATAGACGCAAACGCCGTACTTACGGATATTGATTTTTCAAACAAGGATGGCGACAAATCAACATTGGATATCGGCAGTCAGTCTTTCAGAGTTCTCATATACGGTGTCGGCGTCACTTATTACATTCCAGGCGGATTGAACATGTTTGTTAGCGCATCTCTTGGTTTGGCAGAATTCACCGATCTATGCGTTTTCGGGAAAATCATTAGCGATTATGACTCTGATTTGAGCTTCAACATTTCAGCCGGTAAAGAATGGTGGGTAAACAACGAATTGGGTGTCGGCGTCGCTCTTTCGTTCAACCACTCTTCGGCAAAGAGCAAGCTTTTCGATTACGAAGGTAAAGCCTCTTTCAATTCACTTTCGGTCGTAGCTACGGTTACATTCAACTAATTTTCAAGCAACAATCCATAAAAAAAAGCCTTCACGTTCATCAACGTGGAGGCTTTTTTTTCATTAACAAGTCGTTCTTTAACAGGCTCACTTCCGCTTGTTCTGCTGGCGGCGGAGAATGTACTTGGTCAAGAAATTGTAGAATTCCTCGGTTTTGGAATTATCCTGCTTGTTGCGACGGAGAGAGACCACGATATCGCGCTTGAAATCTGTATCGGTGATTTCAAGGAGACGAACGCGTTTGTGGTCCATCTTGCCCCATGAAAGTTCCGGCCAAAAGCCCACGCCAATGCCTGCGGCAACAGCTTCCTTGACAACCGCAGCGTTGTCACTTTCAAATGTGACGTTTGTATGGAATCCGATGCTATCACAAAGTTCGTTACAAATTTGGCGGTACTGTTTGGAACCGTAAAGACGGATAAATTTTTCGTCTTTCAAGTCAAAAAGGGAAATGGAATTGAGCTTTTTGTACTGCGCCGTATTCGGGACTGCAAGGTAAATCTTTTCGGAATGGACAAACGTTTCGTCACTTTCGGTATTGTCAAGTTCCGGCCTGTAATTCGCGTAAGTGCGAACGCAGATATCGAAAACGCTCGTTTCTTCGTTCTGCACAATGTCAACGTCAATGTCGGAATTACTTCGTCTATACTCAATCACGGCACTCGTGATAAGCGTGGAAGCAGCGAGGACGTTCAGCTTGACGTTATTGTTCTGCTTGTTCGCCGTCTCCTTGAGGAGCGCCGGGAGTGCCATCATATTCTCGTAAAGCGGCTGAAGTTTTTCGTAAAAGAACTTTCCGCTGTCCGTAAGCTTGATATTACGCCCAGCATTCTTGAACAGCAATACGCCTAGCTCATCTTCGAGCTTGTGGATAGCTTGTGTGAGCGCAGGTTGGACGATGCAGAGGTTCTTTGCACTTTGCGTGACATGCTCCGTGCGCGCCACCTCCAAGAAGTATTTTAACTGAGTCAGTTCCATGTGTGGAAATATAGGTTTTTAGACGAAAGAACGCCACTATGCGGCTACAACGAGAGACGAAAGAGATGTTGTCGGATAAACGCTATGCTACTTGCTAAAAGCAGCAAGGTCGATGCCGAGCTGTTTGATTTTGTAAGTGAGGATGCGCGGGGTGGTCGAGAGGCTGCGTGCAGCGGCTGCCATCTTGCCTTTGCTACTCTTGAGGGCATCGCAAATGATGTCGCGTTCGTACGCCTCGACCATAAGCTTGAGGTTTCCACTCACTGGCGTTCCGCTCGTTTCGTCCGTTTGAATTGTTGGCGGGAAGTGATGCGGGTAGATGACGTCTTCTTCGGTCAAGAGCACAGCACGTTCAATCGCATTCTCGAGTTCGCGCACATTGCCCGGCCACGGATAGCTCATGAGCATCTCGATTGTACCGCGAGCAAGGCGGCGCACGTTTTTACCGACTAAGCGGCAGTAATGGTCCACAAAGTAATCCGCCAAAAGCACAATGTCGGTGCGGCGCTTGCGAAGAGGCGGCACGTAAATCGGAACGATGTGAAGCTGGTAGTACAAGTCTTCGCGGAAAGTCCCATCCGAGACCATCTGCTGCAAATTCTTGGTCGTTGCGCAAATCACGCGCACGTTCACTTTTTTCGGGAAGCGAGCGCCCACGCGCTCCATTTCGCCCTGCTGCAAAAGGCGAAGTAACTTTATCTGCAAGTTCGGCGTGAGTTCCGCAACTTCATCGAGGAATAGCGTACCGCCTTCGGCCTGCTCGACGCGGCCCGGCGCCTCGTTGACGACGCCAACCAAGGCGCCCTTTTCGCTACCGAAAAGTTCCCGGTCCAGAACGGACTCCGGGAGGGCCGCGCAATGCACTCGCACAAACAGCCCTAAATTGCGGTCAGAACGGAAATGGATAGCTTCTGCAACAAGACCTTTGCCAGTCCCGACCTCCCCCACAATGAGCGCTGGGAGCGGGCTTTTTGCAACCTGGTCGATTTGCGTATAGACCTGTTGCATCTCGGGCGTTTTACCGATGATATTGTCCGGCTGGAATCTGGCCTTGAGTTCCATCGCCATGCGCTCATTTTCGGCCTTGAGGATTTCGTTTTCTTCTCGGGCCTGGCGGCGGAGCTTCACAGCGGTCGCAAGCATCTGCGCGATGATTTCGAGCAAATGAATCTGATCGTTAAGGTTAGCCTCGTCGGGATTGTGTTCGTCAGCACTCAAAGCGCCAACGACTTCCTGCTCCATGATAATCGGGACGCAAAGGAAAGCCTTGTCTTCGGTCTTACCGCGGCCCGTACGATCCAAGAAGTCCGGATCTTTTGCGACAGACGGTATGATAATCGGTTTACCCGTTTCAACGACGCGGCCCGTGATGCCTTCGCCCACTTTGTAGCGGCCCTTGCTCGCTTGGCGGCTGCTCAGGCCTTCAGCAATTTCAATGGAGATTTCGCCGGTATGGCGGTTGTACAACGTAAGTGTTGCGTGCTCAACACCCATCACCGATTCTACAGTCTGCAAAACCGGATGTGCGACTGTTTCGAAATCAAGACTCTGGTTCAAAATGGAGCTGATCTTGTAGAGCAGCTCTAGTTCTTGAATCTTGGCGTGAGTTGTTGACATGGACTAACAATATAAATTTTTTGAACTGTATAAAATGGAGATGCCCGCTCGGAGGCGGGCATGACAAAGCGGGACTGGACGCTTCGTGTTATTTCAAAGCTTCTTGCACGAGGGCGCTGGCGCGCTTGGAATCGAAGCGGCCCTTGACCTTCGGGGAAAGTTCTTTCATGATCTTTCCCATGTCCTTCGGAGAAGAGGCGCCCGTTGCAGCCTTGATTTCAGCAATGAGGGCCTTGACTTCGTCTTCAGTCATCTCGGCCGGCATGTACTTGCGGTAGATGGCAATGACAGCTTCTTCGGCCGGAATCTTGTCCAGGAATCCGCCCTTCTTGAGGATTTCGATGGATTCCTGCTTCTGCTTCACGCTCTTGGCGAGAACGTCGATGCACATGGCATCGGTAATGCTTTCGGTAATCTGTGCCGGAGTGGCACCAGACTTCATAGCTTCGTTCTTGATGTCAGAATGGAGCGTACGAAGAGTTCCGAGAGTTTCGGCATCGTGAGCCTTCATGGCGGTCTTGATGTCGTCGAGAATCTGGGTAAGCAATGCACAACTCATATTGACCTCGAGCGATTATAACGCTTCGCTCCAAGCGATGAAGATTTGCTATAAAACACCTAATGAGTCATCAGCACAAGCTGACAACTCATTAAAGCTTAAAAAGTCCGATTAAGGAATCGAATTAGTAGAGACGCTTGCGGTTCTGGTCAGCAATCTCTTTGAGACGCTTGCGACGAGCAGCCGTTTCAATACGCTTCTTTTCTTCGGAGGGCTTTTCGAAACGCTGACGCTTCTTGACGTCGGAAATGATACCATTCTTTTCGCAAGACTTGGTGAAACGCTTGAGAGCGCGTTCGAAAGGTTCGTTGGACTTAACAATAACGCCGATCACGATAATCCTTTGGTTAAAATTTCATTTTTTTGATAGCCAAATATACCTAAATATTTGGTTTCTGTCAAGGGTAACATTTTGCAAGCACTTTCACGAGTGCTTTCCGGTTAAATACCATTACCCCCTTTATATTCCATTGCAAGCATGGTAATGTCGTCAAACTGCGACGCCTTTCTCGTAAACGCATCGATTTGGCGCTTGACAAAGCGGCACATTTCCTTGGTGCCTTTTCCGCCCCCATGCGTAAGCGCGTCTAGCAGTCTGTCGTTGCCGAACAGTTCATTGTGTTCGTTAGTCGCTTCGGTCACGCCATCGGTATAGAGGAACAGCGTATCGCCCGGAGCTAGTTCGAGCGTCTGCATCTTGTAGCGCGAGTTTTCCATCGCCGCCATCACAACCCCGGCCTTGCTCTTCGCAAATTCGGCAGAGCCGTCCTTGTGGCGGATGACCGGCGGGTTATGTCCGGCCGATGCAAATTCCACATGTCCGGTCTTCAAATCGACAATCCCCATCCAGACCGTCACGAACATGTTCGCACGGTTGCGCTTGGCAAGCTCGTAGTTCGCCTTTTCAAAAGTTTCAACAACAGACTTCAAGTTCTGCGCCATCGTTCGCAGTACAATGCGCGAAACCATCATGAACAGTGCGGCAGGCACGCCCTTGCCCGAAACATCACCTACGACCACGCACAGACGTCCGTCGTCCAGCTTGAAGAAATCGTAAAAGTCACCGCCAACCTCCTTCGCCGGTAAGAGGAACGGAGTCAGTTCGTGGTACGGATCTTCAGAGCCTTCTTCCTTTTCATCCATCGACAGGAACCCAATCTGGATATCCTTTGCAAAGTCTAGTTCGCTTTCAATGCGATCCAAGTCCTTCTGCTTTTCCATGTGTTCCTTGAGCGAGGTCCGCATGTTCAAGAAAGCCCATGCAAACTGCGCAATCTCGTCGCGCCCAGAGAGGTGCGGGATTTCCACATCGAAGTCGCCCTGCCCCATTTTGTTCGCCGCCACAGCAAGTTCCTTGAGCGGACGGGACACCCTGGTCGAAATCACAAATATCAAAAGCAGCATCACGACATAGCCGGCAAAGCACATCCACGCAAACATTTTTTCCAGGGAGCGCTGGCTTTCCATGAATTCACTCGCGGGCCACACAATCATAAACGTCCAGCCGTTCGATTCCATCGCCTTGAAGTAAATGACCGCATCCTTGCCATCAGCAGTAGTCCCCATAAAGAGGCCCTTCCTCATGCTCTGCACGGTCTTTTCGAATTCCGTAACCGTCTGTGCGCCCATTCCACCGGAAAGGTCAGACAAGCTTTCCTTGAAAACAATCTCGTTCTTGGGGTGCGCGATAATGGTATTGTTCGCGGACAGCACAACGACGTAGCCCGAGTTCGACACAGGAATCGACGCCACGGTTTCCTTGAGGAACGCAATCGACATATCAACGCAAAGAACACCCGCAAAAACGGTGTTCCCATAGGCATCCTTTTGGTAAATAGGGGCGGTGTAAATCGCAATCGGTTCCTTGATAAAGTCTCCGACGAACGGTTCCTGCCAAAGGCCCTTCTGCAAGTTCTTGGTGCTCTTGTACCAAGTTTTTTCGAAGTAGTCCTTGCCCTTCATGAGTTTGATTTCGTTACCCGAATACTGGGCAAGGCGCATCACCTCCTGATGCCATTTAGCCTTGGGAGCCATTCCCGGCTCGTAAGCGACAACCACGGCAAGCACTTGCGGAAGCGTCTGGCGGGCATCAAAGACAGCCTGAGTCAAGAAGTCATCGAGATCCTTCCCCGAAAGCATCTCCTTACCAAGCACTTCGGCATATTCATCGCCGAGCTTTTTGCCTTTTTCAAAAAGATTTTCAATGATAGCGACATTGGCAAGACTGATTTCTTCGCCTTTTTCCGTGAGCACCGTCGAAAGCTCGCTTTGCACCTTAAAACTGAGAACCCCAAACAGCGTCGCAAACACGATGCTGAAACCGACTAGGGTCATCATGGACTGCTTAAATGCCAGCCCGTGCATATTGAAGCCCATAAGGAAAACCTTTTCTTTTTGCTATAACAAAAATTGTTTTTTATTACATGCAAAATATATGTAACTTAAACAACCTTGTGTAGGAGCTCTAAAAAAAATTTCGTCGAATAAAGACACCTTTGAAGCAAGCGGAATCCCAAGCCCAAAACCAATAAACATTTGAGCACCAAATATAGGTAAAAACTTGCTTTTTTCGCGTAATTTTTTGTAAAATTTCATAAATTTTCACAAAAACAAATCTTCGTAACTTGCGAAGTATCAACGACTTATGTATATTTTTCGTAAGAATATTCCATTTTATGTTGGAAAGATTTTTTAAGCGGAGTACGACCATGAAATTGCAATCGGCATCAATCCTTGGGGCAATAACCCTCTCCATCGTCCTCCTTTCTGCCTGCGGCAGCAAGGAAGAAAAAACGGAACCTAAAGCAGCCGAAGTAAAGCCCGCTACCGAACAACCGGCTCCTGTACAGGAAGCCGCTCCGGAACCGGCCCAAGAAGAACCGGCATTGGTCCCTATCCAGTCTCTTAGCGAAGAAAAGGCAGCTCCGGCAGAAGCTCCCGCCGCTCCGGTCTCCGCCGTCGAACAGGAATCCTCCGGCCCGTTCGTCATCCAGGTGAGCATCCAGGCCTCCAGAAGAGCCGCAAACAATGTCGTGAGCAAGCTCTCCGACCAGGGTATCAAGGCATACGTTGCCGAAGTTGAAAATCCGGGCGAACTCGAAGGCACGTTCTACCGCGTACGTGTGGGTTACTTCTCCACGATCGCAAACGCCCAGCAGTTTGGCAAGGAAGTCCTCGCTCCGCAGGGTTATGCCGGTTGGGTGGACAACCGCAAGAACGACCGCATTGGCCAGCCTGGCGCAAGCGAAGACATGTAGTTTTACAAAAGCAACGAACTGTTAAAGGCCCCGCATTTGCGGAGCCTTTTTTGCTAAACAGGGCGATTTGTTAAATGTAGCGGCTCATGTCACCGCTCTGAAAGCGATTATTCTGGTCTTCACACCAGGCTTTGTAATACGCTTCGTAGCTATCAATGTCGTAGTTCTTCACTTTTTTCGTGACTTTGACAGAATGGGTCGTGCATTCGACCGTGTAGGAAGCGTCATCTGAATACCGCGCTTCGGACTTTTCATCAGAACATTCTTCAGTAGCTTCCTCAGCATCGGTATACGTTATCTTGCGCACGCCGATGGCGTAGCTGCCATCCGGAGCCCAGGTCGTCGTTTCTTCAAAAGCTTCGCCCATGAACACCTGATTAATCGTGATGGCGTTGTCCGAGCGAGTCACTTCGCACTTAAACGCGCTATTCCCCGTATTTGACGTATTGTTAGACGTAGAGCCATTTGTCCAAACCAGGAAATCTTCGCACATTTCCCTAAAGTCAGCTTCGTGTTCCCGCAAAGAACCTTCGTCTATTACATCGACATAAATCTTGTCACCCGTGCAAGTCACCTGAACAGAGCCGTCATTCCAGCTGGAAGCCTGCTTCTTTTCCCTTTCACATTCCTCGGACAAGGCCTGGGCATCAGAATAAGTGTATACCGACTTGATGGTCCTGTAGCGGGTGCCGTTATCGGTCACGGTCGAAGTGTAAGAACCCGTTCCCGGAATAATCTGTTCAATCGTTACAGAATTGCTTGTCGTCGAGACATTGCAAGAAGCCGTACCCGAGCTAGGATTAACACCCTGATTCGTCCCCTGATTTGTTCCCTGGTTATCGCCAGTAGAGGTCCCTTGATTGCCCGTTGAACCATTATTTTGCGTAGCGTTACTGCTAGAAGATGGATTGCTTTCATCGCAAGCGATGAGTCCGAATGAAGCCACCAGCAGGACTGCGGAACTCCAAAGCTTAAAATTCATAGATTCTCCTTTTTTAACTCGTAAGTAAGGAATAAAATTCACTTACAGTATTTTTTACAACAATATAAACAATTTAACAAGGAAAAGATGATATCAAAAAAGAATCGGCACACAAACAGGCCGACATGGTAAACCCTTGCCCCAAATTCTATATTTGGGGTATGCCTACAAAAAAGCCAAAAGTATTCGTCGTGCATCTCGGATGCGCTAAAAACCAGGTTGATGCCGAAAACCTCGTCGGTGAAATGCTCCATGCAGGTTTTGCGACCTGCGATACCGCCGGGAAGGCGGACTACATCCTCGTGAACACATGCGGGTTCATCGAAGCCGCCAAGGAAGAATCCATCAACGCGATTCTCGCCCAGGCGAAAGCAAAGAAGGCAAAGCAGAAGCTGATTGTTTCGGGATGCCTGAGCGGTCGCTACGGCGAAGAGCTGATGAAGGAACTGCCCGAGGTGGACTACTGGGTCGGCACGTACAAGCCGGGCGAACTTTTGAAAAAGATGGGCATCGTCGCTCCACAGAGCTGTGACGCCGAAAACCTCCCCCGCATGAACTTGGGAGGATTTAGCCACCACGCCTACCTGAAAATTGCGGAAGGCTGTAACCGCCGTTGCGCCTACTGTGCCATCCCGCTCATCCGCGGAAAGCAGGACTCCCGTTCCATTGAAGATATCGTTGCAGAGGCAAAGGACCTCGAAGCCCAGGGCGTCAAGGAAATTACTTTGATTGCACAGGACACGACTTACTTTGGACGTGAAAAGGGCAAAAAAGGCGGCACGCTTGTTGAACTTTTACGAGCCCTTTTGGACAACACGAACATCCCGTGGATCCGCATGCTTTATTGGTACCCAATGTTCGTAGACGACGAACTTCTGGACTTGATGGCTAAGGAACCGCGCCTCGTGAAGTACGTGGACATGCCGATCCAGCATGCAAGCGACAAGATGCTCAAGAACATGAAGCGCAACTACCGCAAAAAGGAACTTGTCGATCTTTTGCACAAGATTCGCGAACGCATCCCGGGCGTGACGCTCCGCAGTACGGTGCTCGTCGGTTTCCCCGGTGAAACGCACGAAGATTTTGAAGAGCTGATGGAACTTTTGCAGGATGTGCAATTTGACCACCTGGGCGGCTTTGTATTCAGCCCCGAAGAAGGTACTCCGGTGATGGAAATGGACCTCCCCGCGGTGGACGAAAGCGATGCCCGCGCAAGGCTCGAAGCGGTCACGGATTATCAGGAAGAACTCGCTGCCGAATACGCCGAGAACATGATCGGAAAGACGGTCAAGATTATCATTGACCAGGTTGCCGAGGAAAGCGAATACCACTTCTACGGTCGCACGGAAGGCAACTCGATGGAAAACGATGATATCGTGAAGGTCATCGAAGGCGATGGTGACGTGGGCGAATTCCACAACGCACTCGTCGTAGACGCCGAACCGCACGAACTTGTGGTGAAACTGATAGACTAGGAAAAGGCCTTTTTACTATATTATACCCGCCTTAAAGGCTCACGCCCGTGTATCACAATGGATAGTGTCCTTCCCTCCGAAGGAAGGTATTCCGGTTCGATTCCGGACATGGGTATTAAACACAAAAAAGCCCGCCGTTCGATTGAACAGGCGGGCTAAACTTTTTCTCTTGAAATTAGCGGTTCCAGGCGGTTGTGCCAGCGGCAGCTTTGCTGCGTTCCTTTTCACGCTGACGGCGACGCTTTTCGGTATCGTCCGGGAAGAATTCCGGCAAAGCATAACCAATCGTAACACCGAACACAATACCAGTCTTGTCCATGCCGTTAGGCTTGTTCACGACGCGAGATGCGTAGGTGTCGACAGCTTCCGTTCTGGAGTCCACCGTCTTCTTGAAGCTCGGGTTATTTTCCGGGGCCTTGCCAAGATCCGGTGCATAGTACATACCGAAGGAGAACTGCAAGTAGTACCATTCATTGGAAAGGTAAGAAATAAGCACGTCAAACTGGTAGCCCTTTACAGAAATCAAGCTACGGAGGTTATTTTCATCCGGTTCCATGTCATGGTCATAATAAACCGTACCGTAAGAAGCGGACAATCCTAAGTGAATAGGAATCTTCGGGAAGAAGTAGTAGTTGATACCGACCTTATAGCCAGTACCGCCTTCAAGCTTCATGTAGTCAAATTCGTTGTCCTTGACCTTCGGCAAGAAGCCGTACGAAGCAAAGAGACCGACATGCCAGCGCGTAATATATTCAGCACCGATACCGAAACCGACACCCGTTTCGCCCATAACCGGCATACGGGAACCGAGGCCCATTTCAAAAACCAGACGGTCCTTGAGCCAGTCACGACGGCGTTCGGAGTTTGCATATTCGTCCAAGCGCTGTTCTTCTTCAAATTTTTTACGGGTGAGGTAGTCATTTCTCTGGGCAGCAGTCATGCCAGCCATGGAAGCTTCGACATTTTCCTCTTCTTCGTCATCATCAGCGGCTGCCTTGGCAGGAGCAGCGGATTCAGAAACGGACATGAAACCATCATCAGACTCAGCCGATGCAGCAGGAGCTTCAACCGTTTGTTCTGCTACAGGAGCAGCTTTTTTAGACTTCGCTTTACGCGCTTTTGCAGGGGCAGCCCATGCAACCAAACTCGCCAGACACAACAGCAACAACAATTTTTTGAGCATTAAAAACGCCTCGGATAAATAACCACGCTTGGAATATAACTTTTTATCCAAGATTTTTACAAAAACTTCATGTAAAAGTTGTTTTTTCGTTTGATTTTACAATTTTGTAAGTTTACAGTATGGCTATTTGACCTTTTTCAGCTCGGCTTTGATGGAACCCAGCTTGATTTCGCATTCCATAAGCACAGGAAGTCGCTTTTCGTCATCCGTAAACCAGATGAAAATGCGACCGCTCGAATTAAAAATGCCATCTCCATCAAGAACAGGTTCCACTTTAACAGTCTTGAACGTACCAAGATCCGTCTTAATCGTTTCGCGTTTGTGAGCAACCACCTTGAGTTCATAGCGTTTTTTGCCACTCACCGCCGAAAAACGGGAGGTAACGCCTTCCTTAAGCGGAAGGGTACGCACAAGGTAGAATGCCGACATGATGCTATGTTCAAGGCCATCAATGGTCACGGACGTATCGGCCGAACGCTTGACATAATGCTTGACCGGATCCTTGAAGACCGTATCGGAAAGGACTGCCTTTTTGCCATCGCGATTGAAACGGATAAGCGACTTGTTGTGGAACGTGCCTTCGTGGAGGGACTTGCGGAAGACATCCGTCATGAGGCCCTTTTTGTGGACAAGCGTATAGACGGTATCGTGAACAGGGTAAAACTTATTGACGGTCTTGTTGGCAGTTGCATAAGTCTGGAACTCCACCTTGCCATCTTTACGAGGTATGACTTCGAGCGTGGCATAGCCAGCCGTAATGAAGCCCCAACTGAGTTCATATTCGAGGCGTTCGCCCTTCATCCACGGAGCGTTGACTTCGGGAAGAGTTTGCCACTTGGAGAGCGGCTTTGCAGGAGTTCCGGCACTTGAGGACGACGGAATGCTTTGGGACGGCGTTTCAAGAGTCGCCGAGGACTGTGGATTAGCTAAAGCTTCTGCAACACGAGACTGCGCCGCACTTGAGGACTGCGATTCGAAAGTCGCCGCGCTTTGGGACTGCGCGGACGAGGACGAAGCCAGAGAATCCGCCGCCATGGACGAAATTGACAAAGTAAGCGCAAACAACAAAACACTTTTCAAAGCACGATAAAACATAAGCCCCAATACTCTTTAAATGGATAAAATTTAAGATAAGGACAATATATAAAAGAACGCCCGCGGAAACCGCACAGGCGCTCTGTTTTTTATTCTAGATAGGAATAAATGGCTTAGCCTTCGATGTCACCGAGGCCCTTGCGGTAAGCGATGAGCTTTTCCTTGACGCTTGCGTCAGAGAGGGCGACGATGTGGACGGCGAGGAAACCGGCATTCTTGCCGTTGCCGATGCCGACTGTGGCCACCGGGATTCCCGGGGGCATCTGCACGATGGAGTGCAGAGCATCGACGCCGTTGAGCGGGCCGCCGGCGCAGGGCAAGCCGATAACGGGAAGAATCGTGTGCCCTGCGAGCACGCCCGGGAGGGCTGCAGCGAGGCCAGCGACACCGATGAGGACCTGGAGGCCTCGCCCGGCGGCTTCGCGAGCATACTTCGCGGTTGCATTCGGGGTGCGGTGAGCAGAGAGGATGTTGTATTCCCACGTGATGCCGAACTGGTCGAGCACGGCGGTGATCTTATCTACAGTTTCCTGGTCGGACTTGCTACCCGCAACGATACCGACCTTTGCATTCGGAACTTCATTAATCTGCATTTTCAATTCCTTTTTTTATTTACCCATCTTGGCGAGTCGAGCGAGGCCCTTCTTGCCGATATCCTTGCGGTAGAACTTGCCTTCGAACTGAACCTTTTCGCAGGCGGCGTAAGCGATGTTCAAGGCTTCCTGGAGCGTTGCACCGTGACCGACCACGCCGAACACGCGGCCACCGTTGGTCACAAGCTTGCCATCGACCATCTTGGTACCGGCATGGAGCACCTGGGCGCCGTTCTTTTCGGCTTCTTCGATACCTGTGACAACCTTGCCCTTTTCGTAGGAGCCCGGATAACCGGCGCTGGCAAGCACGACGATAGCGGAGCTGCCCTTCGGAGCCTTCGGGGCACCGAGCTTAGCGAGTTCACCCTTTTCGGCAGCGTCGAACAAGGCGAGCACGTCGCCGTCATAGAGCGGGAGCACAATCTGGCATTCGGGGTCACCGAGGCGGCAGTTGTATTCCACGACCTTCGGGCCCTTGCTCGTGACCATGATGCCCACGTAGAGCACGCCCGTGTAGGGCTTGCCTTCGGCGGCCATGCCCTTGAGGGTCGGTTCAATAATAGTCTTCTTGACTTCGTCGAGGAGAGCGTCCGTCACAACCGGAGCCGGGCTATAAGCGCCCATTCCACCAGTGTTCGGGCCCTTGTCGTCGTCAAAGACGCGCTTGTGGTCCTGGGCAGAGGAGAGAATCACGTAATCCTTGCCATCGCAAACCACGAAGATGGAAGCTTCTTCGCCGTCCATGAATTCTTCAATCACGACCGTCTTGCCGGATTCGCCAAACACAGCCTTGTCGCCGAGCATTTCTTCGACTGCGTCGTTCGCTTCCTTGTCGGTCATGCAGACGATAGCGCCCTTGCCTGCGGCAAGGCCCGACGCCTTCACCACGATCGGAGCTGGGTGTTCGGCGAGGAACTTCTTGGCAGAGGCGAGATCGGTGAAGGTCTCGAAGGCGGCCGTTGGCACGCCGTACTTCTTCATGATATCCTTGCTGAAGGCCTTGGAGCCTTCGAGCGCGGCAGCAGCCGCAGTCGGGCCGAAAGCGCGGAGACCGCGAGCGCGGAATTCATCCACCACGCCAGCGACGAGCGGAATTTCGGGGCCGATAATCGCGAGGTCAATTTTTTCTGCAACGGCGAGGTCAGCGATTGCCTTCGGGTCGGCCACATCGACCGGCACGCACTTGCCGAGGTTTGCCATGCCCGGGTTGCCCGGAGCGCACACGAGAGTGTCGCACATCGGCGACTTCTTCACAGCGAGGGCAATCGCATGTTCACGACCACCGCTACCAACAACGAGAATATTCATAAGCGAGTCCTTATCTTTGTACGGGGGAAAATGTAGAAAAATTGAGTCTTTGGCGACTTGGCATACATTACATTTAATCGCAAATAATATGCGGGAGGGGCACCAACCCCCTCCCCATCCTGGCGCAAGCGCCAACCTTACGGTTCAGCCATGGTCATGCAAGTATGACCGCGGCATTCGCCTTGCTGGGTTGTGGCCGACGCTATAGTAGTCGGTTGCTTGACATATTTTCACTAAATTGGTATATATCTGTAACATGAGCAAAACAAGCATCCAGAATTACAAACAACTAATCCAGTCCCTACCTGTCAAGAACCAATCAGCACACATAAAAAAGAAATCTTGGGCAAGAATTTCTTATAAGGGAAAAACAAAAATTGAACAAATCGTTTTTAAAAAAGATGACATTGAAATATCGCGAAAAGATATTTTAGACGAATCAAATGCGGATTTCAAAATCATCAAGACTCTCATGTGGGGCTATCCAACTGGTGGCCGAAACAACAATATCCAAAAGTCCCTAGAACACTTTATACTATTGCAGAAAATTCTCTCTAAAGCGGAAAATAAAAATTTATCTCTTAACGAAGCCAACTCTTTATTAAATGAATTAGACAACATAAAAGGCTTAGGGCCATCTACTTGGTCTAAGCTATTATACTTCTTCAACATTTCGTTTTGCAACCAGAAATGTCAAATTTTTGATCTTAAAATTGTTGATTCATTAAACAAGAAACAATTTTGTGAATTTGAAGAATACAGTTGGAAACAAGACAAACAAAATTATTTCAAGTATATTAGCTTATTATCCGATTTAGCCAACAAACTAGATGCAAGTCCAGACCAAATAGAAAATTTTCTTTTCTTCTACAACCTTAATTACAAATTTTGAAAGGTCCAACAGTCCCGTCAACATGTTATATTTAAATGCAATTATGGCTATCTCATATAAAACAATTCATGATTTTTCGGAGCAAGATTTAAAAGATTTGTTTCTTTCGGTGGAATGGTCCTCGGGACATTTCCCAGACAAGCTCGTTATCGCAATGAAGAATTTCAAGACGGTCGTTTCGGCTTGGGACGGCGACAAGCTTGTCGGTATGATTTGCGCAATGGACGACGGCATCATGAATGCGTATGTTCATTATTTGCTTGTACGCCCGGAATACCAAGGAAAAGGCATCGGCAAGGCTCTTGTCGAAAAGGTCAAGGACGTGTACAAGGATTACTTGCGTATTGTCGTCGTGGCATACGACAAGGAAATAGACTTTTACGAATACTGCGGATTCAAGAAGGCAACTGACGCAAGCCCAATGTTCATCACAAGCTTGTGGACGTAATCTTTAGAACCGCTGAATTATCTACCGCAATACTAGCACTGAGTCTTTTATTTTCTTTTACAGGTCTAATTATATTTTGGCTTTTAAACATTTGTCCAATAAGAATCAATGTCTATAGCGATTCTTTTGAATTCGTTTATGTTTGCAGAAATAAGATTAAAGTGAAAGCCGAGAATATAAAGGTTCTGACAAAAGAAAACGATGCAAACGGATGGTATGTAATTCTATATATGCGAAAAAGATTTACACGAGTTTCTTCAGACGAATTTCCGAAATTGAAAAATCTACTGGACTTGTGATTTATCAGAACCTTCTTGAGTGTTTGCAATACTCTTCATATTCCTTGCCGAAGTCACGGCGAAGACGTTTTTCTTCGCTTAGCACCTGCACCATCATGATGGCAAAGAAGGCGACGAATACAGCGCAAGATTGCCAAGTCCATAGCCATACAGCGGCACCCACGAGATAAATAAGAGTTCCAGTAAGCATCGGATTGCGATTGATTTTGTACGGGCCATCAACCATCAGGTGTTGCGTACGCGGGGCCACTTCGTGGCCGAAAGCATCCATCGGATTCCCTTTGCCACGACTGCGCATATAGACGATTGTCCAAACGCTCAGCACAAGGCCCACAAGCATCACGACAGGCGCCACAACGCAGCGCCAAGTATCAACCGGCCAAAGCGCGGGCATTCCGGACGCAAGCCACATAATTGTCGGGATGAGCATCACAAAGAGAATCCCGCCCAACAAGTAGCCGATAAAATCACGAAAGCGTTTCATTTTTCCCTCCTCAATTATTATTAAAGACTTTGTCCTAACTCAAAAGCTTTCTGAGAAGTTAAGGCAAAGCACGAATTGCAACCGATGCAAGGATTGACTTTGTAATCGTGAACGGAAACAACTTCAACTTGATGCTTTTGCGAAGTACCCATCACAAACGATTCCACCAGTAAATCCGTATTGCCGCCCTTGCGCGGGCTACCCGAAAAAACAAGAATTTTCATACCTAAACCATTGCCATATAGTTTGTTGCTATAATCTATAAAAACAAACTCAAAATTGTTAAAGAGCCATGCCACGCGGTAAGACATTCTATATTTAATGTAAAAAAGCAATTCCTTTCAAGGAGATTCCGGTTCGAAGGCCGGAATGACAATGTAAAGGAGATGCCCGTTCAGTGGCGGGCATGACATACAAAACAAACAACGAGTTTATTATGGAAGAAACATTCCAGACAAAAGGCACATGCGCGACGATGATCCAGTTTACGCGCGATGGAGACAAAATTAGGAACATCCGCTTTACGGGCGGATGCAACGGCAACCTCAAGGCGATTGCAAAACTAGAAGCGTAATAAAGAGACGACTCCTAATCGAGCGTCATTAAGAGCGAATCAACACGGTGCGTCATCTGTGTTGCACCAACAGGGCAAAGGTGCTGCTGATCATCTGCCATACTATCTGGATAATCATGATCACCCATCTTGTTTTCGTCCATCACAATAAAATGAGGGTATTTCTCATGCATGGCGGTCAAGACCTTCGTCAAAGAATCGGCTACACTTCGGCGCGTGCCATAACAGGCGAAACGACCTGTTTTCTTATAATTCGGACTCACAGGGAAAACTATCCCTATGACGTATATATCCCGCTTATCCGCCGTTTCAATGAGATTAACAAGAGTATCCATCGCCATTTTAATACCACGCGGAGTAAGCGAAGTCGAATCCCAGCCACAAACACTAGTTCCCCATCCATTGCAACTTCCTACCGACCAATAGCCCATGTTTTCCCTCAAGGCCACCCCATTCTGGTCGCTATACCCGTCTTCGGTCAGTTCAGCAAGCCCTTCTGGAATCCCTGACGCCCAGTATCCATGATTTTTGTCATAGATATAGCCCGGGAAACTCTTGTAGTTCGAATAGAAGAAATTATGGTCCGATTCCGGCCCATAGCGCCACAAATCATAATCCAGCGACAAAATAATATAGCGCAAATTCTTGACATGCGGGTAAACATAATGGTCTAGGTAGAACTTAGACTCATAAATACCGCTCGGCGTCTGCGCCAAATTCAGGACAAAGAATTTTTCATTAAACTGCTTAGGAACAATGCCATCTAGGGGCCTAGAAGATCCAAGCACAATGACATTCGCCTGGTCGTGGAAATTCCACAGGAGTTCCATATTGTTACGCATCAGGCCGTTGCCCACAGCCCCGTATTTGGAATTCAGGTACATTCCAGCGCTATCAGGATCTAGAACAAACAAAATTTCAGCCGACGTCGAAGATTCAACGGTTTTACTCGAAGAAGAACTTTCTTGCGTTACAATTTTCTTCTGCTTTACCCACAGGCAGGGGTGCCAGAGTTCAGAGCCTTCCGCAAGTTCCATAACCTTATTAGAGGCAACATCCACCAGTGCAATTTTCTGGTGTACACCGTTTGCATTGGCAAGCGTAGCAACCGCGAAATTTTTATCGGCCACCCATTCCGCATGATCAAACGTATAGCCCTTCGGCGACTCTATCGACTGCACCAGCTTCCCTGTACTGTCCGCAATCAGCAACATTTCATGTACGGAATATTTCTTACCCACAAACGCAGCACCCGTTTTTCCCGCAAAGTCAAGGAACATCGTTCTATCACGGCCATCCCTTGAAAGCGAAACATTACAGGCCTGCTCTCCATTATACCACAACTCATTATTTTGCGATTTATCCGTAAACCGTGTTGCACGCAACAAGGACGCCCCTGTCACGGCAAAACCTTTTTCAAAGGAAAGTCCGCCATGAAAACTTCCCTGGAGCACTTTTTTCGGCGTTCCAAATTTTCCATCTTTAAATGGAACATACCATGTACTATATTCGTTCCAAGTCGATTCAGACTTATTCGTTCCCGGATTTGTAACAAAAACAATCACGGTATCGCCATTATCCAAGATTCGCCATCGCGGAATTGCCGCCCCCTCAACATTCAACTTGACAAGCCCCGAGCCAGACTCTTCTAATTTGCGAACATACACCGACGACTCGCCCGCGACACCTTCAAGCCCCGTACAGAACGCAACATACTTGCCATCGGGAGAAACATCGGGATGGTACGAATCAATATCGTCCTGTATCTCCACAACGGAATTTGCCGCATTCGCGTAATTAATGTAGGCAATATTACCGGTTTCGTCATTTCGGAAAACAAGCTTAGCCTGATAGGTTCCGAACAGATTGCGAATATTTTCCGCCAAGGCTAACGGAGTAACAACCGACGTTACCGCACCACTCGAAGGATTGAACCAAACCGCATTTTCAATCTTTCCCCAAACCAGACGAAAGCCAACATATTCCGCCTTCGAAAGGGGCGTCACCGTATAGAAATCTCCGCGAGCATATAGTGGGACATTTTCCTTTACAAACGAGCTTCCCTTGAGGATTTTTTCGTCCATTCCGTTGGCATTCGCTGCGCCAACAAAGTTTTCAATAGTCGTATCGGCAAAAAAGCCCTTCCAGTCGTTCACCCATTCCTTGAGTTTTCCACTAATGTCGTCAGAACGAGTATTGGCGACAAACATCCATTCGGCCTCGGTCGGCAAGCGAAAGCCCCAAACATCATAATTCGTCTTCAAACCAACGAGATTTTCGCACGACTTATCTTCAGCAAATTGAGCTTTGCTATAGGTATAAACCGTATCCATCTTATATTTTTTGCTCAAAGCATTCGCGTACAGGACCGCATCATAAAATGTCACATTTGCTTGCGGATAATCAAAAGAATCCTTCTTGAAGGAACGATTCATCAGTTGGCCAAATTCGCCTTGAGTCACCTCGTGGACCCCGACACAGAAATCGTAGTCGAAATAAACCTTCATGGCAGGTTGTTCATCGGCTTTCGCTGTTTTCGACATTGTCCCAAGAACAGTTGTCTTTCCTTTTGAGTGAATATAAGCAAAGCCTTCTACAGGAACTTCTTCTTCGGAAGAGGCCTCTTTTTTTGAAATACCTTCGCTATCGCTGCATCCCCAAAAAAACATTACCAGAATTGGCAATGTTATTCTGCACAGCATTTTATGAATTGACGTAAATACAATCATACAACACCCCTCCCTAAATTAACATTTTTAGGGAGAGGCGTATATTCGTATTTTCCGAAACAATTAAAGATTTTGTCCTAACTCAAAAGCTTTCTGGAGAGAGTCTCCGTTCTTGACATCGCCTTTATCTTTTGCGCCACGCACAAGCACCTGGCCCATGTCCTGCAGCTTGAAGAAGTTGAGGCAAAGCTTGTACTGCGTGAGGATGCCGTTGAACAGTTCCGGGAGCGATGCCGCGCCCACCAAGAGGAGCGCCATCTTGTGGATGTGAAAAGTATCCCGAACCGGATTGTGGAAACGGTCAATGACAGTCTTCAGCTGGGCGCTCAACCCATAGAAATACACCGGCGATGCAATCACGAGCATTTCGGCATTCGCCATTTTATCGTAGACGATATGCATATCATCTTTCTGGCAGCACTTGTGGTCTTCGCGGGCAAAGCACGAATTGCAACCAATACAAGGATTGACTTTGTAATCGTGAACCGAAACGACTTCGACTTGATGCTTTTGCGAAGCTCCCTTCACAAACGATTCTACCAGCAAATCCGTATTGCCGCCCTTGCGCGGGCTACCCGAAAGAACAAGAATATTCATACCTAAACCATTGCCATATAGTTTGTTGCTATAATCTATAAAAATAAACTCAATATTGCCATGTCGCCACGTTCAGTGACAAGACATTCTATATTTAACGCGGGAAAAAGGTCCTTTCAAGGAGATTCCGGCTCGTCCCCGTCAAGCGAGGACAGGTAGGCCGGAATAACAATGTAAAGGAGATGCCCGTTCAGTGGCGGGCATGACATACAAAACAAACAACGGGTTTATTATGGAAGAGACATTCAAGACAAAAGGCACATGCGCAACGACGATTCAGTTCACGCGTGACGGAGACATCATCCGCAACATCCGCTTTACAGGAGGATGCAACGGGAACCTCAAGGCGATTGCAAAACTTTGCGAAGGCATGAAAGCCGAAGACATTGCAGCCAAGCTGCTCGGAAACACCTGTGGCGGAAAGCCGACCTCTTGCGCAGACCAGATCGCCCGTGCCGTTCTCGGGATGCAAGCTTAATTTTTTACGAGAAGGAGAAAAATAATGGATGAGACAACCGCCATAAAATTGGCCACACGAAAGAGAAGATTTTTCGCATTTTTGATAGATGCCTTAATCATCGGCGTATTCGGCAATATGATCGGATGGTCATTTGAAGATGCGCTTTTGCAACTCGGGAGTTACGGGAAAGCAATCGGCGTCGCGACCATTCTACTTTATTTCGGGATTTGCAACAGTAAGCTTATGAACGGGCAGACGCTCGGAAAGATGCTGTTAAATATTCGCGTTGTAGACAAAAATTCCAATTACATTTCTGTTGCGAAAGCAATTTTGAGAGCATTGCCTTTTGCCCTTTACATTTTGCTAAACGGCTTGCCGGTTTCTGATTCTACGGACCTTTATCCAAGTCTCATTCTCGGCACAATCCTATTTTCAATTCCAATTCTTGAAGTTTACTTTGCCATAGCCAACAACAAATCCTTGCAGTCCTTACACGACTTGATTGCCAAGACTTACGTCATCTCTGCCAAAAGTGAAGGTAGTATCGACTTTACCAACAACAAGGCAATTCTTTATGCAGGATTCGCACTGCCGATTTTAATTTTAGCAGTAGTCTTCGCAGGCAGTTCTGCAGTTTCAAACAAGCTTATATATGTTAAGGACATGCAAAAGATTGTTAGCGTCGCAAGCCAAGAGCTCCCGATTTCAAGTATAACCATGTACCGTAACAAAACCGAAACCACAAATTTCAACGGAGAGACTACACAAACCAAGCTCATCCAAGTCTCCGCCACCAAGAAAAACAAAGACGAAAACGACACATTGTTGGCCGTAAAAATTGCAAAAATTATTTTTGACTCTGGATTTACATTTGAAGAAGACGAAAACCTATTCATCGCCATCATTTATGGCTACGATATCGGTATTGCCAGTAATTATTCTTCGAGTACATTCAATGATTCTATTGAGGCATGGAAAAGCGTTTCAAAGAAAATAGGCGTTTTAAACAAAATAGCAAAAAGTCACCACAACAAGTCTGTTCTAAAAGATGATTTTTGGAGATACATTGCAGGCTCCCAGTATATTGTATCCGGCACACTCAACGTTGACACAAACAAAATCAACGAAATCAGAAATTCCAAAACAGCATTCTATGAATTCAAATTTACCGTAGATTCTGTTTTTAAGGGAGGCCTTCAAGCAAAAGAAATCATCATCCGAAAAACAATCTGTAGCAAAGATGAAAAAACTAATCGTTGTAACGATTCAAACCTCGTTTTATTCAATGGTCAGAAAATCATTGCTCCGATAAACATTAGCTACACGAATCCGGCACAGTTTGCCTTCGCACGAAGCACCTCTAAATCCATTTTACTAGAAAATGACGAAAACAAGACAAGAGTCCTCAACGAAATTGCAAAGCAAAAAGACATCATTGAAAACAAGCTCTACGCGGAAGCTTGCCCGATTACACAACACGCTGATTCCGTAAAAGCGCTTATTGAAGATATGCTAGTAGCCTCAAAAGCAGAAGACGCCTACACACAATTAGAGAAACTAGGTAGACACGCACTCCCTGCAATAATCTGTCAAATGGATGACCGCAGGGAACTCGCTATAAAAAGCATCACGTTACAAAACAACTACCCAGGCGCAACACAGCCTTCAAGGCATTACACGCCCCAAGTTGTCGTTGATGTACTTGTAGCCCTGTTGCACCAAGCCGTTGGAAACGATTTCGGGTTCATTCAAAACGGAGCAAGCGAAGAAGAGCGTACCAAGACCATCAATGGCTGGAGAATATTTTTGTGGTACCTGATAAACGGGTAGCGCGCCACAAAGATTCAAAAAAGAGCTATCTTTGCAAACGAAATGGAACTGATTAAAAAGTACGACATAACGGTTTTGTGCAACCCCGGAGTGGAGTCTGCACAGTTGCTCACGCCCGAGAACAGCAGATCAGAAAAGGTTTCGGTCACGAAAGTTTCTGTGATGCCGGGTGCAGAACAGCCGCGCCATAAGCATTATACGTCGGAACAGGTATGGGTCGCGGTTCAGGGCCGTGGAGTCCTGTTACTCGCCGACGATAAGGAAGTTCCGTTTGAAGCAGGCGACGTCGTGCGCTTTGCAGAAAAGGAAATTCACGGGTTGCGCAATATGGGACCCGAGATTTTTGAATACATTTGCATCAGTACGCCGCCGATGAATTTCGCGTACGCGTACATGCAGGCGAGATAAATGGAAATTCCCCGTTAGGGGAAGACAGTAAAGGCGGCTCAATGGCCGCCAATTTTTATTTCAAGAAGAGCGAGATTTTCCCGAAATCAAGAATCGTGATGAACACAAAGAAGCTGATGAAGAAAGCCGCCGCGACGTTCTGGATTACGGATTGTGTCTTGAGGCTCAGAGGCTTGCCGCGCACTTTTTCTATGCCGAGGAACAAGAGGAGACCGCCATCGGTAATGGCAAGCGGGAGCAAGTTCATCACGCCGAGGTTAATGCTGATAAGCGCAAGAAGCATGAGGAAGTCCTGGAAACCGCTCATCCACACGTTGCCCATCACGGCGACAATTGAGACCGGACCGGAGAATGCGTCAACCTTGACCTGGCCTTGGAACAAACGCTTGAAATAGCGGAAGATGCTCGTCGTCATTTTCCAGCTCGTAGCGCAAGTCTTTTCAAAAGCTTCAATCGGACCACGACGCACAAGATGCGTTTCACTAAACATCACATAGCCCATCTGGATACCTACAATGTAGCGTTTGAATTCTTCATTGTAAGCGGGCGTCATCTTCACGTCAACTTTCTTGCCATCGCGCAAAAGCGTCACGTTGACTTCGGCACCTTTGGAACCATCAATCAAACGAACAACTTCTTCGTAACGCGAAATATGTTCACCATTGATTTCAAAAATCGTGTCACCACGCATGATTCCCGCTTTTTGCGCTGCAGAACCTTCTTTAGGTGGCAAACGGACTATCACGCGGTTGCGCGGATAAATGCCGATATCGCCAATGCCCATTTTAATCGGGTCGGATGTGGAATCTGCAGCCGGAATCACGAGTTCTTGCGGAACGACCTTAATGGCAAGCGGTTCGCCGCCACGATGTACTTCAAGCATCACATCGGCACCAAGGCTCACGCCAATCTGTTCGCGGAAATCGTCCCAACCTTGCGTTTCCTTGCCATTGATAGCGGTAATCGTATCGCCCGGCTGGATGCCTGCAATTTCGGCAGAAGAATTTTTCGCCACAAAACCGATGATAAGGTTCTTGTTATCCGGTTCCTGGACGCCGACCATGTAAAGGAAAATCAAAAGAATAAATGCAAATGCGATATTCACAAATGGACCCGCAAACGCAATCGCTGCGCGAGCGCCAACAGACTTTCCCAGAAAATCATCTTGCGAAGGACCTTTACCATCTTCAATGCTATCCGGATTTTCACCCGCCATGGCAACATAGCCGCCAAAGGGAATCGCCGAGATGCAATATTCCGTCTCGCCTTTCTTGAATCGGAAAAGCTTTTTGCCAAAGCCCACAGAGAAAGTATTAACGCGGACCTTGTTCCACTTGGCGACAATAAAATGACCCAGTTCGTGAATCGTCACGAGGAAGCTCAACGCCAGGAGCCCCAAAATAAACATCAATAAATTATTCAAAATACTAGAAATCATACAGTCAATTTAGTAATTATAATCAAGCGCGATGTAACGCAATTACAAGTATATAAGGAGATGCCCGCTTACTTCGACCGCGCTCAGCACAGGCTCCGGCGGGCATGACACAAAAAACGGCGCCCCGAATGGAGCACCGTTTTGCATTCTATGAATATGAGAGAATTTACTTAATGCGATGGCCCTTGAGGTCAAAGCGCTTGCCGTTCTTTTCAATGAAGACTTTTTGGTCATCGAAGCGGAGACGCGGCTGAGTTGAGCGCATCATTCTAGATTCGACCGGAGCGTGAATTGCAATCGTGCCCTGAGAGCTAGAGGAACTTGCGACCGTCTCAGAAGAAGAGGAATTGCCAGAAATCGCGGAAGAACTACTTGCAACTTCAGAGGAGGAACTCTGCGGAACGCTCGAAGAAGAGCTTGCGGGAGCTTCGGAAGAGCTCGATGCAGGTACATCCTGTTTTGCAACGCCTGCGGCGGCAAATTCCGGAGCATAGCCGGAGTTGATAGCTTCGATAGCGCCAGCGAGATATGCGAGCGGAGCGTTCCAGTTGATAGCGACTTCGTTCGTAGCATAGCTGCAGTGCTGATCGGTGTAAGCGGTAGCGGCCTGACCCGTGCGGTAATCGGCACACTTCCATTCGGCGGCAGAACCAACGTCTTCGCCGCCAGGCTGCGGGCCACCCACAAGCATACCCGGGATCGGTTCTTCTATGTTATCCGAAGTACTCGGGCGGTGGTGCGGCATTTTCGGAGACTTGGAGCCGTAACCCGTCACGAAAGACATGTCAAGCGGGTTCTTGCCGAGCAAGTAATCAAGAACCTTGACGGCAGCCTTGTAATACTTCTGTTCGCCCGTGAGGTAGTAGGCATGCAACAGCCAAACGCCCTGATTGGAGGCAACCGCATTGGAACCCCATACAAAGTCATCCTTTGCCATCACGACGCCAAAGCCTTTTTCGGCGCGGTTAGCAAAGTTGTCTGCCGTGCCCAAGATTTTCTGCTTAGCTTCGTTTGCATCGCCACCAAATTGCGCCTGATGCGTAGCCTTTTCGTACGTGGCAAGGCCCATGACATCGCCCCAGTAAGAGACGTATTCCGAAGAGCCGGACTGCTTGTAAGAAGCATCACCCGTCGTGATGAAGAGTTCTGTCCCGGCAAGAACCTTTTCGTCGTTCGGATTGTCGTTTTCGTAGGCACCCGTCGAGACATCCGACGGATTAGCGAGATAGTTGCGGCTCGGGTTCTGCTGGCCCCAAGCGTAAGCTTTTTTAGCGGCTTCAAGACACTTGGAAGCGTAAGTGGCGTCGAACGGCTTGTAAATGCGGGAAGCCATAGCCATCACGGCAGCAAAGTCAAACGTACCCGCCGTGCTCTTACCGATTGCATAAAGCTTGGAATTGTCGGCAGCCGGCATCACATCGCCCGGGAAGCCGAGAGAAGTGAGCTTGTGGTAGACGCCGCCATCGGACGCCTGCATGGTGAGCATCCAGTCGAGATTGTACTTGATTTCGGCAAGCAAATCCGGGAGGGAGCCTTCGGCCGGAATGTTCCACTTGAGCGTTTTGAAATACTGCGGGAAGTGTTCGTAAAGAGAGAGGAGCGTGTAGGTCGTGATGCCCGAATTCACAATGTAACGACCGTAGTCGCCAGCATCGTACCAGCCCTTGCTGGAATTGATCGTACCCGAAGCACCCGTAGAATTGTGAAGTTCGGCGGTCGGATTCGTGTGTCCGGCTGCGCGGGCCCACTTGCCTGCATACTGGCTTTCGAGAGCCATGGAAGCGCGCTGGTAGTAGAACCACTTGATGGAAGCCTTGACGATATCTTCGTACGTCTGGGATTTCACGACGAGATCAGAACGGAGCACGTTGCCGTTTACCTTGATGCTGTACTTGCCCGCTTCAGCAAGCTTGGAGAAATCGACGAGCTGGACATTCTGACCGCTCGCATCCCAGTAAGAAGCGGCCTTCGGCGTCACGGAGAGAACGACCTGGCCGGCGGCATTCACGAAATCCACGCTGCCGTTTGCATCAACCAAGGCGAGTTCCTTGAAGTCGCCCGGACGGTAGCCGATCTGGTTGATGTAGGCAGTCGCTGCGAAAGCTGGGGCTGCGACGAGCGCGGCAAGCGCTACGGACTTTAACGCATGATTCTTCACAAACATCCTCACTTAAAAAGTGCAAGTTTTAGCTCATATAATATAGAGCCGTTCAAGCACATTTTCTACCCGTGCAAACATCATTTTAAAGAAAAGTGTTGCAAGTGTTTGACAAGAAATTATGGATCCCGTCGCTACGCTCCAGGATGACGTGAAAAACGGCGTCCCGGGAGGGGCGCCGTTTCTGCATTCTATGAATATGGATTTTTGAGGTTCGTTTTCGAGGGCATTACTTCAGATGGTTGCCCTTGAGGTCAAAGCGCTTGCCGCTCTTTTCGATGAACACCTTCTGGTCGTCAAAGCGAAGACGCGGTGCATGTTCAACCTTACCACGATTTCTGGAAACAACAGGCTTGATTGCCGAAGTACCACCCTTCGCAACACCCGGTGCTGCAAAAGACGGAGCATAGCCTGCGTTCAAAGCTTCGAGAGCGCCCGCAATGTATGCAAACGGAGCATTCCAGTTGATAGCGACTTCGTTCGTGGCGTAGCTGCAACGATTATCCGTGTAAGATGTCGCTGGGACACCCGTTCTATAATCCTTGCATTCCCAAGACTTGGAACCGATATCTTCACCACCCGGCTGCGGACCGCCCACAATCATACCCGGCACAGGGTCCGTGATCTTATCAGCCGTACTCGGACGGTGGTGCGGAAGCTTCGGAGACTTCGTTCCAAAGCCAGTCAAGAAAGACATATCGAGCGGGTTTTTGCCAAGCAGGTAGTCAATGACCTTCTTGGCTGCTTCGTAATACTTCTGTTCGCCCGTGACGTAATAAGCGTAAAGAAGGAACACGCCTTGGTTACCGGCAACAGCATTGGAGCCCCAGACAAAGTCTTCATTCGACATCACAACACCAAAACCAGACGACGCAGCATAGGCAAATTCATTAGCATATTGCAAGAGCATCTGCTTAGCCGTTTCGGCATCAGCCCCAACTTCTGTAGCGTGGGTAGCAGCGGCATAAACCGCAAGACCATACATTTCGGGCCAAGCCGGAACAATACTCATCTTGTTTGGGTCGATTGTCGGCTTATAAGAAGCATCCCCCGTGGAAATGAACAGCTCCATGCTCGCAAAAGCCTTTTCATCGGAAAGTTCTCCATCGCTATAGGAACCTGTAGCAACATCAGACGGGTTGGTAAAAGCCTTGTTCGGATTCTGGAGGCCCCAGGCATAAGCCTTCTTGGCCGCCTCAAGGCACTGGGCTGCATAAGTCGCATCGAACGTCTTGAATACACGATATGTAGTAGCCATCACACCAGCAAAGTCAAACGAAGCCGCGGTTCCCTTACCAATCACATAAAGCTTTTCTGTATCCTTCGCAGGCATCACGTCGCCTGGGAACTGGAGCGTCGAAAGCTTGTGGTAAACGCCACCATCTGCAGCCTGCATCGTAAGCATCCAGTCAAGATTGTACTTGATTTCGGCAAGCAAATCCGGCAAAGTCCCTTCGGCCGGGATGTTCCACTTGAGCGTATTGAAATATTCCGGAAAATGTTCGTAAAGCGAAAGGAGCGTGTAAGTCGTAATACCCGAGTTCACGATATAACGGCCATAGTCACCAGCATCGTACCAGCCCTTGCTCGATTGAATCGTACCCGAAGTACCTGTAGAATTATGGAGCGTCACCGTCGAATTCGTATGGCCGGCAGCACGTTTCCACTGTCCCGCATACTGTTCTTCCAGTTCCATGGAGGCACGCTGGTAATAATACCACTTAAGTGCCGCCTTTGTGACATCTTCAAAAGTCTTGTCGGCAATCTTCAAGTCAGAACGCAGCACCTGGCCGCCCTGCTTGATGGAATAAGTTCCGGGAACAGTCAATGCCGTAAAATCAACAAGCTGAACATTCTGGGTGCTCGGAGCCCAATAAGAAGAAGCCTTCGGAGTCACCTGAAGCACCGTCTGGCCAGCGGCATTGACAATCTCGATATCGCCCGAGCCATCGACAAGCGCAAATTCCTTCGGGTCTGCCGGACGGTAACCGATTTGGTTGATATAGGCAGTCGCAGCATTCGCCACCGTAGCAAGCGAAAGTACCGTAGCGGCGAGGGGGATATACTGTTTTAAGCCAAAATTGAGCTTCATAAGACACTCCTTTCCATTTTCACAGTATATAATCTACCCTAAAAAAAACAGATTGCCCAACTTTTATTGAGCAATCTGGTTACAACTGTACCCAATGTGCGAAATCGCAAACTATTCGTTATCAACGTTTTACGAAGCCGAACGTGCGACGCACACCTTTTGAGGTCAAAGCGACAATATAATAAGCACCGGGTTTTAAACGGGAACCATCAAACATCGTAGATTTCATGACGAGCGTTCCTTTGAGGGTGTAAACGCAATAAGACTCGGGCTCCGCAAAAACGTGCGGAATACGCAACGCCAACGTGGAATCTATTTTGGGAGGATCCTCCTTGGGGACTTTTGCGGCCTTCGCCTCGCGTGCCGTATCAAAGAACTTGACCATCTTATCAAGGTTCGCATCAACATACATTTCGTTTCCGCCGTGCGTGCCGCCCGACACCGAGACAAGTTCCGTCACAACGTTATGAGCCTTGAGGGAATCGTAAAGTTCCTCGCTCTGTTCCTTATTCACAATCTGGTCGGAAGTCCCGTGAAAAAGGATAATCGGCGGATCGTCGTCACTTGCGTAATATGGCGAACTCGCCACCATCCATTTATCTTTATTTCCCTCACGTTCTGCACCAATAAAAGCGCCCTCATAAGTCCCCGATCCCATGAAATTGTTAATCGGGTTCATCGTGTAAATATCCGTCGGCGGAGACCACAGCGTCGCCGCATCAATGCAACTGCTGAACGAATTAAATTCGCCTAAATCGCCCACCAGGTCTACCGTCACCGAGCCGGATTTGCCTTCTTTCAAGCCACAGGTCGTTGCCACTAGACTGGACAAGTGACCGCCCGACGAAAATCCAGACACAGCCACAAAGTTCGTGTCAAACTTGTACTTGGCGGCATTACCACGGACAAAACGCACCACAGCCTTGAGGTCATGCAACTGCGCCGGGTAAACCGCATCGCTCGCGGAACGGTGATTCGGAGTGACCACAGCATAGCCCGCCTTGAGGAGAGCCGCGCAGATAGTGTTCAAGTCCGCAGAACCCTTGGAATTGTTCATGCTCCAGGCACTACCGTAAGTGTGGATTACGACCGGATACGAATCCTTGCTCTCCTTGGGCAAGTAAATATCCAGCGTATGGTAGACTTTGCCATCACCCACATAATTCACATCGGCAAACTTTTCAGAGTACTCCATCTTACTGTTGCCGGTTTGCGGGCCACCAAAGCCACCTCCCCCGAGACCACCGCCGCCCCATTGAGCGAACGCAGAAACAGCGGCAATGCATACCGCCATTGTCATCTTTTTCATACACACTCCAATCAACTGCCCCTAACACAGGAACCAGCTATAATAAATTTATATACAATAAAAGCCCCGCGAAAAAGCGGAGCTTCATTTCCATTGTTGAACTTTACAACTAGTTTGTGACCAGCTTACTTCAAGAAGCCTTCCGTCATGAGGCGGGCTTCCTTGTCGGCTTCGAGCACCTGTTCAAGCGAAAGATGACCAGTCACGTTCGGGGCCTTTTCCATCACCATTTCCACGTACTTCGGGATATCGGTGAACTTGAGGTTACCCTTGAGGAAACGGTCCACGAGAACTTCGTTTGCGGCGTTCATCATCGAAGGCACGATACCGCCACGGCGGCCTGCTTCAAAGGCGAGAGCGAGGCAACGGAACTTATTGAAGTCCGGTTCGAAGAACGTGAGCTTTGCAAGCGTAGGCAAGTCGAGGCGCTTGGTTTCAAGCTTGAGACGGTCAGGCCACGTGAGCGCCACCTGAATCGGGATGCGCATGTCGGGAGCGCCAAGCTGGGCCATCAAAGAACCATCGCGGAACTGTACAAGCGAATGCACCATGGACTGCGGGTGAACCACAACCTTGATCTGGTCATACGGAATGTGGAACAAGAAGTGAGCTTCAAGCACTTCAAGACCCTTGTTCATCATGGAAGCAGAGTCGATCGTAATCTTCTTGCCCATGCTCCACACCGGGTGATTCAAGGCGTCGGCGACAGTGATTTTTTCAAACTTTTCAATCGGCCATTCGCGGAATGGACCACCCGAAGCCGTGATTTCGAGGAATTCGACTTCGGATTCGCGCTTGCCACCTTCGAGGCACTGGAAAATGGCACTGTGTTCAGAGTCGATCGGCGTGATGAAAGACTTCGGATTTTCTGCAAGCTTGTCCCAAATGACCGGGCCTGCCATCACCATCGTTTCCTTATTTGCGAGGGCGACATGCTTGCCATGTTCAATCGCCGTAATCGTCGGGAGGCAGCCCACAGCACCCATCAAGGCGTTAATGATGATGTCCGCCTTCGGGTCGGCAGCGAGTTCACAGAGGCCTTCCATGCCGACAAGGACCTTTCGGCCAAGCACGATTTCGAGTTCTTTTGCGGCGACTTCGTTGAACATGCAAACACGTTCGACATTGTACTTGCGCACGATTTCTGCAACCTTGTTCACGCTGCTATTTGCAGCCACGGCATAAAGGTGGAACAAATCAGAATGCTGTTGAATGACATCAACGCTAGAGGTTCCGATAGAACCGGTGGCACCCAGGAGAACTACGTTTTTCATTTAAAAACCTCGATAATTGCAAGCTTTTTTATAAAGATAGAATAATAATTTTCATTTACAGCTCCGCTCCAAAAAAAACGCTTACAACAATTTACATTCCAAAGAAAATTTTTAGGGTATATTTTTACTGGGTTAGGTTTGCTCGAAGGAGGTGCATATGCGCATACTTTCCTCGGGTGTATATGCTGCGTGTTGTTGCGCAGTGGGGATGTTCATAGGGTGCTCGGATTCTTCGGACAACGGAGTCTCCGGAGAAAACAGTAATCTTTCTTCCGTTACAGATGATTTTGGAATTTCGTCCAGTTCCAGTTTTACAGGGAACGCAGGCGGTTCTTCGTCATCCGGGGATTTGATTTCTTCAGGAGCGGAGTCTTCAGCGGGGAATTCGGCAACGTCTTCCAGAATGCAAGGGAGTTCCTCGGGCTCAGTCAAAAGCTCTTCAAGCGTGCATCCGCACAGAAGTTCTTCTTCGGGAATCGAGCAAGGGAACTCCTCTAGTGCACATGCAAATTCCAGTTCTAGCGAGAGTTCCTTTGTTTATACTTCACCCGCAAATTTTGCAGACACGGTAAACGGAGTTGCCTTCAACATGGTCTATGTGGCTGGCGGCACTTACACGCGCGGCTGCGACAACTGCGCCGAGCCTGATAAAATTTACGAAACACCTTCGCATAAAGTAACAGTTAACGAATACCATATCGCACCAACCGAAGTAACGATAGCCCAATGGAACGCCGTCATGGGCGGGAAAAAAAATGCATGGGAATCGGACAAAGCTCCCAAAATCGGCGTGAGCTGGTTTGACGCCAACAATTACGCCTGCAAGCTTGGGCAAAAAACAGGGAGACAGTACCGACTGTTGACCGATGCCGAATGGGAATTTGCGGCCCGCGGTGGCAAAGACGGAATTGCAGACAAGTTTAAATTTTCAGGTAGTAACAACGTCGATGATGTGGCATGGTATTCCGAAAACAGCGGCGGAAAATCACACGATGTTGCCACTAAGAAACCAAACAAGCTTGGACTTTACGACATGAGCGGCAACTCGTGGGAATGGGTCTACGATTGGCTCGTAGCCTACACGGACGCAGACAAGGTAAATCCAGTACAGCTCACAGGAAGTGGCAACAAGACGCGAAGAGGCGGGAGTTACGGCGAGCCCGCGGATTTTGCGCGAGTGAGCCGTCGCGCCATCCGCAGCCGCGATGGCGCCGCAGACATGGGCTTTAGACTAGGCATGTCTACGGAACTCCCGCCGGGAATGGTAAGCCCCTGCGAAGCGGCAAATCCGTCTGCAGCCACCTGCCAAGGCGACAAGAATCGCGACTGCCGCTTGATTACCACCGCAGACGAAGCCTGGATCAGCGACGACTACACTGTCGTTATCGGAGAAAATGGTGTTGCGGCAGTTTCTGGCTTCCCGAATGTTTCAGGGCTGTGGTACACGCTCAATAACCGCAGTTTTAACGTTGTCACCAAGAGCGGCACAAAGACTTACGCTTACTACGTGTTCAGCGAAGATGAACTCACAATGATTAGCGATGACGGCATTCCATACCGTCTGTACAGGCGAGCCGCAAGCGAAGCTAAGAATAAAGTAAGTCTCCCGACCGTAAGCAATCCCAAGACTTTAGCACAGCTTATCGCCGCTGTAGAACCCGAACGCATCGTCACAGACGAGCAACTCGCCCACCCCGACACAAGCGTTCGCGACCCGCGCATTGCAGCCGCAAGCGGATACACGTGGTTTTTCGACGGGCGTTGCTGCGGCGGAAACCATAAGTACCGTTTCCACTTAGACAAGAGCGGCGATGCAGAATTTGTCGTCATGGACTACGATGACACCCACCACGAAAACATTCTCGCCAAAGGGCGCTGGTTCACCGTCGGAAATATCGGGCTACACATCGTTTTGAACGGCAAGTATTTCAACTACCTTTACACGGCGGGCGAACGCACCATGAGCTTCAGCGAATACATGCCGGCGGGCCCCATTTTCTGTCATATTTCATTCCAGAGCTATGAACGCGGCGACTTCCGCATTTTCAATAAGACTTTATTCGATGATAAAATCAAGCGCCCACGCGGCTTCAACGGAGAAAATCCAGTCTATGAAGCCGGCGATTACCAGTGGGGTTCGTAAATGAATAAACCTACACAAAGCGTGCTCTGCGCGATTGCGGCTTATCCCTTGTTCGCCGCAATCGCATACACGGCGATGCTTTCAGCCTGTGACAAAGCCACATCCACAACAGCTCCTGAAAGCACCGCTTCATCCTCTTTCACAACTACAACAATTGAGGAGCCATCAAGTTCAGCCATTCAACAAAGCTCATCGTCAAGCGGGCAAAAACAATTTTCCAGTTCATCACGAAGCACTCATCGGCGGTCTTCGTCTTCTGCAGTTCAAACAAGTTCATCCGCAATTTCATCATCGCAAGAGACGCCAGTTTCTTCGTCTTCAGATGTAGCAAAATCTTCCAGTTCCTCGCAAACATCGCTACCAGCAAAAGAGATTTCGCTTGACGAGAACGGTTTTGCAACTGTCGCCGACGTCTACAAGAGTCTTACCGCAGACGAAAAAGCAGTCTTCATCATTCGACATTCCGAGCGCGAAGACAATGTCGCCATAGAAACGGAACTCACCGCTAACGGCGTAAAAATGGCCCAAAATTTAGGTACCACGCTCAAGAGCGACGAGGAATTTAGTTACATCACTTCGGGATTCGTGCGCACCAACGAGACTGCAAACAACATTTCAAAAGGCCGTGGAGAAGCAAGCCTTCCAAAGCTCATCACGAGCTACGATATTACCGGGAACTGGTTTCTGAAAATCTCCGCCGACGAACTATCCGCATACGGGACAAAGCTTGGCATGCAAGGCGGTTCTGTCGAACTCATGGCCCACTGGGCTTACGAAGGTGGCTACACAGACGCGCTTTACGAACTCACCCCACGCGCCGAAGAATTCATACAGAAAGTCATCCTCAAGAATTTACCCAAGTGGAAACGCGTAAGCATCATGGTCTCGCACGACATTTTCGTCATGCCGCTCGCCGTGTTCGGCTCCAAAGGCAAAGTCGCCTTGAAGTACCATGAAGATTACCACTGGATTAATTACATCGCCGGGCTTGCCATCATCATCGGGGCAGACAACAGCTTGCGCTATGTCCCGGTCAAAGGCGCAGATTCAGGCGTTATTGACTACCTCGCCATTTACATGGAGGAGCACGGCATGGGAGGCAAGAAGCCGTCAACCCCCAAAAGATAATCAAGAACTTAAACCTTGCAAAAAAAACAAGACCGTAACTGAGAGAATCAGTTACGGTCTTTTCAATGCTTTTGCGTAGCGCTTTTGTTTTTACACGATGGTCTTCAAGAAATCCATGAAGATGTATAGAGCAGGCGCCGCAAGGAGGAACGAGTCACAACGGTCGAGCACGCCGCCATGACCCACAAACAAGTTCCCAGAATCTTTGGTACCGCTCCAGCGCTTGAGAGCAGACATCAAAAGGTCGCCCACCTGGCCTGCCACCGTGATGAGGAGGCCAATGACGATTGCCGATGTCCAAGTGAAATTCATTTCAAACGAGCTGAGTGCAGCACTGCACTTGACCCAATAGGCAACCCATGCAATCGTTGCGATGGAACCTGCAATCGAGCCTTCCCAAGTCTTCTTCGGGCTGATGCTCGGCGCAAACAAATGACGGCCAAACGGTCCCTTGCCTGCTGCAAACTTGCCAAAGAAATACGCGACCGTATCACAGAGCCACACTGCAGTCATCACGAGAATGAACGGGTAGCAATGCTCAAAGCCCTGGCCATTGCCCATCATGAGCACGTTCATGCCACCCCAGAGCCCCACATACAGCGGAGCGCCGAGCTGCATCACAAGCCACGGGAACAAGTGGTCGATTTCAACCTTTGCGTAAGCAACGCCAATGTAAATGGCGAAAATGGCGAGGAAAGTCATGCCGACAACGTAAGGCACAGCCGGGAGTCCAAAATAACCACCCTTCGAAAGAGCCCACGCCAGCGTCAATGCCAAAGACGATGCAAACGAGAGGTAACGCATGTCCGGGCCTGCATACATCTTGGATGCCATGCGAGCCCATTCCCAGGCGCCCACAGCGCTCAAAAAGCACATCAGTCCAATGCGGCTAAAGTCGTTGAACCAAAGTAAAACAAAAACGATTGGAATAGCGATAAATGCAGTGATCAATCGCTGAGTCAAATTACTCATGAAGAACCTTCCCAAAACGGCGTTCGCGAGTATTAAAGAACTCGACCGCCTTCATGAACTCTTCCTTCGTGAAATCAGGCCAGAGCGTGTTCGTCACGTAGAACTCGCTATAGGCGGCCTGCCACAAAAGATAGTTGGAAAGCCTGAATTCGCCACCCGTACGGATAATCAAGTCCGGATCAGGAGCTCCCTTCAGGTATAAATGTTTGGCAAAAATTTCGTCATTGATTTCGTCGATGGAAAGCTTGCCTGCAGCAACTTCTGCCGCAATGCTCTTTGTCGCTTCGACGATTTCTTGACGACCGCCATAGGAGATGGCGAGGTTCAGCTGCATGCCCGTGTTGTTTGCCGTCTTATCAATTGCGGACTGGAGACTTGCACGCGGCTTTTCGGGAATACGGTTCATATTACCGATGACCGTGAGCTTCACGTTCTTTTCCATCAAGTCGGGGATTTCCTTAACCACCATCTCAATGAGAAGGTTCATCAGGTAATCCACTTCCTTTGACGGTCTGCCCCAGTTTTCGGAGCTGAACACGTACAATGTCATGTGTTCGAGCTTGAGGTTCACCCCCACTTCGACCGCATCGATTGTCGATTCAGTCCCCTTGCGGTGGCCTAAGAAACGTTCCAAGCCCCGGCTACGAGCCCAGCGCCCGTTGCCGTCCATAATGATTGCGACATGTCTAAGCTGATTTGCCACGCAAACCCCGGACTACACCTTGAGGATGTCTGCTTCCTTTTCGGCAAGCAAACGATCGATTTCAGCAATGGCCTTGTCGGTAGCCTTCTGGATTTCGTCCTGCTGTTTCTTGACTTCGTCCTCGGAGATTTCCTTGTTCTTCTTGAGGGCGTCGTTAGCGTCACGGCGGATGTTGCGGATAGCCACGCGGCCGTCTTCGGCATGCTTGCGGGCGATCTTGGCAAGTTCCTTGCGGCGTTCGGTCGTGAGGATCGGGAGCGTCACGCGGATGCAGTTGCCGTCCTTCATCGGGGTAAGGCCGATGTTTGCAGCGAGGATAGCCTTATCAATAGTATCGACGAGCTGCTTTTCCCACGGCGTCACAAGGAGCATACGCGGTTCAGGCACAGAAATCTTTGCAACCTGGGAAATCGGGGTCGGGGTGCCATAATAGTCGATACGCACACCGTTGAGGATAGCCGGGCTAGCCTGGCCAGCACGGATCTTGGAAAATTCACGTTCAGTGGCCTCAATGGCCTTGTCCATCTTCTCAGAATATTCAGACATAAGTAGTAAACAGTGGTTAGTGGTTAATAAATAGTTGTTAATCCTACAACCAGGAGTACCTGCGGCGTTGCCGAAGGATCCCTAGCTTTTGTTATACGTTTTGAAATATAGATAAAAAAAATCAGGGGAAATTACAGCCAATCGTTCAAGGATCCTTTTTTACACATCGTCATCTTGGCAAACCCCAGCATACGAAAAACTCCATATGACAGCATTTGTCACATGGAATTTGTATATTCCGTTTTATAGTTATGCATGCATTTACATTTATGCATAGAAAAGCGATAATATAAAGAACTTTAACAGGAGATTCCTTATGGCAATCATTTTCGACGACAAGAAATCAATTAACGACTACCTCAAAAAGCCTGACATCCACCCTGAATCGTTCACATCGCTATGCAAGCGTCAAACAGTCGGCTTGAAGCTGGTCAGCGACGACATGGAACAAGAAAAAAAAGAACAAGAGGAAGTGGCGAAGCTTCTTGAAAAAAGATTTGAACGCAAAAAAAAGCTGCTGTTCGATAACCTTGACCTCATTTTAAGGCACAAGGACGAAATCCTTGAAACACCGCGTTACGCCAACATTGACGCACACTACGCCATCAAAGGTGGCGGTTGCTATGTCGGCCCCATCTCGACCTCGAAACACTACAATTTTGCAGGCACCCTCGTGAACATCAACCTCAAGCTAGGCGAGCTTCTTGAGTTATGGGACAACGAGCAATTCAAGATTCCGTGTAAGTGCGGCAGCACGGCGGTCATCCACTATTTTTCGGGTTCCCCGCTTTCGGGTGGATCTATCGCGACGTCAATTTGCCCCAACTGCAAAGAACAAATTCACAACATCAGAGGCCGCAGCTTCGGCAAATACATGGGACATTTACTCCTCAAGATGCGCGAAAGCACCGAAAAAGTCGCAAAGAGCGTTACTGCCCAATGGACTCTTGCCGAATCGGAATACGAGAAAAAAGTTGCCGAAGGCCATTCGTCATGCTGGTACAGAAAGGGAGCTGAATTTCACGGCGACGGGAAAAGCTGCGATCTAGAAACAATGATTAACGAGTTGCAACTAAAAGAATTCGCCCAACAACAGTAAAGCGATACCAGGATACCCCTAGAACCTGCGGACCACCAAAATTCCGCCCTTCACGATGAGTTTTTGTTCCCAATACGATTTGTACGAGAAAGCGTTGTACTCAGCCTCCACAACTATGTTCCATGACCATTTTTGCCCAGCATACCCCCAAGCCGTCTTAAAATCGGGTTGCGGCATCACGGTATATTCGTCATCGTTGTTTAATCCATAGACGAGTCCAACATCTAGCCAAATGTTTCCAAAAAATCCGTTTTCAAAAACCCAGGTGTACGTGTATCCGATATTTCCCCATATGGATGACAGAATACGTTCACCCTCCTCATAAAAAGTCAACAGGCTGTCGGGATCTTCGGCTATATAGCCCTGAAAACGCCCACCAAAGATCCAGCTTCCCGCTGAATGCGTTTGCCGCCGGTCCAAAAAATACGCGCTACGCGGCGAGAACTTGTCCTTCGAAGTCAACATCCAAAGTACCGAAACGTACATTTCAAAGAAATTGAGATCGCTAAACCGGCGAACCATTTTTCCATCTTGCTCGGTCTTCACCGAAAAACCGGAATAATAAGAAAGCCAAATTTCAATCCAGAATTTTCCAGGGAATAAATCCAGTCCCGTTTCAAAGGCGTCGACTTTTGAACTTTCTTCTTCAGCCCCCAAAAAGACACTCATCGTGAAATCCCATGAAATATCCCACGAGACTCCAAACAACGTAAAAAGGTCATCGTAAGCAAAGCCGAGCCCCAAAGATAAAGGCGAATTGGACACAAGAGCTTCATTGCCGTAAGCCGTATTCCAGACACTCCAAAGAGTGTAGTCGCACAAGAAGCGCAGCGAAAATTTTTCATCAAATTTCTGTACCCATACAGAATCGTTTTTCGCAACAGACCCATCCCCAATTTTCACTGCCACATCAGAAGCCAATACGTGGCCAACCAAAAACAGTACGAGCAAAAATAACTTAGGACAACGAGCCATCTTACAATCCTTCTTATCCGCCAAAGATAGCATATTCAAAATGCTAAAAAAGCCCAGCCGAAGCTGAGCTTGACAGGTTTACCTCGGATGTAAGTATTGACCTAATACCTACACCCTATAACCTAATTAGCAATGGACAAGCGTACCGAGGTCGCCGTTGATGGCTGCGCGCGTGAGGTTGCCCTTTTCCATCTTGAAAACGAAGATAGGCATGTTGTTTTCCATGCAGAGAGCGACGGCTGCGGTGTCCATGACCTTGAGGCCGCGGGAGATGACTTCCTTGTAGGAGATGTCGTCAAAGCGAGTTGCCGTCGGGTCCTTGACCGGGTCTGCGGTGTAGATGCCGTCGACCTTGGTAGCCTTCATGATGACATCGCATTCGCTTTCGATAGCACGGAGAGCGGCGCAGCTGTCCGTCGTGAAGAACGGGTTACCCGTACCAGCGGAGAAGATAACCACGGAGCCCGCGGACAAAAGCTTGAGAGCCTTGCGGCGGACGAAGAATTCGCAGACCGGTTCCATGCGGATAGCGGACATCACCACAGAGTCAATGCCCTGCTTGTCAAGAGCGTCCTGCATGGCAAGGCCGTTCATCACGGTGCCGAGCATGCCCATGGCATCGCCCTGGGCGCGGTTCATGCCGCCAGCAGAAGCAGAAATGCCGCGAACGAGGTTGCCGCCGCCAATCACGAGAGCGACTTGCACGCCCTGCTTGACGATGGATGCAATTTCGGAGGCCATGTCAGAAAGAATCTGGTTGTCGATGCCGTGGCCCTTTTCGCCTGCGAGGGCTTCGCCACTGAGCTTGAGAAGAATACGTTTGAATTTGGACATATTTATTTAGTAGGAAGTAGGAAGTTAGAAGTAGACAGCGAAAAGAAATCGAAGGCTCCCTAGTAACATCCTATGGTTAATGTTTACATTCGGAGGAAATGTAATAAAAATAGGCTATGGGTAAAATGAATAGTCCTTGCTTTTTTCATACGAAACGCCTTCTTGCCGAAAATTAATGTATTTCTAAAAATGGATTAAAGGGAAAGGGATGTTTTATGAAAACCAAAATTGCATTCGGCTTATTAATGGGGCTATTGTTGCTCCCGACGATGCTTTTTGCCGACATCGTGTATAAAGGGAAAAGGGTCCAGGAGTGGCCCGAAGAGGCCCGGCCGACATTTAACGGATCCGGAGCTAGGCCTAGCTTTGTTTTGGCAAGGACGGCAGCAACACAAACTCAAAGCCATTATGCCGCCCCCAAGGGCAAAATTTACAGCCTAACGCTGCTCGTTGACTTCTCGGATAAGGCCGCCCCTGTCACGAAGAGCGAAATCGAAGACTGGCTGAACAAGGAAGGGTTTAACAGGAACGGCTGTAACGGTTCCGTCCGCGACTACTATCTGGATGTTTCAAACGGACAACTTGACCTCACCAACGAAGTTTTCGGCTGGTACCGTGCCAAGCATCCCAAGTCCTGGTACGAAAGCTTGCCGGGATACACGGGTTCTGATTCCCTGATGAAAGAGGTTTTTGCGTATTTCGACGCGATGGTGGATTATTCGCGTTATGACAACGACAAGGACGGAACAACCGAAGCGATCAATATTGTTTACGCCGGTGCCGGCGAAGTCCGAGAGCGAGGTCTCTGGCCACATGCCGGATGGTCCAACGAAAAGCGCGATGGCGTTAGACTCACGCACCACCAAATGACGGACATGCCAGGCACATTCGGTCTCTACGTCTTTGTGCACGAAAGCGGGCACATGATTTTCGGTTGGCCAGACCTTTATTGGTACGGCGATTACTGCACCATGGGCAACAGACCTAACGACATAAATCCTGTGGCGATAAACGACTTTTACCGTGCAGACCAAGGCTGGATTCCGTTCGTAGATGTGACTAGCGAAGACGTGAGCCTCGAAACCACAAAGCCCGGCGAAGTGTGCTACCGCTACAAGAACCCCGCAAGGCCAAATCAAGAAGGTTTGGTGTGGTCATACGTACGGAACACAGGCCGCAACAAAGTTCTTAGGGGAAGCGGGCTCTTGATGCAGCATTACGACTTCTCTATAGAAGGCAATACTGCTTCGAATAAACTCGGATTGAGAATTGTCCGTGCCAATCACACAGAACCGTCCCTCAGCGGCGACAAAGACCAATGGCCAAATCCCGGTAGTACCGCAGATGCATTCTTCAAAAGCGGGACTTACCCAGAATTTTCGGACGAAACCTACCCTGCAATCACTTGGTATAGCGGAACAAAAACGGGGCTAAAAATCACGGATATCGGAACGCCCGGAGAAACGCTCACGTTCTGCATCGGCGGGGAGTGTTCGTTGAGTTCATCAAGCGCGCCAGTCGTTTCAAGTTCATCAAGTGCGCCGAAGCCCGAAAGTTCAAGCAGCGCCGTTGAAATGAAAAGAGAGAAAATCGCATTTGAGGTGACGCTCCCGATAGACGACAATTATGCATACGTCACGCTTGATTTGAAAGGCGATGACGTAGCGAAAATCCTGGGCATCAAGAAAAGCGAAATCGCAGATAAAGTCAAATTCTACGGTGTAGAGCCCGATGGAACGCTCAACAGCCGCACCACCGGCGAAGGGACCGGACACTGGTTTGACAAGGACGGAAAAATCGTTGCCTGGGATCCGAACGGAACGAGCATTGTCTATTCCAACGCCGATCTTACGACAATGACCACGAGAATCGGACACATGCCGAACAAGGTCAAGGCCGGAGATTCGTTCACCGTACGACAAGCGGTTGTTTACGAAAACAAGCAGGTCACTTTTGAAATCACGGTCACGATACAGCAAAAGACGACGAGGATTTCAAATATCCGCAGTTCAAAACGCGGCAAGCCCGGAAACATGATTTTCAACGCGCTCGGGAAGCCCGTCGGTAAAAGAACAGAGTCGGGCGAAATGCCCGACCTGCCTAAAGGAATTTACGTGGAGATGGTGAAATAAATCAAAAAAGGTGATCCCGTCCCGGAATAAAAGCAACCAAGGCGAACGCTGCGAAAATGCTTGCATTTTCATAGCTGAGCCAAAGGGCTTTGTACTTGTACAAATCCGGGGTGACATGGAATCCGGGATGACAATACAGAAAGCGAAATGCGCGGCGCCCGCTGCGCATTTTATTTTGCCTTCTGGACACCTTCCCCGTAGATAGTCTTCCAGTCGTTTTTCATGGACACCGGAATCCATCCGTTCTTTTCACTTGCAGCGCGCATTTTTTCGGCTTTCGCCTCGTTGCCATATTCGCGTTCCAAGTCATCGCAAAGCAACATGAAGCCCATTGATCTGTACTTGTTGTTGGAAATGGCATAATTCAAGAGGCTTGCATCCGTGCCGCTGTTGCCAAAAGCGAGTACCGGCTGGTAGCCGATTTCGCTCGCGAGAGTCGTCACCTTATTCGTCTGCAAATTCTTGATAATGCTCTGCCCCGCTAGCACAAGATTGTCGCCGTTCTGGAACGTGTACGCAAGGCCGTCCGCACCTTTTTGGTTGCTCAACACTACGACCACATCGGAACCGATAATTTGTTTGGGCGGGAGACCGAGACCGTCAACAACGACCGGGCGCATTGTATAGCGTTCCGTACCGCTGCTCACGTAAACCGTGAAGCCATTCGCAGTCAAGAATTTCACCACTTCAACCATAGGCTTGTAATAAGCCTCGCCACGCTTGAGTCCCGTAAAGCCCGGCTGCGGTTCTTGCATAAACGCACGGACGTACGCTTCAAATTCCGAAAGCGTCATGCCCTTGTAAGCCTCGGCCACCATGCGTTCGCGCTCTGCGCTCAGCCCCGGGAAAATTCTCTTTTCGCGGCCATCGCGTGCCGCCTTCAACTGCTTTTTCGAAGGCTTGTAAGTGGAATCGTCAAGAACGCGATGCTCAAAAAGCATCCAGTCAAAATACGTCGGAGCGGTCTCAAGGAAGAGCGTGCCATCCCAATCGAAAACAGCTATACGGCGTTCTGCCGGAATAAAATCTGGCGAGGTTGAATCCGTCGTTGCACGCACAAACGCTTCAAGAGAATCTTTCGCAGGAGCGTGATCGTTCCAGAGCAAAAGAGATTCCTGAGGTCTCTCGGGAAGCGCGCGAGACTCCGCAGCCTGTTGAGATTCCGCCGGGACAGTCGCAGTCTGGACCGCCGCGGACTTATCTTCATATTTGGAACAGTCTTCACAAGATGCCCGCTTATCGCAGCAGCCAGCCAAGAACATCGCCGCCACAGAACCAACCGCAAAAATTTTTGCAATCATACATTGCTCCCCTTTTCAGTTTTTTTCGGTATTAAATATAGTGATAAAAAAATCACTTTTCTAGTTAACATTTTCAAATTAGAATACGATATATCTATAGAACAACTCAACAAGGAGTCTCTATGCCGAAGGAAAAGCAGTACAAAATCGTAAACGCCCGCGTAGAAGTGTTAAGCGGAGGCCCAGAGCCAGGATTCCTCGTTGCCGAATTGGAACTGCAGCCCCAAACTGCAAAAGGGAAGCCTATTTTCTACACCCTTGCAGAGGTCGAGGCATGCCTGCATTCTACAAGACTAAGGCATCCGTATTTGACTGGTTTGTAAACCAGGACGAACACGAAAGCGACCTATGCGATCTGCAGAACAAAGCCACACTGTACGAAGGCGAAAGCTACGCCGATTTCTTTGAGAACCACAAGGGCATTGAATGCTACGAAGGCTTGCGTTACCTGATCTACGTGATGCGCGCCGATTGGGATGATGTTGAAGCTTTCATCAAGGCTACCAAAGGCAAGCTCCTCAGCGAAATTGAGATCCCGAAATCAGACGTTGAGGAGGACTGGGAAAACGGAGAAGAGGACTGGTAATTCCGCCATCCCCAAAACGGACATTTTAAAAAAAAATTAAAGAAACACGCCGAATGTCAGCTTTTGACATTCGGGGATGCTATATTTAGGAACATGAGAATGATTAAGATTTTTGGCATTTATTTCTTTGGCACCGCGCCGCCCTAAGGGACGCAATATCTAGTTACCACTAGACAGCTTATAATATTTTGTAGTAAAGATTGACATAGAAAGACTTTAAGAGCCTTTTGATTTAAAATATTTTTTTAAATCAAGGGGCTCTTTTTTGTTTTTTCGGCTGAAACCGCCCGCCGACGGGCAAACACCCCAAAAAGGAGGACGCACATGCGTCAAAACCACCCCCAAGCAACCACCACCCAAATCTGCAACCTCATCGCGATTGCCCAGACAGCCCCGACCGCAAAAGCCTCCGAAAAGGCAATACACGACCTTTGGGAAATTTACGGGGACGAGTTCACCGCCACAGTAGCCAAGAAGTCGTACCTGATGGACTCCGACTTCAGCCTCAACGGATGCACCCCCAAGGAACGCCGCAATAGCCTGGCAGGCTACGCCTACATGCTGTTCCGCAAGGCCGTCAAGGATTATGAGCCGAGCAAGAAGGTTCCCTTTGAAGCCTACTTTGCCAAAATCGGGGGATGGCGCCTGCGCGACGAAAAGCGCAAAAACGCCAAGCGCAGCAAGCACGAGGAGCTTGAAAAGAACGCAAAGTACAGCGATGACGAAGAAGATTCGCATTCACTCATCGACAATTGCGACGTGAACCCCTTCACCGGGGAACGCAATTTTCAGGAATGCGACACTGAAAAAGAAGATTCCATCGCCCGCATCAGGGAAAGCCTTGCAGACGACCCCAAGGTGCTCCATAGATTTGACGTCATGTACGAACTCTGCCTTTCGGGTGAATACTCCGACGCCGAAGCTGCCAGGCGCATCGGGTGCGAACGCGCCAACATGAAAAACGTCAAGAACAGCATCATGATGAAGTTGATCAACAGCGGGCTTGAATATGATTGCCGCCTGCTCATGGCCGCATAATGGAAAAAAGAAAAAAAGCCGTGGTCAAATTCCACGGCATTCTCCTATATTCACCCTTAAAACCCTAGCCCATCTTCCCCACATCCGTACTGTTCCGCTTCTTTCGCGGCATCGTACAGAGCGAGTTCATCAAGCGTGGCGTAAATGCGATTTTCATCCACGTTATCAAGCAAAAAGTCAGCCTGAATCGAGATGGCATCGCTATCCAGGTTGCAAATGACATCGCAGACTCGCCGCCTCTGCTCAAGAGAAAGACAATTAAAGACGACCCCAATAGACGACGAAGTATCGCCTTCCAAACGGGTGAAATTCACCCCCATGCTATTGCAGATTGCCGTGCGGAGTTCTTCGCGCATATTTGCCAAACGCTTCAAACTTGTTGTCCAACTCATCTTAGGGAACTGCGAGACATACCGATCCAGACGTTCCCTGATGTAAGGCACGCTCCAATCAGCGAGTCCGTCCTTCCCGACATAAAATGTTTCTACGGGATAGCCCTCCCGCATGTAATCGACGTCCACACTGACGACATCGCGCCTATAAGGGTCCACGAACATCTTGCCCTCGTTATCGCGGAACGGGAAATCCACAGTTTTCCCGTTAGTCTTAATTTTGACACGGATGTCGTACGCCGGGTGGAGCGCCAACAGCATTTGTTCCACCTCGTCGCATATCCAGCGTTTTTTACCGAAAAGCATAGGTTCTCCTTTTTACCGATACAGATACGGCAATTGTCTCATATTGTTGTAATACGTCGTCATATTCGATTTCTGGCTATCCATCATGTGGTTCGGATCGTCTATACGGATGCAGCGGATTGGGTAATAATAATCCTGTTTCAAGAGGATACCTCTCATGGTTTCCTTAATCCCATCTTGCTGTTCTTTCGTGTAACTGTTCGGCACAATCACAGTCGGGAACCCGTCATCCGTCCAGACGACGCTCAGGGAGTCCACAAATTCCATAGAATCCTTCTCGTTATTGTAAAACCCGGACAGGTTCAGTTCAACCGTATCGACCCACCCGTAAGTCTCTTCGTGCAGGTGTGCTCGCAAACGCTTCAGGCCACTCGGGTCCAAAGAATCCACGACCTTAGTAGGGCTAAACGTCGGCCAATACATCAAATGCCCCTTTGGGGAGAAAAACAGCCCCGCATTCTGCTCCGCTGAGGCGATTTTCCAGCCCGCAGGACATGCGTTGAGTCGCCCTATAGAAGAGTAATAGCGCCCTCGCTCGCAAGAGGAATCCAGGCAGAAACTGCAATGCGTCTTGTATCGCAAATTTTCCAGCATCAAGTGGAAAGTCACGGTATCACCACCCGCCACAAAGCCCGAATCGTGTTCCGACATGTCGCAGCCAGTATACCCAGCATACTTCAGCACTATATATTCGTTGCTGTCGCGCGGGTCCACAAAGGTCTCGAGCTTCTGAAAATAGTAGCCATCAATATCCTTTTCAGGGCAATGCGCATAATTACGGGGAGGTTTCCACGAAATTTCCACCCTACTAATAAATATGGAAATTACCCCACCAATGATTAAGCCGATAGTAAACCACAACAACCACTCGCCTAAAGACGTGCCAAAGATTTTAAACGAAAGGGGTTTAAAGAGTTTCATGCAGACCTCCAAAGAAGTGTACACCATGATATCGATTCATAAAATCCGCATGTAAATATGGGGAGAAAAAATTTTTTTTGAAAAAAATTCAACTTTTTCAGTTTACTTTTTCACTTTAACAGTCGATATATAACACGGATATGATTTGGACGTCTACACTCTTCGATCTCAAAAGTTTAGAAAACTTTACAAAAGAAATTTTCGGCTGTCATATTATGACATACCGGTTTTCTATATTTAGGAGCATGAGATTGAATAAGATTTTCTCTATTCGTTTTTCCAGCGCATTGAACAGCGCAACACCGATTTTCGTCTATATAGGTCCAGCAAACGGCTTGACCAAATAAACAACATTTCAGCAATTCACGCCATAGTCTTTTGATAAAAAATTATCAAAGGGCGTTTTGCCGTCTTGTCTCAAAATTTTCAACTTCCCAAAGGAGCTTGCTTATGCAGCACAACACCACCAAGGCCACCGCCTCCCAGATCAACAACCTCATCGCCATCGCTCAGGCCGCCCCGAGCGAATACGCCCACGACAAGGCAATGTACACCCTTTGGGACATCTTCGGGGACTACGTCATGGCACTCGTCGCCAAGAACTCGTTCCAGATCTGCTCCGATTTTAGCCTCAACGGCTGCAGCCCCAAGGAACGCAAGGCCAACCTGGCCGGCGACGCCTACATGGTCTTCTGCAAGGCCGTGCATGATTTCAACCCGAGCATGAAAGTCCCCTTCGAAGCTTTCTTCGCACAAAGAATCAGCTGGCACATGGCCGACGAAAAGCGCAACAACTCCAAGCGCGGCGACCGCGAAAAAACCGAAAGCAAGCTGAAGAAAAACGATGACGAAGCCGACTCCATCATTGACAACGGCGATATGAACCCGTTTACCGGGGAACGCAACGTGCTCGAAAGCGACTACGAACAGTGCGAAATCATCGACATCATCAGGCACCGTCTCGCCAAGAGCCCCAAGATGCTCAAGGCATTCGACACCATGTACGAGGTGAGCCGCAATTGCGACAAGTACACCGACGTCGAAGTCGCCGAAGCGCTGCACTGCACCCGCGCCAACACGGGCAAGATCAAGAAGAACATTTGCAAGTTTTTGATCGACTGCGGGCTCGAAGACGAATGCCGCCTCCTCATGGCGGCGTAACGCCTAGTCAATATCGTAAAATTCCATAGTAACCTCCTAGTTGAAAAAGCCCGGTGATCGTCAGGTCATCGGGTTTTGTCATAGTAAAATGCGCCTTATTGACTTTCCTTTTGCCTATTCATATATTTATCCTCGTATTTCGACAATCCTCGTGACAGTCGGCATAGGCCTATGGCCCGTACGTGCATCCGCGACGAGGCGCATCCACATTCTTGTAGATGTTGTTGGATAGCTGGCAGGAGAAACAGCCTGCTCGAGTGCGCAGATTGAACTGCGCCAAGTAACGCCGAGGAAAACCCTCGCCAACAGCACCGCAAGAGCATCCCATTTCCACGCGAATCGTGGAAATTTCCCAAGAACAAGACAAAAATCAAATGAACCATATTCATTTGATGTATTGCAATACGTATTGACATCAGTCTATACATTTTCTATAATAAAGAGGGTAATAGATGAATATTACAAAACACGCTTTTGAAAGAATGCGTGAAAGAGGCTTTACCGTAGAAATGCTTGGAAAAGTACTGCGGAGAAAAGACCTAGTACGGGATCCATCCGATAAAGAAGGTGTATCTAAAATCACATCCGAAGTTGACAATCATTTTTGGACATTAATTGTTTCTGACGATTTAAAAACTTTGATAACCGTAAGGAGAGCTCATGAAGATGAAGAGAAAAAAGCCCGAAAAGGTTAAACTGCCCAAGGGTTTCAAGCTAGTTGATGATTTTCTTTCTAAGGAAGAAATTGAGGCTCTTGAAAACGACACCACAATGAGAGATCCGATAATCATCACCGGAGGACACGAGTCGGAAACTATCGAGGAATCCATAGCACGCATCAGCCGTGCCATAGCCGAAGCCAAGGAAGAAAAGAAAATGTATTCCATAAGGCTCAAGGTCAAAACAGTGGACGCAATCAAACGCAAAGCTGCAGCCGCAGGCATTCCATATCAAACCTATGTAAATGTATTGCTAGACAACGCCGCCTCAGCTTAGAGAATCATCAAATCGTCAGCCACCGGCTGGCGATTTTTTCACATGGCGAAAAAATTCATCCCCAGTACCCTAGCCCGAAAAACACGAGGAAAACCGGAAGGATAAAAATCCACACGCCCTGAAAATAATGTTCCAGGTCCGAATCGCTCATCGTGGAATGATCTATCAGCGAAATCACCAAATACCAAAGCCCGACGTAAGCCCAAACAGAGTGAGTCCCTGCAAAGATATACTTCAGCAGCACATAGCCAAGTGCAAATCCGACAACCGTCGGAGCCACTGCGGTTAGCGAATGCTGCACCGCCGCCATGAACCACGGTCCCCTCGTACGATAACTGATATGGCCAAGACGCCCGCCATCATTTTCAAACATGCAGACTTCATTCACTTCCGCCCCTGTAATTACAGCGAATACCAAATGAGACATCTCATGCACGAACGTCCCCGGGAACGTCACAAAATTCACGAAAAAGTACGCCAAATCGCGATTGAGCGCCCCGATGAGCGACACTTGCAAACGTTCAAGCCCAAATAAAATCAGCCCCGCAATGACAGGAGCCAACAAAACGACTATCGTCAAAACGGCACTGACAGCAGCAATGGCGCCGGGGCCATTTCCCCAGCCAAACCATGCGACAACTTGAGCCATCGAAGGAAGCGCTACCATGAAAACCTCCAAAAACACATATATAATAATATCGAATAATCATATTCCAGTGTAAACTCGTCAAGCGTCAAATGAAAAACAACACCATTGACTCACGTATTATTTTACATTATATTTATAATATAAAAGAGGTTATTATGGCTACAACTGTATTACAAGTACGTCTTGACGAGAATTTAAAAAATGAAGCGGCGGAGATTTTCGAAAGCCTTGGAATAGACATTCCAACGGCCATTCGCATCTTTTTTAAACGCGCTGTTGCTGAAAAGGGAATTCCCTTTGAACTGCGGGACCCATCCGCAATTTATAACGCCAATCCAGGTTGGAAAGCGTTCATGGACTTACGCAAACAAGCCCAGCGAAGCGCAGCCGCAGGCATGAGCGAATCCGAAATTGAGGCAGAAATCGCCGCATACCGTTCCGGCAAATAAACCCGTATGTCGAGGGGGTTCATGATTTACGCAGTCATTGACACAAATGTCATTGTTTCCGCACTTATTACCAAATCTCCAAATTCGCCGGTATTGCAAGTTGTTCAAAGAATATTTTCAGGATTCGTCTGCATACTAGTCAATAAAGAGATTCTTGCCGAATACCGAGAAGTTCTATCTCGCCCGAAATTTGGTTTAGAAAAAGAATCCATCGAAACCGTTATTTCTGAATTGTTAAAACATAGCTTAGACGTAGACGCGCCACCAAGTGGCACAACTTTGCCAGACCCTAAAGACGTTGTATTCTACAATGTTGTTCTCGCAAGGCGAGATAACGGGGCGTACCTAGTAACAGGCAACATCAAACACTTCCCCGTCTGCGAATTCGTTGTCACACCGCGAGAATTTCTTGAGATTATCGATGCTCCTCTGCAAAAAATGTTCATGAACGACTGCATGCGAAAATACAGACCATAAACACAGCAAAGCCCCACGGCAACTCGTTTTTCAACAATTCATAGCGGCTAGCACTTTGCGAAACTTAAGATTTTTCGTTCGCCAATGGCGAACGATTTTTTTCTTTTTGAGCTTTACAGTCACAAATCTCGTTCCGATATATAAGTAGAAACAACAATTAAAATTCCATAGTAACCTCCTAGTTGAACGAAAAGCCCGGTGACCTTCTGGTCATCGGGTTTTCTTATAGCGGCGTAGTAAAAAGGAACGCAGAGACGTTTCTTAAAAAGTCAACAGTTTTCACTTTTTGTACTTAAGTTTTACCACCTGTTCAGGCCTAAATACAAATTCAAACGTCTGCGGGGCATTCCCTGAAAGCATAGTATCAACGCTTCCCACCAAAGGAATCGTCCACAAATATCCAGGTTGGCGAGTGACAAAGTATCCATCTTTTTCGGCGCTTTCCGTTTCCTCGATATCCACGACTTCTTGCCTTTTCTTGTCGATGGTGGTATTTCCATGGCAGCAATCTTCGAACTTATGCATTTTTGAACGCTCTAGGCTTGCGTCTATCCATTTGCCAATTTGCTTCATAGAATCTAGCAGTGATTCGTAATTCTGATTTTGTTCTTGATCCAAAATATTGCAACGTACTTGATCCGAAAGTTGAATTAAATCTTCCAAAATTTCCTTTTGCGCTTTGAACAAAACATCGTTCTGATAGCGAGTCATGCAATCTTGAAGCTTATTGATTGCTCCAGAAAGCTCTTTTAACGAGTCCTGCTGTTTTGCAATAGTATCAGACTGTTCTTTTATAAACTGTTCACGTTTTTCCAGACATTCACCATGCAATCCTTTTAAAGCATTTTCTACATCAGAACTTTTTTTTCCGAGAACAAAAACATTTTTATCAAGCCTTTGAAGATACGGCTCCATTTTTTTATAGAAATTTTGGGCATTTTCATTCAACATCTTCAAAGCGTCCGCATTCTCTTCATTTTGTTTTGCAAATGAACGTTTTATTTGTTCAAATTCGCTACGGAGTTCCACTACGACATCAGGCATCTCTGTTGCAGGAATCTCCTTTGTTTCAGTCTCAGGTTCCAAAACATTCTCTGCAGATATCTGTGCCGGATTATCATCTATAGATGGCGCAGCCGCTGATTCCGCCACGTTACTTTCAACATGTTTTTCAGTTGTATCCTTCATATTCTAATTCTTCTTAAAAAATTTTTTTAAATAAGAGTGACAAAAGCCATTGCCTAAAACTGCGTTTACATTCCAACTTGTCAGACGACACGCTAGAAAATACCGAAGGCTTGCTCTCGGAAACAACATCAACCAATTTTTGCGTTTGCGATTCTGCATTAACTGGCCTATACTTGAGCGAAACGACTTGTTCAGGTCTGAATACAAACTCAAATTTTTGTGGAACACCTTCGGACAGCATTGATTCAACAGACCCTACAAATGGGATGGTCCACTCATATCCAGGCAGCTCCGATTTATAGCATCCATCTTCAGACGAATTAGTCGTTTCAACAGTATTAACGACTTCTTGCCTTTTGGCATTAAATTCACGAAAACATTTTTCACCGGAATCAAATCGACGCACCTTGACACGGCTCAAGCTAGCATCAATCCATTGGCTTATCTGAATCATTGAATCTAACAGCAACTGATAATTTCGCTCTTTTTTCTGATCCTGGATACAGTAATGTACTTGATCTGCCAGCTGAATCATCTCTTCAATAAGATCTTTTTGCGACTTGAAAAGAACGTCATTACCATACTTGACAATGCATTCATGCAACCTGCCAATCAATTCATTTTGTTTATGAATCGTTTGCTCATGCGCTGCAGAAAGGCGTTGCAGCTGTTCCTTTATTTCGGAAATATCATTTCTCTGTTGAAAACTGTTATTAGCGTTACCATCAAACATGGTCTATTCTTTTTTAAATTAAAGGTTGTACGACGCAATTTCTTGTTTCAAAGATTCCATTTCTTCGAGACTCACCCCACCTTCAGGCTTTATTTCGAAAAAAACCTTTTTTCATTCACACATTGCTTCAATGTGGATTATACCATCTAACCCCCTCCTTATAGTATAATCTACCGGCGTTCCCTTAGGAACCGGATATCCCCATTCTATTCTTTGTCTTTGAACCAGGACACCATCATTGACAGAAAGTTCTTTCTCAACTGTTTTATTTTCGTAAATAGAAACCGACGTTGAGGTTTGATTGTCATTTCTTGTATAATGGCGACAAGTTCCTTCATAAACCATCGGATCTGTACGCAAAATAAGATTATCAATTATGTGTTCATCAGTTCCTGTTCGCATACAGCCCGCACCATACGAGCGGCTAGACAAATCCGTGCCTATTTTCACACCAGCAGCTGGGGCGCTTTGCGGATTCGCGATATTGAATGCTTGGATAGCCGCACCTTTGGCTACAGCCAAATCTGGTTCAAACTGTTCCAAGAAAATGCTCACTCTAGGAAATTCCATATAAAGACGTTCCTTGACCATAGGCATATAGGAAGAACCGCCAACTAAGAAAATCATGTCAATTTTCGCATTGGGGTCCTTGGAAATCTTTATCGCATTGCGAATGGAATCAATCGTTTTTTTCAACAAACCAGCTGTCAAATTCTCAAATGTAGATCGTCTCATTTCGTGCATATACATGCGGCCTTTGTACCTAAATCGAAGCGGAGCACGATCACTTTCAGACAACATTTTTTTACATTTTTCTGCATTCATAATCATGTCGCCGCCATCACGCGTATGTTTTATATCTTCATACGTCACACCGCTTTCGCCGCAAACAACTTTCAACGCGTAATCAACAATGGCTGCATCCCAATCAACACCGCCAAGATGATGGTCGCCGTCTGTAGATAATGTTTCAAGCACATTGTTATGCATCCGCATGATGCTGACATCAAACGTTCCGCCGCCTAAATCATAGACCATGAACGTTTTTTCATTGAAAACATTACCTCTAGAGCCATAATACAGAGCAGCCGCTGTAGGCTCGTTTAGCAAACCCAAAACATTTAATCCAGCGATAATCCCGGCTTGGCGAGTTAACTCTCTTTCATTGTTGCCAAAATAAGCAGGAACAGTTATCACAACATCCTTTATGGGAGGCTTTCCCCTGAATTTTCGGTTGATGTTCGCATCATCCACAAGCTTTTTCAATATCATTGCGGATATTTTCACGGGTGTGATTTCGTTGCAACCTATTTCCATCCGAAACGTGGGATTCGACATTTCACGTTTGATGAACGCAACCGCACGGCTTGGATCCGAAGCCATATAGCGTTTTGCCTCACCGCCAACTAGTGGCGCATCATTTTCATCAAAGAATACAATTGATGGAGTTGTCGCCAAATCGTCTTGATTCTTGATAACCGAAGGCAATTTCGTTATCGAATTAATTTCCGCAATACACGAATATGTCGTACCCAAGTCGATACCGTAAATTTCAGTCATCTACACACCTTTCTATTTGGTTATTTACACTTTTTTAGATTTATAGAATAAATATAAGAAATCATTTTAAACCAGATAATTATCGCGCATGTAATTGAATAAATCAATCCATTCTTTATCCTTCATTCTTAATTCACGATTCATTTTCATTTCAGAACTAAGCGATTTTGAAAAAACATTATCCAAATCCACTGGGAAATTAATGACTTCATCAACATCATCCAAGTTACTTTTTAAGCTAGACAAAATACAAGCCAACAGATAATAGTCTGTATAGCAGTCAGGAACATGAGAACCTTCCAAAAGTTCTGGAGCAAGATACCGTCCCTGAACAGCGACAGAGACATCTGTTTTCTCCATTCTTGTCAAATTTTCACACACATCAATCAAAACGCGTCCATCATTTGAATCAACCAAAACATCAGATTCTCCATAATTAGAAAAGCAAAGTCCATTCTTATGCAATTCTTCAAAAGACGATGCTATTTGCAAACACATACTTAGAAATGACGGAATGTCAAAAGAATCAAATTCTTGTAATTTACTAGCATCAACAAAATTCTTAAATATTAAATAGCCATATCCATTAGCCATAGAATAGGAAATCGCCAGAGGACGAATAAAATTTTCTGACAAGGGGACATCCAACAAATACTGCAATTTTTCCATTTGATTCTTTGATGGTTTGCCAGCAAACCATCTTAAGGCATAACGCCTATTTTCGTAAACAACCTCATATACATCGTAGTCCTTTTCAGACTTCCATTTCCTTTTTACAACACAATCTTTCCCGTTTGTCAAACAAACGACTTGATTTCGTTCCAATTCAAAAAAAGCAGACTCATCCCAGCCCGATTTAAATCGAGTCACAGGACAAGCGACATTACTCATTTTTTTGCGAGCTAGTTCAACTAACTGCCCTCCAGCAGACAATTTTTCATCAATATATTCAGCCAATTCCATAACACCATCAAAAGATGCTGTAAAAACTCCTTCTGGAATTTCAGTAATCGACTGGCGACATGTACCTGTATCAAAAGAGACCATTTCATGTTGCATATCGATAGAATTTGATTTTATAAAGGCAACCATCTTTTCAATTACAGTCTCATCGTCATACCACACTCCATGCAAGCGCTTTAAACCGCCCCAACCACTATAGTCAACCAGCATATCACCCGACCCAAGCAAACCTTCTGCACCGGCTTCATCTAAAACAACCCTACTATCAACAACGTTAGATACACGAAAAGCAACTTTCATCGGAACATTAGCTTTTATAACACCCGAAATTACATCACTTCTCGGAGTTTGCGTAGCAAGAACTAAATGAATGCCTGCAGCACGCCCCTTTTGCGCCAAACTTTGGACATGCTTTTCAAATTCTCTTTTTTGCTCTTTTTCATTATTAAGTACAAGGTCTGCAAATTCATCAATAATACACACTATATACCGCATTCTATGCAAATCGGAGACGCCAACTTTACTATAGAATGATTTATCTCCAGAAATAACCTTTTCATTAAATTTTTTAATATCTTTTACACCAACATTAGCAAGCAGTTCATATCGACGTTCCATTTCGCGATGGAGCCAATCTAAGCCCTGAAGAATATCCTCCGACTTATCCAGAACTTTCTTATTTATCACATTTGGCAAATCCTTAAAACACGCCAATTCAACACGCTTGGGGTCTATCAGCATCAAACTATAATCGGTTTCACTTACATTACGCAAAAGACTTGCAATAATTGCGTTAATAAAAGCACTTTTGCCGCTACCAGTGGTACCAGCAACAAGAATATGCGGAGCCTTGCATAAATCAACGCAAATACCCATTCCAACAACATCTACGCCTAGATCTATGGGTAAAACTTTATCGGAATGATCAATATCCAACAAATTTCCAGGCAACACATTTTTACGCGTTCTACATGGGATGTCTATCGCCATCGCCCCTACGGAGTTATTGGAAGTGACGCAAACGCTTTTCACCTTCAATAATCGAGCCAAATCACTCGCCTTATTCGCAACACGTTCATTCGTCACATCTGGGGCAGGAACAAAATTTACGCGCATAACAACAGGGCCAACTTCTACGCTATGAATAGAGCCTTCTATTTTAAAGCCCTTGTATGCCTCCAAAACGCGTTTCTTAATATCCGCGTCGACATCATTGCTAAGTTCGCTGCGTTCTGAACAATACAGCGAAACCATTTCTTCCCTTTTCTTCGGGTGCAAAAAAGGAAAATGCAAACGGCACTTACCAATTTCACTTAACTCATTCAGATTTTGTTCACTCATAAAAAATCCTTTTTTTTCATCTATTTTATTGGCAAGTCAACCCAATAATGAGAGGCATTTCGTATAGGTCTAAAATCCAAGTGTTTTCTATTGTAGACTAATGCCCGCAACAAATTTAATATAAAAATAAGTAGCCAAAAAAGCTCAATAGCCAAAGGGCTCCGCTCAAAGCGGAGCCCTTTACCAAGGAAATATAAGCTTACGTCCCCAACGCAAGCAAACCACTTATATCTAGTGACAATCTTTGGTTAATTTCTTCTTCAGAAATCAAGACGTACTTCCACGGCTTAGAATCTTCCGTTGAGGCACGTTCACACCAGATTTTTCCGGCAGCCGCTTTTTGAAGGACCTCTTCATCCTTCATTTTATTAGCGGCCTTGACTTCACACATGATTTTTTCATTTGCGGTTTCCATAATGATATCTGGAGTGTAGCAAGACCCATCAGCACCATACGGAATACGGAATGTAGTTTGTGTTGCACGGAACCACTTCTGCAACGTCTCATCAGATTCCAATCCAACCATCAACTTGCGTTCCGGATCGCTATCAAATTTTTGGACATCATAAAGGCATTTTTCAAATCCATTAAATGCCATAGACTTAATTTGACTTTTTACAAATTTATCGTCCCTGAAATCACGGATTTTTTCACCTTCATTGATGGTTCCGCTAATAATTTGCAATTTGACATATCCCGGTTCTACACGAGTTTCATACTCCAAATTACCAACAGTTCGATGAGCCAAAAGTTGCCTCTTTACCATTTCACATATGCGATTGAAATAATTAGCTACAATATTCCAAGCTCTATCGCATTGCAAAAGAATATCCTTGACCTGATTTGCAACATCATAGACAACTTTCGAACTACTATCATAATCAATACCATCCACATGAGACAATTCCTGCATCAAATGGGTTACAAAATCATTTGCATCGAAGGAGTCCCCATTTTCCACAACCTTCAGTATATAACGAGAAGGCTTCTGAGCCAATACTGTTTGAATCAACAATTGATTGTCTATAGGCTGAAGCTTCTTTATTTCAGAACCATCAAAAGTAAATTCATCAAGATTGCATGTTACAGCAAATTTTGGAGTCAATGTGATTCGAGGAATATCAATCGTCACATGTTTTACAATTTCAACGCCTTGTTCCGCAACATTTTCAGATACACCTTGCTCAGCCAAAGAATCTTTTGTCGTTTGCACGTATACAGGATTATTCAGGTTTGGCTTTAAGCCTTTGCCAGCATCCTCGTCCATTTGGGTAAGAATCTTACCTGCCGCAACTTCAGGCGTATTTACAGAACTCGGTTGAGGAACGTTTATTGACGGAGCAGAATCTTCCGTAGCAGGAGCACCAGCCGAAACCGGAGCAACTAGCATTTCTGTTTTGGGTTTCATCGTTATCTGGACTTTACGCGGAACACCACTGCCAGCCTCTTCTGGAGTTCCAGGACCAAGATCAATCGTTTCCAAAACGCCCATTTTCTTCTTCGCTTCTTCAATAACTTTATCGAAGTTATCATGCGAGATAACGACTACCTGGTCGACATCCTTATCCCCAACACGCTTGCCATACGGCAATCGTAACCCACGTCCAATGGACTGCATAATCAAATGCAGCTCATTCGCAGCACGCAAAGGTACAATCGTATAAAGATTCGTAACATCCCATCCTTCACCCAGCTTGTTGCAATGAATCACAATTTCATACGGATTCAAGGGATGTTCAAGCATCAACAGTTTTTTTATTTCTTCATCACTTGAAGAGCTATCTATGCGCAGAACCTTATCTTTATATTTGCCATTACAAAAATCTTTCGACTGAGTGTATTCCTCAATCTGCTTAGCATGGGCGATATCTTTAGAGATTACGAATATAAATGGTTTAACATTTTGTTTCAAGCCATGATTAAACTCATAATCCTTCAAGGCTACCTTTTTATTTGAATGAATTAAATCAGCTTCTTTCAGTTTTAAGTGTTCCAATTCCTCTGGAGTGAAATTAGCAGGATTGAAGTTGCGGCGACAAGCAACAGCAGGAACCTTGACAAAGCCATCATGCATTGCCTGCGGTAAATCATAAGAATATAGGATATTCCTAGTTTGATTAGTTGGAGTAGCCGTCAGTTCCAAACCGAGAACAGGATGAAGTTCATCTATGGCGCTATATCCGGCTTTCGCCCTATAATGATGGGCTTCATCCATAATCACTACCAAATCTTCTTTTTTCAAAAGAATATTGAAGTAACTATCACCCAAAAATTCTGAAATTCGACGAACTCGGGGAAGAGCAGCAGCGGCATCCGATTTATCTAAATGATTTTCTTTTGCACTTTGCTTTTCCGTCAACTTGGCTATATTGAAAATATTTACTGTAATAGGAGTTACATCATAAAGAACATCAGTCCCCGCAGCAACGCTATTATAGTTGTCCCCTGTAATAATTCGATGCGACGGCCATCCCAAAGGATCAAGGCCTCGAAAAACATATTTTTTATTATCAAAACCAGAAGTAAAATCAGCAATAAGTTTTTCGTAAATCGTGGTATTTGGAGCAACAATCAAATAATTCTTTAAACCAAACTTTTTATACAAGTAGGCAATGAAAGCCCCCATCAAACGTGTTTTACCCACGCCTGTAGCCATGTCAAATGTCATTGAACTAAAACTATGATCAAAATTTGACATTGGAGTCAAATTAGCAGACTGTTGATATTGTTGAACGATTTTCAATTGTTCCGCAATATCGGCATCTTTTTTCAAAAGATTGGCTTCTGCAAATTTTTCTACAACAGCGGAAAGGTGTTCGAGAGCAACCTTCTGCGGTTTGCGAAGGCTCAAGCACTTAGAAATACTATCAACAAGCTTCATTTTAAATGCTCCTACAAATTCAAAGAAGGTTCCGATTCAGTTTCTGACATGGGCAGATTTTTAACATTAAGGCTATAATCATCATGGCCCCATTCGCACTTGTCAAGAATCTCTTTGGGAATCTTAGAAATGGTGATATTTTCACAATCTGCAGGAACGGCATCAAATGCTTTGCAGAGAATGCTTAAATGACGATCACCCAATTTTTGACTAATGGAACGAATATGCTCTGTAGTCATAAAGTTCGTCGTCACATAAATAAACGCATTTTCAGTACTCTGTCCATGGATAAAGTATTCATCTTGACTCGGAGCATATTCAAAACCCATAATTTTGCAGACAGCTTCAATAAGGCGCGCACCATCAAAATGTTCCCTATCAATGACCTCTATTCCATACTCATCTTTTTTGATGAGGGATGGAGCCAATTCATAAAAACGGAAGCCGCCGCCACCTTGCCAATCATAAGATTTACTTACACCTCCCATATCATTGCCATCAATCACTTTTTGCAATCTAGAAATACAATGTGAATAACAGTGATCACCCAATTCAACACCAATCCATCGTCGTCCCATTTTATGAGCTACAGCAGCAGTCGTTCCAGACCCAAGGAAAGAATCAAGAACCAAATCGCCCTTTTCTGTCACAGCATCAATTAATGTTGAAATCAACATTTCTGGCTTTGGGTTGTCAAAAGCGTCCATATTGCCAAAAAGCGCTTCGCTTTCCGCAGTAGCATCTTCATTAGTCGCCATACTATAGTGGGCAACACTTAACAAGTTTTTCATTTTTTTAGGTTTTCCACCATCTTTCACATGATTAGGGCGGAAAGGAACTTTACTAATAACAATTTGCTCACCAGAATCAATAATCTCATTTATTGTGTCTTGAGAATAACGCCATTCACCCTCAAGAGAGAATTGATTTTCATTTACACCATTTTTGATAATCACATCATTAAGCAAACGTGTAACGATATTTCCACCAGACATATCCTGAGCAACTACAACCTGATCAACCATTCTGAAAGACACACTTCCAGCAGGGAATGTCAAAGTAGCTAAAGTATTTCCTGCATTGTTAATAGGATATTTTTTCCCTTTAGTTGTTGTTCCATAAATAAATGGAGGACTACTTTTCTTCTCTTTAGCATAAGCAAGAATATATTCCGTCACAACGCCCATATTACTCAGAAATGACGGTTTCTTTTTTCTTTCCCAAACAAATGAACCACAAAAATTTTCTCGGCCAAACACTTCATCGCATAATATTTTCAAATAATGACATTCGTCATCATCTATGGAAATAAATAAGACACCTTCCTTTTTTAACAATTTAAAAATAGACTCTAAACGAGCTCGCATCAAATTCAGCCAAGTAGAATGTTCCAAACAATCATCATAATGTTTAAAAGCAGACCCCGTATTATACGGAGGATCAATATACACACACTTCACTTGTCCGGTGAACTTACTTTCCAAAGCTTTTAATGCAAGCAAGTTATCACCATGAATAAGCATATTATCAAAAATATCGCCTTCGCGCTTTGTTTTCGCACAATAGGACTTTTCAGGCACTTCCAGCAACAAACGCGGTTCCAGCTTTACCGGTTTATTTTTGCCAACCCATGTAAGTTCCAATTTTTGACCAGCCATATTTTCTCCTAATTATTTGAAATTCTTTTTAGAAATTCTTCAAACGTGTAAGCACGTTGGTTTCTCAAATCCACATGATAAATAATCTTGGTTATATCTTGCGGGAACTGATTGTTTACGAACATGTCCTCAGTAATTCTTGGGAAATCATCCGTCACTTCATAAAAACGAGGATTTTCAATCCAATGATACTGTTTTTGCCACGAAAGCGACCCCTCAACAATTCCCTTGTCCTTCAATTTATTAACAAGAGCATTGTATTCTATCTTGGGAGATTCGTATCTAGCGACTTCTTCACCAATAGATAAATCGCCCGTATTTTCATACTGGAACAAGGCTACATAAAGAGGCTTATCCCCAGTCCTTTGCAGCTGGTGTTGAGATGAAATAACAAGTTCTGGTCGATCCTTTGCATGCAAAGTCGACTTAACCTCTACGCTGCAGTTTTCAAGTTCAAAATCATGGACATTTCCATCCGGCCCAGGCCAATTTTCCCGAACAGAATGAATCAACCACTGACTATTAAGCATCCGCAGCATTTGTACTTCAGCAAGTACTGCATACGGCGAAGTTTCTTTAAACGTATTGCCAAGCAAGTCCGCTAGAATCGTATAACAAATATCGGGATCCGTTGTAAACTTTTCCCTATATTCAGCATCAACAAAGCGAATCATCAAATCAACGAAAATTCCAACAGAAAGTGAGTTTTCAAAGTCAAATTCCTGCGGATTAATAGACAATGTCAAAAACGGACCAGGCAACAAGCCATTCGTCGTTTGCAGTTCAGCACTACGTGCTAAAGAAAACGTCTTCAGTTGACGAACAAACGCATTCGCATCATTACGGAAAGCGATTGCAACGCCCATCTGAGTGAAATTTGAAAAGAAGTAGAAGTCACCAGCAAACTGGCGAACAATCTTCTGTCGAGTCTGACCAATTTGCATCATCAAATCAGTCAGCACCTCTTTTAAGTTTGCATCTAAAGCATCAGGCATAGTTACACACCCTCACAATTAAACCAGAAACGATACGGACGTCCAGGTTCGCACCTCAGATTATATTCAGGATGATTCTCTATAAGCCTTTGTAATTCTGCCGGAGTTGAAGGCATCAAATTTTCATTCCATCTAGCATCCGCAGCAAGAACAGCATTTTTCAAATCATCAAAAGACAACCGATTCACGGTGCCTCGTAAAATAATTGCGATTTCTTTCAAGAAAGCACGACCTATTTCTATTTCCGCATTTTCCATTTCCGCCCAATTTATAGAAGCATAAGCATCTTTACCTGGGAACTGGTAATAACCATACCCATTCTCGTTACCACGGCGAACATTGGCATTATAAACCGTTTCTGCATTTGGGAATTTGCGAAGCGGATAATATTTGAGGAACTTCGCCCTTAAAGCCGCCGTAGTCATCGGGAAGTTGGCTTCCTGAAGAATTCTATTGACTTTCACAAAGACATGAGTTTTGTCAATAGAACGCGGAGGCGGTTCATAACCAACTTCATTTGCAACGAAGTAATCCGGATTGTGTTCCGGCCAATAAACAGATATAGCGATTAAAGGTATTCCCGCCTCAAGTCCTTCTACATTCCCTTGCGGATTAATCACATAGAATTGCAATACAGGCTTCTTATTAGAAGGACTTCTCAAACCAGCAAACGCTGTTGCCATATAACGGGAATCAGATCTGTTACGGAAACCTTCAGGCAATTTCTTATCTTTAGGCAAATCTTCTGGATGATGACTAAAATAATCCTTATAATATTGAGTTGTTTCTTCCAAAACTGTTTTCGGGAAATTCGCATAGAACGAAATGTGAAGTCTAGATTCCGCTTCCAAAACGCCATCCTTATAGAATATCCTCGGATTAGCACCCGAAAGAATAAAATTCCCTATCCGGAAATACGGCCTATTTTCCGGCACGCTATCCAGCACGCCAATAGCAGGTGTACCTAAAACGACATCCCATTCATTTACTAAGCTACTGTTAACATCCCTAATCAAGGCATTCAAAACGCGTTTCGTTTTTTCAGGATAGAAATCTCGTAATTCGGTCAATGTCCTAACAACATCTTCTACAGGAACATTCTCCCATAACGGGATTCTACTATATTGATATTCTTCTGAATTCCGAACTTTCTCTTGATGTTCCGTAGCAAAGCGATTAACAATATTATAAGCAGCCACAACAGAGTCTCTCTGAATAGGCAGTGTTTTAGAATGGATTAAAGCCCCCATCGGAGCCTCCATCCGTCTGCGACTTTGTTCTCTTCCAGAGAGCTTTCTACCAAATGAATAAACCGTTTGGAAATGGTTCGGATCTGCCGGAGAATAATGATTATCAAAATTTTCTCTAATGCTTGGATGAAGCAATTCTTCAACCTGGGCGATTTTCTTCAATTCCTGTAAATTTGCAGGCTTCATCCAAATTCGTGGTAACATTTCATAACCACGACGATAACCGAACCAACGCCCCATTTGGGTCATTGTATCCACGGGAATCGTTTTGTTCAATCGGTCAAAATAGCTAACAGTAAGCCCCGGAAGCGTTAAACCACGAGAAATTTTGTTACCACCACAAACAATCCAGGCTCGATCATCCGTATAACGTTGAACACCATCACCATTATTTGCGTAACGATTCGAATCATCTCTACCGCTAGCGCCAGTATTCAATACCACAACCTGGATTTTATCCACGCCTCTAAAATACTCTAAATGAGGCAAAAGAGCTTCCCAACTTGGATAGGGCTCAAACTCTCCATAATTTGGGAAAAGTTGTCTAAAATATTCTTCGGTAAATTCGCCTGTCATACGCACCCAAGCTTCATGACAAACATCTATAAAATCGTCCCTCCGTAAGAAATTTCGCAAATATGTTTTTATAGCATCTTTAGCTCCATCCATGACTCCTATCGTATGATGGATGTTTACCAACATTGATGTCCATAAATCGTCACGAATAGACGAATAAAATTCTTCATTTCCATTATTCTCTATAACAGGAACATCTCTCAATCGGCGTACACGGCGAGCTGCGGCAGAGCAAACGAAATAGCTGATGGCGTCTTTCAAGCCAACCCATTCTTCTCCTTCAACCGACAAATCGTCCGATATTCTAGCTCCACTTTTAACTTTATCAACGAGAACAGCTTCCTCATCCGAAAAAGTTTGCAAAATAGGCATTCTCGAATTTAGATTATCAGGATCATACCGTCCAAAAATTTCAGCAAGGCCAAAATACTGATTTGATTTGTCTAGTGATTGAATAAAATCAGGATAAATGGAAGTTGCGTTCGGATTTTCATTCAAGATACAAGCATAAGGCGTTGCTGTATAAGCGATATAAGCACAATGTTTAAAATTATATGTATATTCGACAGCATCCCGAGTCTTATCCACGATTTCAATGATGCCACCATTGATTTGGCTTCTGTCAGTTGCGATAGACAGAATTGACTTCACCAATAAAATAAATTCTTTTACATTTGGCTTTCTATTGCCAACATTATAGTATCTATAAATTTCACGAACAATTTCTTCCGTCGCACCAGTCAGGTTGCACCAATTTTGATTTCGAAGAAGCGCATCGCGTTGAACAGTAGCCGATCTTGCACCTTCTGCTAAAATATTTTTAGCAAAAATTAATGCAGCATGTTCAGCATTCAATGTTCTAAGATTTTTGAACCATTCCACAACATCTACTAGTCCTGCAAATTGTTCATCTTCAGCAAGACAAGTCAACTTCTCAAGTTCCAAATCAATTTCTGCGTCCTCTAACAAATTGGGATCATTATTAGAATTCGGACTTGCATTATCAGCTTCATCATCGATAATCATAACGCGCATATTCTGATGAACAGCACGACTATCACTCAACCATTGCTTGAAATTTCCAATATTATTAACTTCTTTAATTACCACGCCCCAATAGAGGAAACCATTTGTGTCATTCGCAGGAAGATTTCCATTTCTAATACTTACATCTACCTGACGAGCAAACCTATCCGTTATACCGGCTTTGGCTAAATCTTTGGCAATTCGACTAGCAGTCTGTGTACGAAGTTCAGTGCTATTACTCGTTAAAACAAAGATTGTATTCCAACCTTCATCAAAAGCCTTTAACATCAAGCCGATATAGTTGCGCGTCTTACCCGACTGGACTCGACCAACAACCAATCCATTCGGTCTAGACTTCGGATTATTCGCCTCGACAACCGGATTTCCATTTTCATCAACACCATTATAGGAAATGCCCTGCATAACCTCATTCAAGCGATTGATGGTCTGGCAAACCGACGATTTTGTTCTATCATCATGGATATTAGTGATATAGTTTTCAAAAAAACTCGGACGTTCCTGAGGATTAGGGACAACTCCTCTTACAGGCAAACTGACATTTCGCGGCCGAACCCCCCGCTCTATTTGCGCTAGTACATCTAAGAACTCATCTCTAGTGATATGGATATTAATTAAAGCAACAAGATCGTCATCATAGTAATCTTGAGTAGCAGCTTCAAAAGGCATCAACGCAGCAATAAAGTTTTCTGCTTGACGAAGAAAGTTGAAACCAATAGGAGCGTCAGCCCTACGAGTCGCGTATGTGATATAATAAGCAAGAGAAAGAATTTCGTCCATAATTTTTCCAATTTTAAACAAAAACACACCTCAGAAGTCAAGCATCCAAGGTATTAATTAAAAAACATTTTTTGGCTTTTGTGCCTAATATTAATTGCACGTTTTATATATACATTTTTTTAGTGTATGTTTTCGCAAATTAACATAAAATCGCTAAAAAAACGCTCGCCACGCCCAATTCACGAGAAAATCCGAGATAACCGACTCATCAAACAGGGCCCTTCCCCCTATCCCTTCAAGAACTCCAAAATCCTTGAACGGTAATCCGGAGCTTCATCGTAGGCGGCATGGCCATAGTTCTCGTAAACGTAGAGTTCCGTCGGCACACCGTTTTGCTTTAGCACTTCGGCGATTTCGCGAGAGGCGATTACGCCCAAGACCTGATCGAGTTCTGCGCCCAAAACGAGCGTCGGACATTTGAGTTTTTCAAGTCCCGGGTATGCATCGTATTCAAGGCAGGCACGGGCAAGCACGCAGAAGCGAGCCATGTCCTGTTCGGTCGCATTCGTATTCATGCGCATCAGGCTCTTTTTGTACTTGCGGATTGTTTCGGCAGAAAAAACTTTATCTATAAAATTAGAGCAGAGGGCTTCGATATCGCGAGCTTCGGCGAGGCGTTTCCATTCCGTCATCACCGCGCGAGACATATCGTTCAAGCGGGCTGCACTGCAACCGAGCGCCAAGCGTTCAACCTTCTGCGGGTATTGTTCAGCAATGATTTGCGAAATCATGCCACCCTGCGAAATTCCAATGAAGCAGGCGCGTTCAATGCCCAACGCATCCATCGCTTCGGCAGTATCAGTCGCCATCTGTTCCATCGGATACGATTCACCGAAATTCTTTTTGCGGTCGAACATGTAGACCGTAAAATCGTCTGCAAATATCTTGTACGAATCCACCACCATCGAGGCAAGGCCCATCATACTCTTGAGACTCATCCCCGGTAACAACACGAGCGTACGCGCGCCTGTGCCAAACTTGAGGTAGTCCATTTCAAAATTGTCAGTTTTTATGGTCTGTACTGTATAATCAATCATATTTTAAAGATACTATAATTTTAAGGTCTTCAGATATGCTTTCTGCTCATCCGTGATGCGATAGCTTTCAATCGCCTTCTGGATGGTCTTGTTATGCGTCCATGCATCAAGCACGTGTTTTTCGATAAATGGGAGAGTCACTTCGTACTGTTTTGCAAGTGCCGTCGCAAAGAACCACGCCACCATCATGTTCAAGTAATATTCCTCGCTGCGGATTTTCGAAACCCATTTCAAAAATTTCGGGTCAAAGTCATCATCCAAAAAGAACGACATCAACGTTTCGATACCAAAGCGGACAGCGTAAACGTCCGTCACGGGAGCACTCATCCAACGTTCAACATCTTTCAAAAGTCGCTTGCGGTTCGCGGCCTTTGCAAAAACTTTCGGGCGCATCTGATCGCAAGTTGCCCAGTTATCCACATACGGCAAGAACGCATCAATGTGCGACACGCAATCATCATAGTCCTTAATTAAAGACAAAATAAACGCATGGATTTGATTTTCGTCGTAATACTTATGCGGAAGCGTGGTCAAGAATTTTTCCACGTCAGAGTGATTTGCAAATTCCTTTGCTATGGCCCGCAAGTCGGGAGTACGCACACCGATAATTGACTTTGGATCCGTCGTCGGAATAAGCTTGCTATGGAAAGCCTTGAACTTTAAATCCTGTTTTGCGAAAAGCGCTTTTTGAATTTCGTTGATGATAGACATAAAAATACCTGGCTAAAAAATAGTCACAAACAGCGGTTCCGCAATCGCAAAACATCGTGCATCGCGCCAATCTTTTACATTTTCTTGTTTTAGAGAAAATTGCTTTACACAAAATGTAACAGTACAAAAATTGTTACAAAAAATTTCAAGGTTATTCTTGCCCTACGCCGCATTTTTACTACATTATAAGTCCGATGAAAATATCGGACACCATCGAAGCTCACCTGTATTCAGCCGTTGCAACGATTTCGCAACGTCATCAGGCGACCCCCTCCGAACAAGCTATTAAACACCCGATTTTTCCCCTCTTTAACTGTCTTTATCGTTTGGCAAAAGCTACTGGCTTTTGCCTTTATTTTTATACAAACTTTATAACAACCCCCGGCACAGTGGCCGGCAAGGAGACGCTACATGGCTAAGGCAACCGCAAAGAATTCGGCAAAGCAGCCTAAGTACATTTTTATCACGGGCGGCGTCGTAAGCTCGCTCGGCAAGGGAATCACCTCGGCATCGCTCGCGCTCCTCTTGAAGAGCCGCGGCTACAAGGTATTCATGCAAAAGCTCGACCCGTACCTGAACGTGGATCCGGGTACGATGAGCCCGTACCAGCATGGCGAAGTTTTTGTGACTGACGATGGCTACGAAACCGACTTGGATCTTGGCCACTATGAACGTTTTGCTGGCGTGCAGTGTTCCAAGGCATCAAGCTACACATCAGGCCGTATTTATTCTTCCGTACTTTCTAAGGAACGTGCAGGCCATTACCTGGGCGGAACGGTACAGGTCATTCCGCACATCACGAACGAAATCAAGGATGCATTCCGCTCGGCAGCCGAAAGTGGCGCAGATATTATCTTATGCGAAATCGGCGGTGTTGCAGGCGATATTGAATCGCTCCCGTTCCTCGAAGCGGCAAGGCAGTTCCGTTTTGAAGTCGGTGTCGAAAACACTTGCTTTATCCACCTGACTTTGGTGCCGTACCTCAAGGCCGCAGGCGAACTCAAGACCAAGCCTTCGCAGCACTCCGTCGCAGAACTCCGCAACATCGGTATTTTCCCGGACATTCTCGTGTGCCGTACCGAAATGCATATTCCGCAGGAACATCTCGACAAACTCGCGCTTTTCTGCAACGTGAAGCCCGAATGCGTCATCGAAGAGAAGGACGTGAAGGATTCCGTTTACGCCGTGCCGCGCGAACTTTCCAAGCAGGAACTCGACTTGCGCGTTTTGGAACAGCTTCATTTGAGCGTCCACCCGATTGTACATTCTGAATGGGATAGCCTCGTCAAGAAGGCCACGCAGCCCAAGTACGAATGCACCATCGCACTCGTCGGCAAGTACATTGCCATTCGTGACGCCTACAAGTCCGTACACGAAGCTTTGCAGCACGCCGGCATGGCCAACAACGCCAAGGTGAACGTGGAATGTATCGAAGCCGAAGAACTCGAAAAGAATCCAAAGCTCATCAAGAAGGCTGACGGCATTTTGATTCCGGGCGGTTTCGGAAGCCGCGGTGTCAACGGCAAGTGCGCTGCCATCCGCTACGCTCGCGAAAACAAGGTTCCGCTGCTCGGCATCTGCCTCGGCATGCAATGCTGCGTGATTGAATTTGCGCGCGACGTTCTCGGCTGGAAGGACGCCAACTCCACCGAATTTGACGAAAATACAACGCACCCGGTCATCGACTTGATGGACGAACAGAAGAACGTCACGGAAAAAGGCGGCACCATGCGCTTGGGCGCTTACCCCTGCAAGCTCGCCAAGGATTCCAACGCGGCCAAGCTTTACAAGAGCGAAAAAATCAGCGAACGCCATCGCCACCGTTACGAGTTCAACTACAATAGCGAATTCCGCAAGGAACTCGAAAAGGCGGGACTCAAAATTGCAGGTACATCGCCCGACGGAAAGCTCGTCGAAATGGTCGAACTCAAGAATCACCCGTACTTTGAAGCTTGCCAGTTCCATCCGGAATTCAAGAGTCGCCCGACAGATCCGCACCCGCTGTTTACAGGTCTTGTAAAGGCAGCCCTCGAGCAGAAAAAAGCGAACGGGAAAAAGCCTACAGCGCCATCTGAAAAAACGAAAAAGACTAAAACAAAGTAATTAAAAGTTCATTACGAGACGCACAAAAGCGTCTCGTTTCTTTTTACATTTTGTGAATTTAACGCAAAATTTGTAAATCTAAAATTTGTAATCGCAGCTAGCTCAGCTGCGATTTTTCTTTTGCTTTTGGCGTTTTTGAGCGAATTTCGCCAGTTTTATTTTTTGGCACAGTCTTTGCATTAGGGGTAGCGAACAAAAATTAAAAACCTCAAAAAAGGATACCAACATGAAGCTCGTCACAGCTTATATTCAACCAGAAAAGCTCAATAGCGTAAAGCAATCGCTATACGAGAACAAGATCTACAAGATGTCCGTCACTAACGTACTTGGCTGCGGCCAGCAGAAGGGTTACAACCAACGTTTCCGTGGCGTTGTTACCGAAGTTAATTTGCTGAAGAAAATTTGTCTCAAGATTGCAGTGAACGACGAATTCGTAAAGCCCTGCATCGACGCCATCATCAAGGGCGCACGCACGGGAGAAATCGGCGATGGAAAGATTTTCGTCACGTCGCTTGAACAGTGCGTTCGCATCCGCACGGGCGAAACTGGCCCGGAGGCGATTGGTTAATTCGGAATCAGGAATTCAGAATTAGAAACTAAAATTTTCAAAAAGGATTTAACAAATGAACGAAGTAGCAACAGTCGCAACCGTCAACGACGCCATCTTTATGACGGAAAACATTTGGATCATGATCAGCGCCATGTTGGTGTTCATCATGGGTCTCGGATTTGCATGTGTCGAAGCAGGCCTTGTGCGTGCTAAGTGCTCTGCAAACGTCGCCTTCAAAAACATCGCCGTGCCGGCAATCGGTATCACGATGTACGCCTTGCTCGGCTTTGGCCTTATGTACCCGGGTACATTCAACGGCATTCTCGGTTTCGCAGGCTTCGGCATTGGCGACTGGGCAAATCCGGCAAACTTCACTGCCGCCTACAACGGACACTTCACTCTGTTCACGGACTGGCTGTTCCAGGCAATGTTTGCTGCAACCGCAGCAACGATTGTCTCTGGTGCCGTTGCTGAACGTGTGAAGCTCAACTCCTTCCTCGTTTTCACCATCGCCTACGTGGCTCTCGTCTACCCGGTTGTCGGTAGCTGGACATGGGGCGGCGGCTGGCTCTCCACCTTCGGTGCTCACGGTTTCCACGACCTCGCCGGTTCTACCCTCGTCCACTCTGTGGGTGGTTGGGCAGCTCTCGCTGGCGTCATGATTCTCGGACCGCGTATCGGTAAGTATGTCGGCGGCAAGGTTCACGCTATCCCGGCTCACAACATTCCGCTTGCAACAATCGGTGTGTTCATGCTCTGGTTCGGTTGGTGGGGATTCAACGCCGGTTCTGCTCTTAACGGCGACCCGAAGGCTACTAGCTGGATTCTCGTGACCACGAACCTCGCTGCTGTCGCAGGCATCATCACCGCAACGCTTACAAGCTGGATCGTTTCCAAGAAGCCGGACGCCACCATGGCCCTCAACGGATGCCTTGCCGGTCTCGTCGCTATCACCGCTGGTGCAGACGTCGTGACCCCGCTTTCTTCCTGGATTATCGGTGCAATCGCTGGTGTGCTCGTCGTCGGTGCAGTCTTCATGTTCGACCGCTTGCACTTGGATGACCCGGTCGGTGCTCTCTCTGTTCACCTCGTAAACGGTGTCTGGGGTACGCTCGCTGTCGGTATCTTCGATATCACCGGTGACTACACGCTCGGCACTCAGGCTGTTGGTGTCCTCGCCTACGCTGTCCCGTGCTTCGCTGCCGCAAGCCTCATCTTCTTCATCATCAAGAAGACCATGGGCCTCCGCGTGACTGAAAAGCAAGAACTTCGCGGCCTTGACCAAGCTGAACACGGTCAAGAAGCTTACAGCGGATTCCAAATCTTCAGCAACATGTAGTATTTAGAACTTAGAACAAAGCTTTCTCTTTAAGTTCTGCCAACTAAGCTCTGCCAACTAAGTTCTACCAACTAAAAAGTATCTCTGTTGACTAAAGTACCCCGGAACAAATGTTCCGGGGTTTTACGTTTGCAACGAGAACGTCAAATTGTCAAACAGGATTCAAACGAAAAATGCCGCGCAAAGGCGGCACTTATTTTTTTGAATTAATAGCGAGTGAACTAATAGCGAGAATTATTTCAGCCAGTCCGCAAAACTTGCGTCACTTGGCATGCGCCAGTCCGCACGGGGCGAAAGTGAAATCGTTCCGACCTTCGGGCCATCCGGAATGCAACTCCGCTTGAATTGTTGCGTAAAGAATCGACGCACAAAGACTGTAAGCGCCTTTTCAATTTCTTCATCCGTAAACTTGCCCGCAAATGCGTATTTCGCAAGGAACAAAAGTTTTTGCGGAGTTGCACCATACTTGGCAAAATGATAGAGGAAGAAATCGTGGATTTCGTATGCGCCCAAAATGCTTTCGGTCTTCTGCGCAATTTGTCCATTATCATCGGCAGGCAAAAGTTCCGGTGACACTGGCGTATCGAGAATGTCGTACAAGACTTTCTTCAATTCCATAGCCGTTTTTGCATCGGCACTAAACTTCAGCGAGTTGTCCGCATACCAGTGTACGATATGGCGCACAAGCGTCTTGGGAATATCGCAGTTGACCGCATACATTGACATGTGATCGGCATTGTACGTGCTCCAGCCAAGCGCAATCTCGGAAAGGTCGCCCGTTCCTATCACAATTCCGCCTTCGCCATTCGCGACATCCATCAGAATCTGCGTGCGTTCGCGCGCCTGGACATTCTCATAAGTCACGTCAAGCTTTTGCGGGTCATGGCCGATATCCTTGAAATGTTGGAGGCACGCATCCTTGATGCTTACAGTCCGCAGTTCAACGCCCAAAAGCTCCGCAAGCAAAACAGCATTATTCTTCGTGCGCTTCGTCGTTCCGAATCCGGGCATCGTGAGCGACAAGATTTCCAACGCAGGGCGTTTCAGCAACTTGAATGTTTCTGCAACAACAAGCAATGCAAGCGTCGAATCAAGACCGCCCGAAAGTCCAATCACAGCACGCTTGGAGCGCGAAGCTTCCAGACGTTTCGCAAGACCTGCACACTGGATATTGAAAATCTCAGTGCAAGACTGATCGCGAGATTCTAGAGAGCCCGGCACAAATGGCATCGGAGAAACAAATCGGTATTGCAGTTTTTCGACAGCACGCAGGCCATCAAAACTTGCGGCACGCGCTACAATTTCTCGGCTATCGAAATCCTGGAACGAGCCTTCGCTCAGGCGTTGCATATTCAAGCGTTCGACATCAACATCTGCATAGACGATTTCCGTTTCGCGCGAGAACGGCTTACTTTCGGCAATCAACGAACCGTTTTCGGCAATCATCAAGTGACCGCTAAAGACCATATCCGTTGTCGATTCGTGAACGCCTGCCGATGCATACACATAGGCAGCCATGCATCTTGCCGACTGATTCAATACAAGATTCCTGCGGTAATCGCGCTTGCCCACGAGAGCATCGCTTGCCGACAAATTCACAATTACATTTGCACCGGCAAGTGCAAGTTCACCACTCGGCGGTACAGGCGTCCACAAGTCCTCGCAAAGTTCAACGCCAACGCGAACTTCGGAACCCGCGCATTCGCTGCCGTTTTGACCAAGCGCACCACACTTTACGGTAAAGTAATTTGTCACCGGCACTTCGCCAACGCCATCGAAATAGCAACGGATTGCTCCAACAGAGCCGCCAACGGCACCACGCAACAAGTCGCGACCGCTCGAGAAATGGCGTTTCTCATAGAATTCACGCTGGTTCGGCAAATGAATCTTGGGCGTCACTGCAATGAGCTTACCATGTTGCAAGAACGCGGCACAGTTGTACAAGCGCCCGAACATTCGCAACGGAAGTCCCACGGCAAGAACAACATCGCTATCGGCAAAAGCACCCGCGATTTTCAATAAAGCGTTAAAGCTATTTTGCAACAGCAGTTCCTGATGGAACAGGTCGCTACACGTGTAACCCGTAATGCACAGTTCCGGGAATACGACAAAAGCCGCCCCGTTAGAGGCAGCTTCCTTCGCACTTTTGATGATTTCCTCGGTATTGTAGGCCGTATCGGCCACCTTCAAGACCGGGGAAACGCTCGCAAATCGATAGAATCCAAACATATCTTTTTTGGTTATAAAACTCCGCTACTTAATTGTAGCAACTTTTGCCTTGGCATCGGCCATGGCGCGCACCACAAGGGAGGCTCCATTGGCACAGTCGCCAACTGCATAGATATGTCGGGCCGGATCCTGGATAATCGCCGTACGCGGAGTGAGCGAAAGTCCGAGATCGTTCACGATACCTTCGGCAGGCACACCGGTAAAGCCCATGGCGAGCACCACCAAATCTGTATCGATGACTTCGGTCGAATTCGGGACTTCGTTCGGCTTGAGCGGACGACCCTGTGGGGACATTTCCCATTCCACGCGAACCGCTTCGACACCGGCAACGCGACCGTCTTTCACAATAAACTGCTTAGACGACACATTCCAGCGACGTTCACCACCTTCATGCTGTGCATAGCTTGTACGCAACATATATGGCCAATCCGGCCACGGAGTGGACGGAGAACGTTCCTCAGGCGGCTTCGGCATGAATTCCACCTGCAAAACGCTTTCGCAACCTTCACGAATGGCCTTACCGACACAGTCGTTACCCGTATCGCCACCGCCAATCACGAGCACCTTGCGGCCCTTGGCGGAGAACTTTTCCGGATTCGTCTCGCCCGGTTTTTCGGCACCATGCAAGAAGTCGAGAGCAAGGAAAATGCCTTCGGCATCGCGGCCCGGGATTTTAAGGTCACGGGCATTCGGTGTACCAATTGCAAGGAAGACTTCGTCAAAATTCTTGTGGATGTATTCCGCAGCAATATCCTTACCGATTTCGGTATTATAGACAAACTTAATTCCAGCAGTTTCAAGCAAAGCCACGCGGCGGTCAATCACAGACTTGTCGAGTTTCCAGTTCGGAATACCGTAGCGCAACAGGCCACCGGCCTTTTCACGCTTTTCGTAAACCGTGACAGCAAAGCCCTTACGACGCAGCGCTTCGGCAGCAAAGAGCCCGGCAGGGCCAGAGCCAATCACTGCCGCCGTCTTGCCATTCGGTTCCGCTTCGGGGAGCACCACACGGCCTTCTTCAAAAGCGGTCTCGATAATGAACTTTTCAATCTGGCGGACCATCACCGGATCGTTATGGACATTGCCCGTGCAAGCAGATTCGCAAAGTGCGGGGCAAACACGGCCCGTAAATTCCGGGAAGAACGCGGTCTTACTGATAATGTCGTAAGCACGTTCCGCATTTCCTAAAGCGACTGCTGCATTGAATTCCGGCACAAGGTTTCCGAGAGGGCAACCCGCACCATGACAGAACGGAATGCCGCAACTATGGCAACGGCCCGCCTGGTTTACCACTTCAATAGAAGTGAGTTTACGTTCAACTTCCTTGTTGTCCTTGACGCGCTCTTCAACAGGGCGGTAGACATCTTGTATGCGTTTCACCTGTTCCATTATGCCTTCCCCTGTAATGCGTTGCGGTAATCCACCGGGAATATTTTCACAAATTTCGGACGTTCGCTATTCCAGTTTTCAAGAATGCGATTGCCCTTTTCACTGCCTGTAGCCTTCACATGCTGGCCGATGATATCAAGCAATTCCTTTTCGCTATCGGTACCCGGGAGCACACTTTCAAGGTCCACAGAATCTACGTTACAGCTCAAGTCGAAGTGACCCGTTTCGTCGTACACGTAAGCAAAGCCACCCGTCATACCGGCAGCAAAGTTCACGCCCACGCGACCGAGCACAACCACGCGGCCACCCGTCATGTATTCGCAACCATGGTCGCCAACACCCTCCGAGACGAGGAGCATACCGGAGTTACGGATACCGAAGCGTTCACCAGCAAGACCGTTGATGAAGATCTTACCAGAAGTTCCACCGTAACCGATAACGTTACCGGCAATGACATTGTCTTCAGCCTTGAAGCTTGCATTGCTAGGCGGGCGGACGATAATCTTACCTCCAGAGAGGCCCTTACCCATAAAGTCGTTTGCTTCACCTTCGAGGTCAAGCGTTACACCCGGAGCAAGGAAAGCACCGAAGCTCTGGCCAGCCACACCGTGCAAGTGGACCTTAATCGTATCTTCAGGGAGACCCTTCACGCCAAAGTGTTCATCAACTTCACCGGAAAGTTCCGTACCCACCGTACGGTCGGTATTGTGAACAACCGTGCAGAGTTCCACATTGGCACCGCTCTTGAGCGTATCGCTAACGAACGGCAAGAGTTCACGACGGTCAAAGTTTTCGAGAGCTTCCTTCACGTAGTTCTTGTCGTAAGACTTGATGCCGCCATTGACGGTTTCAAAAATCTTCGAGAAGTCAAGGTTGTGAGCCTTGTAGAAGGCAATAGCTTCATCGCGTTCAAGCAAGTCGCTACGGCCGCAAGCTTCTTCGAGAGAACGCAGGCCAAGGCTTGCCAAAATTTCACGGACTTCGTCTGCAATGAAGTAGAGGAAGTTTTCAACGTATTCCGGCTTACCGGCAAAGCGCTTGCGGAATTCCGGATCCTGCGTTGCAATACCCATCGGGCACTGGTTCGTGTGGCACTTACGGTCCATCACGCAGCCAAGGCTAACGAGCAAGTTCGTTGCAAAACCAAATTCTTCGGCACCGAGGAGGGCTGCGACCACCACGTCACGGCCCGTCTTGAGCTGGCCATCGACCTGGAGTTTCACGCGGCCACGCAAGTCATTGAGGACAAGCGTCTGTTCCGCTTCGGCAATACCGAGTTCCCACGGAAGACCAGCATGCTTAATGGAAGTAAGCGGAGAAGCACCCGTACCGCCATCATGGCCAGAAATGAGCACCACGTCGGCATGAGCCTTTGCGACACCAGCAGCAATCGTACCCACGCCCACTTCAGAAACGAGCTTCACAGAGACACGAGCCTTCGGGTTTGCATTGCGCAAGTCGTAAATGAGCTGAGCCAAGTCTTCGATGGAGTAAATGTCATGGTGCGGCGGCGGAGAAATCAAGGACACGTTCGGAATTGAGTGGCGTATTCGTGCCACAAATTCGTTCACCTTGTGAGCCGGCAGCTGACCGCCTTCACCCGGCTTTGCACCCTGAGCCATCTTAATCTGCAAGTCCTTTGCATGGCGCAAGTAGTCAATCGTCACGCCAAAGCGGCCCGAAGCAATCTGGCGAATGGCAGAGCTACGGATATCACCGTTTGCGGCAGGAGTATTGCGGTCCGGATCTTCACCACCTTCACCGCAGTTGCTCATGGCACCGATGCGGTTCATGGCAATAGCAATCGTTTCGTGGGCTTCTGGGCTCAAGGAGCCAAGGCTCATAGCGCCTGCCACAAAGTGGTGGATAATGGATTCGCGGGATTCGACTTCAGAGATATCAATCGGAGTCGTCTGCTTGAACTTGAAGAGGCCACGCAATGTTGCCTGACGTTCAGATTGGTCGTTGATGAGCTTGCTGTAGGCCTTGAACTTTTCGTAATCGCCACCCTGCACAGCCTGGCGGAATGTAGCGAGCGACTGCGGAGTCCACAAGTGCTTTTCGCCTTCCTTGCGGAAGCTGTACTGGCCACCCGACTGAAGAACCTTGCTTGCATCGGCAAATGCGACATTCTGGCGTTCACCCACTTCGCGAGCGATTTCTTCAAGACCGATACCTTCGATGCGGCTAGCCGTACCCGGCAAGAACTTTTCGACAAGTTCCTTGTTCAAGCCGACAGCTTCAAAGATCTGGGCACTGCGGTAGCTACGGAGCGTCGAGATACCCATCTTCGACATGATCTTCAAAAGACCCTTGTCCACAGCCTTGACGTAGTTTGCAGCAGCCGTCACCGGATCGACATCCAGGTCGCCGCTATGGCACATGCTGGTAAGGCTCTGGAATGCAAGGTACGGGTTGATGACCGTTGCACCGTAACCGAGCAACAAAGCAAAGTGCATAACTTCGCGGACTTCACCGGACTGCACAATCAAACCGATTTCCGGACGAACACCAGCTTCGACCAAGGTGCGGTTCACGCAAGCCGTTGCCAAAAGCGAAGGCATCGGCACGTAGCCCCAATCCACGTTCTTATCCGAAAGCACGATGATATCAAAACCGTCGCTCACAGCACGCACAGCATCACCTGCCAAATTCTGTAAAGCGGCTTCGAGCACCTCACCGTTTCCGCCCAGCGGGAACTGCATCTTGAGCACCTTAGCCTTGAAGCTCTTATCGCCAATGTTTTCAAAGCGGCGGATTTCGTCTTCGGTCACGATCGGGCGCGGAATCTTGATGAGGTGCGCCTGTTCCGGAGTTTCTTCAAGAATATTGCCGTGGTTACCGATGTAAGTCGTAAGGCTCATCACGAGCTCTTCACGAATCGGGTCAATCGGCGGGTTCGTCACCTGGGCGAACAACTGCTTAAAGTAGTTGAACAGCGGCTGCGGCTTGTCCGAAAGCACGGCCAAAGCGGCATCGTTACCCATGGAGCCGATCGGTTCTGCACCATTTTTGGCCATCGGCTTCAAGATGACAGACAAATCTTCGGCAGAATAGCCAAAGCGCTTCTGCTGTACGAGCAAATCATCCGGAACATCAGACGGATTGATTTCGCTGAAGAGGCCACGAACACTCATCTTGTTTTCGGCAACCCAGCGGCGGTAAGGTTTGCTACGTGCCACCTGAGCCTTCATTTCGGCATTTTTCAAGATGCGGTGGTTTTCCAAATCGAGGTAGATGATTTCACCTGGTTTGAGGCGGCCCTTTTCTTCGACTTCATCATCGCGCAAGTCAAGCACGCCCGTTTCAGAAGCCATCACGAAGAGGCCATCTTTACATAAAGTGTAACGTGCCGGACGGAGGCCGTTACGGTCAAGGATTGCGCCCGCATTCACACCATCGGAGAACGCGACAGCAGCCGGACCATCCCACGGTTCCATGAGCATGGATTCATATTCAAAGAAGCCACGCACATCGCGGCCGAGGTAATGCTTCTGGCCCCAGGCCTGCGGCATGAGCATCATCATCGCATGCGGAAGGCTACGGCCCGCAGCAACGAGAAGTTCAAACATATTATCAAGGCTAGCCGAGTCACTCTGACCACCCGGAACGAGCGGCAAAAGCTTCTTCAAGTCATCACCGATAACAGAGCTCTTCAAATGCGGTTCACGAGCGCGCAAGCTGTTGAGGTTACCGCGCAACGTATTGATTTCGCCGTTGTGAGCGAGGTAACGGAACGGATGGGCAAGCGGCCAAGTCGGGAACGTATTCGTAGAATAACGCTGGTGGACAAGTGCAATCGGGGATTCAAAATCGAGATCGTTCAAGTCCTTGTAGAAGCCTTCAATCTGGCTTGCAAGCAAAAGCCCCTTATAAACAATGCTACGGCGGCTGCAGCTGCAGACGTAAAGACCTTTGCAAGCCTTTTCAATCAAGCGGCGCACCACATACAGCTTAATGTCGAAAGATTCATTCGTGCTGAATGCAGAACCGTCAAAGAACACCTGACGAATATGCGGCAAGGTTTCGCGAGCCGTGCGGCCAATCTTAGTCGGGTTTACCGGAACTTCGCGGAACTGGAGAACCTTCACGCCTTCAGCTTCGGCAATTTCACGAATCTTAGCGTCAAAGGATTCCGCTTCAAGCGTATTTTCGACAAAGAACATGCCAACGCCATAGCGTGCCGGAAGCGTCGGATAAAGCTTGCGGAAGAACTTGTGCGGCATAGAAAGCAAAAGGCCAGCGCCATCACCCGTTTCCGGGTCGCCACCAGCCGCACCGCGATGCATAAGTCTTTTCAAGACCGTGATACCCTGCAACACTATCTGGTGCGAGGCAACATTATTAATATTAGCGACCAGGCCGACACCGCAGGCGTCGTGTTCGTTGGCCGGATCGTAAAGTGCTTGAGCGTTCATATATATCCTTTCCTAATTTTTGCGCTTCCTATTTGCAAAATCCGTGCCAATTTTTGGAAAACCGCTCATAAAATGTAAAACAGGCGTTTTTTTAGGGTTTTTCATATTTATATTGGAGCATTAAAGAGTATTCTTTTTACAAAAATCGTAAAGAAATATCGTAATTTTACACAACGCGTAAACATCACTCGGCAGCACGAAAATTTTCACAATCTTCGGAAATTTTCCGACCAACCTTTTAACCCACTAAGTTTTACACTTTTTGTATTTTCAATTAAAGTTTTTCATTTATTGTAATTTTTACAACTAAGTAAAAATCAAGTGTAATCTTTTACATTTTTGAAATCGCGCAGATTTCGCCATTTTCTGGTTCGTCTCCCCTTTTGGCACACTTTTTGCATTTGGCAGACCGAAAAATTCAAATAGGAGATTGCCATGAGCAACGAATACAGATTAAAAGCTATCAAGGAAATCGCAAGTGAAAACGCAACGGGCGTAATGCCGGCAGCACCTGCAAACATCGACTTTTACGGCGAAGATGTTTTCAACGCCGAAGCGATGCGCACCTACCTTCCGAAAGACATTTGCAAAAAGCTCTTCGCTACTATTGATGACGGCGCACCGCTCGACCCGAGCATCGCAGGCGAAGTTGCACACGCTATGAAAAAGTGGGCCATCGATCGCGGCGCCACTCACTTTACTCACTGGTTCCAGCCCCTTACCGGTTCTACTGCAGAAAAGCACGACTCCTTCCTTGAACCCGAAGATGGCAAAGCCATCCTCGCGTTCAGCGGCAAGAACTTGATCGTCGGCGAACCGGACGCATCTTCCTTCCCGAGCGGCGGCCTTCGCTCTACGTTTGAAGCCCGCGGCTACACCGCCTGGGACCCGACCTCTCCGGCATTCATCAAGCGTCACGGCAACGGTGCAACGCTTTGCATCCCGACCGCATTCTGCAGCTACACTGGTGAAGCACTCGACAAGAAGACTCCGCTCCTCCGCTCCATCCAGGCTTTGCAGAAATCCGCCGACCGTCTCATGGGCCTCTTCGGTGTCGCTCCGCAGAAGGTCACCGTCACGCTCGGTGCCGAACAGGAATACTTCCTCGTCGACAAGCGTTTCTACCTCCAGCGCCCGGACCTTTATCAGGCCGGCCGCACCTTGTTCGGTGCAGCTCCGGCTAAGCACCAGCAGATGGAAGACCACTACTTCGGTAGCATTCCGTCTCGCATTTTGAACTTCATGAACGATGTGGAAAAGGAACTCTGGAAGCTCGGCATTCCGGCAAAGACCCGCCACAACGAAGTCGCTCCGGCTCAGTTCGAACTTGCTCCGATGTTCGAAGAAGTGAACCTCGCTTGCGACCACAACATGCAGATTATGGAAGTCCTCCGTCAGGTTGCTGACCGCCACGGACTCGTCTGCCTCCTCCACGAAAAGCCGTTTGCAGGCATCAACGGTTCTGGTAAGCACAACAACTGGTCTGTGAACTACGGTAAGACCAACCTCTTGAACCCGGGTAAGGACCCGCACCAGAACGCCATCTTCCTCACCACGCTCTGCGCTGTGATTTACGCCGTCGATACTCACGCTGACCTACTCCGTATGGCTGTTGCAAGCGCTGGTAACGACCACCGCCTTGGCGCAAACGAAGCTCCTCCGGCAATCATCTCCATGTACCTCGGCGACCAGCTTGCTGACGTCGTCGACCAGCTCGAAAAGGGCGATCCGAAGTCCAGTAAGCAGGCTGGCGCACTCAAGCTCGGTTCCGACACTCTCCCGCCGCTCCCGCGCGACGCTACGGACCGCAACCGTACTTCTCCGTTCGCCTTCACCGGCAACAAGTTCGAATTCCGCGCACCGGGCTCCAGCCAGAGCTGCTCTGAACCGAACGTCATCCTCAACACGATCGTTGCAGAAGCATTCGACATCATCGCCGACAAGCTCGCCAACGTTCCTGCAGACAAGTTCCACGAAGAACTCCAGAACCTTCTCCAGAAGATCGTCAAGGAACACAAGCGCGTTATCTTCAACGGCAACGGTTACACGGACGAATGGGTCGAAGAAGCTGCAAAGCGCGGCCTCCCGAACACCCGCACTACTATGGAAGCCCTCCAGGCACTCAACAAGAAAGAAAACGTCGCCCTCTTCGAAAAGTACGGCGTGTTCAACAAGCGCGAACTCGATTCCCGCTACGAAGTCAACATGGAAGACTACCACAAGAAGATTCACATCGAAGGTGAAATCGCTCGCGACATGGCCAAGGACATCATTCTCCCGCAGGCTATCGAAGCTTACTCCGCCGCTCTCAAGGCCAACGAAATGGCTCTGAACCAGGGCTTCCCGGCTCTCGATTCTTACGCCAAGCCGCTTGGCGAAGGCATCAAGAAGCTCCTCGCTGCTATTGAAGTGATGGAAAAGGCTCTCGCTTCCAAGCACGAAGATATCTTGAACGGTATGCTCGACCTCCGCTTGGTTGTGGACTCTCTCGAAAAGATTGTTCCGGACGAAAAGTGGCCGCTTCCGAAGTACCGTGAGATGCTCTTCATCTACTAATGACAAGCCTCTAATTAAGCACATCAAAACCGAAGACAAGTCACTCGCCATTGGCGAGTGGCTTTTTTGCTTTTTCGCATTCCCCAGAGCATACAAAAAAGGTTGCACGCCATAAAGCGTACAACCTTTTCGTTTATAAATTAATTAAAACTATCGACCGAGCTTAATTCCAAGCTTGTTCATGCGGTAATTCATCATGCGCGGAGAGACCCCCAAATCGCGCCCTGCTGCAGAGATGTTACCGTCATTGCGCTTAATCGCTTCAGTAATGATTTCACGTTCATAGTTATCCATCATCACCTCGAGAGGCGCAATCTTGTCACTCGGGGTTCCGCCCACAGAGCCTACGCTCAGGCTCGTCTGGAGCGAAGGCGGCAAGTTGTAGCTATGAATGCAATCATCCGTTGCCGTAAGCACGCCACGTTCTATGCAGTTTTCCAGTTCACGCACGTTGCCCGGCCAGTGATAGCTCATGAGCAAATTAATAGCCGTCGTCGAAAGGCGACCCACCTTCTTGTTGTAGCGCAAGTTCATCTTTTCAATGAAGTGCTCCGCAAGCAAGATGATGTCGGATTTACGCTTGGCCAAGTCCGGCATGGTGATCGGGAAAATGTTCAGGCGATAGAAAAGGTCTTCACGGAACTTGCCCTGCGCAATGAGTTCTTCAAGATTACGGCTAGTCGCCGCCAAGAAGCGCACATCCGAATGGAGTTCTTCGTTGCTACCGACACGGCTAAAGGTGCGTTCCTGCAAAAAGCGCAAGAGCTTCACCTGAGTTTGCATCGTCAGGTCGCCCACTTCATCCAAGAAAAGCGTACCGCCATTTGCCGCTTCAGCACGGCCAATACGGCGATTCAAGGCACCCGTAAAGGCGCCCTTTTCATGACCAAAAAGTTCACTTTCAACAAGGTTTTCCGGGAGAGCAGCACAGTTCAGTGTGATGAACGGCTTATCCTTTCTCGCAGACAAGTTCACAATCGCACGGGCAATCATTTCCTTACCCGTACCGCTACCGCCGCGAATCAAGACCGTTGCATCGCTAGGCGCCACCTGGCGCACTTGTTCGTACACCTGGCGCATTTCTCGGCAGTTACCCACCAGTTCGCCGGGGTTGTTCGAAAGCATATCGCGGAGCTTGCGGTTTTCTTCAAGCATCGCCTCACGTTCACCGTGGAGTTCAATGCATTCGTTAGCCGCATCGCCTGTGATGTTTGCAATAATTTCGAGTAAGGCCACATCGCGATCCAGATCGGTTGAACCGTCCACCGGGCGGTCAATCGAGAGCGTTCCAATGACCTGACCATCATGAATCAGGGGAACGCAGATAAATGCCACCTGGGTTTCGTAATGGCGGCTACCCGTACGGTTCAAGAACCTGGAATCCTTACGCAAGTCCGGAATCACATGGCTCAAGCCACGCTCGGCCACATGTCCCGTAATGCCTTCGCCCATACGGTAAAAGCCACGTTGCTTTTCCGTTTCGTCAAGCCCGCGCGAAGCTTCGATTTTCAGCGTATCGCCAAAAAGCAACGCGAAAGTTCCGCGCAACATTCCAAGTTCGGATTCCAAAATGCCAAGGACATTCTCGAGCAACTTTTCCACATCGCGCTCGTGAATAATCGCAACGCTAATCTTCTGGATGACCGAAATTTCAGGACCAATAGAGGAGGGCATGGACATAAGATAGTAATTAGAATTCGCGCCTTCGGCGCAGTTACTAGTTAATAGTTATCAGTTACTAGAATTTTTAAGACCTAGTAACTAGCAGCTTAGAACTTAGTTGGCTGAGCATAGAGAAAAAAGCAATGTTCTAAGTTCTAAGTTCTAAGTTCTAAGTTCTAAAGTTTCTCTCTGATTCTCTTCAGGGCTTCGCAGGTGCGTTCATAGTCGCCAAAGGCAGTCAAGCGGAAATACCCTTCGCCACACGGGCCAAAGCCACTTCCAGGCGTCCCCACAACTTCGCACGTAGCAAGCAGGCGGTCAAAGAAGTCGAAGGACTTTTCTCCATCCGGAATCTTCCACCAAATGTACGGGGCATGTTCACCACCGAACACTGTGTAACCTGCTGCAGTCAGTTCCTTGCGGATAACGCCAGCCGTACGCATGTAACCGGCAATGACTTCCTTTGTCTGCTGCCAGCCCACCGGCGAATAAATCGCTTCGGCAGCACGCTGCGTCACATAGCTCACGCCATTGAACTTGGTGCATTGGCGACGGTTCCACATCGCATGGAGTTTCGAAAGTTCATGCGGAATGACCGTGTAGGCACAACGCACACCCGTAAAGCCAGCCGTCTTACTGAAGCTGCGGAATTCGATTGCGCAAGTACGGGCGCCCGGGATTTCAAAAATGGAATGTGGGAGTGATTCGTCCTGAATGTAGCAGTTGTAGGCGCCATCAAACAAAATCAGAGCCCCATTTTCGTTTGCGTAGTTGACAAACTTCTGGAGCGTTTCGCGGCTAAGCACCGTACCCGTCGGGTTGTTCGGGCTGCAAAGGTAAATCAGCTGGACCGGATTCTTCGGCAAGTCCGGCTGGAAATTATTTTCAGCAGTCGATGCAAGGTAGGTCACCTTAGAAAAACGTCCATCATCTTGCAACACCCCTGCACGGCCCGCCATCACGTTGGAGTCCAAATAAACCGGGTAAACAGGGTCCGGAATCGCGATATTTACATTTTCTGTAAAGAGTTCCTGGATGTTCGCCACATCGCACTTGGAACCATCGCTCACAAAAATGTCGTTCGGATCCATTTCAATGCCACGGGCCGTATATTCACCACGGACAATCGCCTCGCGCACAAAGTCATAGCCCTGTTCCGGACCATAACCGCGGAAAGTACCCTTCACCGCCATTTCATCGACCGCATTGTGCATTGCCTTGATTACTTCGGGAATCAAGGGAGTCGTCACATCGCCAATTCCCAAGCGAATGATATCAGCATCAGCGTGTGCGCCCTGATATTCCTTGATTTTCTGGGCGATAGTAGAGAAAAGGTAGCTGCCCGGCAGCAAGTCGTAGTTGGTATTTACAATAGATGAGTTCATTAGATTGTTCCTTTAAATACTTCCTGTGCAGGGCCAGTCATGAGCACCGGACCGTCCTCTTCATGCTTGATGTGGAGCGTGCCGCCATCCAGGATGACATCCGCTTCAACGCCCACGCGGCCTGTACGCTGGGCTGCCACGAGAGTCGCACAGCTACCAGTTCCGCAAGCCATCGTCACACCGCAGCCGCGTTCCCAAACGCGCATACGGATCTTACCGGGAGCAACCACCTGGGCAAATTCAATGTTGCAGCGGTCAGGGAACTGCCTATCCACTTCGAGAACGCTCCCCCAATTTTCAAGCTGAATCTTTTCAATATCATCCACAAAAATCACAGCATGCGGATTACCCATCGAGACCGTTTCGGCCGTGAAATCATAGCAGTCCGCCGTAAGCTTGATAGAGCCTAGGAACGTCCTGGGAAGCCCCATATCCACACACACACGGCCATCATCCAAAAGCGCCGGACGCACAAGGCCGCTCTTCGTATGCAAATTGAAAACCTTGGTATTTGCATCTTTTGCAAGACCGCGAGTCTGAATGTACTTCGCGACACAGCGCGTCGCATTCCCGCACATCGCCGCCTCAGAACCATCGGCGTTGAAAATGCGCATTTCAAAATCCACGCCATTTGCAACAGCCTTCGAAACAGGGCCTTCGCTGATCCCGTTTAACACGAGGCATCCGTCGCCATCCATCGGAGTCACAACAACTACGCCATCGGCACCAATGCCAAAACGACGGTCGCAAAGTTTAATGATACGCTGTTCAAATCCGCTGCTAAAATCCAGCGACTCACCCGGTTCCAAGAGCACGAAATCGTTGCCCAACCCGGTCCATTTTGAAAAATTCATAAGCACATTCCATTAAAGGAGTTTAAGATTATCGCCCCCTTAATGCAAAGAACGTGCCAATTTTACAGAAATTGTTAAAATTACCGAATTTAAGCGAAAATCGGCATTTTTCAGGACTTTTAATGGATTCTCATACTTTTTAATCTTTACATAAATTGTAAATTATAACTTTAAGTTTTACATTTCGTGTAAAAGATTAAACAAGAAAGTGTAATACAAAGCCTATTTCGCGTTAGACTCTTCAAGTTCCAATAAATGTACAACATCTTCAATGGGGAGGCATTCATCATCCACGCTTCCTAGCCCCGCATTTGAGCTGTTGATCGCTGCAATCAGGGATCTCCCAAAGGCAATCGCATTCTCATCCGCCTTCGTTGCCGAAGTCGTAAACCGATGACCACACGAACCACAGGTCATGGCAATGCTCTTCGCCCCCGAAAGAGGACTGCCGCCACCGCCGGTACAATAGGCAGTTTCATGACACTTGGGGCATTCCGCCTGAAACGTCGGATTCTTCCACAAGCGAATCAATCCGCCCAAGAAAGCCACCGGCACATTCCATTCTCCAGAATAAGCTAGCCCAAAACGAATGCAGTCTATATGGCAACGCGCCATCTTATCATCAGCAAGAATGCGCTCCCTATTACGAATAAATAGAGGCACATTCTCGCGAAGGATGCGTCTACGGCGTTCCTTACGGGCCCTGTAAATATCAGCAATGGCACGTTCTTCCATGTGCAACGCCTGCTGATCATCGCTGATTGTCGACTTTTCCATAAAACACCTCCGAATCTAGTGCGCTTTTAACTGTATTTGTGAGGTTTTTCTGAACGCATTGTGTCAGCATTTAACAAAATTCAATAATCAACTCTGTGACAAACGTGGATATAAAAAAACCAACACTCGCCCAAAACCAAAAATTGTTAAGCGTTGATTTCAAATCTTGTATAATCATTCTACCCACTTTTATATTTCGTCATCCCTCAGCATGTTCGAAGCAGCCGATCTAAAAAGTCTCCTCATGAACGCGTCGTAACCGGGATCGCCTTTCTTTGGAGGAAGAACGATTTTGTTAGTTTCGGGTTTGTTGTTCTGGTTCTGAACATTTTCAATTTGTTTTTCTTCCATATTGGACTCCTTTTTAAATAAAAACGCCGTTTTTCCATCATAATCGGCAATTTCACCATTTTCGACGATGCTCCCCCAGGTCCCCTAAAATCAGGCCCCTTCCACGCACGCCTGGTGCATATATGCTAATATACGCATAATTATTATCGAAAAACAAAAAGAAAAAGTAAACTGATTTGAAAATCTGAACAAAAAAAACGCCCTTTCGCAAGGAAAGAGCGTTTTTTCAGATTTTTTATTTTTTCGAGTTACGCTTTTACCGTCGTGAAGCTGAAGGCCTCGCCGTCGGCGTCATTCGCTTCCAAGCCATCGGCAACGGCAGCCCACTTGATGGCGACAGCCTGCGTCTCTCCCGCAATGTAAGTTTCATTCTCCGCGACGGCCTGCTTGAAGACTTGGCACTTTGTGCCCAACCTCTTCGGCTCGGCAATGCCCACGCAAGCGTGGCCGCTGCTCTCGCCTTGTGAGGTTGTCGCTTGCAATGAAATTATCTTACAGCTTCGACGAAGACCTTTTCGCCATCTGCATCAGATTCCTGCAAACCAGCAGTAGAATCCTTCCACACGATAGCGTCAGCCTGCGTCTCGCCCTTGATGTAAGATTCGTTTTCCTTCACAGCCTGCTTCAGCACTTCGCTTTCAGAATAAAGTTCAATGCTGATACGGTCTGAGATTGCAAAGTTCTGGTCCTTACGGCGGTTCTGGATGCGGTTCACGAGTTCGCGAGCCACGCAGGCGCGGCGGAGTTCGTCCGTGATCTTCAAATTCAGAGCCACAGTGAAGTGCTGGTTGGCTTCCACAGCCATGCCGTCGGCAACGATGCGGTTGAGCATCAAGCAGTCAGCACCAACTTCACCGAATTCGAACTTGATGGTTTCGCCAGCCTGGAGAGCCTTGATTTCATCAACCGTAAGGCTGTTGAGCTTAGCGGAAATCACCTTCATGTTCTTCGCGTAATCCGGACCCTTCGCCTTGATAGCGAGGAAGTTCGGCTTTGCAGAGAGCTTCACAAGCTTGGTTTGCACTTCGTACCAAATGCTAGGCTCGGTCATGCCCATGCAAGCACGGTCGCGACTCTCGCCTTACGCATTTGTCGTCTTCGAGGAACTTCATTTCGCGAACGTTGAGTTCTTTTCTTTTGGGCGTTCCCCACTACGTGGGTCGAGCTATATTTTAGGGGCAGCCGTCATCGCTTCGCTCGTCACCCGCCTCCTAAAACGGCACCACAGTGCCGCCCCAAGGGGTCACTACCCCTAACGCGAATTGAACATAACCCGCAATTTGTAGTCCTTTAGATTTAAATTTTCCTAACAGAATCCCCATTTCTGTCCATCATATTTTCCAACTTGCATTTTATCATTTTCGCTTGTTGGCAACAATAATTATCCCCATAATCGTTTTTCTTAACATTCAGAATATGCAACTTTCTGTTTATCTGACAAGTCTCTTCCTGATCTAGGCCTTTTTCTATCTCAACAAAGGACACCTTCATTTGTTGAATAATATCGTTAACAGCATTCTCCAAAAATTTTTTATCCAAAAATTTATTTGTAATCTTGTTCTGTATAATATACCCCAAATGCCTACGCATAGTTGAATTACGTATTGAGCCACAAATATGATTTTCTACAATTCTTCTTATAACGTTATCCGACTTTCCTACATAGACGCAACAATATGTATTTGTTTTGTCATACTCGAAATGTCCCTCCCTCTTCATTTTTTCATACTTTACAAGTTTTTTAAACTTAGGATCTTCTTTTCCTAACCAATCCAACAATTCTTTAACAAGCTTTTCCTTAGCCCACCATTTATAATAACCAGGAACCTTTTTTAATTTTTTCGCTTCAATCCAAAAAGACTTATCCTCGTATTCAAACTCTTGAAGAACAGTTTTATTATCGCTCATTTCGCATTCTATATGTTTAAGGCTTTTCAATACGAGATGATTACTTCATATCGCGAACTAGCCTAACGGAACAAAGGCACCGACCAGATTCTACCATCGCTTCCATTTTGTTTACAAAATTCATGCCAGGAACACCCGAAAATATTTTCTTATAGGACCTGTCAAATTTTTCGCAAAAACCAACTCTATCTTCTTCTATAAAGAAATATGCAGGTTTTCCATTGCGTTCCGAAGACATCCACAAGCGAGCCTCAATATGCATATCTTCTTCCTCATACCCTCCACGCCCTTTGAATTTCAAAAACTCCTCACGGAATCCATCTTTTTCCGATGCGAAAAGACTTCCATATCCACTATAAAGCGCAGAAAAACCAAAAGGGTCCTTGAAATCATCGTTCCAGCAAGGACTTTGAATGCGATTGCACTTAACGCCGTTATCCCGTCTTTTATCACAATTAAAAAGGCTATCTTTTAAATATTTGCTCAGGAACTTTATTGTTTGTATTTTAGGAACACCCACCGTTCTAGTCAATTGAATAAAATCTTTCTCCGAAGGCAAACGCCAGCCATCAGGAACCGCTTCCTTGGCTGCTTCAATGGTGTAAAGATATCCATATCCACCAACCACCTCTTGTTCGTCAATTTCGTCACGGATTCCGGGATCAGTTTGGTCATACGAATAACATTCATCCAATGTTTCAAAACAAAGATTTTCCGCAAACCATTCCTGTTTGCCAATGAAAACTGTTTTATATACATGTCCATCACGAGAATCTTTATAACTAGATTCATTTGCTGCCATAGCATCTCCCAATGATTTAGTCAGTTTTTTCCTGTAAAGGATTCCGTTTGTTTTCTCACAATTTTCCAAAACGGCTACAAAGTTGCACCCGTTTTCAATTGTTTACAAAAAAAAGAAAAAATCAAAGTGATTTGGTGTATTTATGAACCCCTTTTTCATCATATATACGTGCATTATTTCCCACTCTTACGGTCACAGAAGATGATGTAAAACCTATAAGTGCATCGGATGGTCTAGACCATATTTGTACACCCTTTTCATTAAACACATAAACGGACGAGCCCTTCTGTATTGCAGATCCAATCATATTATTATCCTTTTTGCCCCAATTATCCTATATCTAGCCGTGTGGGAACGTTCGCGACTAGTATTTACCTTACAAATTGCCAAATGGCAACACCAAGTCAATATACATTACCGGTTGCCAAACGGCAACCATTTTTTCACCAATTTTCTTTCAATAACCATTCAAAAAAAGTTTTTTTCCACGATTTTTGATGCCAAACGGCAACGTCCGGTTCGGGCTGATTCACGAGATGTTTTCAATACAACCCTCCAATTCAGTTGCCATACGGCAACTATACGAGAAGGTCTATTCGCTAGCTTTGGGGAGTATGCTAGACCCCGAAGTGACTATAACACACATTCGAGAGAACATCCGACAGAAAATACAGGATGCGGGTTATGCAACTATTGAAAAATTTGCTTACGAGAATAGACTTACCAAATCAACAATCACAAGATCCATTAATGGTTCAAGAAATCCTCGTCTCGTCACTCTGATTGAGATGGCAAACGCCTTGGGCATAAACCTTTCAGAACTTTTGGATTTACGCCATATAGAGCATCAACAGCTGAAAAAGACAAAAGTATCCGGACACAACAACAAATAGTTTATAGCAAACCACATTCCATTGTCTTGGATTAAACAAAAGGACCTCAGTAAAAACCGGGGTCCTTTTGCAATTGTCAGCAACAGTCTATTTATTTCACCGCTTCGACTGCAACCTTTTCGCCATCTGCATCAGATTCCTGCAAGCCAGCAGCAGAATCCTTCCACACGATAGCGTTAGCCTGAGTTTGGCGCAAGGCGCCCTACCGCAACGGCTCGGTAATGCGAGAACAAGTTCTCGCGCTACACTCGCCTCGGGCGGTAGTCACCCTTGATTATGCCTTAACGGTCGTGAAACTGAATGCTTCGCCGTCGGCGTCATTCGCTTCCAAGCCATCGGCAGCGGCCGCCCAGGCAATCTTCACGGCCTGAGTTTCGCCGGCGATGTAAGCCTCGTTCTCCGCGACAGCCTGCTTGAAGACTTCGCTTGCAGAGAACAGCGTCACTTCGATCTTGTCGGTGATGGCGTAGTTCTGGTCCTTACGGCGGTTCTGGATACGGTTCACGAGTTCGCGGGCCACGCAGGCGCGGCGGAGTTCGTCCGTGATCTTCAGGTCCAGAGCCACGGTGAAGTGCTGGTTGGCTTCCACGGCCATGCCGTCGGCCACGATGCGGTTGAGCATCAGGCAGTCGGCACCGACTTCACCGAAGTCGAACTTGATGGTTTCGCCATTCTGCAGAGCCTTGATTTCGTCGACGGTCAACGAATTCAACTTCGCGGAAATCACCTTCATGTTCTTCGCGTAATCCGGACCCTTCGCCTTGATAGCGAGGAAGTTCGGCTTTGCAGAGAGTTTCACAAGCTTGGTTTCGTCTTCGAGGAACTTCATTTCGCGAACGTTGAGTTCTTCGAGAATCAAGTCCTTCATCGTTTCAGCAACGTTCTTTTCTTCGTTACCGTGAGCAACGACCGTCATGCTGGCAATCGGCATACGGTTCTTTACGTTGTTCGTTGCACGAATCACGCGACCCATTTCGACCATGCCACGCACCATGGCGATGCGTTCCACAAGCTTTTCGTCCATGAGGGACTTGTCAGCACTCGGGAATTCGCAGAGGTGTACACTCACCGGAGCGTTAGCATCGACTTCGCGCACGAGAATCTGGTAGATTTCTTCGGCGAGGAGCGGGAGGAACGGAGCGAGAATCTTGGAGAAGTCTACGAGCACCTTGTACATGGTTGCGTAGGCAGCGTTCTTGTCACCATCATTTTCGCTCTTCCAGAAGCGGCGGCGGCTGCGGCGCACGTACCAGTTCGTGAGGTCATCAACCGCGGCAATCACGGCAGGCACCACGTTGTACAGGCGGTAAGCCTTCATTTCAACTTCAACCTTGGCAGCGAGATCCTGCAGCGTTGCAAGCATCCAGCGGTCCAGTTCGTTGTCAGACTTCACTTCCTGACCGGGCTTCCACGTGAGCTGGCCCTTGGCAGCATCAGCGTTGTGGTTAGAGACAAAGAATGCCACGGCGTTCCAGAGCGGCAACATCACCTGTTTGACGATGCCCTTCACGCCTTCTTCACTGAAGCGGAGGTCTTCAGCCTTCAAAGCGGCGGAGTTGATCATGAACAAGCGAATGGCGTCGGCACCCGTGCGTTCAATAAGGTCGTTCGGGTCCGGGTAGTTGCGCTTGGACTTACTCATCTTGGAACCGTCTTCGGCCAAGATAATACCGTTCACAATAACGTTCTTGAAAGCCGGTTTCTGGAACAAAGCGTTAGAAAGCACGGTCAGCGTGTAGAACCAACCACGAGTCTGGTCAAGGCCTTCGGCAATGAAGTCTGCCGGGAAGCTGCGTTCCACGAGTTCCTTGTTTTCAAACGGGTAATGGCGGCTTGCATACGGCATAGAACCGGATTCAAACCAGCAGTCGAAAACTTCCGGCGTGCGGCGGTAGACCTTGCCATTCTTTTCGATGGTAAGCTTGTCCACAAAGTGCTTGTGCAAGTCATCGAGCTTCACGCCAGTGAGCTGCTGGAGTTCTTCGATGGAACCCACGGCAATCATGTCGCCGTCGTCAGAGAGCCACACCGGAATCGGCGTACCCCAGAAGCGGTTACGAGAAAGGTTCCAGTCGCGAGCGCCTTCGAGCCACTTGCCGAAACGGCCGTTCTTGATGTGGTCCGGAACCCAGTTCACGGTCTGGTTGTTTTCAACCATCCATTCCTTCAGAGTCTTGGTCACACCGTCCTTGCTTGTGACAGGCGCGTCAATCTTCAAGAACCAAGTCTTGAGGGCGCGGTAAATCAGAGGAACGCCGGTACGCCAGCAGTGCGGGTAGCTATGCACGATCGTGTCCTGCTTGAACACGCGGCCCTGTTCCTTGAAGAAGCGGATAATTTCCTTGTCGGCTTCCTTCGCACCAAGGCCCTTCCACATCGGGACCTTGTCCGTGAACTTGCCTTCGGTATCGAGCGGGTCGAAAAGGCCGAGGTCGAGTTCAGCACCCTTCTGGAAGTCTTCTTCACCGAAGGAGGGAGCGGTATGCACGGCGCCGGTACCGTCTTCGGTACTCACGTAGTCGGCGGGGTAAATCTTGTAGTGGCGGGACAGCTGGTCCGGCGTCACGAATGCATCGGAGATACGGGAAAGCGGTTCGTAGTCCTTACCCACGAGTTCAGAGCCCTTGCAGGTATCAACGATGTTCGGGTTCTTGAAGTAAGCAGCGGTACGGCTTGCGGCAATCCAGTACTTCTTGCCATCCTGTTCCACAAGGTTGTAGTCCATGTCCGGGCCAACAACAATGCAGAAGTTGGAATAAAGTGTCCAAGGGGTCGTCGTCCACACGAGGATGCTCGTGTCCTTGAACTTGGCTTCATCCGTGTTAAGCGGGAAGATGAGCGTCAAAGACGGATCCTGACGGTCCTTATAGCCCTGGTTCGTTTCGAAGTTCGAAAGCGGAGTTGCGAGAGCCGGGCTGTACGGCTGGATGCGGTAGCCCTGGTAGATAAGGCCCTTGTCGAAGCACTGCTTGAACACCCACCACACAGATTCCATGAAGTTTTTGTCCATGGTCTTGTAGCCCTTGTCGAAGTCGACCCAGCGGCCCATGCGGCGAACGGTCTTCTTCCATTCGCTTGTGTACTTGAGCACCTTGCCGCGGCAAGTTTCGTTGAACTTGTCGACGCCGAGCTTCTGGATTTCGGCAACGCCAGCGAGACCGAGTTCGTTCTGCACGAGAGATTCAATCGGAAGACCGTGGCAGTCCCAACCGAAACCGCGCGGAACCTTCTTGCCCTTCATGGTCCAGTAACGCGGAACGATGTCCTTGATGGTACCGGCAAGCAAGTGACCGTAGTGCGGAAGGCCCGTTGCAAACGGAGGGCCATCATAGAAAGTATACGGTTCGGTTTCCGGACGGCTGTCAAGCGACTTCTTGAAACTATCGTCCTTGTCCCACAATCCGAGCACGCGCTCTTCGATCTGCGGGAAGGTCTCTTCTTTCTTTACTTCACGAAACATGTTTTGACCTCTGATATGATAGCTAGACGAGAGACGAGAGACGAGAGACGAGAGATTTTCGCCTAGTTCGTTGCAGTCTTGCACCAACTATCGGGCTTTAAATTTTCGTGAGCAAATTTAGAAAATAGCGAAAAATACGGCAATGCGCCACCGCGCCAAAGCAGCCCAAAACACCCCCTTCCCACCTTCCCTATATTCCAAAATAAATTCACATTTTTTGCAAAAAATTCGCCCATTGTAAGAAAATTATATATATCTATTTTTAAATAGGACGGGAGCAGTGAAGCCACAACTTTCGACTTATGTAAGAAAAACGTTAGTCCTTTTTGGACTATCGAGATTAATTGTAAACCTTGAATTTACAATTTCTTGATAGCTATATTAGCGGCTAATCCATTTGAAAATCAAAAAAAAAACAGAGGTACGAAAATGGCAGTAGAAGACAATTACAAAGTTGGACATGTCATCATGATAACCCTTTCCGCCGCCATCGGAGGGTTCCTATTCGGTTTTGACTCGTCCGTGATTAACGGCGCCAACGTTGCACTTAAAGGTTACTTCAATTGTAACGACATGCAGCTTGGTCTTGCGGTTTCTCTCGCATTGATTGGCGCTGCCATCGGTGCATATTTCGCCGGTCGCTTGGCAGATAAGTTTGGACGTGTGCGTTGCATGCTTGCAGCCGCCGTCCTTTTCTTTATCAGCGCAATCGGTTCTGGCCTCCCCTTCACCATCTACGATTTCATTGCTTGGCGCGTGATTGGCGGTGTGGGTATCGGTGTAGCATCTATCATCGCCCCGATTTACATTGCCGAAACCTCCCCGGCGCATTTGCGTGGGCGTCTAGGCTCCATGCAGCAGTTCGCCATCGTTATCGGTATCTTCGTGGCGCTGCTTTCGAACTACATCATTGTCCGCATTTCGGGTTCCGCAAGCAACTTGATTATGGGCATTGAATCCTGGAAGGTGATGTTCTGGGTCGAAGCTATCCCGGCTTTCCTCTACGGTGTCGCCGCCTGGCAGCTCCCGGAATCCCCGCGTTTCCTCGTGAGCAAGGGCCGCATGGAAGAAGCTCAGAAAGTGCTTTCGATGATTGCATCCGTCGGCATCAAGGAAAAGGCTCAGGAAATTGAAGACTCCTTCAAGACTCACAAGCCGGCCAAGCTTTCTGACCTCCTCGAAACGGTCGCTGGCAAAAAGCGCGTCGCTCCGATTGTCTGGGCTGGCCTCAGTATCGCCATTCTCCAGCAGCTCGTGGGTATTAACATGATCTTCTACTATGGTTCCATGCTTTGGCAGAGTGTCGGTTTCGGTGAAAGCGATGCATTCCTTACGAGCGTGATTTCCAGTGCTATCAACTTGACCATGACTATCGCTGCTATTCTCCTTATCGATAAGATTGGTCGTAAGCCGCTCTTGCTCATCGGTTCTGCAGGCATGACCGTTACGCTTGGCATTCTCGCGTGCTGCTTCCTCTTCGGTTCCGACGCTAGCGGTAACCTCACAGGCAATAGCGGTATTTTCGCCCTCCTCGCTGCAAACTTCTACGTGGCATTCTTTGCCGCAACATGGGGCCCGGTGATGTGGGTGATGCTTGGCGAAATGTTCAACAACCGCATTCGTGCCGTGGCAATCGCAATATGCGGCCTTGCCCAGTGGGGTGCAAACTTCTTGGTCAGCTGGTCTTTCCCGGTTCTCGTCGGCAAGGACGGCATCGGCATCGGCCCGACCTACTTGATTTACACGACCTTCGCAGCAATAAGCTTTGTGTTAGTCGCCAAGCTGGTGAACGAAACCAAGGGCAAGAAGCTCGAAGCCATGTAATCACAAGATTTGCTATAAATCAACCCAACGAAGGTCTCGGATTTTCCGAGACCTTTTCTATTGACTGGCAAAGAATTGTGCATTATTCCGATTAGGACGATTTGGCCCATGATATTTTTAGAAATATGTGATTATTTTTAATAGCTGAAGGGGAAGAAGTCTATGAACTGCAATCATTCAAATAGGTCCACGTTTACCGCATTATCCTGCGGTATCGCTCTTGGGCTAGCAGGCATCAGTACGGCAGCCCCCTTAATAACTGTACCCTGGAACGGCCACGTCGGCGCCGTGAGTTTCACCTTTGACGACGCTCTCGAAACTCAGGTATTGAACCTGAAACCATTGCTAGATGCAATGCCCGATGTCCATGTCACATTCTTCTTGACCGCATTCCAAGACCGCTTAAAAGATAACGCGGCCGGTTTTGCGGCTCTCGCCAACGCCGGACACGAGATGGGCAACCATACCATTTCGCACTGGCATTTAACCGACGAAACAGACGAAGAACTTGAAGAAGATGTTGTGAAATTCGCAGACACTATCGAAGCGACAATGGCAAAGTACGGCGCCGATGTGAAGGTCGTATCGTTTGCTACCCCGTTCTGCGAAAACGGAGACCATGTCAAAACCATTATCGATAAGCGTCACATGCTCAACCGCGACTGCACCTATGACGGCGCCCGAACATTCTGGGACGAAGAACCGGATTGGATGAGCATGCCCGCCAAGATATGGTCCCGTTCAGGCGCCACCGTGAACGAAATGTTAAACGCGCTAGACACAGCGGCATACATCGGCAAGTTCGACAATTCAATTCCGCTGGAGCATCCAATAACAGGCGGTTCATGGCTCATTGTTTTGCAGCACGACGTTTCTGAAAGGATGATTGACAATTACGCCATCAATCCGGACGACATCAAGACTCTTTTTGAGCGCGCGGTCAAAAACGGCCTATGGGTAGCCCCGATCGGCACTGTAGGCGCCTACCAGCGCGCCCACTTCATCTTTGACAAGGCTTTGATGACCAAGACTGACGACGGCTACAAAGTCACCTGGAAAGTCCCGCACGAGTACATGCCCAAGAGCGTTCCACTGCGAGTTGCCTTGGACACAAGCCGTGTTGACAGCAAAGCCGTGATTATGCAAGATGGCAAGGTCCTGACACCAGAAAGCGATGGACACTACATCATTGAATTCATGTCCAAGAGCCTTACCATCAAGACGTCAAAAGAAATCGGGCTCCCGCCAAAGATAAAACGGAACGCAAAAGACTACACCAAATTCACTATTTTCGACCTGAAGGGAAAAAAGCTTGGTGACGCAAACGGTTTCAAAGTTCCAGAAAGCTATCCCAAGGGCGTTTACTTCATCCGCGCCGAGGCCAAGGGCCTCACGCCCTTAACTAAAAAGATCAGCAGGTAACCGCTTAAACGCAACACGAAAGCCCCGCCTTCGCGGGGCCTAATAAGCAGAGAGGCTAACCTAGCACGGGGCCAACAAGCCCAAAGATTTACGAGACAAAGCGACAAAAAAAGCCGGGGCTTTACGCCTCGGCTTTTTTGCAATTTCGTTTTGTACGTGGATTACTTCACGTTGACGCGGTTCATTTCAGAACCAACGCGAACGATGTAGGAACCAGCACTCGGAACGTTAACCGTGAGGTTGCTGTTCATGAGCATGCCACCAGCAATTGCCTTGCCCTGCATGTTGTAGACCATGAACACGTTACCAGCCTTAGCACCGCTGATCTGGAGCTTCATGCCATCGGCACGAACGCTGAAGCTCGGAGCAAAGGTAACCTTGTAGAGGCCAATGGTCGGTCCCTTGATTTCCATACCGGTGAGCTTGACCGGATCGACAGCCTGCTTGGAAGCATCGAGGAATTCGACAGCGCTGATGGTGAGTTCACCGAGACCGCCCTTAGCATCCTTGACTTCCCACTTGAGGCCCTTGATGCAGGTGAGGATTTCGCCGCCTTCCGGAGCGTTATTCTTGCTAACCCAGTCAAGGATATTGATTTCCTTGCCATCACCCAAGCCCTTGAAGCCGTATTCATACGGAGTCATGTCATAGGTCACAGCCTTGAATTCTTCGGAGTTGTCAACATAGATACCCGGTTCAGAACCTGCACCTGCGTTTTCAACTTTCTTTTCTTCGTTTTCGTCGGTGATGGTGTTGAGGATAGCCATGCGGATCGGGCCAGAAGTCTTAGCCGTCACGCGGATGTACTGGATGCCGAGAGTCTTGAAGTTGACACCGCAGCTCTTGTCTTTCTTGCAATCGTCCTTCTTGAAGGAAACAGCGATACCAGCAGACGGATACTTGAGCGTGCCAGCCTTAGCAGCTGCTTCAGTCCATTCCGGTTCCGGACCGATTTCCATAGAAGCGCGAGCAACGATAGAACCATCATCAAGTCTGTAGAGCGGAGATGCGCCAGAATCCGGGACCATCTTGGTGCCGATACCGAGCTTGTCGTGGTATGCACCCCAGTTCCAGAGACCAGAGACAGAAACAGTCGTATCACCGAATTCCAAGTGCGTACCTTCGCCTTCGCTGATAGACGGAGCCTTAGACGGATCCGGAGTGAACGGAGTGAAACCAGTCGTATTGTAGAGGTTCGGCATGTTACCCGTCACGAGGAGGAGGTAAATCATGTTCAAAGTAGCCGGATAGTACTTTTCACCTTCAACAGAGCCTTCGCCGCAACCCTGAGCGGTAGAGCAGCTCTTCTTTTCCTTGAGAACCTTGTAAACGGTACCGAGGTAGGTTTCAGCTTCCTTGCTATCGATAGAGGAAGTTGCAAGGCCGAGACCGCCGGAGAAGGTAGAAGAAACGAAGCGGCGGATATCGCTGTTATCGATATGATAAGCACCACCTTCGTACTTATAACCGGAGTTCACGCCACTAGCAGTGCGGGTTTCCGGGATGAGCCAGCTAACAACTTTCTTGTTGAAAGCCTGAGCCTTGGTATCACCGTACCAGTAGTAAGCCATAGCCATACGCCACGGAGTACGGGCAGCGTCATCGTAGAAACCGATGTCGTTAGAAACGGCAGCAGACGTCAAAATCGGCTTGTGAGAGTTCCAGTCGCACCAGTCCGGCACAAGACCAGTCTTAGAATCCTGGCAAGCGTTCAAGTCCGTATAAGCCTGGGAAATCACACTAGACCAAGAACCACCGGCAACGTCCTGGAAGAGCTGGAAGTTAGCGGTCGTTGCATAGCTCGGGTTGAAACCGTCATTCCACTGGTTACCCGGCTTAATCTTGTTGCTAGCGATGTCGTTAGAAGCAATCCAAGAAATGAGGGACTTGCCTGCAGAGAGGTAAGAAGCATCATTCCACTGCTTGGAAGCCATCACGAGAGCAAGAGCGGCGTCGAAGTCAGCGTCAGATGCGGTACCCGTACCACCGCTGCAACCGATACGCCAGTTCATACCACCATTGGCACCAGCGCTGTTGCTTGTCCAGGTGTTATAAAGCTTCTTGAAAACATCCTGATCGTCCATGTACACGGAAATCAACATACCGTATGCAATAGCTTCAGAAACGGTAGAGCAAGTTCCTTCCGGTGCCAAAACCCAACCATTGCTAGCCTGGTACCAAGCCTGTTTCCACAGCTTGTAATGATCCTTGATCATATCCGTATCGGCATATTCAATGATCTTGCCATGCGGATACTTCATGTTCTGCGGGAACGGGAACTGCCCAGCAGAAGCCGTTACTGCAGCGACTGCAGCAACGCCAAACATAACTTTCGCCAAATTCTTCATATGAATTCCTTTTAAAAAAAAGATTTCACCCATCCAACCTAAAAGATAGTTTGATAGCATATCAAAAATCAACCCTTCTTTTGTAAAAGGATTGACATAATGCGTAAAATCACACGAAAAGTGTTCTTAAAATGTTCCTATGCATCAACTTACGTTAACTTTTCTTTGCATTAAGGAACACATTGTGGAAAGGACCTTTGCAACGACAAACGGTTTTGCCAGATGTTCGTCCATTCCGGCGGCAAGGGACTTTTGCCGATCCTCTTCAAACGCATTTGCCGATAGCGCAATAATGGGGATGTGCGCATGGGGATAGGTCTTTCGGATAGCACGAGTCGCCTCGTAACCATCCATCACAGGCATCTGGACATCCATCAAAATGCAGTCATAGTAATCTACGCCCTTTTCACGGACTTTCGTAACCGCCACCAATCCGTTTTCGGCGATGTCAACAACCATTTCGGCATCCTGCAAGAAGTCCAGGGCGACTTCCCTGTTGAATTCGTTATCTTCTACAAGCAACACGCGCTTTCCCTTCAACAGCGCCGGGTCTGCTTCGGCACAGGATTCACCAGATTCTAGAGCCACGTCCTCTTCTGTCGCTATTTTCAGCTGAGTCCGCACATGCACAGTCGTTCCAAGGCCGATTTCGCTCTGGATATCAATTTCAGCCCCCATCATGTCAACAAGGCGCTTCACGATAGACATGCCAAGGCCTGTCCCCTGCACACCGCTCTGGGTAGAAGACTGTTCCCTCGCAAACTCATCGTAGATGTGTTCCAAAAATTCCTTGGACATGCCAAGTCCATTATCACTGACTTCAAAATCAAAGACAGCATAGCCATCCACCTGGCAGGGCAATTCCTCGATGGTAAACACAACACGCCCACCGTAAGGGGTGAACTTCTGCGCATTTGAAATGATATTGTAGAGGACCTGACGAAGGTTGCTCACGTCCGCAACGACAAACCTGTTCTTGACCGACGAGGTATCCCAAATAAAAGAGATGTTCTTGACCTTCATCATGGGCTGATACGTTTCGCAGAATTCCGTCATGCACGAAGGGAGATTCACCATCCTCTTTTTCTGCACCACCTGGCCCGATTCAATTTTAGCCATGTCCAGCACTTCTTCGATCAGCTGGAGCAGATAGCCGCCCGATATGCGGATTTTCTTGAGCGCATCCTGAACGTCGGCAGTACTGTCGAGGTGTCGTTCCGCACGTTCAGAATAGCCGATAATTGCATTCATCGGAGTGCGGATATCGTGGCTCATGTTGAGCAAAAACTTAGATTTGGCCTCCTTCGCCTCGGCAGCAAAGGCATTCGCCTCGCGTAACTTGTAATCGAGCTCCTCCTCACGATTTTTGAGTTTACGCCTAAAGGCAAGCCACACCAGGGATGCGGCCAGGATTATCCCGATGACAATGAAGATGCTCCCAAAAACAGTAGCGATATGGGATTGTTTGTGCAACAGCTCGCTAGAATAATTCGGCATACGGAAGCCGACATATTTTACGATTTTTGAACGCACTAACTTGGGCGAAAGCATCATCACGCCTTTCGACAAGATAGAAGCCAACTCACGCGGGTATTTACGCGGTACTGCGATATGCATCCCGACAAGCAGGCTATCATTGGAATCTAGCAACTGGTCACGGAAATACGGCGGTGTAAAAATCCAGGATTCATCGCCACCGGCCATGCCATAGCGCGCATCCAAAACAATCAAAGGCTGAGACTCGTTATACGTTGTCACAAATTCATACTTCAGCCCGTTGTGGCGTGCAATTTCTGCAAAGAGGTCTAGCAAAATGCCTCTCGGGACATCCCCATCCATGTAGGCGAACGGAAACTTATCATTGCGGGCCGTCACTTTCAACATCCGGTCCTGACCCCAGAATCCCTGTAAAAAGCGGCGCTCCCGTTCACTCAGCAAGAGCAGGTCAAAGACATCGTCGCCGTTGTACTTGCGGTACAGACGGTTCATCCAGTTCGGATCCAACACGTTCATCTGGCGAATTGCGTAGTTGACTTCGTTCAGAAGCGTCGTATCGGACTTGCGGACAATGATGTAGTCCGGGGCAAGCCCTACAGGCAGCGAAAATGCAAAAGTCTCTTCCAGTTCCTTGGTCTTGCTCGCCGGTGAAACAAGGTCAATTTCTCCGTTTTCAAGCATCCGGAGCATATCGTTCCACGTCTTGTCGTAGCCGACAAACTCGTAGTTCAAATCGGCATAGCGCGACATCAGGCGGAGCAAATCATACCCATAGCCCCCTTTTTCACCTTTTTCTGAAATTTCGTGATAGCCGGAATTAGCGAAAAAGCCCACCTTTACCGATCGTGGACCCGCAAAAGTCTGCTCCCCTAATAGCAGTACAAACAATACACTTAAGAGCATTACGCGCATAAGCAAACATCCAGCTAAACAATTCTTACATTTATATTATTATATATATACAATTCTCATAAAAAAGGCAATATTGAACATTTTAGCACAAAAAGAACGTTGTGATATCGGGCAACATTTTCAACGAAGTTACAATTTTCTTACGCTTGCTTTTCAAAATTATATACATTTATTGTGTATTGTATTTGGGATTTAAAGGAATGCGTTATGGATGAAAAACGCCCTCTTATACTGATTGTTGACGATGTGGCTATGAACAGAGCCCTGTTATCGGACGTACTCAGTGACAAATACAACATCATCGAAGCTGAAAACGGCAACGAAGCATTGCTTTTACTGAGGGAAAAGACATCCGAGATTTCGCTTGTGCTCCTCGACATGGTGATGCCCGAAAAAGACGGCATTGAAGTCCTCGCCATCATGAATAAGAACGGCTGGATTAACGAGATCCCGGTCATCATGATTTCTGGCGAAACCGCCCATGCGCTGATCGAAGGCGCCTACATGCTTGGCGCCACAGACTTTATCGGTCGCCCGTTCGACGAGATGGTGCTCAAGAACCGCGTGAACAACACGATCCGCCTTTACAAAAAGCAGAAGAGCCTTTCGGACCTCGTTTTAAATCAGATTTACGAAAAGACGCGTAACAACAGCATGATGGTGACTATGCTGAGCCATATCGTGGAATTCCGTAACGGCGAAAGCGGCATGCACGTGTTGCACATCAACACCATTACCGAAATGCTCTTGCACGAGCTTTTGCGCCGCACCAAGAAATACCAGATCAACAAGAACGATATCGGCATCATCTGCACGGCATCGTCCATGCATGACATCGGTAAAATTACCATCCCCGACGAGATTCTGAACAAGCCAGGCAAGCTCACTCCCGAAGAGTTCAACATCATGAAGGGGCATACGGTCAACTGCGCCCAGATGCTCAACGCTGTCCCCGTCGGAAAAGACGAACCCCTGATGAAATACGCCTACGAGATTTGCCGCTGGCACCATGAACGCTATGACGGCCGCGGATACCCAGACGGTCTCAAGGGTGACGAGATCCCTATAGCCGCACAAATCGTCTCGATCGCAGACGTTTACGATGCGCTCACGAGCGAACGCTGCTACAAGCACGCCTTCACGCACGAGAAAGCACTCGAGATGATTCACAACAATGAATGCGGCGTATTCAACCCGATTCTCATTGAGTGCTTAGACGCCATCGCAGACAAGCTCGTCATCGCCTTGCAGACGTTTGACTGGAGCAAGCAAGCCGACAAGGACTTTTTCTACATCGCCGATGCGATGATGAACGACCAAAAGCATCCGATTTATAACCAGGCATTTAGGCAGTTCATCGATGAACGCAAAAAAAGCCACTTCTTTGAATCTATGCTGGACGGCATCCTCTTCGAATACACTTTCAACCCGGCTGTCATGAAGCTTTCTTCAAAAGCATCCAAGGCTCTCGGGTTGCCAAGGACAATCCTTGACGACTACAAGCCAAACGAAGATAATCAAAGCTCAAGCGAAAACCTGGATAAAATCAAGAAGATTTTAAAGCGCAAATCCGCGCCAAAAGATAAGCCCATCCTTATCAAGCAAACATTCAACATTGACGGCAAGAGCATGCCATGCAATGTCAAGGTGCTTCAGATCTGGGCAGAACGCCAAAACGAAGCTCCTATACTCACGTCCGTTTACGGACACATTGATATTTCAAAACAAGGTTAGGATAAATTTATGACACTTTCTGAATTCTATAGCTCTCTCGGTGAATCTTTGGATGCAGTTCTGGAAAGACTCCGCATGGAATCTCGTGTAGCAAAGTACTTGGGACTTTTTTTGAATGATCCGAGTTTCAGTGAACTCAAGGCCGCCTTTGCAGCAAATGACGCGAAGACGGCATTCCGCGCTGCGCACACGCTTAAGGGCGTTGCCGCCAATCTCGGGCTGAACAAGCTCTCTGCATCGAGCAGCGAACTCACTGAAGACTTGCGCCCGGAAGCATTCACTGCCAACTCGCAGGCGCTCCTGGAAAAAGTCGAAGCAGACTACGTTGCAGCAGTGGCTGGAATTAAGCAGTTGAATTAATTGAACAACGCAGGTATGGGGTATGGGCGCGGCACTTCGTGCCTTTGAGGTATGGGGGAATGCAATAAAAAACGCCCAAAGCGTAGCGAGCCCAAAGGCACAACGTGCCGACCTCATAGCTCAAAGCACCGCAGGTGCGACCCCACACCTTCCTAATGCTTTAAAAACTTCTTCAGCGAATCTTCGAGCTGGGCAATGACGATGGGTTTTGCCAAGTGACCATCCATGCCCGCTTCAAAGGACTTGCGGCGGTCTTCATCAAAGGCATTTGCCGACAAGGCAATAATCGGAATCCGCTTGTCCGGGAACATCTTGCGGATTTCACGAGTCGCTTCAAAGCCATCCATTACAGGCATCTGGATATCCATCAAAATGCAATCGTAGTAATCCGGGCCTTTTTCTTTTAAACGTTCCACCGCAATGGAACCATCTTCGGCAGATTCCACGACAACGCCAGCACTCTCGAGAATATCCTTAGAAATTTCGAGGTTCAGCTCGTTATCTTCGACGACGAGAACCTTGAAGCCCTCGAACGAAATCGATTCCTGTTCAGAATGCGCGAAGCGCACCTGTTCCACCGCTTCAGGATTTTCCTGAATGCGCATCGGGATGCGGATGGTAAACTTGGACCCCTCACCCACCTTGCTTTCAACATCGATAGAGCCTTCCATCATATCGACAATGCGCTTGGTAATGGCAAGCCCAAGACCTGTCCCCTGCTGCTTACTGACCGTAGATGTCCGCTCGCGGGAGAATTCATCAAAGAGGTGCTGCTGGTATTCGGCACTCATGCCAATCCCCGTATCCTTGATGACAATCTGATACAGGCCATAGCCTTCGCGTTCTGACGGAATCTGGGTGATATCCACCGTCACCGAGCCACCCGAAGGTGTGTACTTTACCGCATTCGAGACAACGTTGATGATCACCTGATTCAAACGCAAGAAGTCTACATAAACGTAGCGGTTCTGGATATCGTGATGCGCAAATTCAAAGTGTACGTTTTTCTTCTCGGCAAGGGAACGGAGCATCGGCACACAATCTTCGCCATTTTCATCCAAATTAACAGGATTCAAGTCCAATTCCACCTTACCACTTTCAATGCGCGACATGTCCAGCACATCGTTGATCAAGGACAAAAGATGTTCACTCGAAAGTTTTGACTTGCCGAGGCAATCAAGCGCCTTGGCCTTGTCGTCAATATTCTTGACGGCCATGTCGGTAAAGCCGATCATCGCATTGAGCGGCGTGCGGATGTCGTGCGACATGTTGAAAAGGAACGCGCTCTTTGCCTTGTTTGCAAGTTCCGCCTTCTCAAGGTTTGCCATTTCGCGTTTGGTCTCGGCATCGACGCTATGGAAACCCGCAATCACATGGTTCTTGAAGTTTTCGTCCTTGACGAACTTAATTTGGTAGTAAATATCTTCGCCACCGACCTGCAACCTGAAGTTGACAAAGTACATGTGTTCCCGATCCACCATGTCAAGAACCTTCGTAGGTTCAGTCGCTGCGCAGAATGATTCACGGTCACTCGGATGAACCACCGTATCGACAAGTACTTTTAGGCGCTCGCCAAAGTTGTCAATCTTAGACCAGCCAGGAACCATCTCATCAAACATCGGGTCAAAGCGGTAGTGTACCTCGGAAAGAGTCTCGTAATCCACGTACACGACGCATCCAAAGTCATCGGACAGGCCAGAAATCACAGCCATGTCGCGGTTTGCAATGGCCTTGCGTTCCGCCTTGGCGGATTCCTCTTCATCGACGTTTTCAAGCGTCACGACGATGTGGTTTTCGGAATCGGGAGTTTTGGCGGCCTTTAAACGGTAATACACCAGACGCCCGTCAAAAGAGAATCGGAACGAGACCGAAACCGCACGATCATTTTCCAGACCGTGAAGCATTTTTTCCTTGTTGACAAAATCCTTGACCGCCGCCCAGTCTTCCCGAAATACGACCTTTTCAAGCGCCAATTCAAATCCTTCAAAAAAGTCTTTACAGTTCTTGGCATCTAGAGTCTTCACGACCCCCTGGGCGTTAAATTCAATGAAGGAGTTGTCGTTGATATCGACGTAATAAATATTATCAAAACCATCGCCAAGCGTGTTCGCAATATCGGAATACTGGTCAAGTTCGCGCACATGCATCTTGAATTCGACCTGTTCCGTCACATCGGTGCAGCACCCTTCAAGGCGCATTCCCCGTTTATAGGCTTCATTTCGCTTGCCGTGATTTTGCAAGAAAATGATTCCTCGAGACTGGTGGTTCCAGGCATACTCCAGTTCCGACATTTCGCCGCGGGTCATCTGGTCCACAAACTCGGCATAAGCCTCGTAATACGAGATGTCTACATTGTTGCACCACAAATTGTAGAGGTCTTCGGGGAGAGTTTCTTCAGGGAATCCAAGAATCTGGAGAAGAGCCTTGTCGGCATACATTCGTGGAGGGTGGCCTTCATCTACCTCAATAACCCACAAACCGACGCCTGCACTCGAAAGAATCGCATGAGTCAAGTCTGACGATTCAAGACAATCCATGTTTTTGCAACTCCTCCGACAAGATATCCCTTCCACCAACCTATAACGGTTGCCTACAGGTATAAAATACACTTATTTTCAGGAGTTGTTTGTGAAAAGACGAATAAAGTCTTGGATTTAGGCCTTCGCTTTTGCTTTTTTGCGGCGCCAGACTTTAAATTCCATGTAAAGTGTGCTGACAGTGTAAATGAAGAGGAGCAAAAGGATGGTGTTCTTCGGGCGGTTCAGGTTGCAAATGCCCCACGCAAACGTGATGATAGGCAGATGAATCAAATACGGGTAGAACGAAGCGCGACCGATATGGCGCACAAGCGGGATGCAAAAGAACTTCGCCAAGAATCCCTTGCCCGAAAGTAAACTCACCACGAACATGCCGTAAATGAAAATCGGGAGGCTATGATGGATAAAATAATTATAGCCAGGATTGGCATCCGGACGCATGAGGAAGAGGCTCCCATAAAGTGCGAGGAGTAAAAGAGCCTGCGCCAAGCCACTCACATAATCTTTCTTGAAAACGTCAAAGACGCCCTCGTTGTAAAGGCGGTAAAGCACCATGCCAAAGATGTATTCAAAGACACGCACCGGCGCAAACATGTGGAAGAAACGATACTTGGCATCGAATCCATCAAACCATAAATTGCCCGTTTTGCCATACACGATAGCCCAAAGGAGTCCCGGGACGAACACACCGCCGAACAGAATCCAGAGCGTACGACGGTTCTGCTTGATAAGCCAACGGCTGAACCACGGCGTAATCGCATAGCAGAGGAAGAAGCTCGTGAGTGACCAGGACGGTTCATTCAACTTCATGCCGAGATCCGGAACAATCGACCACGTAAGCGTGAGGTGCATGATGAGGCTCCGCCACGGGTGGAACATCTTAGCTAATCCCGCCGAAGCACAATCACCAATTTCAGAAAGCGCAGGCAAATGCGTGTAGCCGCTCATCTTGAAAACGACCAGCACAAACATGAGGAGCGTCATGAAAAAGTGCAAGCGGTAAAGCTTTGCAATACGGCCAAACATAAACGGAATGACAGGGATACTGCGGTCCGGGTCGCTGTACTTGCTTGCGAAAAGGAAACCGGCCAGCACATAGAAAATCCCCGCTGCAAAGGCAGGCGCAGAGATAATGGGCATCACCCACTTGCAATCGGACATGTACATGAGGGCGTTGGAACTGCCCAAATGGAGCATGACAATATTCAGGCTTGCGAGAAGACGGAGACCGTCAATAGCGGGGAAATAATTTGCTGGTTTCGGCATTTCAAGGAAAATTTAGAAAAACATGGTGATTTTGCGCAAATGGACGGGGTATTTTGATTTTTCGCGGACCAAAACGCTCTTTTTCGTTACATTTTTCTTAAATTAAAGAGGTACAACCACTTAAGAAAGAGAAAATAAAAATTGGTGTTTCGGCCATGAGCAACGAACGTGCAAAAATTTTGATTGTCGATGATGACGCCATGAACAGAGTCGTACTTTCGGATCTGCTCTCGGACGAATATGATATCATCGAAGCAAAAGACGGTGACGAGGCCATCGGGATTCTTGAAACAACGGCAAAAGATATTACGCTCGTCTTGCTGGACATGATTATGCCAGGACGTGACGGGCTCGGAGTTCTTGAAGTCATGAACGAAAAAGGGTGGATCAAAGGGACCCCAGTCGTCATGATTTCGGCAGAGACCTCAACGCCACAAGTAGAAAGAGCGTTCTCGCTCGGAGTGACCGATTTTATTTACCGCCCGTTCGACCAGATGGTCGTGCAAAACCGAGTCCGCAATACAATTGGGCTTTACCTAAAGCAGATGCAGCTTTCGGAACTTGTGACCGACAAGATTTACGAAAGGACGCGAAACAGCGACATGCTGATTTCCATCTTGAGCCACATTGTAGAATTCCGTAACGGCGAAAGCGGCCAGCACGTTCTGCACATCAAGAAGATTACAGACATTCTTTTACGCGCACTGCTCAAGCGCACCAAGGAATACAAGATTACCGAAGAGGAAATCGGCACGATTGCAACAGCATCTTCAATGCACGATATCGGCAAGATCACGATTCCCGATGAAATTTTGAACAAGCCCGGCAAGCTCACGAAAGAAGAATTTGACATCATGAAGCAGCACTCCATGAACGGAGCCAAGATGCTTGATGCCATCCAGTTCTTCAAAAATGAACCGCTCATGAAGTTCGCCTACGACATTTGCCGTTGGCACCATGAACGCTGGGATGGTCGCGGCTACCCCGACGGCCTCAAGGGTGACGAAATTCCTATCAGCGCACAGGTCGTTTCCGTTGCCGACGTGTACGACGCCCTCACCAGCGAACGATGCTACAAGAAAGCGTTTAGCCATGAAAAGGCTCTCGAGATGATCCGCAACAACGAATGCGGAGTCTTTAACCCGCTGCTCCTGGAATGTCTCGGAGATGTTGCCGATACATTGCCCAAGGAATTGAACGACCAACGCACAAGCAAGCTCAGCGATGCGGACTTTGAAAAGATTGCACGTTCCATTTTCGAAAGCACCGAGAATGATACGGAAAATATCATCTACGAACAGTACTTGACAGAACACAAGAAGAGCCAGTTCTTTGCTTCGTTGTAACACGGGGTTACGTTTGAATACACTTACGAGCCTTCGATGCTGAAGCTCCACGCCAGGAATGCAAAGGCGTTGAGTTTCCCGACGACCATGGCGGAACCCGAAAACAATAGTGAATTTTGGACCATCTTTGGACGCGAAAATTGGGATGAATTTGCAAAATTACTGCACGACCCGCAGCTGAACAACGACTCGTTCTCGTTCAACAGTGAAATGCTCGTCAAAGGCAAAAAATGTCCGTGCAAGATTAAAGTCCAGCAATGTTGGAATAGGCGCGACCCGGAAAACCCGGAACTCATTTCCGTCTACGGGTGCGTGGAATTCTTTAAATAATTTGTTTATCCTAAGAATTTACGAAGGACTTTTTTGAGTTTTTCGACGTCAATGGGTTTTGCGACATGTTCGTTCATACCAGCATCGAGTGCGGCCTTGCGGTCTTCTTCAAACGCATTTGCGGTCATTGCCACAATCGGGACTTTCTTAAAGTAATCATCGCGCATTGCTCGAATACGCCTAGTCGCTTCGAGACCGTCCATCACAGGCATCTGCATATCCATCAAAATCAAGTCATAGGCGCCCGGCTTAGCCTTTTCTAGCACGTTCAAGGCGACACGGCCATCTTCGGCACAGTCCACCCCAAAGCCCATTTCACCAAGAACACTTTGTGCGATTTCACGATTAAGCTCATTGTCTTCGACGAGAAGAATTTTCTTCCCGGCAAAGCAAGAAGTATCATCAACCTCAATTTTCACTTCGTCCTTTAAAACGCCTATGGCACGTGCCAAGACATCATGCATTTCCGTGAGGAATAGCGGTTTGCTTATAAACGCAGTCACACCCGCTTCGCGCGCACTTTTTTCAATGTTTGCACAGTCATAGGACGCCATGACGATAATCGGATTATCGCTTCCAGGGATCATACGCAACTGTTCCACCGCTTCGACACTTTCCATATCAAGCAATAGGTCGTCTAGGATAATCACAGAATAGCATTCGTGACGGTCAACAGCTTCCTTGGCTCGCAATACCGCTTCGCGGCCATACATAGTCCATTCCGCACGCATTCCCAAACGGCGCAGAAGATTCGTGGCACTGGAGCACGCATTGTAATCACTTGCGACAACAAGGGCGCGGGCATTTTGCAAAGCATCAAGATTCGTCAAGTTCGCAGAAGTATCCTGAATTTTCAGTTTCAGATGAACGATGAATTCCGTTCCCTGATTAGGCGCACTGACGACATCTATAGAGCCTCCCATCATATCAACAATTTTCTTGGTGATAGACATTCCAAGCCCAGTCCCTTGCGTCTTGGAAATCGTTGAGGTGCGTTCGCGTTCAAACGGTTGGTACAGGACTTTCAAGAATTCCGGACTCATGCCGATGCCATCGTCCTTGACATGGAACTCATACGTTCCCGTATTTTCGTCGCTAGCCGTCTGGCGGACAAACACATGAATGTTCCCGCCAACCGGCGTAAACTTGACCGCATTTGAAAGCAGGTTGATCAGCATCTGATGCAAGCGCAGCTTGTCACAAATAACAAGTTCGTTCTCGATATTGAACGTATCCATGTAAAGGTTTTGCTGTTTTTCACTCGCCTGACCTAAAACAATCGTATTCAGGTCATGCATGATTTCGGACAAGTTGCAGTTTACCTCTTCAAGCCGAATCTTGCCCGACTCAATGCGGCTCATATCGAGAATATCATTGATGAGCGAGAGCAAATGCGTACTCGAAACGACAGTCTTGTTCAAATAATTCTTGACCAGCACAGGGTCATCCAAATTATTCAGCGCAAGGTTTGTAAAACCGATAATGGCATTCATCGGCGTGCGGATGTCATGCGACATGTTAGAAAGAAACATCGTCTTTGCGTTGTTCGCCTTCTCTGCCTGCACAAGAGCCTGTTCCAGAAGTTTCTGCTGTTTCTCAAGTTCCTGCTTCTGTTCAGCAATCTTTGCGTCCAGTTCCATTTTTTGAGCGGTTATATTGTCAATGAACATGAACGCCATAATAAAGGTCACCGGCACGCCATTTCTACGTTCCAGGACAAACGTCGTCACGCGACGCCATTCACCCTTGAGCGCACGGTAGCTGTACTCGCGCTTATCGACATCTGCCAAGTATGAACGCATAAAATCAACGTTCGCCATGTTTTCCCAAGTTTCGCGGAACTCCGGCAAGACCTCCTTGCTGAACTCAAGAATAGCGTTACTGTACTTGATAAAGCCGCCATAAGTTTTACCTTTCTCGTAAACCGTCGATTCACGGATACTGCGGACAGTATCGTCTTCGAGATTCACAAAATAAACGCCAAAATAATCTTCATAAAGCTTGCTATCAACATAGCGGTTTAGAATTTCGGCATCCTTGTCGGCAAAACAAACTACAACAGCACGCGGCGTTTCATTTTGCGAACCGACTTTCACGAACTTTATCTCGCTAAAACGGGTTCCTCCAGTATCGTATTTTCTGTAGTGCGCTATAAACGATTTTTGGCCTTCAAGCAGTTTCTTGATATGTTCAATAGAAGCAAAATCACCAATTCTTTTCTTATCGAGTTCATGGACAAATCCGTCAACATACGCCTTGAACACTTTAGAATAACATTTATCGTGTTGATACAGCTTTCCGTAATTGACTTCAGCATAGTCGCTCACCGTGTAAGGCGTAAACGTATCCGTATCAAGATCGACATAGTAGACTGAGGTGAATTCCGTCGCAAGCACATTGATAATGTCGAAGTTGCGTTCCATGTTGCGTTCGCGCTCTTTACGGGCAAGGACTTCCTTGTGGATATTGGCAACAGCGATAATAATATGATCGTCAGCGGCCTTGGACCAAAGCGCCTTGAGGCGGTAGTATTGAGGCTCGCCATTGACCATAAGCCTGTATTCGATTGAAAAGGTTTTGTCGCCCTCAAGCTGAGAGAGCAAAAAATCCTTATTCATGACCGAAATCAACCGTTCAACATCTTGCGGGTAGATAATCTTCTTGATGTCTCTCGTACATTCTTCGAAAAAATTCTGGCGGCTCATCAGGAGCTTGAGCTTGATGTAGCTACTTTCCTGGTTGAACACGTCGTACGAATTGTCATTCAAGTTCACGTAATAGATGATTTCGTATTCGACGCTCAACGCATTAGCGATTTCGGAAAATTCGCGGTTCATCACATCCGAACGTTTTTCTTCGTCGCGGTCTGCAATGCCAAGCACGACCACAGGCGATTTTTCGTCGGAAACCCGAACGAATTTCATCTGGAAATAGCGGCCATCGCGATTCTTGTAGTCCACCTCGAAGTAGCTCTGCCTCGAAAATCTTTCACGAATGCTCTCGATTGACGCCAACGTCAAGACTCGCTTGGCATCTTCGCTAGATACAATTTCAGTAGCGTATTTTTTTAACGCCTCGGAATAAAACATTTCACCGCGAAGCTCTTTTTCAAAAATGCGTGCCGTCTGCGACTTGACATAGGAATGCATTTTTTCCGAATCAAGATCGATGCGGTAAAGTGCATTGAATTCCATGGCAAGGGCCTGGATAACGCGGTAGCCTTCCTCGACCTTCATGCGTTTGCGGATTTCGTCATCGACATTCAAGAAGCAGATGGCCATGTGGTCTTCATCGCGGCCACGGGTCACCTGGAGCTTGCAATAGCGTTCCTTGCCTGTTACAATCTCACGCACCACAAACGAGAAACTGCTTTCTTTTTTAAGGCGGCCACGTACATAAGCTACAGATAGCATATCCTTCAGCACATCGCGGTCTTCGGGATGGACATCTTCGGAAATAAACTTCTGGAGGGCAGATACGGCGTTAACGCCATCGCCATACTTTTTTTCAAGGCCCTTTTTGCGATAGTAAACGACATACGAGAAATCCAGCAAATTCACATAATATGCGGAAATGAACTGTTCGTAAAATATTTCCGAGAACAGTTCAGCGTATGCAACCTGATTTTCACTATCACTCATAATCGCTCCCTTTCTGCAATTAATTAAAATACATCAATTTTATGGATTAAGGTACAACGAACGCTAGAAAATCCCGATTTTTCGGATTTTTTGCGTTTGCTCACAGAACGAGAAGGAGATGCCCTCCCCATACGCGGATCATGACTACTAAGCAGCATAGCTGCAAGTAGTCAAAGAGATCAAGTCGGGCATGACAAAGCAATCGCAAGTGTGTATGCCGACCCCGGCACAAAGGCCGGGGTGACAGGTCGAGAATGACGTATTTCGGGGTGACACTGCAAAAAAAGAACCTTCGAGGGGGGAACCTCGAAGGCCTTTGGGTGTAATAGGCTCCCTATTGGGGAGTTATGGATTAGGAATTCTAGTTAGCGGGCTACACGGACCGACTTGACTTCACCCGTTTTGACGGAGCGGAGCATATACAAGCCCTGGACCTTGATGGCGCTCGTATTCTTAAGAGTTGCCACGGCTTCGTCCATAGTGTAGGCGCTCATGCGACCGATGCGTACCCCGTTCACGTCAAAGACGTAGTAGTCACTCACTTCCGGATATTCGTAGCGGACCTGGGTCTGGATGGAGATTGGCGGTTCTTTATCGCCCTTCGTGAAGTTGATGTAATCGATATCGAAATACTGTGCTGTCACGTCCATACGGAGGGTATGCTTACCGGCCGGGAGCGTCACTTTCTTCTTCACGTCAATGAAATTGTCCCAGCTAGAGCCCGTCACGTCAAATTCACCGACAGACTTCCCATCAATGGAAAGTTTGAAGGAGCCGGAACCGTCTGCAGCGACAGAAGCTGTTGCCGTGTAGTCACCTGCTTCGGCAATGTCGACAGAGTATTCGAGCCAGTCACCAGTCGTGTTATAGCCGACAATGTTTCCAGTTGCCTTCTTGTAGATATCGACATCGGAAGCATCGCTCTTGCGGTAATCGGAATCACCATGGTTTTCCGGGTCGCCATCGCTGTAAGACACATTGCTGACGCCATCCGTTTCACCGACGCCGGTAATATCAAAGTCTTCAACTTCAATCTTGCCCGGGATTGCCAAAGCAGAGCCCTTGAACGGCTTGCGCGGCACCGGCTCAGGCGGGACATACGGAGCAAAAAGGCCCGTATTGTCCTTACCGTCCTTGAGGTGTTCCTTGAAATACTGCTTGAGCCAGGTCATTGCCGGACGGTCGCTACCATTCTTGATAAGACCGGAGTTTCCGTTCGTAGTCCAGGTAGCACCGTAGATGTAGCCCCAGAGGGTAATGCCCGCGACCTGAGGAGATTCCCAGAATGCGGGGATCTGCTCGGAGTAGCGCTGTTTCTGCTGGTTGTCGTTATCCGTACCGATATCGTATTCGGTAATGAAGAGCGGCATCGGTTCGCCCTTGGCATTCTTGACGCTGTTCTGGATCTTGTTCAAGGCGCTCTTGAAATCGTTGGCGTTCATGTCGGTCAAGTCATGAGCCTGCTGACCGTACGCATCGACCGGAGCGCCCTGCTTCACGAGCTTGTTCACGAGGTCGATACCTTCGTTAATCTGCCACCTGAACGTGTTATAGTCATTATAGATAAGGATAGCCTTCGGCCAACGTTCGCGCGCCATCTTGAATGCAGTTGCCACGAATTCGTAGTTGCCGTTATCGCCACCGAGAGCAGGAATAATATTATTGTTTCTGCCATAACCGGAATGGTAGCTGCCACCCGACTTGATGGCTTCATTCACCACGTCAATCATTTCGAGATCGGGGTAATGAGCGGCAACGGCATCGAACCATGCGGTAATCGCCTTCTTGGTTTCGTCCGTGCTAAGGCCATTGAGCCAGTTCGGGTACTGGGAGCCCCACACAAGAGCGTGGAACTTGAACTTGCCTCCGTTCTTTTTAGCCCAGTTATAGCAAGCATCGCAGCCCGACCAATTGTAACGACCGCGAGTGCCTTCGATGGACGCCCACTTGCATTCGTTTTCGGCGGTAATCTGGTTCCAGTAAGTCCCGAAATCGGACTGAACCTGGCCACGAGTTGTAATGTTTCCTAGGAATTTTGCACCGCCATCGGCCATACCGGGGCCTGCAAACGAATTAACTGCTCCACCCATAAGTGCAGCATACAATATACCCTTAATGAAATTTGATTTCATTTCCAACCATCCTCTTAGGTTAGTACTCTAACACCACTATAAACTTATTCTCATTTTTCTCAGTTTATCCAAAGAGGAGAAAATTTATCATTGCCAAAATGTCTAGATGGAGATGCCCGGTCAAGCCGGGCATGACAAAGTAATAGGAAGATTGAAAAACGAGATGGAGATGCCCGGTCAAGCCGGGCATGACAATGTTCGCAAGCATGACATTGGACAAAAAAAAGAACCTTCGAGTGTTACCTCGAAGGCCTTTGGGTATTTAAGGCTCCCCCGTTTTGGTTGAGGGGAGTATGGATTAGGATTCCTTTTAGCGAGAGATACGCACGGACTTCACAGCACCACTTTGGACAGAGCGGAGCATGTAAATGCCGTTGTTCTTGACATCGTTAGAGCTCTTGAGAATCTGGGCGGCTTCGCTCATGGAGTAAGCGTTCATGCGGCCAAGGCGGACACCATTTGCGTCGAAGACGTCGTAGCTGCCGATTCTCGGAGCCTGGTACTGAACACTTGTCTTAATACCGACACCCGGACCCGGTTCATCGCCACCACCCGGATTGTCATTACCACCCGGATTATCGGCAACTTCGCCCTTCACAAAGTTGATGTAGTCGATGTCGAAGTACTGCTGAGTCACATCGAGGCGGAGCACGTGCTTACCGGCCGGGAGCGTCACCTTCTTCTTCACGTCGGAGAAGTCGTCGTAGCTTGTGCCAGTGACTTCGAATTCAGCGAGAGACTTGCCATCGAGAGAGAGCGTGAATGCGCCCGTACCTTCGGTAGCAACAGAAGCGATTGCGGTGTAGTCGCCAGCTTCGGCAATGTTGATGGTGTATTCGTACCAGTCACCCGTAGTGTTGTAGCCGAGAGCAACGCCAGTAGCCTTCTTGTAAAGGTCTGCACCGGTATCCTTGCGGTAGTCGGAGTCGCCATGGTTTTCGGAATCGTCGCCATAGGATTCGTTGCTCGTACCGTCTTCGTTCTTGCCCTGGCCCGGCTTATCGAAATCTTCGACTTCAATCTTGCCCGGAACAGCGAGAGCTTCGCCCTTGAACGGTTCCTGCGGAACAGGGTCAACCGGAGTGAGAACACCAGTATTGAGGCCAGTCGTGTTCACGCCCTTGTTGCTCTTGAGGTACTCCCTCATCCACTTCAAAGCGGCGCGGTCCTGGCCATTCTTGACAATGCCGGAGCAGCCACTCGCAGTGCCGTTACAGTCGAGCCAAGTGCGACCATAAATGTAGCCCCAGATGGTAATGCCGGCAATGTGTTCGTTTTCCATGAAGTGAGAAATCTGTTCGGAGTAGCACTGCTTCTGGATATTGTCGTCGGTAGTTGCAATGTCGTATTCGCTGATGAACATCGGGGTCTGGGTCTTGTCCCAGATTTCCTTGAGAACACTCTTGAGCGTATTGATGTTCAAGCAGACGCCGCCGCCACCGGTACCGCCCTGGCCACCGCCCTGGCTCATCATGTCGTGGGCCTGCAAGCCGTATGCGTCAACCGGAGCACCGTTTTTCTTGATGGTCTGGATAAGCTGAATGCCCTGATCCTTGTTCCACTGAACCGTGTTATAGTCGTTATAAATGAGGATAGCCTTCGGCCAACGTTCGCGCGCCATCTTGAAGGCGGTCGTTACGAACTGGTAATTGCCACCATTATCGCCACCGAGTGCCGGAATGATGTTGTTGTTCTTGCCATAAGGAGAATGATAGCTGTTGTTGCCCGTGCGGATAGCTTCGTTCACCACGTCGATCATTTCGAGATCGGGGTAATGTTCCTTGACCGCATCGAACCAGGCGGTAATCGCCTTCTTCGTTTCGTCTGTGCTAAGGCCATTGAGCCAGTTCGGATACTGGGAGCCCCACACCAAAGCGTGGAACTTGAAGTGACCCCCGTTCTGCTTTGCCCAGTTATAGGCAGCATCGCAGGCACCCCAGTTGTAACGGCCACGAGTACCTTCGACGGAACCCCACTTACAGCCGTTTTCGGCCGTAGCCTGGTTCCAGAGCGCAGTAAAGTCTGAGCCGACACTATTACTCTGGGTAATGTTACCAATGAACTTGGCCGCGCCATCGGCAAGGCCTGGACCTGCGTAAGAACTTACTGCACCACCCAAAAGTGCAGCAGCCAATAAACCTTTCAAATATTTTGATTTCATTTTCCACATCCTCATAGGTTAAGAGTCCCATACAACCATTATAAACATATCTTTGTTTTTAAAAATCGCCCCAAAAAGTCCAAAATTTATCATTGACAAAATGTCCATAATGGAATATTTACAAAAACATGTTTTTTAAGTTAAAACCTTTTAAAATTCCATTACTATTCAAAAAGTACGTCATGCGGGCGGGGCCCCAGCTCGGAGTTGCGAAGGCCGCACGGGCCCCTCCCTGCACCCTCCCCATCCTTGGCCGACGCTTTATTCTCACAACGACAATAAGCAATCATTTAATTACACAAAAATCTCGCATTATACCGAAAAAATGTTTTGTAATTAATGCAAAAAAAGGACCTTCGAGGGTGAGCTCGAAGGCCTTTGGGTATTTAAGTCCCTAGTTTTCTAGGGAGTATGGATTAGGATCTTTTAGCGCGCAATGCGAACTGTTTTCACAGCACCATTCTTGACGGAGCGGAGCAGGTAGATTCCCTGGACCTTGATGGCGCTCGTGTTCTTGAGCGTTGTCACGGCTTCATCCACAGAGTAAGCGCTCATGCGGCCGAGACGCACACCGTTCATGTCAAAGACATCGTAATCACTGAGGACCGGGTAATTCATGCGGAGGTTCGACTGAATGGCGTCCGGAACATCAATCGGTTCGGGGTCGGTGGCGTCCTTGCCCTTCACGAAGGTGAAGTAGTCCACGTCAAACCAGGCGCCGGTTACATCCATGCGGAGCACGTGCTTACCAGCCGGGAGAGTCACGTTGGCCTTGACCTTATTGTAGTCGTCGTAATTTTCTTCACCTTCCTTGGCAGCGGGGACAGTAATCTTTTCGGTAAGCGCCTTGCCATCGAGAGAGAGTTGGAAGCTGGAGGTAGAGCCTGCGGCAGCTACGGCGGCAAACATCGTGTAGTCACCCGCTTCCTTAACGTTCACGGTCCATTCGAGCCAATCGCCTTCGCTGTTGTAGCCCACGATAACACCGGTCGCCTTCTTGTAGAGATCAACGCCCGTGTCCTTGCGGTAGTCACTGTCGCCATGGTTTTCGGAGTCGTCGCCGTAGGACTGGTTGCTTGTACCGTCTTCATTGACGCCCACACCCGGAATATCGAAATCTTCGGCTTCGACCTTACCCGGAATGGCAATCGCTTCACCCTTGAACGGAAGCTGCGGTTCGGGTTCAACCGGAGTGAAGGTCACATCGTTCTTGCCCTTGCTCAAGTTCTTGGCGAAGTAGTCTTCGAGCCAGTTCATGGAAGCGCGCTTGCGACCATCCTTTTCGATAAGACCCGTGTTCTGGACCCAGGTAGAGCCGTTGATGTAGCCCCAGATGGTGATGCCAGCAACCCACGGCGTTTCCCACATGAACGGAATCTGGTTCGCGTAATCGTTTTTCTGCTTGGTATCGTCCGCTTCGCCGATATCGTATTCCGAAACGAGGAGCGGGAGGCCCGTCTCGTTATGGATTCGGGTCATCTTGCTTTCGAAATCGTTCTTGCTCATGCCCTTGCAGTCGTGAGCCTGCTGGCCGTAAGCATCCACCGGAGCGCCGTTCTTGACAATCGTCTGAATGAGTTCGATACCTTCGTTGATTTGCCAGGAAAGCGTATTGTAGTCGTTATAGATAAGCACGGCTTTTGGCCAGCGTTCGCGGGCCATTTTGAAGGCATTCGTGATAAAGTCGTACTGGTGCTTGCCATTCACCACGCGGTCACCGCCAAGGGCTTCGATAATGTAGGAGCCGCCGCATTCGGTATCATCGGTACTGTGGCCTTCGGCACCTGCAGCAGGCTTGCCGTAACCAGAGTGGTAGTTGTTACCCGCCCAAATAGCTTCGTTCACCACGTCAATGTATTCGAGGTCCGGGAACTTCGCGGCAACGGCATCAAACCATTCGGTGATGTACTTTTTGGTGAGTTCTACGGTAATGCCCGGATTTTTCTTTTTGCAGAGGAAGTTCGGGTACTGGGAACCCCAAACGAGGGCGTGGAACTTGAAGTGGCGTTCGCCCGGTTTTTCCTTGGCCCACTTGTAGGCGCTTTCGCACTTGTCGAAGTTGTCCCAGGCGAACTTGCTTGTACCGCTGTTGCCATTAGAAAGGGAATGGATGGAGCCCCACTTACAGCCGTTTTCGGGGGTAATCTGGTTCCAATATTGAGCAAAGTCGCTACGAATCTGGCCACCCGTAGTGATATTACCTAAGAATTTAGCACCGCCATCGGCAAGGGCAGCGTTAGCAACGGAGACAAAACCAGCAACGGCTACTGCAGCCAAAGAGAGAGAAAATTTTCTCATATACCTAATCCTCGTACACGGTTAATACCCATAACCATTCTAAACATATCCTCTTTTTGAGAATATGTTCAGAAAAAGCAATTACATATTGTTGATAAAAAGTCCATAATGGAATATTTTCGGTTGAAAACCGTTTTTTTTGAATGCAAAAAGTACGTCATGCGGGCGGGGCCCCAGCTCGGAGTTGATTTAAACCCATCCTGGCGCAAGCGCCAACCTTACGGCTCAACCATGACCATACAAGTATGGTCGCGGCACTCGCCTTTTAAGGTTGTGGCCGACGCTTTATTCTCACAATGACTTAATCATTTTTCACATTTACCAAATATCTCACTACAGCTTTATACAATGCTTTTCATAAGTATTGCATTTTGGATTGTTTTATTTGATGCGGTGGCCGGTGAGGTCGAAGCGCAGGCCATTTTTCTCGACAAAGAGCTTGTTGTTTTGGACGCGGAGGCGCGGGGAGGAGTTTTCGAGAGTGCGCACGGAGGAAGCGCGATTTGCGCGGATTCCGACGGTTTCTTCGCATTTTTCACCTTCGCAGAAGCGAATATTGTCGATATTCACGTAATTGCCCACAATCTGCATCTTGAGGACGTGTTCACCAGCAGCAATTTCGCCCAATTGGGATTGCACGGCGGTATAAGTCGACCAATCCTCGCCCTGTTTTGCGATGATGCCGTCAGAAACAGCCTTGTTGTCGATAAAGAGCTGCACGCCCGCCTTTTCAGAAGCCGTCGCCATTTGCACTTCAACAGTGAATTTCGCCGTTTTTGCCACATTGACGGTATATTCAAGCCATTCGCCATCCTGCGTGTAGCCTAAAGCATAGCCCTTCGAGAGGTCTGCGGAATCAAGGACAACGATGTCCACAGCATCCTTGCGGTAAGCACCGCCTTCGTTTGTGGAAGACTTGTCGTAGAACGAGACGCGGCTGCCACCGAGGTCATAGTTTTCGGCTTCGAGCGTGCCCGGAATAGTAATCGCCTTGCCAGCAACCGGCTTTCCATCCGCATCAAAACCGCCAAACGGATCCTGTTGAGGAGGCGTTGTTTCAACGGTATCGGCCCAAGCCATTTGCATGCGGTCCACGCCAGACTGGTTCACAATCTGGAGCTTGGTGTTTACGCCTTCCCCGCTGCGCTTGGTCATGCTGTACCAGTCACCATCACGGAGGCCCGGCCAGTAGAAACTGCCCATTTCCCATTCGCGGAGCTGATCGGACATGCCGCGGATGTAAGCCGTGAAGTAGTTGGTGGGAGCCTTGTTGTAATCCTGATAATCGTAATGCACGCCCGCCTTGTCGCCAGGACTCATGGCGCCGCCCCATTCCGTGCAAACGGTGCGGTCAATGTACTTGCCAACCTTGCCCTTGAAGCTGTTTTTCCAACCCTGTTCGGTAGTGATGCTCATGTTCCAGAACGTGTATTCGTGAACGGCAAAGAGGCAGCCTTCAAAGCGCGGGTCGTCAGCGATGTCCGGAACGTTCCAAGCGAGGCCGGAGCCATCGAGCAAAATGTGGTCGCGCGGAACGTTCGGGAATTTCTTGAGCCAGTCCGCATAGAGATTGCGAAGGTCCGTCTTGTTATACATGTGCGGTTCGTTGAAAATTTCAAAGTAGGCGTTCGGATGGTCGCCGTATGTTTCGACGAGTTTCGCCCACATTTTCCACCAATCGTCCATGTTTTTGGGGCCCGCAGGCTGCGCAGGGCCCCAGTAGCCCATAGCCACTCGACCATGTTCAAGAGCAGCATCCAAAGCACCCGAATACATGTCAAAAGCTTTAAGAATGGTCGGTTCGTTCACCGGCATGCGCACGCTGTTTGTACCAAGCACTTCCTGGAACTGCCCGACAATACGGTCAGCTATGGCATAAGCCGATTCATGATTGTCGGAAAGGCTTAAGCCCGAAAGCACGAGAACGTCCGAGACGAAGTTGTCGCGCTTATCCGCCCAGTTGACGCCGCGGAATTGGCTTGTAACGGCGAATGAGTTTGCGCAAAGAAGAAAAGCTAAACCAAGAACTCTCTTTTTCATGAGATCCTCCCTTTTTTTATTAACCTACTATCCCCACCCATAAATGTATGCTATTGGATGTGGAATGTCACATGCGTGAATGCAAGTTGTTTTGTCAATTTATCAATAGAAAAAAGCCCAGGGCTACGAGAGCCCCAGGCTTTGTGAGTGAGGAGGAAAGTGTGTAAGGCCACCCCGGAATAAATCCGGGGTGACAAGCTTAATGGACAGTGAGTTTCATGGTCTTTTGCTGGGAGGCGCTCTTGACGATGGCAAAGTACATGCCCGGCGCAAGAGGAGCGCCAACGCCAAATTCGGCGAGACCTTCACCGTGGCCGCGCTGCGAGCCAATGAACTTGCCGTTCACACCGACGAGATGGACAACGTAATCATTTGCAGGGGCATTCACCATCAGCGCAATGGATGCGTGAGAGTACGGCACGCGGCTTACGGAAAGCGAAGCATTATGCATTTTGGCCTGCGGGAGTGCCGTCGGATCAGCCTTCAAATTATACCAGTCCACATTGCAGAGGTACGTATCTTCGCCAGTGTACGTGAACGTGAGCTTTTGCTTGCCCGCCGGGAGCGTAATCTTCGTAGAAGATTCATACCAGTCGTTCCATCCCTTAGACTTTGCGGGGTCCACAGAGAGCGTTCCGAGAATCTTGCCCGTAGAATCCGTGACCGTGATGACACTTTCTTTTTCGGAGCCTGTGGCAACGCGACCCGTCAAGACGTAGCTACCTGCAGCCGGAATGTTCACATAGTACTGAGTCCAATCGCCATCGTTAATCCAGCCAATGTTCGGAGTGCCAAGAGAATCTTCTTCAATTTGCACGCCGTCCATAGCCACATAGTTTTCAGCCTGAATCTTGTCCGTAATTTCAAGCGGTTCGAACGGAGCGTTCGTCACCTTGAGATTGCCATCGAATTCATAGACCTTACCAGGAACGGTCGAAGTCGAGAATTTATTTGTACCAGACACAACATTAAGCGTGCTACCGACGAGAGATTTTATTGCAACATAGGTCAGCTTGCCGCCCTTCCATGCCATGGAATCGATTTCGAAACCACCGCGAGCGCGGATGCCCTTCACGGAGCCGTTTGCCCACTGCGACGGGAGAGCCGGGAGCAGGTTAATTCTGTTGTTGTGGCTCTGCATGAGCATTTCGTTCACGCCAGAGACTGCACCGAAGTTACCGTCAATCTGGAACGGCGGATGCGCATCGAACAAGTTATTGTAAGTCTTGCTCGGCGTGAGAAGCATGCGAATCATTCTGTAAGCGTGGTCACCATCGTGCATGCGCGCCCAGAAGTTAATCTTCCAAGCGAGAGACCAACCGGTAGCATCATCGCCGCGCTGTTGGAGCGTAACGCCTGCGCCTTTGATCAAGTCCGGAGTTTCTTCAGGGGTAATCTGAGCGCTCGGGAAAAGGCCGTACAAGTGAGAAATGTGACGGTTCTTGTTGTTCGGATCATCCCAATCTTGGAGCCATTCCGTAATTTGTCCGTACTTACCCGTTTTTGTCGGTGGGAGGCGCTTGACGGTTGCTTCCATCTTGGCACGGACATCTTCGTCAACGCCGAGAATCTTGGAAGCTTCAATCGTGTAGTTCAAAACGTCGCGGATAATCTGGTTGTCCATCGTCGGACCAAAGCAAACGTTATAGCCACCATGGTCATTTTCCGGGGAATCGCTCGGAGCGGTGACTAAATACTTGTTGCCCGTAGTCGGTTCTTCGACGAGGCTGTTTACGAAGAAGAGTGCAGCACCCTTCATTGTTGAATAAACGTCCTGCAGGTACGCCTTGTCCGTCGGATTGTAGAGGAAGTGTTCCCAAAGGTGGGTCGTGAGCCAGCCAGCACCTGTCGGCCAAAGTCCCCACGCACCGTCAATCGGAGCAGAACGGTTCCAAAGGTCGGTATTGTGGTGTTCTACCCAGCCTTCATCCACGCCCCAGTGCACCTTGGCGGTCTTTTCGCCCTGCGGCACCATGGACTTGATTTTGTCAATGAGCGGCCAAACGCATTCTTCGAGGTTGCCGGATTCTGCCGGCCAGTAGTTCATTTCGAGGTTGATGTTGGTGGTGTACTTACTGCCCCAAATCGGGTTCGTGTCCTTGTTCCAGATGCCCTGCAAGTTGGCCGGCTGGCCACCCTTACGGGAGCTTGCGATGAGCAAATAACGGCCATACTGGTAATGAAGTTCTACGAGAGACGGGTCGTTCGTGGAATTGAAATTCTTGACGCGGGTAGAGGTGATATCACCTGCGCTCTTGTCAGCCGTGCCAAGGTCGAGCTTAACGCGGTTGAAAATCGTCTGGTAATCCTTGAGATGTGCTGCAAGCAAATCTTCATAGGACTTCTTTGCAACTTTTGACATGATTTCGGATGCGATAGCACCCGGATCGCCACTCACATCGTTATAAGACTTGAAGTTTGTAGCGGTCGTGAGGATAAGCGTTGCGCTATTTGCGCCCTGCACGTTGATATTTCCGTTAGATACAGAAACCGTGCCGCCGTCCGCAACTACGGTCAAGCGATTTTGAAACTTGATGGAATTGACGGTAACATCGTAAATGAGTGTGTTGCCACTGGAGGTCATGCGGTTATTGCGATGCGGAGTCGTCATCGTTGCACCAAAGCTTACGGAGCCATCCTTATCGGCAGAGAGATGCACGACAATCACGTGATCGGGATAGCTTGCGAAATATTCACGGGTATGCTTGACGCCGCCCACCGTGTAGGTAGTCTTTGCGATTGCAGTCTTGAGGTCAAGTTCACGGCGGTAATTGGAAGAACCCTTGTGCGAAGTAGAAATCACAAGATCGCCCACCGGCTGGAAACTTGCAGGCCCCGGTCCAATCATGTACTGGCTCACGATGGATTCTGCCGTGCGATAGTCGCCACGCCACAAGGCATCACGGGCATCTTTCAAATGGCTTGCCGCCCCCTGCTTGTTGTTATCGCCAGGGCCGCCCGACCAAACCGTACTTTCATTGAGGCCGATGTAATCCTTTTCAACACCACCGTAAATAAGGCCACCCATGTAGCCGTTACCAATCGGGAGCGCGTTCGTGAATTCGGTACCGGCATCACTATTGTACCAAAGCGTAAGCGGATTGTCCGTTGTTGCAAAAGAGCTCGTAAAGCCGACAGCGCAAACAAGCGCTGCAGTACCAAGGATACGACTTGCTAAAGATTTCTTTGTTCTAAACATAGTGTTCTCCTCATAACCAAAACACACCGTTTTCATAGATCCTATTGAGTTCTACGAACTCTCCAGGATGACAATTTTCCCTTATATAAAATACCCCTCGGAGAGGGGTTTTCATATAGGTTTAAAATTCTTCTCATTGATTTTTTATCAATGGGCTTCAATAAAAAAAGTCATCGCGGGGCGCTGTTGGAAGCCTCGCGATGACAGTTCTTCAATCGATTATTTCTTACTTCTTGACGGTGATGCGGAAGGCTTGACCACCGTTCTTAGCCTTCACGATATACACGCCAGAGTTCTTGACGAGTCCAGCCGTGATAGCGTGGAGATCTTCGACACCGCGAGTCGTAAATGCACCAACCTTCTTGCCCTGCGCATCAAAGACATTGTAGTTCTTTTCAGCGACAGCAAGGTTACGAATCTTGCCCGGGAGCGCAACAGGAATAAGCCCTTCCGTATCCGGATTTGCGCCTTCCGTGATGTCCTTTTCCGGCTGTTTTTCGTAAATCTTATTGATTTCATCCAGGCCGTACTTAGCAGGCGGAATTTCCTTGTTCCAGCCAAAGTTCTTGAAACCAAGCAGCGAGTATTCCGTCGGGTCGTTCAACTGCTTACGAATCGGAGCCAGGCGGAAGGTGTGAGAATATTCGCGGTTAGCCTTGAGCAGGTACGCATCGAGCGGCTGGGCACCCCAGGAATTGATACCGCCAACGCCCATCTGGTGCAAGTCTACGCGGAGCGTAATGTCCTTGTCGCGCTTGAGTTCCCACGGGAGCTTTACATTAGTGAGCTGTTCCGGAGTGTAGTGCTGGGCGCTGAATTCCATGCGCGGGTTACCCACAATCATGAGGCCCTTGCCCGTCTTTTCGTTCGTGAGCGTAGCCCACTTGACATCGGTACGCTGACCCGTTTCGCCAATTTCCATGTACTTGATTGTCATAGAATCGGCGAGCGTTGAATAGAGACCCATGAAGCTTCCGCGGTTACGGCCAATATAGTTTTCGTCGGGGCCGCGACCAAACCAGCGGACCTTTTCGTAGCCGCCCGGCACGGTAAAGAGCGTTCCCACGTTCGGCAAGTAGCTCTTGGAGCCATCGGGATTGAGCGTGTAGCTCACCACGATATCGCCACTACCATATACGTAGTAAGTCATCTTCATCTTGGTGCCGCCCACATCGGGGAAGCTGAAGTTGAAGGTCACCTGGGTTTCTTGCTGAGACACTTCCTTGACTTCGGAGGTCACGTTGCGCTTCTGGCTTGCCTTGCGCCATTCGCCATGGCCGCGTTCCATGTTGAAGCCCTTGTCATTGTCAATCGGGGCACGCCAGAAATTCGGAATACCGCCGTTCTTGATGATGGTATCACCATCGAGCACGTAACTTGCAAGAGTACCGTTCCTCTCGTCGAACTTTATCTTGAAATCAGAACCTTCGATTTCGAGACCGTTAGACTTGTTGACCTTGTAAGTCGGCAAGGTGCTGATATCAATTTCAGTCGACCAGAGCTGACCCAAATCGATGCCGAACTGTTCGTGACCGATGCTGTAGCCGGCCTTAGCCCAGAGTTCATCTTTCTTCAGGCGGAAATCAATATCCAAGAAGTATTCGGCGCCGACCGTGGTTTCGATTTTCGGCATTTCGATAGTCACTTCTTTCTTTTCGTTCGGGCCGATATTCATCTGGGTACCGTTCAGCTTGCCTTCCTTAATGACCTTGCCATTTTCGCGAATCTGCCAGTAGGCATCGAGGAAATCGCCCAGGTTCTTGTAAAGGTAGCGGCTTTCGATCTGAATCTTGCCCTTGGCGGCATCGATATTCTTGACGCGCACCTGGCTGTACTGATACTTGACTTCCCACATTTCGGGCTGGATTTTACGGTCCGGGAACACGAGGCCGTTCGCGCAGAAGTTGTCGTCGTTCTGCCAGTCGCCCCACATGCCGCCGAATTCGAAGTACGGAGTACCCTTGTGACGGAGACCCTGGTCAATGAAGTCCCAAATGAAGCCACCGAAGCTGCGCGGGTTGCCGTAGAAGGCATCCATGTATTCCTGCAAATCACCCACGGAGTTACCCATAGCGTGTTCGTATTCGCACAACATAATCGGCTTGTTGGCATCCCTATAATTTTGAATTGCATCCGGACCAAAGTACATCCAGCTGTTCACATCGGCATTGTTCCAGTCGCCTTCGTAATGCACAAAGCGCGTAGAGTCGATTTCATGAGCACGCTGACGTTCCGAGGCGAACACGTTACCGTTACCGGCTTCGTTACCGAGAGACCAAAGAATAATGGACGGATGGTTTTTATCACGTTGCACCATGGAATTCATGCGGTCCACAGCCGGAGCGCGCCAATCATCGCTATTCTTCGGAAGATCGTTGTTGGCACCGTGGCTTTCGACGTTCGCTTCATCAATCACGTAAATACCGTACTTGTCGCACAAATCATACATCACCGGGTTGTTCGGGTAATGGGACATGCGGAGCGCATTGATATTGAAACGCTTCATGAGAATCACGTCTTTTTCCATACGATCGTAAGTCACAGCACGGCCGTTATCCGGATCAAGTTCGTGACGGTCCACACCATGGAACTTCACAGGCATGCCGTTTACGTACAAACGCGGAGCACCATTGTCTTTCTTGATTTCAATCTTGCGGAAGCCAATCTTGTTACTTTCAACCTGGAGAATCTTGCCGTCAGCATCCTTGAACGTGAGCACTGCGGTATAGAGGTCCGGCGTTTCAGCAGACCAACGCTTCGGAGAAGAATACGGAATTTCAAAGTGGACGCTCTTTTCGGCACCATTCGGACCAATGCCGGAAACCTTCTGGGAAGTCGGCTTAATCACTTCGGCACCGGAAGCATCGTACAAAGAAAGTTCCACGGTGTAATCACCAGACTGCTTGCCCGTAGAATTGTAAATCCAAGCGGTCGTCTTTAAGAGACCATCCTTGTAGTTGTTCGTAAGAGTAGCATCAATCTGGAAGTCCTGAATATGGACCTGCGGCACAGCGTAGATATACACATCGCGCATAATACCGGAAAGACGGATAAAGTCCTGGTCTTCGAGCCAAGAACCGTCGCACCAGCGGAACACCTGCACAGAGATGTTGTTTTCGCCCTTGCGGAGGTACTTATTGATATCGAATTCATGACCCGTGAAAGTATCTTCACTGTAGCCGACATAATTGCCGTTCACCCATACATAGTAAGCGGATTCAACACCTTCAAAGTGCAAACGGATGCGCTTGCCATCCCAAGTTTCGGGAACCGTGAACGTGCGGCGATAATGACCGACCGGGTTAAAATCCGTCGGAGCATACGGTGCAGAAACGCGGTTGTTCTGGGACCACGGATAAATAACGTTCGTGTAAATCGGATGATCGTAGCCTAAAAGCTGCCAAGAACTCGGAACCTTGATTTTATCCCACTTGGACACATCGTAATTATCCTTGTAGAAATCATTGTTACGCTGGCTAGGCTTATCGACATGGTAAAATCTCCATTCGCCCGAAAGCGTCTGGTACCATTCCGAAGCGTGACGGTCGCCCTTCACAGCTTCTTCGACTGTCGTATATGGCATCGAAGTCACGTGCGGATTCAACCTGTTCACACCAAAAATTCTTGGCTTGCCATTCCATTCATCGTTGGGCTGGGCAAACAAAGATACTGCGGACAATAGTCCAGCAGACAAAACCAAAGACAAACTAGAACCAAAGTTCATAAGTCCTCCCTTATCATATTCCTAAAATCAAAAATACCCCCAAAAAGAGGGTATTTTACAAGTGATTTTGCTAATTTCGTGGATATATTGTCAAAGGGAGGGCCGTTTTTACGGCTTTTTATAATGCAATTTGGAATATTCTTCCGCAAAAGCACTCTTGCTCGGGTCCCATTCTTCGCCAGTCCATTCTCTTACGTAATCTGCGGTTTCTTCGAAATCAATGCAATGGTGAAAAGCGCCATCGCGGACTTCACCGTGGCCAATCCCCCACTCTATCATGTCTTCGGACTGCCAGTCAATTTTGAAAACGAGCCCATCTTTCGCCATTTTTTCGTAAATAGGGATCGGCGGCAAATCTTCCGTATCAAAAGAGACCTTTCCACTTAATATAGTACGCAATTCGAGGCCCTCGCCGTTCTCATTCTCGCGAGCATCATTTTCGGCGTATTCGGGGAGAACCCTCGCAAGCGAAAAATTTCCATCGCCTTCGCCATAGAGCTTGATGAACTTTTCAATCTGTTCATCATCCATCCTGATAAAATTGTAGACCGAAAACATAGGGGGCTCCTGTTAGCGCAAAAGTTAGTCCGGGAACTGCGAAAGATAAGCATCTTTCAGCACGTCGTCGTGAGAATCAATGATTCGTTTCAACTCGGGGATTAAGGATTCCACATCACCCCCATTCTTCAACGATTCCTTGACAGGAAGCAAAGCCTCGTCACGGGTCGTTTTGTAGAGAAGGTCAACAAGTTCCAGAGCACTTGAGCTGTCTAGCGCAAGGTCTTCGGGATGATCTATAGCGAACGTCTCGTATAGAGAAAGCAACCCATCAACGGAACACCCTGCAGAGTTATCGCTCGGCCAAAGGAAGAAATACCGGCAAATTTCCTTGCCTTTCTTATTTTTGCAGTAGAATTCACGACGCCAATATGAGACATCAACTTCGACCTCGTTTCCACAATGCGGGCAAGTTTCGCTAGGCGGAATTGAAGTGCGAACCTTTACAAAATTCAAGCGCAAGTCCCCTGCGACTTCATCAAAATCCACACTGAACGTTGCTTGTTTTCCGCATTCGGAACACGAGACATTGACGTCTTCAGAAAAGAAATAAACTCTTTCGCTAGACATGTTGATACTCCTTTATTGCTTTTGAACGATTATAATATAGATTTAGCATGCGACAAATAGAGACGGAATTATACAAGTTTCTTCAATCGTTCTTCAACATCTTCTAATTCAGCTTCATCACTTGGCAAACTTATTGTAGCTATCGCATAATCTTTACCACTTAGACCTTTAGCTTCATCTTTCGTTTCTTTAATTCTTCGCTTTAGATTTTCTCTTAGTTTAAGCAAATCTTCTTTGGACATCGACGGAACATAATTTGCCATAAAAGCCTCCTTTGTCGCATTTGAATGGTTATAATATAGATTCAGAATGTGACAAATAGAGACTGACAACTGCATTTTTAGAACATTAAATTAAAGAATACCAACACAAACCAAGCCCCTACGTTTAAAGTTATGAATTGCAGAAACAGTTTCTACATCTAAATTTTAAACGCCCTTTCAGAATAAGCACATATGAAAAAAACTATATATTGCAACAAATAATCGGATAGTTCACTTAACTGTTTAAAATTTATAAAAGGAGACGTATATGAGAATTAAAGGTGTGGACTTACCTTCTGCATTCCATTTGAACAATCCTCATCAACTGGAAATTCCTTTTTTTCAACGTCGTTATGTTTGGGATGAAGATAATTGGCTGCGGCTTTGGGAATCTATTGAAACGATTGTTAAGAAGAAACAAAATCCATATTTAGGATCAATCATTTTTAAAGAAAAGCCAAAATCAGACGAGATGCATGAGATTGACAAATCTCAAATTATTGATGGGCAACAACGTTTAACCACTCTTTCCATTGTCTTTAGAGCAATTTTTGACAGCATTCCAGAAAAACCAGATAAAAACGGTCATACCAGATTCAAATGGAAAAAAGAATTAATAGGCATGCTTTTTTATGAAGACAAAAATAAAAGTTCGTACGAAACAAAAATAAAGCATTCATATATAGATCGTAATGATTACGATTTAGTAATTGGATTCGTCAAAGAGGATGCGGAAGGGAATAACAGTATAAATAGAAAGGATGGTTCAGACAAAATTCTTAATCAAGAAAAAAAAGAAGAATATCTGCGTGACCATAGAAACATTTTGGCATGTTATTTATTTTTCAAAGAAAAATTAGACGCTATTGAGGAAGATTCACGCTGGGATTACTTTGAACAATTATATAGATGCCAAAACTTATTAGTAAGAATTACTTTAGAAGCAGATGACCGCAATGAACAAGATATCTTTGATACTATTAACAGCGCTGGCGTTAAGCTAACATCGTACGACTTAATCAAAAATAATTTATTCTCACAATTGATGGATTTTTATCTGAAAGAGAAAGACCGTTCTCGTGCAGAGAAAGACGTAATGTCTTTTTATGATGAAACCTGGAAGAAAACTTTTGAACGCGATAACAAATGCATTAAATTTTGGGACAACACTCGTGGACATGGAGTATATACAAGTACCAATTCTGAGATTATCGTTAGCGCCTATGCAATAAACAAGGGCATTTTCAATCCCAACCAAGACGGGCAAACACGAGCTGATTTACCCGAATTGTATAGAAAATTTGTTCAGGAAAAATGTTCAAGTGTTGACTCCATAAAGGTTTTGATTGAAGAACTATGTTCCTATGCCGATATTTATACAGAGCGTTTGAAACCTATTGGATCAGAGCAATCCATATCTTATGAAGATTGGGAAAAACGATTGTTAAATATGCTTGAAAGAATAAGCGAAAACGTGTTTATTCCTTACTTATTGCATTTATATATAACCTACGCAAATGACGAAAACAAACTAAAGGAAAAATTTCATGAACTTGAAGTTTTCGTCATGCGCAATGTAACATCCCAACATAGTACAAAAAACTTCAATCGTGACGTAGTTAGCTTCATTAGCGATGAATCAAAAGTTGTTAAAATGTCTAATGAAATATCGAATACCGATATAGAAAATGGCCTAAAAAACAATGTATCAAATAGTTCTGGAACACTTATACTTTTTTGGATAGAATTATATCGCGCTTTCAAAAATCAAGATTCAAAGAGTGATTATGAAAAAACAGAACTTGAGTACAATTTCACTTTGGAGCATGTGATGCCTCAAAAATGGCATGAATGTTGGGAAAATGTTCCATGCTACAACGAAGCTAGTGAAGCCATTGAGAACAAAGAACGAGATGATAAGAAAAAATCAAAAATATATTCTATAGGCAACATGACTCTTGTCACACAAAGTTTTAATTCATCATTAAGCAATCGTCCTTTTACAGAAAAGGTTAACGGTTGGACAGACAAAAAAGGCAAAATAAAAAAAGGGTACAAAGATTACTCCAAACTTTCCATTACGACAGAAGACATTCTGAAAAAAATTGGAGAAACGGAAGGATCCTTTGTTGAAAGAACTGAGTGGGACGAACGAGACATTTATCTTCGTGAAAAGAAATTGATTTCTGAAGTTATAGCCCTTTGGGGTAATCCTCAAGTATAATGATTATCAGGAATCACTAACGTCATTAAAAAACGGGTTCATTAAACATGAACCCGTTTTCTTATATTCCCAATTAGGCCTAATTAGCCAATCTCGCATTATTCCTTATCAAATTTCAATTCCACTACCACGCCAAGGACATGGTAATAAACCAGTCTTGCAAGGACGTTTCTTGCCTGCAGCCTTTAGCGCACAATCAATAGCATTCAAAACTGCCCTGCATACTTGCCAGCATAGTGGTCATTGTCAACAGCAACAACATCATTATTATTGCCAGGATACGACTTAAAGTCCACAAGAACTACACCTTTATCCGTTTCCCACACGAGGTCCATTTCTCCATTAAAAATTTGACCATCGAGCATATGCCTGAACGGGAGTTCATGATAGGTCGCAACCTTAGCACCATATTTTTCCGTCAAGAACTTTTCAAGATTTTGCCAAGCTTTCAGGACATCTTCCGGTTGCGGAAGTGCAGTTTCCATCTGATGATTCTTGATAATTTTTTCAACCATTTCCACGGTTGGCGATTTTTCTAGCACGCAGAAAATATTATGGATACACGTACCAAACTTGTCCATTTCATCCGGATTCGCTTTAATACGGCTACCAGAATCAAATACGATGTTTGCGGTTACCTTTCGGCTCGGCTTTACCTTACTCGGTTGCTGGTCACGATTGGCTGTTTCGATTTTTTCGTTTTTCTTGAAAACTAATTTTTCAGGTTTTTCAACCTGATAAGAATCACCCTCGGACAATTTATCGTTTTCAAACAAGAATTTTAATCTTTCATTTGTATCCTGATTATTAAAACTAAATAGACTTACCTCTTTCCCATTTTCATAATCTGCACCTGTTTGAATATGACATTTTAAGCAAGAGAATACCTGCAACGGATTTTCTTCGTCCAACGTCAAAATTAGCTCGTCCTTTGCACGAGTGATTGCCACATAAAGCAGTCGAATAGTTTCAGAAATAAAGCTTTGGCATGTCGATTTAAAGAATCCCGAATTCTTAATCTTTTCAGCCATATCTTCAGCGACATTCGTATTACCCGCAAACAAATTTGGCATCAAATTAATAATCATCGGAGGATAAAGGTTGCTTTCAGATGGGGCTACATCATGGTAATTATGGACACCTAGAACTCCATACTTAATCCTTTTATTTTCATCAAAGACATCTTCATCAAGGTCCAAAAGAATCACTTTTTTCCATTCAAGTCCTTTTGAATGATGGAAGGTAGAAAGAACCACGCCGTCCTTAGAACCTGCCGATTTTGCATTATCTTTACAGTAATCAACATAGCCACTAATGGTCGGCGAAATACCAATTTGGGAACAGCGTTCCTCGTAATCGTACGAAGCTTCAATCAAAGCAGCAAAACATTCATCAGTACCAACAGCATTTTCCCAACCACGACCAACAGAATATAAATCAAGATCAACTATTAAGCTTTCCACCAAATTATGAATAGTCTGCATTCTGTAGAAATCTCGACGTTCTGCAAACTTTGCTAGAATTGAGTTGTCCGACAAATACTTAGGACAGTTCTTATTATCCTGATAGGACTTATCAAACTCAAGTTTTGCATCAATTATTCTTCCTGCATCAAATCCCTTTTGAGTCAAAAAGGCAACAACAGCTCTAGAATAATTATCAAAATCATTCGTAACAAGATTCATCAATGCAGAAATCAAAGCAAGTTCATCGCGTTTTTCATCAAATTCAAGAGTTCTGCATACAGGAACATTAAGAGTTTTCAAGGCATCGGAAAGTTTGTTTAGCGGAGCACCTCTTCGAGCTAGGACTGCATAATCAGATGGTTTTTCTCCGTTTTTTAGACGCTTTGCAATTTGTAAAGCTAAATTCTTTAACCGTTCTTCCTCTTTTTTGCCATCAACTTTCCAGCACTTAAGGCTTTTCACCGCATTGTCTTGTGGACGGTGAGCTATAAGCTCAACTTCTTCTTTCTTTAAAATTCCTTCAAAAGCGGGAACAAAAAGTTCATTCGTGAAATCCACAATGTTTTCTAAAGAGCGGAAGCTCTTTTTCAACGTGTGAATTTTAAACTGTTTTGGTAACGATATTTGCTTTTGTGCGATAATGTCGGCAACAGCTTTTGTCAAGTCGGTATCGGCACCACGGAATCCGTAAATAGCCTGTTTAAAGTCGCCAACCCAAATGCTATTGTGAATATGGAATTCATTGGTATCTTTGCCAGTACCTATGGTAACAACGAAATCGTCACATTCATCACGGCCAACTATTTCAGAAAGCTTGTCAAAAATTTTAACCTGGAGAGGGCTACTGTCCTGGAATTCGTCAACGAATACATACTTGTAGGTATTGCAGATATCCTGCTGAACTTCATCTTTATCTAAAAGCTCTAGGAATCGCGTTTCCATATCAACAAAGTCAATAAGGTGATGTTCTTCCTTAAATTTTTTAAATTCTTCCCGAGCTTTTTCTACATAGCCAAAAATCAAATTGATGTACTTAAGGACCAGATCACGGACTTTTTTCGATGAATAAACTCGACCGAGTGAATCATACACCGAATTGAATAAAGCCTCATTGCCATCTTTTTTAAACAGATTTGTTTTTAACTTTTTGTCCCTGCCCGTTGCAGTTTTTTGATTTATTTCTTCATCAAGTATTTTTATAATTTTTACTACATCAGAAATTTTCTGTTCATTCGAAAAGACTATTTTTAGATCTTTGACTTTAGAAACTAACGTATCACTAGCCAAGCATTGTATTTCATTGAGAAGTTTTAAGACATCTTCTTTACTATAATTTAAATTTCCTTCACCTGTAATACTAGTAGCAAAGGCTAGTGATTTTTCCCTACAAATATTTACATCGGCTATATTATAGCTCTGAATTTTTTCAAAAATTTCTAAAACATACTCTTTCCAAAAATCATAATTAAGACCGAAATTTTTACTATTTATATCATTTGCAATGTTAAACTGTTCGCAAAAGTCATCTAAAAAAAGAATATCTTGCGGTGTTGCTATTTTAGAAAAAACTTGACTTATAAAAAACTTTTTCTGTTCATCATCAATTATTTTTTGATTAGGACTTACTCCTAACAAGAACCAATACTTTTGCACAAAACTATTGGCAATACTATCTACCGTTCCAATCATGGATTGGTCAAGTTTTTCTGCGGCTTCGGCATATTTGGCATACTCCGTATGCTCATAAATTTTAGCTTTAGCTTTTTCCCTAAATTCACTCGCTGCAGCCTCGGTAAACGTCGTCAGGATAAACTGATCCGGAGTAGCCTTTTCTTTTACAATTAAGTCGGCAAGAATAGATGTCAAAGTGAATGTTTTTCCACTACCTGCACCTGCACTAATATACGTAACGTGATTCATTATTTACCTGCCTTAAAAAATGCGTAATCGCTGTATTTGTTCGGAGTTTTTTCCCATGTTTTGTTCCTAGGTTTTATATCAGCGTCCAACGGAACAAGATTATTTTTAGTGGTGTCGAGATTATAAGCAATCTTCACAGCGTCGATTGGGAATTTAATCCCTTCTCCATCTTCAATAGCACCATTCAAAATTTGATTACACCTATACACATAGGAATTACTCATTTCATCAAGTACAATTCCATCTCGATCAATTTTGGTATCAAAGATATACCCCTTCAATTCATCCGCTGTAATAACCTTGACTTCCGGCAAAAGGATATAAGCTTTGGCATTCACTTTTTTATCAGACGTTTTCTCAACCAAACCTTTATAAAGAGCTAATTGCAAGGATCGATTATTTTTTATCCATTTTTCGTATTTTTCTTTCTTGGGAGAATACTTAAAGTCAAAAATGACGATTTCTGCGGCATTGTTTTCCAAGACCATATCAATGCTACCATTAAACGAAATTTTCTGTTTAGAAAATTCAGGCAATTCTACATTCTCATAGTTCTTTTCGCAAGCGACCACATTCAAGTTGTTCTTGTCGATAAGATTACATAGCCTTGTTACACATTTCTTCATATCTTTCTTAAAAACATTTTTTTCAGAAAGATTCTCAGGTTGCAAAAGTATGCCACCACATTCAAGAATCGTCTCATCAAAGACCGTGTCAAAATCAGAATCAATACGATTCCTTATTGCAGCGGGAGAACCACCTTTTTCTGGAGCAAATAATTTTTCAATAATAGCATGAGCAACCGTTCCCTTTGTTGTGAATACGGCTGACATCGCTGCACTTCCCGACTTTCGCAATTTTATGATTTTATTAAAGACATAATCAAACGGATTGTCAATCAAAGTTGAAATGGAACTAAAGCTTTCCTTTTGCGGGAACGACACCAAATCTTTTCGTTCAAAATGAATCGTTCCATCTTCATCCTGATGACGGTTATTAAATTGTTCAATTGTTTCCGTTGAAACATCAAGAGTCTGTTTTAATGACAGCGGTTCTTTTGTCAATTCCTTGTCCATGTTCTTTTCAAGACGTATCAGAATTGGATCTTTAACAACATCCTTCGTTCCATCTTTTTTCACAGTAACCAAGGTCAGCTTATTTTGGGTAAGCATGAACGGCAATAACTTGTTCAAACGATTAAATTTCTGTTCGTTTTCGCCAGTCCACACATTTCCCTTCAAAATTTCTTTTTCTTGGGGTAAAAGGAAGTCATATGACAGAGCCTGTTCATCAGGATTGTAAAAATCGCACCAAATCGTAGAATCGGCAATTGAAGCAATATTGGAGCTCAAAGAAATGAGATTCTGGCAACCAACCATGCTTTCAGAAATTTCGGATTCTATTTCTGTCGAAATGGAGTCAAAATTCAAAATCAAATCATCATAAGAGACTTCAGCGGCATCAATCAGTTCCAACATTCGCGCCATTGCAGAACATATCGACAACGCACCCATCAAATGATTCTTTTCAAAATCATTCATCTCCATGTGGAGATTAGCATTAATCCATTGAGAAAGTTGTTTCACATAATCGAGAATTACCGACTTCTTAATCGGTTCGTTACCAATAGCTTCTTCCGGTTTCGAAATATCAGGAAGGAAATACTTGATCCGTTCTTTATCCTTATCCTCAGCATTACTGAGGCAATCACGGCATTTGTCATTGAAATATCCGCCACTACTGACGATTGCATCCACAAGTTTATTCCTAAACATTGTACTAAGAGGACTCTTAGGAACCGTTAACCAGTTGATAAGGGCGTTCAAGTTCAGAGGTCGAGTAAAAAGCGCAAGCCCAACGATTGGCAATTCCGAAATTTGGCTGACACCTTTATCGCTAGAGCCACATGTCGGTTTCTGAACTTGTATCAAATAGTTGTCAAAAGCGCGGTTATCCCTGTTTATCCAAACGGAATAATCATCCGCTTTAAGTTGACTCAGATATTGAAGCGCCTCTTTCTTTTCAGCAAAACAAAGAAGTTCCAAGGATTCGTCGCCGTCAAGCGTGATAGCATCAGGCTTGTTTTCAACTAAGATATTGGCGACTTTGCGGAGATTGTTGGAATTTTTCGGAAGGTCATCATTGGCATGCACCTTTTCCGCGCCAATCCGCTTTGCAATAGCATCCAACAAATTCCGTTCAGCAGGTATAAAGCACGCATAATCAAACGGCGTAATGATTTCAAGATTTTCCGGTAGATTACAGCCGTTCTTTACAGCTTCCGTTATGCGCAGTAATTTTTCTCCATTAGAAATGGAGTGGAAGTTTTCGTCAATCCCTGCAAGGACCTTCATTCTTTCCGAAGCATCATTTTTACCAGGTTGCCACCCAGCAAGAATCATCGCGTCACGCCACTTTAAGCATTCCTTTGCCGTATTGATTTCATCCAATGCGAAGGATTTCGCAAAGAGGTTATCTGGATTCGCCTTATTGTATTCCAACATAGCCTTGTAATAATCTAGAACTCGGTCGATATTGGATGCCACCGGGAAATCTACTCCCGCATGAAGAGCAATCAAGTCAACTAGCGAATTCGTATTGCAAACTGTTGAATTAAAAAAGACCTGACCTTCTGTCAAACCCGTATAGACAAACCCATTGTACGCCGGATTGTAATACACCTTCATATTGAAATCCTTTTTTATCATTTTTGTTCAAATATACACTAAAAATCACAAAGCATACAAAGCACGAGTCAAGAAAGCCACAGCAGAGCCTTTTCAGGCGTCACGGAGACTATTTCGCTAGAGATGCGAACAAGGCGACAACGAACTTCAGCAGCAGATTTTTCCGACATATGATTTTCGAGAAAAATCTATATTAAACGCATGGACAAATTGAGCATGAAACAGAATGATAGCATGGCATATGCAATCATGGGAAAATACCCGCCCGGCGGCAGATTCATTGTTTACGCATCGCCTCGCAGGGAACCCTTGCAAAAAATTCTGGACAACTCCCCCGAGTTGGGCTCCATTGAAGAAAAGAATTTCGGCTTCGACATCTCTGGAATCGATAAATTCTACAGTGTCAATATCAGGATAATGCCCGAATACGAACAATATCCTAGCGACACTGGAGAATACTATCTCGATTACGAGACCGCAGCAAAGCACGAAACCACTCCAGAAGAGCTTATGGCGTCGGACACGCCTCCTTTCATTTACGAGGTCGTCCCGATTGAAGTTGTGCAATAAAAGATTACTTTTTATTTCTCATAAAGCTTTTCCGCCTGCTGCAAAAGAGTCTGGTTAAACTCTATCGGCTGGCGGACAATCTCGCGGAACAAAGCCTCAAGACGCAGATCATCAACATTGCCCAAGTTCCCCTTGATGTATTCCACCCAGTCCAAGAGGGCGTCAATCTTGAAGCACAAAAGCCACTTGGCATTTTTCCATGCTTCCCAGTCAAATTTCCGACTGGAACGGAACAGATTCAAACCCAGCGCATATTTCTCCGGCTGTGTTTTTACGAAATCCGTGACATATTCCATCCGGTCAAATCCATTGGTCGTTGACGGGCCGACAGAATCTAGGTAATAGAGGGCAATCATGTTAGCCAAAGGCTCCTCAACCCATGTTTTCAGACAATAAAGGCCCGACGTTGGAGCATCCATAATAGCATGCCCCAGCTCGTGAACCAAGGTCAGAGCCGTAGTGTATTTTGAATCCTGCCATTTCTGATGCTGGTTGCGGATTTTTTCGTATGAGACCCAAATTTCTGGTCCCTGGTCCTGAAACTCGCCCTTAGGGAGGTAGAGGCCGATGGGATCAGCCCTATCTACTAGAGCCGTTTCTAGTTTCCAAAACCGATCTTCATCCACGATATCATGGAGTTTACGTAAATCATCGGAAACGCCACAATCAATCGCTAGGCCCTTTTGGTTGATGGTCTTTTCACTGACAAAAAAAATAGGGATTTCGAGGGCCTTGCTGTAGATGCCGTAACCGCACTCTTCTTCAGCAGGAGCTATAATGTGCTTTTCAAAATACATAAGCATATCGTCTGACGGCATAACCGTCTCTGACGTGCCTGGCTCTTGTTGGAATTTGATTTTGTTCACGAATTTTGGCTTTGGCATTAGATATGCTTCACTTTTTTTTGGGGGGTTATTCATACAATTCCAATCCATTCAATAGATGCGTTCGGGAAACTAGCCCGCATCAACTTTCGCAGTTATTTATTCCTTGTACCACTTTGGAGGATCACATTCCAAAGGAGATCCAACAAACAATTCAAACATATTTGCGTCTTTTGAGACCTTCCATTTACTGATGTTACCGCTGAATTCAGAATCTGCAAACATGGCTTCCATTGTAGTTACTTTGGACACGTTCCACTTGCTGATGTCGCCATTGAACCGGGACCGATCAAACATAGAATTCATGCTAGTCACATTCGATACGTTCCATTTGCTGATGTCGCCATCGAACGGAGATTCTTTGAACATAAAGTCCATGCTCGTCACCTTCGACACATTCCACTGACTGATATCACCATCAAATTGCGAATCAGCAAACATAAAACTCATGTCGGTCACATTGGATACATCCCACTTGCTGATGTCACCGTTGAAAGCCGATCCGCAGAACATAAAGTTCATACTCGTCACATTTGATACGTTCCATTTGCTGATATCGCCACAGAACGGAGTATGCTTGAACATAGAGTCCATAGTCGTCACATTTGACACATTCCACTTACTGATATCGCCGTTAAATCGGGACCCTTCAAACATAAATCTCATATCAGTCACATTGGACACATCCCACTTGCTGATGTCGCCATTAAATTTGCTTTCCATGAACAGTTCGTTCATTTCCGTAACTTTAGATACGTCAATGAAATTCAAATCGCAATTTTCGCCATCCTTTTTTATGGCGGCTTTTATCAGCTTTATTAAGTCATTTTTGTCTTTCGCGACGACAACTTTTTGTTCAGAGGATTTTTTAGTTGCTGCGGGCTTCTTGGCAGCAGCGGGTTTCTTGGTTACAGGAGACTTTGGAGACGCCACAGCCTTCTTAGCTACCGTAGCCTTTTTAGCAGTAGTTGTCTTTGATGATTCTGCAGCTTTTTTGGAGACAGCTTTCTTTGCTTTTGCCTTTTCGGTCATATTTACCAGCCTTTTTTTTGAAATTAAATATACTCTAAAAAACACTATGTACGCCAAAAACGCTTCAAAAAGCTTACTTTTTTCAGAAATACCATTTAGAGCGAACAAAAGGCAATCTTTCAAAAACCACACCAAGACGTCAATCACTCCCTCCTTTATTGCTTAATTCTTTTAATTTAATGAATTAAGCACTATTTTAGGCATTTATTCATTAAATTTAAATAGATAACATTTGACTTTTTCAGTGGCTTTTAGTATATTATTTTTAGGAAAAAGGAGGGAACATGAACGCATACTCCGCACAGACTGATGAATCTGCACTCACGCTACTCGGGAAACGTTTGGCAGCATTCCGCATTCGGAACAACTGGACACAAGCGCAACTTGCCGAACAGTCGGGAGTGAGCAAGGGAACCGTTGAGCGCATCGAGCGTGGCGATTCTGTACAGGTTGTAAATTTCATCAAGGTACTACGTGCATGCGGGATGCTTGAAAGCTTTTTAAGCATTTTCCCCGACGATTCGCCCTCCCCCATGCAGCTTTTATATATGGGAAAAATCAAGAGCCGCCAACGAGTCCGCAGCCCGCATAAAAACACAAACACAGCAAACATTTTAGCGGACAACGCCGCCGAATACAACGCAGACAAACCAGCCAACGATGCTTCCAAAACACCCTGGGTTTGGAACGAAGACAAGTAACGGTACAACATGATTGCGGTGGAAGTAAAACTTTGGGGAACGACAATCGGGGCGCTTTCAATGATGGAAGGCGAAAGCGTTGCGCGTTTTGAATACGCGCCGAACTTTATCGGGGCGGGCATTGAGCCCTCACCCATCGCCATGCCGGTCTCTCGGCAGATTTATTCGTTCCCGATGTTATCAAAGACATTTCATGGACTGCCTGGGCTTTTTGCAGATAGCCTCCCGGACAAGTTCGGCAATAGCATTATTGACACATGGCTTTTACGGCAAGGGCGTTCACCAGAAAGTTTCACAGCACTCGAACGCTTGTGTTATACGGGCAACCGGGGCATGGGCGCACTGGAGTTTTTTCCATTACAGGGACCAGATTCTACAACGGACGATTCTTTAAACGTTGAAAACTTGAGAATTTTAGCAGCGGAAGTCTTGAATCAGCGCAAACGATTTTCAACAAAAGCTCTCAGCAAAAAAGGAAACAAATCGTTTGAAGAAATACTCAGGGTCGGCACGTCTGCGGGCGGCGCTCGTGCAAAAATCCTTGTGGCCTACGATGAGGAAAGTGGTGAAATGCATTCAGGGCAAGTGGCGACCGATCCGAGATTTGGCTATTGGCTTTTGAAACTTGACGACGTTACAAACAACCGCGACAAAGAAAGTGCAGACTTGTTCGGCTACGGAGCTATTGAATATTCTTATTCGCAAATGGCAAAACTTGCGGGTATTGAAATGACAGAATGCCGACTCTACGAATGTGCGGGCCATAGGCATTTTATGACGAGACGTTTTGACCGTCTAGCGGGCGGAAAGAAATTGCATTACCAGTCGCTTTGCGGCATCGCCCATTACGATTTCAACATGCCGGGAGCATACAGTTACGAACAGGCGCTAAATGTAATCAAGCGACTTGAACTCGGTTATGACGCGCTTGAAGAAATGTATCGCCGAGCTGCATTCAATATCTGCGCACGCAACCAAGACGACCACGCCAAAAATATCGGTTTCTTGATGGACAAGCGCGGTGTGTGGACTTTAGCGCCCGCATTTGACATGACGTACGCCTACAATCCACAAGGGACATGGACTGGGACGCACCAGATGACGTTCAACGGAAAGCGTAGCGGGTTTAAGCTAGACGACTTCAAAGCTGTAGCCAAGTTTGCGGGATTGAAGCAAGGACGTTACAAGAAAATTCTTGCTGAAGTTGAAGACGCCGTAATGCAATGGAAAAAGCTCGCCAAGCAAAACGGAGTGCCGATAAGGATCGCTCGGGCGATTGCCGGAGTACATGAATTTATTTTGTAGAAGGATCGGATAAATCTTTTTGCCACTTGTCGCGACGATCTTTCATTTTCTTATTCCACTCGTGCAATCTTTTGAAAGATTCTTCACGGCGTTCATCATCGCGTTTTTGCTTTTCGAGAACTTTCTCCCTGGGGTACGTGGCATTGACCCATTCAATAAATTCCTTACAAACTTTAATAAAGCCGTCTACATCGTCTTTAGCCACGCGGCGCACATGATATTGATTTGCGTCATTCACCATCTGGTTTGCAAAACCGGTCCCTAAATCCGTATATTGGTAATGAATATCGGAGCACTCCAATTCGGTAATTTCATAAATATACGGTTCTTTAAAGCTCCACTGTTTAAACGAGACAAAACCTATCGTGTATCCATCTCGCGGATTCACGACATTCCCGTTGTGCGTTACCGTCAATCCAGCAGCTTCGAGGCGTGCGGTCCATTCTTCATGAGTAACTTTCATCGGCTCCCTTTCGCTTTTTTCACAAGAGTAATATAATAAAAACGAATGACAAATAGTGTCATAATACAAAAATGGCGGCCCGGAGGTCGCCATTCTGAAATTTTACTAGTTCCGTTTTACTTCACGAGGACGCGGAAGGTCTTGGACTGGCCAACGCTGCGGACCATGTATACACCCGGCGTAAAGCCTGCAGCGCGGATGGACTTAGCAACGCTCTGACCGTTGACTTCGACGTTGCCGAGGAACTTGCCGGTCATGCCAAAGACTGCGTAAATCTTTTCAGGAATCTGGAGTTCCACGCGAGATTTCGGGAGTGCAATAGAGCTTTCTTCGCAGTCAAAGCCCATGCAGAACTTGAACCAGTCTACGTTCACGAAGTTCCCGACAATCTGCATTCTGAGTACATGTTCGCCCTTCGGGATTTCCTTGGTCTTTGCTTCAACCGTAGAATAATGATCCCAATCTTCGCCCTTTTCGGCCTTGATGACATCGGTAATTTCCTTGTCGTCAATGAAGAACTGGACACCGACATCATCAGATGCCGTAGCCATGTTCAAACGAACCGTGTATTCAGACGCAATCTGGTTATCGATAGTGTATTCCACCCATTCGCCATCTTCGGTGTAACCGAGAGCGAAGCCCTTAGACTTGTCCGCAGAGTCAATTTGCACGATGTCCACTTCATCTTCGCGATAGGCGCCGCCCTTGTTTTCGCGGTCGTTATCGTAGAAGGCCTTGTTGTGACCACCGACATCGTAATCTTCAGCTTCGATCTTGCCCGGGATTGCAGATGCGACTTCCTTGAACGGGGTCTGCGGAACAGCAGTCTTTTCGCTTTCCATATACCAATAGTCGAAATCGAAACCACCCTGCTTGACAACGAAGAACAAGTCTTCAACGCCTGCAGCATCCTTCAAGTCGAAGGTGTTTTCTTGCCAGCTAGAACTTGCCGGAATATTCATTGTTGCAAGTGTTGCACCTGTTTCGGACTTGGCGTGGAGTTCAATCTTACCGCCATTACCTCTCGTGCAAACGATGATGCGGTCTGCGCCATCACCCATGTCCACAGAGCGAACCTTTGTATAGAAGTTCGAACCCATGTTGGTGAGGTAGACGTTATCGCCCTGCTTTGCCACGTGCTTGATGATGGTATATCCACCGCTCTTGTCGACGTTGATGCCACCGACCCAAGACTTCGTTTCGGCTTCAACGCGCGTGAACGGGTCAAGGTTCTTAATCGGCTTCTTGACGCCATCATTCGTAGACTTGATGGTCGGAATCGTGCCGTCAGCATTCCAGGTAAATTCTTCGACGGCGGTAGAACGGCTATAGCCACCGCCGCTCACGTTCTTCTGGTTGTGATAGAAGAAGAAGCTACGGCCCTTGAAGTCAATGAGACCGGAATGGTTTGTGAACGCAGTCCCGTTGCCCTGATCCATGATGACGCCGCCCCACTTCCACGGACCCGTCGGAGAATCACTGGTGGAGTAAGAAATCTTTTCAGGCACGCCATGGGAAGCGTAAATCATGTAATATTTTTTGTCGCGCTTGTGAATCCACGGACCTTCAGTGTAAACAGAGTTGCCGCTCGGAGAGAATCCGCGACTCATGTCCGTCACCTTGATATCGCCATCGAACTCAATCATGTTTTCTTTGAGCTTAGCATAATAGAGCTTCGGGTTACCCCAGTAGAGCCAAGCCTGGCCATCATCGTCAATCCAAACGGTCGGGTCAATGTAATCCCAGTTCGGGCCTGCGAGATGCTGACCATTACGAGCATCCTTGAACGGACCTTCCGGCTTGTCGGCCACGGCAACGTTGATAGCGCGGCCACCGCGAGTCGATTCTACAGTCACGTAGTAGTAATACTTGCCATTGCGACGAACAACTTGAGCAGCCCAGTCACCGTTTTTCTTGGCATTGCCACCAAAGCTTTCATTCGTGAGAATGAGTTCGCCCATATCGGTCCAGTTCACCATATCGGTGGTGCAAGAGACGCGCCAACCGTGCATGGTAAAGAAGGAACCGCCTTCGTCGTTTCCCGTGTACACGCAAACGGTATCGCCAAACACGACCGGTGCCGGGTCCGGCGAATAGTACGTCTGGATAATCGGATTTTCAGCAAGCGCATTGGACGCAAAACCAAGTCCAAACGCGAGAAGTATTTTACTTGTTTTTTTCATGTTGCACCCCATTTCCCTAAACTACTTCACCTGAATCATTTTGCCAAATGCCTTGTTCACGCTCTGGACAAAGTAGACACCAGACTTGAAGTTCTTTGCATGCATAGCCTGCATTACAGAGCTCGTTGTCGGCATGCCCATCACGCGGATGACGCCCATGTGCTGGCCACGGATATCAAACACGTTCAGCGTAGAGCTGCGGGAGATATCCATGTTCAAACCGTAACGGACGCTCGGCTTGATGGAGATGATTTCATCTGCGGACTTACCAAACTTGATCCAGTCAATGTTCAGGTAAGCACCCGTGATGGCCACGCGAAGCACATGTTCACCAGCTTCAAGAGCGGTCGTCTTGCCTTCGACAGTGCCATAAGTATTCCAGTCTTCGCCCTTCGGGGCAACAATCGTATCGCTAATCGCCTTGCCATCCATGAAGAGCTGGAAGCTAGAGCCTTCGAGACCAGAAGCCACGTTTGCAAGGAACACGTATTCACCAGCTGTGACATTCACGGTGTATTCCATCCATTCACCAGCTTGCGTGTAACCCACAGCGTAGCCCTTAGTCTTGTCGGTAGAATCAATCTGAGTGATGTCCACGCCATCTTCGCGGTAGACGCCGCCTTCGTTCACAAAGTCCTTATCGTTGAAAGAAATGCTCTGGCCACCTTCATCGTAGTTTTCCATTTCGATGGTACCCGGGATTGTCATGTTTTCGACAAACGGAGCCTGCGGAACCACGTTGGAGAAATCCGGAAGCGGGATAGTGTTGATGCGATCCCCGATGTTTTTGAATTCGCCCTGGAGGCCTGCTGCTTCGGCAACAGAAGCGATGTAGCCATTGTTGTTCTTTTCGGTAAACTGACCCGGAGCGTTACGGCCAACGCCGCTCGGAGCGTTCTTGTAAGAGTTGTTTTCAACAGCAAAGCCACTAGAGCCTTCGTCAAGATAAATCGGCAAAATCCAGTAATCCGACCACTTGGACTGGGACATATCATGGATGTAGTTTTCCTTGATTTCGCTACCCGTGCCCTGGTTGCTCAATGTATAAATCGGACCGGAGTCGCAAAGCAAACGGGCAATGTGGTGGATGTTGTTCTTATTAATTTTGTTGTTCGTCATGGCTGTTTCGCTCTTGGTCCAGCCATAACCTACAGAGATACCGGAATAGTTTGTATAGGACACTTCGTTATTTTCGATGACGACATAACGCGGATACCCGGCGGCAATGCCCACAGCGCCCTGATGTTCATTCGTCACGTTTGTCACGAGGTTGTAACGGATTGTATCGCGGGTACTGATTTCGTCCTTGTCCTTCGGATTGTACGGGATGTGAATTTCGGTCGTGGAGTCTTGAGAGAACTTGCCGAGCATAATGCCGCAGCCGCCGATTTCATAGAATACGTTGCCTTCAATCACGTCATCATTTGTACCAGAGACAAAGTCAAGACCAGTTGCAGCCATCTGCGTGAACGTGCAATTCTTGATTTTGAAATGGTGCGCATTTTCGACGCGGAAACCAGCATCCGGACGCCAGAGGAGGAACTTATTGCTGCCGAGGCGGCCATTTTCCGGGAGCACGTCAATGTTGAACATACTTGCCTGCAAATCCAGGAAGCCTTCTTCGCTCGGACGCAAGAAATTGGAGTTTGCAAAGGTTATGCCTTCAAAAGACATGTAACCAACTTTGTTCTTAGTATCCTTACCGAGGATGCTGAATAGCGTATTGACGCGCGGAACGACAACATTTGCGGTCGCCATGTTTTCGCCTGCGCGGGCCTTGTAATAAAGCGTACCGGTCGATTCGTCCAAGTACCATTCGCCCGGCTGGTCGATAAATTCGTAAGCATTTTCAAGGTAGTAAACCTGCTGCTTCGGCGGATTGCTCATGAAAGCCGTGCCAAGCATCGGGTATTTGCGCTTAAAGAGCTTTGTTCTTTCAGGGTCGCGCGGTTCAAGCTTTGTGACATTGCCATTCTTTGTAGCCGATTCAAGGCGCAAAATGCTTTCGGCCCAGGCAATCATCAAGTGGATTTCAACTTTGTTCAAATTCTTCCAGTTGGCTTCGCCAATATCGCTGTTGTTGACGAGGAAGGCGCTGCCGGCAGAGTCCACTTTGTTCAAGCGGAAGAAGTTATGGTCGCCGTTATCGAGCAAGTTCGGCATACGCGCGCGAATTGCCTTTTTGCCGTTCACGTACATTTGGCGGAAACGGGCATCGACACCTTCGACCTTCCAGATGTTGTTCTTTTCATCGTGAATCGTCCAGCCAGACATCGGGATACCGCCCGTAATAAGCGGAGTTTCGTTCGGATAGGCTTTATAGCGGACGTAGAAACCATCCTTACCGCCATCAGCCTCAGTAAAATTGACCGTAGACGAAAGCTGGTAGGTACCGCCACGGAGAATGACCGAAATATCGCCCGTCATGGTGCCGTTGATGGCGCGCACAGCCTTTTGGGCCTGCGTAATCGTCTTGAACGGGGCCTCTTCGGTACCCTTGTTGGAATCGCTACCATTGGGAGCGACATAGAATGTAGCCTGATCAGCGGCTGTAGCAACAGTTGCACCAAGGAAGAGTGCTGAGACTGCGATAAGATGGCCAATTTTTTGGAAGCTCATACCTAACCTCACGTTTAAAAACCAAACATAGTTTGCCCTAACAACACTTTAAAATTATTCTCGAAAATGCGTTTTTTTCATGTTTTAAGGCGAGATATTGTGGACTGTTTATCCATAGCTATGGGAGTGTGGAATATTCTTTTTTAGAGTTAGGAATTACACAAAATGCCCCGCGGGAGTGCGGGGCATTTTGAATGTGTTTGTGAGGAGAAATCTCAATGCTGCCCCGGCACAAAGGCCGGGGAGACAACGCAAAGTGCTATTTAGCGAACGTTCACACGCTGGATTTGGTTACCCTTGACAGAGCGCACCATGTACGTGCCACGTGCATACCCAGCGTTCTTGAGCGCCTGCGGCATGCTAGCGCCATTCAAGTCCACGCGGCCGAGGTGCTTACCCGTTGCGCTAAACACGTTGTAGGAATTCTCGGATTCAAACGACGTGAGACGAACCTTATTCAGCCCCACCGTTCCATCGGTAAACTCAATCCAGTCAATGTCCATCCAGTCACCGGTTACCGTAAAGCGGAGAATGTGTTCGCCTTCGGTCAGGCTCACCTTGGCTTCGACTGTATTGTATTCGTCATAGTTGTCTTCTCCGGCGGTTGCTGCAGGCACGGCGATTTCTTCGGTAATGTCCTTGCCATCCATGGAGAGCTTGAAGCTCGAGGTGCTATTAGCAGAAGCCACAGAAGCGCTCATTGTGTAAGTACCCGTCTTGGCAACGTTCACGGTGTATTCAAGCCATTCGCCTGCCTGGTTGTAGCCAACAATGACACCGGTAGCCTTCTTGTAAAGGTCCACGCCAGTACCCGGGCGGTAATCGGAATCGCCGTGGTTTTCTGTATCGCTTTCGTTGTAAGTGGTGTTGCCCTGACCCACGCCGTTCACATCGAAATCTTCCACTTCGATCTTACCCGGAATGTCAAGAGGCTTGCCCTTGAACGGTTCGCGCGGAACCGGCTTTAAAACCAAGCGGAGCAGTGCAGAACCATGAGCCGGGAGTTCAATAGAAACACTAGAGACCGGTCCCAAATCCTTCTTTTTCCAGGCATCGCGGACTTCTACTTCGCCTTCTACGCCAATGTCTTTAAAGTTGCATTCGACGGTCTGGGTAGAATTGTTGTTATTGAGAAGCGCCACGGCGATATCGCCATTTTTCAAAGGCTTGGTCCAAACCTGCTTGCCATTCTTGTCAGAAATGCGGTGGCCCTGAACGCCCAAGGAGTCCTGGTTAATGGCAATCATGTCCTTGTTCAGGTAGAGTTCCTTAGTCTCGTTGCTCATGTTGCGCACATCGGAACTGATCATGATGGGAGCAGCCATGATGGACCACATCGTCATCTGGGAGCGCTGTTCCTCGTAAGAGAGGCCTCTGTTACCTACTTCGAGCATGTCCGGGTCATTCCAGTGACCGGGCTTTGCAATCTGCCAATACTTGTTGTTCGCATCGATAATTTCGTAGACGCCGCGGTACCACGAAGTCGAAATCCATTCGGGACCAATGTCGAAAGTGGTGCGCCAGAGGTTAGCAATTTTCGGCATCCAGTCCTTGTATTCCCACATGCAAATGCTGAACACGATGTCGCGTCCGGAATTGCGGAGAGCATTGGACATTGCAGTGTAATCTTTTTCCTGCGTTCTCGGATCCGAGTCGCAGTTATCGTACTTCCAGTAGTCAACGCCCCATTCAGCGAGCTTCTTGGCGTCCTGAACTTCGTGGCCGTTGGAACCACTTTCGCTTTGCCAGTTGCTATTGTAATGGTGGCAGGTGCGTTTGCCACGGTCGCCGTAAAGGCCGAACTTCAGGCCCTTCTTATGCACGTAATCAGCGATGGCCTTCATGCCACTGGGGAAAGTCTTCGGGTTGTTCTGGAGGTTGCCCTGGGCATCGCGCTTGGTGTCCATCCAGTTATCGTCCAGATTAAGGAACACATAGCCAGCGTCTCTCAAACCGGATTCGACCATCGCGTCGGCAATTTCCTGAATCTGCTTTTCGTTGATGTTTTCGTGGAAAACGTTCCAGCTGTTCCAACCCAGCGGTGGCGTAAGCACCAAAGTGTCGGCACTAGCAAAAGCCTGCGATGCCAATCCCACCAAAGTCAAAGTTGCTAACACTCCAAGCTTGCAACCGTTTTTCTTGTTCAAACCAAACATAAGCACTCCTATATCCTAAGTATTAATCATCCCCAAACTAAAAATACCCCCTAAAAAACAAAAAAATTAAAGGATTTACACATGTTCCTTTGACATTTTATCCACGATGGATAAGAAGATGGATAGCAATGCCGACATATTGACTTTCCCGCAAATTTTTTGTATATTATTTATAGATGACAGGGTGGCAGACCAATCCACCTAAGATAAAAAAGAAAGGTCAACCAATGACAGGGTGGCAGACCAGTCCACCTAAGATAAAAAAGAAAGGTCTAAGATGAGCCGTATTTCGTTATATATGAAATACGGCCTTTTTTATTTTGAGGGAAAAATGAAACTGGCACAAACCGTATTTCTGAAGCAATCATTCTTTGACCGACATAAAGACCACAAGGAAATTCTCACCAACAAAGAGGGCAGACCTTACCTGTCCTTCATAATCGAATGTAATGGAACAATTTTTGCCATCCCATTTCGAACAAATATCAAACACCCATACGCATTCACTTTCAAAACTTCAGGCAGACTCACAGACGAAAAGAAAGGATTGCCCGGTATTGATTTTACCAAGGCAGTAGTCGTTCAACAATTAGACATTGAGTGTCAATGCACCATTGACAAGAGGGAATGGGTTGAACTCAACAAAAATTTGATGACAATCGTCACCAACTTCACCGAATACCTCAAAAAATTTGCAGCATCACTAGAAAACAGCAATTTTAGCAAGTTGCCCGTATTCAAATATTCTTCACTACAATATTTTATTGAGGATGTGAAATTAGTCGTCAATTCTCTATAATTCAAAAAAAAGAGCGGCCCCATTTGGGGAACCGCTCTTGGAGAGAGAACGAAAATTTTTGCCTTTTAACGGTCAACAGGCAACATGAACGAGCGTGTTTTGTTGCGCAAGATGTAAACGCCCTTGCCAAAGCCAGCATTTTTCATCGTTTTTTGCATGTTCGGCACGTCGTTTTCGATGATTTCGACAAATCCGAGGCGCTTGCCCGTGAGGCTATAAACATTGTACACTCCAGCGGTCGTTTTGAGACGGAGAGAAGGAGCGAGCGAAATCGTTCCCGGAGCAGGTTCCGCAATTTTCTTGAGCGTGACGTTATCGAGCGTAAGCGTGCCTGTAGAGGCGCCCGCATTGAAACTTAAACGAGAATCTTTATCCGTTGCGGCAGTCATCTGGAATTGGAAGGAATACTTCTTGGATTCCTTGCCGATTTCAAAATTCTTCTTTTCAGTGAGGTAACTTGCCCACGGATCCGTGTGCTGTTCCACGTTCACTTCGAGCGTGCGAGAGGCGCCAGCGCTAGCTTCAAAACTCACTTCGTACCACTGGCCTTTTTCGAGATGCAAGTCATGCTGAATCACCTGCACCTGGTAATTTTCCGTGCCGATGGCAGAAATGTCAAGCTGATACTTGCCATTTTTCACGTCACCTGTAGCAGCGGCACTGCCGTGAGTCTGCAAAGTCCAGGCCACGTCGGTCGAATCGAAGCCACCGTTAAAAATGCTGTCGCGGTCGGTCGGCACCTGAATTGGCGGCGGAAGCGAAGAGCCGTCCAGCGAATAATTCTTGACAAAATTCCAGATTTCAACGCTCGTGTTGACACTGACCGCCTCGTCCATGGAATACCAGTGGCCCTTGCCTGCAATGGTGAGCAAGCGGACTTCGACGTTATCCTTGCAGCCGCTCCAGACTTCGAGAGAGGCGGCAGAACCCGGCTTGCTTGATGGATACGGCTTTGTGACCTTGGAACTTGAAGAGCATTTTTGCGCAGAGACCCAGCCCTTGAGGGTATTCACGGTGCTGTTGTAATTCACCACGTCATCGGAAGTGCCGTGGGTATGCATAATCGGCATGGCGCGCTTGGGCGAGTTCACGCCACCGCCACCAGAAACCGGGGCAATGGCAGCAATCATATCGCCCATCTTGTTTGCCGCATGGTAGCTCATCATGCCGCCCATCGAGAATCCCGAAACATACACGCGATTTTTGTCAATGCCGTACTTGTTGTACATTTCGTTGATAATCGCCTTGAGGAAATTGATGTCCTTGTCGCCACCGATGTCCCAGGCCCTGTTTTGACCGTTCGGGAACACGACCACAAATCGTGCGGTATCGGCAATCGGCTCCCACTTGGCGGCATTCTGCTGATACGGGGCATCCTGATTCATACCGTGCATCTGGATAATAAGCGGGCGATTTTTTTCGATGTTTCTCGGCGCATACACGTTCATGGTACGGTTCGTGCCGTTCACATTAATGTTGTCTGCAAAAGAAAAGGTCACGAAGCCAGCCAAGGCGGCAACCGTCAAGGCGCAGTGCGCCTTCTTGAAGATTTTACCAAACATACCTCTTACTCCTTGAGGTTTATTTCCCATTTTACCTATGAAGAAAATACCTTTTGGATTGGCGATTATCACTTAGCGGTAAACATTTTCCATTGCGGTTTTGACAATGGGTTGAGGGGATAAAATGTGTAATAGGGGTGTTTTAAGAACAACCAAAAACGGCTCGGATATACCCGCAGGAAAGCAAGCTTTCCGAGATGTGATTCTGGCCTCTTGGTTGTTCTGGAAATGTGTGATAGGGGTGTTTTAAGAACAACCAAAAACGGCTCGGATATACCCGCAGGAAAGCAAGCTTTCCGAGATGTGATTCTGGCCTCTTGGTTGTTCTGGAAATGTGTGATAGGGGTGTTTTAAGAACAACCAAAAACGGCTCGGATATACACGTTGGAAAGCAAGCTTTCCACGTGTGCATCCGAGCCTCGGGGGTGTTTACAGAACACAAAAACGACCAGGAAATGGATGTCCGTAAGCTTCGCTTCCGACATCCGCTTCCTGGTCTCGGGGGGTGTTTGAGGAACTATGAATAAACTATAGAGATTACTTTGTTACGGATAGGCGGTGGGTGTTGCCGGTGGTGAGAGACTTGACGATGTACACGCCGCTTTCCTTCACGAGGCTGTTCACCTTGCTACGCACATCGAAGTTGTTGGATGCATCAACGCGACCGATGAACTTACCGTTCAAGCCATAGACGCCATAAGTCTGCACGCCCTGCACATTATAGCGAACGCCCTTTGCCAAGCCAACAATGGGATCCGGATCCGTAGCGTTTGCGCCCTTCACGAACGTAAAGTAGTCGATATCAAGCCAAGAGCCAACAACCGTGAAGCGGAGTACATGTTCGCCTTCCGGGAGTTTTACGTTTGCTTTTACCTTGTTATAATCGTCATAATTTTCTTCGCCAGAACTTGCCGCCGGAACAGAGAGTTCTTCAGTAATGTCCTTGCCATCCAAAGAGAGCTTGAAGCTTGAGGTGGAACCCGCAGCAGCAACCGCAGCAAACATGGTGTAATCTCCCGCTTCCTTTACGTTCACGGTATATTCGAGCCAGTCGCCTTCGCTGTTGTAGCCCACAATGACGCCAGTTGCCTTCTTGTAAAGGTCAACGCCGGTACCCTTGCGATAGTCGCTATCGCCGTGGTTTTCGGAATCGCTGTCATAGTAAGATGAGCCATCCTTGCCCTTGCCCGGCACGTCAAAGTCTTCGGCTTCAATCTTGCCCGGGATTGCATTTGCAGGGCAGTTTTCGCCAGCGGCACAGAACGGAGTCTGCGGAACAGGTTCAGAACCAGCGCCGTCGAGATAAATTTCATCGTTCACATCGGTACCGACCTTGAACCAGTCGAAGTCTGCATAGCCGCCCGCCTGCTTGGTCGCAAAGTTGAAGAGGCCCCAGCGCACGCCCACGAACATGTGGAGGTCATAATTGAGCTTCACATCGTTGCCAATCTTTTTCCAAGAGCTACCATCGGTGCTGTAATAGAAATATGCAGTACCACGGTCAATCGGCAAGTCAAAATCGATTCGCAGATAAACCTTGGAGTCCGAAAGATTTTCACTTGTTACAAGTCTTTCGCCATCCTTGTTTCCGCTGTACATCACAACCTTGTAGTTACCGCCATCTTTAGCAAGCGCGACAAAGCCCTTGTCATCCTGCAAAGCAACGAGGCCCGCCATGTCTCCATCCTTCATGCCCTTGCCGTCAACAAGCGTACGGCCAGAACTCTTAGGGCCAAAGGAACGCTGTGTCAAAGTGTTCTTTGCATTCACGACACGGCTATCCGTGCGGCCCGTGGTAATGCGGAAAAATCCCGGATTTGCAGACAAGCTCCAGTTTTTGTTATCAGGGTTATGGTTGAACTGCCATTCGAGAGCAAGTTCGCCAGATTCAAAATCGTCACTCGTGACCATGCCGTAGCCCGGGAGCGGAGATTCCGGCAAGTCAATCGTCGAGGGAGCCTTGGATCCGCTCGTCGGAACCGGCCAACCATCCTTCCATTCCATCGGGACCAAGTGCGACATACGGCCAACCGGACCGGAATCGCGGAACAGGAGGGCATACCACTTGCCATCGGGAGTATCAAAAATGCCGCCCTGCGCAACACCGTTATCAGAGAGGAAATACCTTCCGCTGAATCCGGAGAGCAGGCTCTTGGAACGGTAAACGATTTCGCTACGGCTCTTGCCAGCCGGCCAGGAAATCGTAAACAGGTAGTATTCGCCGTTCACCTTTTCCATGTGCGAGCCTTCCTGCTGCACGTAGTAGTTGCTGGTACCGGTTACCTGGTTTACACTCACGCCACCGAGCTTACCGCTCTTGCCGCCAGCCTTTACACCGCTAGCATCGTCATTCAACTGCACATAGCTAATCTGGTCGCCGCTGCCGTAGAACACCCACACGGTGCCATCGTCATCAAAGAACAAAGAAGGGTCATGGTAGAACGGGAGCTGCACTTCGGACCACTGGCCGCTTTCCACGTCGGCGGTCTTGTACAAATGAGTTTTGCCCGTCGTGTAAGACGGAGTCAGCACGTAGAAAAACCCCTTGTGGTAGCGGATGCTCGATGCCCAGGAGCCCTTACCGTAGGCGTCCTTGCCGCCATTCAGGTTCTGCTGGTCGTTGTTGGTGAGCGTCTGGTAGGCATAACCCACCGTGCGCCACTGGGCCAAATCCGTGCTCTTGAAAACAGGCACGCCAGGCGCAAAGTGCATGGTCGTCGTGACCATGTAATAAGCATCGTCAACACGGACAATGGAAGGGTCCGGGCTATCGACATACATGATCGGGTTATTGACCTTAACGGCTGCACTATTCACTACAGCAAAAGCAGCCAAAACCACAGCCGACTTCGCCATCTTACTAAACAATCCCATAATCACTCCTTTCCAACCAAGGCTAGATAAGATTAACAATCATAATTTATCCCATTTACATGGTTTTAACCCGCAATCGCACGCCCTTTTTATGGATTTTTTATCAATAACACCCCATTACGGCCCCGAAAACGTGTCGAAAACCGCGCCTCTTTTGTAAAAAATCCTTTTCGCAATTTTCACAACGCTTTATAATTTTTCACAACACCATTTCGCAACACCTAAGAAACATCCATCTATATTTTGGGTAGGCCTGGCAAGAGTCTCTGGATAAGGCCAGGCCGAGTGTATTAAAAGGGTTGGAAACTTTTAACTTAAAAGGAGTCGTTATGACCATGTCTAAATTCATGGCATTCACAGGAACAGTAGCTTTGCTTAGCTCACTTTCCTTCGCTTGGAGCATCAGTGGCACAATCACCTCAGAAGGTTCGGGCCGAGCACTTTCCGGCGTCAAGATTACATCGTTCAACTATGCGGGTGTAGAATCCACATCAGGTGCAGATGGTACATTTACAATCTCTAACGAGAATGCAGGTTTGCACTCCGCTATGGTAGCCAAGGCTTTCATCGGTTTCAGCAACAACATCATTACCATTTCCGGCGTAAAGGCCCAAACGATTACCATGTCCGTGATGGATGCACTCGGCAAAGTTTGCGCCTCCAAGACGGAACATAACATCGACGGCTTTATGCAGGTCGACTTGAACAAGACTATGGCTAAGGGCGCCAAGTTCCTCCGCATTAACGCCGACGGAAACCGCGCTACCTACCAGATAGGCAAGACAGTCACCCTCATGAAGGAAGGTGATCCGCTGCCGTTCTTGCAGTTCTCACTGGAAGGCTACCAGAACGCCACCTACCAGGCTAAGGCCGAAGTTGAAACGGGCGTCTTCGTCAAGATGGCCAAGGCTAGTGCTCAGTCCAGTTCTAGCAAAAAGATTGAATCTAGTTCTTCCGCAAAGGTTTCTTCTTCTAGCGTTGAAGAATCTTCTAGCAGCGCCAAGATTGAACAAATCATCGTTGACTGCGCCGGCAAGACGGTAAAGCCCGTAGATAGACAGAACATGGACGTGACCGTCGATGGCAAGAAACGTACATTCATTATGCACGTGCCGAGCGCCTACAAGGGTGACAAGCCCGTACCGCTCGTTATTGACTACCACCCGATTGGCGGTAGCGGTTCAGGCGAATTTGGCAGTTCTCCGTACAAGGCCAAGACTGACCCCGAAGGCGTAATCACGCTTTATCCGGACGGCACTGGCAAACCGGGTGGAATGGGTAACGGCTGGAACGTCGGCCCCTGCTGCTCCAACGACGATGACGTCAAGTTCTCTTACGCAATGATTGATAAGCTCAAAGAAATCGCCTGCATCGACCCGCAGCGCATCTACGCTACCGGCTTCTCGATGGGTGGCGGGATGAGTAACCACGTGGCTTGCATGATGTCCGATGTCTTCGCCGCAGTTGCTCCAGCAGCTATGGACTTGAACAAGACCAACAGTGCTCAATGCAAGATGTCTCGTCCGATTTCTGTCATCAACTTCCGCGGCACGAATGACCCGGTCTGCCGTTACCAAGGTGGCGATAGCGGCTTCAACGACGGTTTGAACTTCCTTGGCGCCGAAGGCACCTTCAAGTTCTGGGCCGAAAAGAACGGCTGCACAGGCTCTCCGACCAAGAACTCCAATGGTTGCCAGGAATACTCCAACTGCAAGGACGGCACGAAGGTCGTGCTCTGCACCAAGCAGGGCGGTGGTCACGACTACGGTGACGCTAGCATTGGCTGGCCGTTCCTCAAGCAGTTCACGCTTCCGGCAAGCTTCGTGAAGTAATAAATCAAATTTGATTTCATAATTCATCCTATATACACCATAATCGCTCCGGGCAACCGGGGCGATTCTTTTATCTTGTATAGTTGTCAACTACTGAAATTTTGAAAAACACCCCAAAACCAGCTTTTCCACATTCAAAACTACAGACAACGTTTAAATATTACGTGAAAGCCACGTATTTTCAAACCTTTTTCACGTAAATTTCACCATTTTCTAAAAATTTCATTTTTTTTCACACACCAACAGGCATTCAAACCACCGATTACTTTTTATAAATGCGGACCATTGCGCATTCTTGATAACGCGCCGCGCACTCTAGGGTCGAGGATGACGGGGGCATACGAAAAGAGCCCCGGCGGTTGCCGAGGCCCTATAGGAGTCACACTAATTTTTCCCGTGTATTATTCTCTCATTTTATTTTATTAGCCGTAGATGAAGCCAAGAGCAACAGCGACGACAAAGAAGAAAGCGATTTGCTTTACAACTACCAACTCGTTTTTATTCATGTATCACCACCTTTTTTGTTAGAGATTTTTCCCCGTTCTTGCGGACAAAGAACACACCCTTTGCCTGCTTGCGGAGCTTTGCGTTTTCCCTCACTAGATTCATTGCTTCGTTCATGCCTTTTGCGGTAAACGAACTCAGCTTAATGCCCTGCATATCGAACACGCTATAGCTACTTTCGGCTTCAGTCATACTAAAGCGGATATTCTTGATTCCAATCGGCGGCTGAGCGCTGATTTCCTTGAATTCGATATAGTCAATATCAATCCAGTCGTTTGCAATTTCAATCTTCAGTTCGTGTTCGCCAGCCTTCAGGGAAACCTTGCCACCATCGACGATAGAGAACGTGTCAAAGCCCTTGCCTTCGTTCACCATTTCATCGCCAATGCGCTTGTCATCCATGTAGAGCACAATGCTACCGGTCGCATTATCACCGGCTACGTTCGCCGTAATTCCGTAGTCGCCATCGGCCTTGACATTTACGGTGTACTTGAGCCATTCAGACTTTTGGCAGTGACCGACGACAATGCCCATGTTCGGCTGGTAAATATCGACATCGTTCTTGCGGAGCTTACCGCCTTCGTTGCCCTTGCTCAAATCGTAATAGGCCTTGTCGGCGCCGCCCTTGTTGTAGTTTTCAGCTTCGACCTTGCCAGGGATTTCAATCGGGTCCGTGTACGGGCCATATTCCTCGGGCGGTTCATCCGGAACCGTAGACTGGCTCGGGTCCACGAGGTTTACCGGCGGAGCATCCGGGTCAATCGTCTTGTCAATGAGCTTGAGCATTTCGGAGCAGTAGCGCTTGCCAAGTTCAATCACGCCCGCACGGCCAAAGTGGTACGGATCCTTGCCGTTACCCTGCAAGCCCTTGGAAGAGGCAAGTCCGAACTTCTTGAAATTTTGCTTGAGCTGGGCAATGCCGCCGTTTTTGCTAGAGCAGCAGTTCTGGCCTTCCTGGAGGAGTTCGCCTGCCACAAACGGCACTTCGTTTTCGTCCAAGCCAAGCGCATCAATCACGTCCTTGTAGGTCTTGTAAACGGTCTTGCGCCAGTTGGCATCGGTACCGTCACTTTCGCCCTGGTGGAAGATGAAGCCCTTGATGACGCCCACTTCCTTTGCCTTCTTGGCAAGTTCCAGAATGCGTCCCGGAGGGTTGTTGTCGTAATCCTTGGGCCAGCCCCAGTTCATGATGTCCTTGCCATCGCCCCTGAAATAAGCTTCGTACTGGTCCTTGTCGAAGGCGCGGATGCTCACAGCACCGATGGCAACCGGGATAATGCCCACGGTCACGCCCGGCAAGGAATCGGCCATAGCGCGGCCAAAGTAGTCCGCCGGGGAGAGGTTTTCGAACGGATGGAACATCGGAGGAATTGCCGGGTACCATTCGCCCGTCTTGATAGACTGATTCGTCTTGCCGCTGCGTTGGCTTGCATTTGCATTGTGCGAAGCAAGCATGATAAAGTTCTTAGGAGCTTCGGCCTGGTCTTCAGACGGTACGATATCGCCGTTGCCCGCCATGTTAGACTGCCCATAAGCAATGTAGATATGGAAGTTCGGGTTCGGAGCCGCATTCGCCCCCACCGCAAACATAGAAAGCCCAGCGGCAACGCCAGCAAGGGCCATGAATTTTTTGAGGTTTCTTTCCACGCTCATTTTTATATCCCTTAATCCAAAATTTCTATAAAGAATCTACCCTAAAAATGCAGAAAAAGCTCAAATGTATGCTCCATATAATATGGACGTTTTGTCAATGAATTGCGAAATTCGCTCAAAAAACGCATTTTGTAAAAAAAGAGTCCTAGCATCCGCCAGGACCCTTCATGGAGTCTAGAATTATTCGAAAACGACAACCTTCTTGCTCATGAGCTTTGCGCCTTCCTTGCGCACAAAGAACACGCCCTTTGCCTGCTTGCGGAGCTTGGCATCCGTCTTGACGAGGTTCATCGCGTCGGCCATTCCCTTCGCGGTAAACGTCCCGAGCTTTTGGCCCTGCATGCTGTACACGCTAAAGTTGCTTTCGGCTTCAGTCATGTCAAAACGGACCTTTGCAATCGCGCTCGGCGGGTCTTCCTTTTTCGGCTCGCTGAACTGGATCCAGTCGATATTCACGTAGTTGGCGGTGATTTCGAGCTTGAGCACGTGCTTACCGGCCTTCAAGGTGACCTTTTCCTTCACGGAAATCGTCTTGTACGTGTCCCAGGAATTGTCGGCAGTCTGCGGCACGGAAACATCATCCGTTATTGCTTTTTCGTCGATGTAAAGCTTGAACGCAGAGGTGGAATTACCGGCAGCGACACTTGCATCGATATTGTATTCGCCATCAGCCTTCACGTCTACCGTGTATTCAAGCCATTCGCCAGTCTGCGTGTAACCAAGAGCAACGCCATCGCCCGCCTTGTACAAGTCTACGCCCGTATCCTTGCGGTAATCGCTATCACCGTGGTTTTCGGAATCTTCGTCACTGTAAGAGGCGTTACTCGTACCGTCTTCGTTCTTGCCGATACCCGGCTTGTCAAAATCTTCGACTTCGACCTTGCCCGGAATAGCAATCGGAGCACCCTTGAACGGTTCCTGCGGGACAGGGTCAACAGGCGCCACGTTGATGAGCTTGAGCATTTGCTGGGCATAACGGAGGCCCATGCCGCGGTAGCCTTCCACAGTAAAGTGGAGACCATCGCCCTTAGAGCCGTAACCCTTGGAACTTGCCACGCCAAAATTCGCAATGTACTTGGAAAGCCCACGCACACGACTGCTAAAGCCAGCACACGAACCGCCATCGACCATTTCACCGGCGACAAACGGAGTCTCCTCGGCGTTCAAACCGAGCTGCTTGAGCATGTATTCGTAAGTCTTCTTGACAATCTGCTCCCAGTTGCTCATGCCGCCATCGGTTTCACCCTGGTGGAAGATGATTCCCTTGATGACGCCCTTTTCCTGAGCCTTCTTGGCGACTTCAATAATGCGGCCCATGGCATTGCCATCGTCACCGTAAGCCTTGGCTCCGTTCTTCAGCCAGCTTTCCGCAGAATTGAGGTAATTCTTGTAATCGTCCGGGTCAAACAAGCGGATACTCGTACCGCCCTGAGCCACCGGAATAATGCCAATCGTCACGTTCGGCAAGGAATCTGCCATGTGGCGGCCAAACCAGTCAGCGACAGAAAGGCCTTCACCGCACTTGAACATTGGCGGCACTGCCGGGTACATTTCACCGACCGTAGGGCGGCCAAGACTCGGGCAAGACGTTGTTGCAAACATTTTCACGCGAGGATGTTCCTTCTTATCGACATCCGTAAAGTTCCTCGCGTTGCCTTCCATGTTCGACTGCCCGTAAGCAATGTAAATATGGAAGTTCGGGTCCGGAGCCGCATTTGCACCCATTACCGCAAACATAGAGAGGCCAGCAGCAACACCTGCAATGCCCATCAGCTTTTTGAAGCTCATTTCCACACTCATATCTATCTCCCTTTTAACAAACTCTTAAAAAAAACAGGAGCCAATTGCTCGGCTCCCGTTTTTAGGAATATGAAATTATTTTGCCACAGAAATGCGGTAAGCATTGCCGGACTTGAGAGACTTCACAAAGTAAATGCCATTCTGACGCACCACGCTCTTGGTCATGCGCTGGACATCGGCCTTGGTCGTAGCAAGGAACTTGCCCACGAGCACGCCGTTCACGTCGAAGACACTGTAATTTTCGGCTTCGGTCGGCAAGCGGAAATTAGCACCGCGCAAACCAATCGTCTTATCGTCCGGATCGGCAGCATCCTTGCCCTTTGCAAAGTTGAAGTAGTCGATATCGAACCAGGAACCCGTCACCGTCATGCGGAGGATATGTTCACCAGCCGGGAGCGTTACGTTGGCCTTGACCTTCACAAAGTCATCGAAGCTCGTTCCCGAAAGTGCGACATTTTCTACAAGAGTTTTTCCATCCAAGGAGAGCGAGAAACCAGACGTCGAATTACTCGTAGCGACAGAAGCAAACATTGTGTAATCACCGGCTTCCTTCACGTTCACGGAGTATTCGAGCCATTCGCCTTCTTCGTTATAGCCGACCACATAGCCAGTAGCCTTCTTGTAAATATCGACACCCGTGCCTTCGCGGTAGTTGGTTTCGCCACGGTCTTCGGAATCGTTTTCGCTATAAGACTTGTTGCCCTTGCCCGTACCCGGAACGTCAAAGTTTTCGGCTTCGATTTTGCCCGGGATTTCAGCGACCTTGCCACCAAACGGTTCGCGAGGTACAGGATCTGCCGGAGTGCCACTGCCCACGAGTGTCACAATGCAGTCCTTGTTGCTTGAATTGCCGGCATCCATGGTAATCGTCACGGAGCCATTCTTGACTTCGACTTCGCCTTCGTACTTTGCATTTTTCGCTTCGCTAGTGGTGTACACATGGAAAGTTTCCACATCGGCACCCTTCACATTGACGGTCACAGTCTTGCTATTCTTGTAGTCGCGGTTCACGAGCACCACGATAACGCTATCGCCATCTTTGCTCTTGTATGCACTTGCAAAGACTTCCTTTTCGGGGTTTGCTGTAGCGCCCACGCGGACAGCACCCGGGCGGACAAAGCGCGCAAACTGGCTCATCACGTAACCGCGCTTAGAAATCTTGCCGATTTCGTTCTGCGGAATCTGGAGCTTGTTGCCAAAATCCTTTTCCATGATGAGGCCGTAGCAGCGACGGATGTACCACCAGGTGTACTGATTGAAATTGCCTACGACCATGGCGCGGTGAATTTCGTAAGCCACGTCCATGGCGTTCACGGTATCGCGCTTGTTGGCGTTCGCCTGGTCACCCGTATTCGTAATCGTGCGCCAGTAGTTACCGCTTCCCTGGCTTTCGGTATAGTGTTCCGTCATCCAGCGTTCGACTTTTTTCTGGTCAGCAAGGCTGTACTGGAAGAAGTTGTCCCCAGTCCTTCGGTCACTCGCGTAAAAATGCGCGCCGAGAATGTCCCAGTTCTTAAGGGCATTGGCATCGTTCAAGACCTTGTTGTAGAGGTTCTTGTCATAACGGAAGGATTCCGTCGAAATCACCTTCGCGCCGTTTTTGCGCATCTTGTCGGCATAACCCTTGGTGAAGTTGTAGATTTCGTCGGCACTCCAGCAAGCCCATTCACCGCACCAGTCCGGTTCGTTACTGATGGAGATAGCGTACAGGGGAACGCCCTGATTCTTCATGTAATCGTTAAAGCTATTCAGGTGGTCCACATACTTCTGGTAATTCGAAGAAGCCATGTGCTGGTTCGCCCCTGCGTACGGCGATGTCCACGGAGTCGCATAAAGGATAAAGTCATCGCCGGCGTACTTTTTGGCATACTTTGCGGCCTGAACTTCCTTGTTGAAGTCATTGGAATTGGCGTAAACCGGAATACGGAGCGTGTTGAGGCCGATTGTGCCATCGCCCGTACCAAAAGCAATCTTCGCATCGGCTTCGGAAAGGCCTCCACCGCCCTGCCACTGGTTATGCACCATGCCGCCAAACCCGCGGATAACCTGGTGTTCTTCGGTCACGTCAACGTTGACCGTCGAGGCAAAAGCAGGTATAGCAAAAGCCAAACCAAACGAAGCAATCTTCAGGACTTCACCCATACACTTCATAAATATCTCCCATAATTATCCCATGCCCTTTGCATGAGGGTACATTCTAAATTTATATCCCTCGCGCAATCATTTTACACCCCCAGAATAATTTTCCATTGTCAATTTGGTAATGAACTAAAAGACTCTGTAACAAGAGTCTTTTTTATTCATAAATGAACTTCATGCGGGCGGGGCCCCAGCTCGGAGTTGATTTAAACCCATCCTGGCGCAAGCGCCAACCTTACGGCTCAACCATGACCATACAAGTATGGTCGCGGCACTCGCCTTTTAAGGTTGTGGCCGACGCTTTATTCTCTCGACGATTAGATTTTTTCTGTTTTTTCATTAAATTACACGCATTGTATTAGGAGATGCAAAAAACACCTCGGAACATTCGTCCCGAGGTGAAATGGCACCATTCAGCGCCATTAGGGTGTGTGGTTTAGGAGGATCTTTTAGATGAATACGGCTAGGGCAGCGGCTCCATAGCCAAAAACAGTTGCTAAAGCATTCTGCTTTAAACTCATAATCATCATCCCATAACTTCCCTTGCATGATTGCAAGATTTTCCACCCTATAATTTAGATTCACTTTCCCCCAAAACCACATTTCTGCCAATTTTTATCATTGACATTTTGGTAATGGGGCAGCGACAAAAAAACACCCCAGAGCTTTTGCCTTCGGGGTGCTTTTCGTTATTTGGTTTCGGAATTATATGAATTTTATCTTGCGACAGAAGTCATGAAAGTCTTGTGGCCGTCAACGCTCTTGAGCATGTAAACGCCCTTATTGAAGCCTGCACTCTGGAGAGCTTCGGCGGCCTTCTTTCCGACGAGTTCCACAGTGCCGAGCAGCTTGCCGCTCACGCTATACACGCGGTAGACGCGAGAAGCATTAGCCTGGAACTTCACAGCAGGCTTGAGACCCACTTCGCTCACTTCGCCGAGAGAGAACCAGTCCACGTTCACGTTGTCGCCCGTAATCACGAGACGGATTACATGAGTGCCCTTAGTAAGCTTGGCCTTACCACCTTCGAATTCCTTATAGACGCTCCAGTCCTCGCCAGTCTGCGGAACCGTAATGGTATCGCCAATTGCCTTGCCATCGGCCAAGAAGCAGAAGCTTGCGCTTTCCATGCCAGTAGAAGCCGAGGCCTTAATCGCATAATCACCGTCTTCCGGGACTTCGACCGTATATTCGAGCCATTCACCAGAAGCCGTGTAGCCAATCGCCATGCCCGTACCGCCTTCGACAATGTCAACGCCCTGATCTTCGCGGAACTTGGCATCGCCCTGGTTTGCCTTTTCGTTATCGCTGTAAGAATCCACATCGCCACCGCGGCCAACGCCCGGGATGTCATAATGTTCAGCTTCAATCTTTGCCGGGAGCGTCACAGCCTTTTCGCCATACGGTTTCTGCGGTTCCGGAGGAGTCGTGCCGCTACCTTCAAAGCCCCATGCCTTAATTGCCATGGTGGAGTCCTGAGAGCCCTTGAACACGAGGAAAATTTCATCTACGATGCCCTTGAGGCCGGTCACTTCGCAGGAATTTTCTGCAAAAGTGTTCTTGTTGCCGGTATTCTTGAGCGTACAAGTGCCAGCGAGCGTACCTGTAGCAGAGCCCGAATGAATTTCAATCTTGTTGCCATCAGCAGCGCTTGCCGCCTGAACCACAAAGCCCGTTGCCGCCGTACCAAAGTCCACGCCACTCACGCGAATCCAGGATTCCTTCGTGGAAAGCGGGAGCAAGAGGTGTTCTGCGACCTTGCCCGGAGTCCAGTTCGAACGGCTGCGGATGCCTTTCTGCTTGGAACTCGTCAAAGCCGGATACCAGTCATACGGATCGAAGTTTTCAATCTGCTTCGGGCCTTCCTTCGTGAAGGTCAGTTCCTTCATGGTACCGTCACCGTTGTAGAAAAACTCGTCAACACTCACGCTGCGGTGGAATGCCGGCACCGGATTCGCCTTACCGTCATCGGCAGGAATCTTTTCCAAGCCGTCGTAACCGTTGGCAATGCGGCGGTCATGATAAGCGACATACCAGTGGCCCTTGAATTCTGCAATGCCGTGGTGGTTGTTGTTATTGGCATTGATGTTCTGGCCGTTGATATTCGGGTTCCCCATGAAGATTCCCTTGTATTCGTAAGGACCCATCGGGTTCTTGGACATACCATAGGCAATGCGCAAATCCGCCGTACTGTAAGAGAGATAGTAATTACCCTTATACTTGTGGATGTAAGAGGCTTCCATCGCCTTCGGGCCACCAATCTTCAATTGGGTCTTGGAGCCTACATCGAAGCCCTTCATATCTTTGTTCAACTTGTAGATATTGAAGATATTGTTGTTATTGTTGGCTGCCGGGCGGCTATTGCTTTCACCACCGCCAAACGTGAAATAGCCTTGGCCATCGTCATCGAAGAAGATTGCCGGGTCAAAACACCAGCCAATGCCGTCGCAGTCGGCAAGACCGCCACCCCAGTTGTTGATGAGTTTCTTGTTGCCAGAGACCGGGTTTGTCCACGGGCCTGCAATGCTATCGGCACCGATAAGGCCGATACCGCCGCCACCGCCATCCGGGAACACAATGTAAAGTCTGTGGTCATTCGGGTTCACCGCAATGCCAGACGCCCAGATATCGCCAATGCCATCGACCTTGCGGGCATCATAAATGATACCGAAATCGGTCCAGTTCTTCATATCCTTCGTGCGGAAACCGTAAAGGGCCTTGATATTATAGCCATTGGCATTCGATGCAGCAGGGTCATCCGAGTCGGTTATGACATAGAAATAAGTATCATCGGCAGCGGCACCCGGGTCTGCCAAGTAATGGTAAGCCGAAATCGGGTTGTCTGCAAGCGCGCCCACACCAAAGCCCGCCAGCAAGCCTGCCATCGTTAAACGTTTCAGTAATCTCATTGTTCACTCCTTGGGATCGACCAAACACACCGCCATCCCGTTTTTTATAAAACTACCCTCAGAAACGCCAAAAGACCCACGAAAAATCGTAGGTCTCATGGACAAAAAGTCAATAGGTTTAGACTAGAGACGAAAGACGAGAGAGGCTTAGCGAGTGGTGCGGACTCTTGCCACCGCGCCGTTGTAACGGTTACGGATGATGCAAACGCCCTGCACATTCCTGGACTGCGGATTTTCGCGCCAGAGCTTCTTGGCTTCGTGGATATTGCGGGCCGTGAAGCTAGAAACCTTCTTGCCGGTCAAGTCGAACACGTCGAAGTTTGCGACTGCATCTGCACCAAGCACCCTGAAGCCCTTGATACCAATCGTTTCGTCGTCCGGATCCTTAGCGTCCTTCCCTTTAGCAAACGTCATATAGTCGATATCGAACCAGTCGCCCGTAACAGTGAAGCGCAGGACATGTTCACCGGCCGGGAGCGTCACGTTCGCCTTGACCTTCACAAAGTCATCCCAGCTATCGCCGGAAACCGGGACTTCAGCGATGGACTTATCGTCAATGGAAAGCGTAAAGCTAGCCGTGGAATTGTCCGTAGCCACAGATGCAAACATCGTGTAGTCGCCAGCTTCCTTCACGTTCACGGTGTATTCAAGCCATTCGCCGGACTGGTTGTAGCCCACGACATAGCCTGTAGCCTTCTTGTAGATATCGACGCCAGTGTCTTCGCGGTAGCTCTTGCCACCATTTTCGATGCCATGGTCTTCGGAATCGTTTTCGCTGTAGGACTTGATTTCACTACCGCGGCCAGAACCCGGAATGTCGAAGTCTTCCATTTCAATCTTGCCCGGAATTTCCCAAGCCTTGCCGCTAAACGGCTTCTGCGGTTCCGGCGGAGTCGTGCCACTGCCTTCGAAACCCCAAGCCTTGATAGCCATGGTAGAGTCCCTGTCGCCCTTGAACACGAGGAACAACTGCTTTACAATGCCCTTGAGGCCTTCAACTTCGCACTTGTTTTCGGCATAGGTATTCTTGTTGCCAGTATTCTTGAGCGTGCAAGTACCAGCGAGCGTACCCGTTGCAGAACCAGTGCGGATTTCAATCTTGTTGTTATCGGCAGCGCTTGCAGCTTCGACTGTGAAGCCCGTTGCAGCCGTACCAAAATCAACACCCGAAACGCGGAGCCAGGATTCCTTAGAGGAAAGCGGGAGCAACACGTGTTCGGCAGCCTTGCCCTGCACAAAGTTAGAGCGGCTGCGGATGCCCTTCTGCTTGGAGCTCGTGAGTGCCGGATACCAATCGTACGGGTCAAAGTTTTCAATCTGTGCCGGACCTTCATCCGTCACCTTCACCGTCTGAATGGTGCCGTCAGCATTGTAGAACATTTCGTCTACGGAAACGCTACGGTGATAGCCTTCGTTCGGTTTCGGCTGACCGTCATCGGCCGGAATAATTTCCAGGCCGTTATGGCCCTTGGCAATACGGCGGTCATGATAGACAACATAAGAGTGGCCCTTGAATTCGGCAATACCATGGTGGTTATTGTTGCCGTTGATGCTACGACCGTTCATGCTCGGATCACCGAGAATCGTACCCTTCCAGGTGTAAGGACCCATTACGTTGTTAGATGTGCCATAGTCAATCGTCGGAGCGCCCTGCTGCCAGCCAGTACTGTAAGAGAAGTAGTAAGTACCCTTGTGCTTGTGGATGTAAGAAGCTTCGAGCATTTTGCGGGTCGGCAAGTTGTTCACCTTCACATGGGAACCGTTGCCCACCGGGGCGTTCTTGGCATCGTTCAACTTGACAATGTCGAAGTTATCAGTGTTTGGACGGCTAGTGCTTTCGCCGCCGCCCCATGTCACGTAGGTGGTTCCGTCGTCATCGATAAAGATACCCGGGTCAAAGCACCAGGAAACGCCATCGCAACCGATAATGCCACGGCCACCAACAAGCTTATCCTTGCCCTGGCCCACAGCGTTTGTCCACGGGCCTTCAATTGCAGGAGCCTTGATATAGCCGATACCGCCGCCACCGCCATCCGGGAACACGATATAGAACGTACCGTTATGAACAGCAATGCCAGAAGCCCAAATGTCGTTAATGCCACTTACCTTGCGGGCATCGTAAATAATACCGTAGTCGGTCCAGTTTTGCATATCCCTACTGCGGAATGCATAAAGGGCGTAAATCTTGTAACCGTTAGAATTAGCAGGCGCCGGGTCATCGGAGTCCGTGATGATGTAGAAGTAATCATCGTCGGCGGCTGCACCCGGGTCAGCCAAGTAGTGGTAAGTAGAAATTGGGTTATCGGCAAGCGCGCTTACTCCAAAGCCCGCCAAGAGTCCAAACATCGTTACTTTCTTAAGTAGTTTCATAACACTCCTTAGGATCGACCATACACCGTCAATCCATCCAATCTAAAAGTACCTCCAAAAAAACAAAACAGCCCTGAACACGCCAAAAGATTTATGGACAAAACGTCAACGAGTCCGTAAAAATTTGGATGCAAAAAAGGCCCCTCTTGCGAGAAGCCCTTTTATACGGATGTGTGTTTCTTGGAGATTCTAGCGGGTCGTGCGGACCTTAGCCATCATGCCGGTACCACGGTTGCGGATGATGCACACGCCCTGCATATTAGCCTGGGCGCCACCACGCAGCATGTTCTTCGCTTCGTCCATGCTATGGGCCGTGAAGCTAGAGACCTTCTTACCGGTCAAGTCAAACACGTCGTAAGTTGCAGCGGCAATCGCATTCATGCGAATCTTCTGACGGATAGCCACTTCACCACCTTCATCCGGGTCCTTGGCATCCTTACCAGATGCAAACTGAATGTAGTCGATGTCCATCCAGTCGCCAGTCACGGTAAAGCGGAGGATATGCTTGCCAGCCGGGAGCTTCACATTCGCCTTCACCTTGCTATAGTCGTCATAGTTTTCTTCGCCATCATTCTTCGGAATGGCAACCGATTCCGTAATGTCGTCGCCATCGATGGAAAGCTTGAAGCTGGAGGTTGCATTGGCAGAAGCCACAGCCGCAAACATCGTGTAGTCGCCTTCAGCAGCCACATCCACAGTGTATTCCAGCCATTCATCCGTTTGGTTGTAACCGACGACATAGCCCGTAGCCTTCTTGTAGATATCTACGCCAGTGCCTTCGCGGTAACTCTTGCCACCATTGCTTTCGGCACCGTGGTCATCAGAATCGTTATCAGCGTAAGAATCGTTACCAGCGCCGTAGCCCGGTTCATCGAAGTTTTCCATTTCAATCTTGCCCGGGATTGCCCAAGCCTTGCCGCCAAACGGAGTCTGCGGTTCAGGTTCGCGCTTCGTGCCCTGGAATTCCCATTCGAGAACCCCCATGGTAGAATCCTTGCCATTATTCTTGAACACGAAGAACACCTGGTCGACAACGCCCGTAAGGCCCTTCATTGCGCAATCGTTATCCACGAAGGTCATGTTATTGGCGGTCTTTGCAAGTTCGCAAGTACCGGCAAGGGTACCCGTCGCGCTACCCGTATGGATTTCAATCTTGTTACCTTCACCTACGTTTGCGGCCTTGATGCGGAGGTTTTCAGCACCTTTACCGAAGTCCACACCAGTCACGCGGATCCAGGATTCGCTACGGCTCGTAAGCGGCAAGAGCACGTGCTTCACCGGCTGACCCTTGGTCCAGTCGGTACGGCTACGGATGTTCATCTGCTTGGAACTCGTCGTTGCCTTGTATGTCTTGTACGGATCAAAGTTCTTGATTTGCTTCGGTCCTTCGCGGGTGAAGGTGAGCTTGTTCATCTTGTCGCCATTCCAGGTGAGTTCATCGATGGACACGCTTCTGTGGTTTTCGTAGTTCGGATTTTCGGAACGCACGCCCTGCTGCGTCGTTGCAGCCGGATGGTTATCCGACGTCACCAAGCGACGGTCGTGGTACACAGCATACCACTTGTCCTTGAACGGAGCAAAGCCCTGGTGGTTGTTACCACCTTCGCCATGAGCATCAGGCACAGAGCCAATTCCCGGAATGACCGTACCCACAAAGGTATACGGACCCCAAATATTGTTGGACATACCATAGTCAATAATCTGGCTACGGTTGTTGAAGCTCAAGTAATAAATGTTCCCCTTCTTGTGCAAGTAAGGAGCTTCGAAGGAGTTCGGCAAAGAGACCTTCTTCAGGGAATTCTTGTCAAAAGTAATCTTGCCATTGCTTTCGGTAAAGCTGATAATGTCAAAGTTGTTGCCATAGGGGCGGCTAGAGCTTTCGCCACCACCAAAAATCACGTAACCCTTACCATCGTCATCAATCAAGATGCCCGGGTCAAAGCAGTGAGCAATGCCGTCGCAACTACCAATCAAGCTACCGCCACCTGCAATTCTATTGACACCATGAGTTTCCTTAACCGGGTCGGTATAAGGACCATCGATAGCCGGGGCCGTAATCATGCCCACGCCGCTTGCACCATCAGGGTAAACAATGTAAACCTTGCCGTTTTTCACGGCAATGCCCGAAGCCCAGGTGTTGTTCGGATAGTTCCCGAATTCACGCCTAGAGCGGAAAATCATGCCGTGATCAGTCCAGTTCTTCATGTCTTCAGACGTGAAGGCGTAAAGGCCGACAATATCGTAGTTCCAGTTCGTCTGGTTGTTATAGTCATCCACATCGGTCAAGATGTAGAAGGTATCACCATCAGAGGCGCAGGAAGGGTCCGCCAGATAGTGATAGCTAGAAATAGGGTTGTCAGCAAATGCACTTACACCAAAGCCCGCAAATAAGCCCAGTGCAGCCAAACGTTTCATGTTCATACACACTCCTTCGGACCAGCCATACACCGCCAATCCATCCATTATTAATCTACCTCCAAACAACAAAAAAAGACCTGCAAAGCGATGCAGGTCCATTGATAAAATGTCAATAGTGGATAAATCTACTCTTCTTTCCGGACAACGCTCTTCTTAATGAGTGGTGCGAACGGGTCAAAGATACCGTAGCCAAAGACTTCAATATCGTCCACCCAGACTTCCGTATCCATAGCGCCGAAGATGCCAATCTTTGTGACACTGTCCTTCACCGCTTCCCAACCGTAGTTACCGCCATTGCTGTCAGCCGTATCCAGTTCCGCCGGAATCACGGTAAACTGCGTCCAGACCGTATCCGCATCGAAATGGCGCCAAGACTTGATATTATCGGAACTCGTCACGGAATCGTCATTCACGAACCTGTCGAACGAGAACGAAATTCTCGACGGAGTTGAGACGCGGACCCAGAAGCGGATAGAATCCAGATCGCTCAAGTTGACATAGCCACCCAGTTCACGACCGATAAGCGCCCAGTCCCACTGAGCCGCAGAATCGCGTTTACAGATAAAGTGCGCCGCCTTGCCTTCGCGACCAAGACCTGCCGATTCAATATTAAAGGTGACCTCCGCGTTGAGTGATGCCGCAGATTCCCACGCGTCTGCGCCATTTTCAAAGTCATCAAATACAAAATATTTCTTGACGTATGCAGAGTCACCGAGGTAAAGGGCGCCTTCGCCAGATGGCGCACCGACGTCAGCTTCAATTCGGCCATATTCCGTAACCGAGTCAGCGTCAGCATCGTTCACGAATGCGACAATTTCGACATTGCCGTTCGGGAGCGATTCAAACTCAAAATAGCCCGAGGAATCCATCGGGACCTGGTAGTCCAAGCCCTGCACAGAAACGGTTGCAGAACGGCGGACCAACTGCGGAAGACCGACACGACCGGAGACCTTGGTCGGTTCCGAGACTTCGACTGTCAAAGGAGTCGTCGAATCCGATTCAACATAGGCAATCTTTTCAAAGCCCTTCAAGTTCAGGGAATCACTGCGGGCTTCGATTATATAAGAGCCCGTCGGGACATCAGACAGAACCACTCGGCCCTGTTCGTCGGTTTCAAAGTGCAACTGGTACAGGGAGTCCAATCCGAGTTCGGATGCACCGGACAAGTAAGATTCAGGGCGGACAATAACGTCCATACGTGCAGCAGGCGTGCCATCGGCCAATTGAACAAGCACCGCGATGGAATTTTCCGTTTCCATCGACGATCCAGCGGTACGACCGCTATCGCAGGCGACATTGAACAGAGCCAACGTCGCCAACCCATATGTCCACGCCCGTTTAATCATTTTTTTACTCCTGCACCTTCCCCTACTATTATAGTATTTTCCGACGCCCCTCCTTTGCGGGCAACCGGGTAAAATGCCATAGAAAGCTGCATAACACGATCAGGATTCTTGGCTCCGTCCACTCTTTTCTGGACCAGACGGCGGAATTCCCTCAACATGTCGCCCAAATCCTCGAAGCAGGACTGGTCCACAGAAAGGGTCAGTGTAGAAATGTTACGTTCATTAACGGGGACGTTTTCGAGCGCATCGCTCGCAAGGCTCAGCACCTGGCGCTGGAAATTGCGCACGGCCTTGGCCTTTTCAGGGCCCCCTACTGTCAAATGGGCTTCGGTGAGCGCGAGTTTGCCCGATGCAAGCTTCTTCACGAGACCGACGCTCTTCAAAGTTTCAATGGCTTCGAGAGCCTGTTCCTCAGTGATCGGCGGGCAGATGTCTTTGGCAATCTGCTTGACGTTTACAACGCCACCGTTCAATTCCAGGTAGGCGCGTACCGCAGGAATCCACCAGTTTTCGAGGAGTTTAAGTTCAGCAGCCTGCAAAGAATGGCGTTCCACGTCGCGCAGCGAGAGTGCCTTCGCCATGAGTTCTTCGCGCTTAGTCTTATCCTTGCTGACAGCAGCAGAATAAAGGAGGTCGAAGTATTCGGCCTCGCGACCACTCAGCGCAAGGATTTCCTTTGCCGCAGGTAATGCATGAGCAGGCAAGTGCTGCTTCTTTTGCAATACGCGATAGAGATAGCTGGAGTCTAGCCCGAGCTTATCACCCATCATGCGGTAGCTGTAGAAGGGCATCTCGACCTTGCGCCTGTCGTAGAATTCCTTCAAGAAGTCGCGGTAATCCGCTATGTCAGAAAAAGTAACCATCAATATCTAAAATATTTAAAACTTACCGCTGGGAACCTACAATGTAAACATTTGGTATGGATATTTTGTCAATGGACGGCGGAACCGCGATTTAATCCAATATACACCGAACCGGATAAGAGTCTGTTTTCTCTTCATCTGTGAAAAAATAGGGATCCCGGATATAAACATATACAGCCACATCATCGTCAATTTCATCTGATGTCCAATATTCCGCAGCTCCATATGCAGTTGAACCCTGAGCGTCAAAACCAAAGAAATCAAGGCCATGGTCGCGATAGTCACCAATATAAACTCTTGAACGCAAATCCATGCCGATAGGCGTGTCTCCATTGATGGCATCTACATAATCAAATAATATTTTAAACTCATCCTTACTCGGCAAATGCGTTCCCTTAGGGCAAGAAGTCATGGCTAAAGCCCACGTATATTCCCTAGAATATTTACCGCAAGAATCCCAAGCACACGAGCTCCCTTCAACATCTAAGCGAAGGTTATCTCTCATCCATGTTTGAGACCCCACAACAACCGTTCTATATATTGCGGAATCTCGTTCATCTACTAAGTCCTTTCCAGGAACTATAACCCTCTCGCGATTACTCTCGGCCTCAGCAACAACCGTGAATGATCCACAGTCAAGTTTAACGAGATGCACGTCCGATGAATCATACTGTACGGCACAAGATTCAACCGTTTCCGTTTTTACGGAACCTTTTTCGACAATCGTCGTATCGGACTTAGAAACTACAGTATCCTTATGCGAAATTTCTTTCGCAGCCACGGGAGTCCATCCATTCTTCGTACAAAGAAGCAACTCTTTTGTATCATCTTTTAAAAATATTTTACCGACAGAACCAGACGAGCATTCAGGAATTTCATTCGAAGAAAAAGAAACTACGCCATTAGAAATCGTATTTGTCGTATTATCTTCCGAGCATGAGGTTACAAATAATATAAAACAAAGCATCAATAAAATTAATTTATACATATCCATCTCCTACTTTTCATTTTTCAAGCAACGAACGGATAGCTGATTTTTTGTGTCACAATTGTTTTGTTTTTCAAGAAGGGTGTATCTATCGTTAGCTGTATAAATAGAACCAAATTCCTTTAGCCAACATGAATTGTAGTAAGACCCCTCCACATCAGTTGCAATCCAGAAGCCAGTTTCCTGTCCAGGATAAGCGCGTCCTTGGGGATCTCTATACCCAGCCGGCAAGATCGAGAACCCAAAGACATCATACGCCTTATCCCCTTTTCGCCACACATCACGCGCAACTAAATCCTGTGTCGCCGAATAGGCTCCATTATGGGAATCAACAAAAGCAATTAATTCTTTAATTTCAGACCTATCCGGCAAATGCCACCCCTCAGGGCAAGCTTGTTTCGAAGCACCATACTCGTACACGCGACCATATTTTTCGCAATAATCTGCAGAATCTGACACGCAGGAGCTTCCCCACATTTCGTATTGGAGATTTTCAGCCATCCAAGTTTGCTTACCAATAACAACCGTTCTATACTTTTTACCATCACGAGAATCAACCAGTTCTTCCCCATATTTAGTAGATATTAAATGAGCAAGACGATTTTCTACATAGAACGTAGATTCTCCACACGTAACTTTTGTAACATGATAATTCGAAGTATCCGCTTCCGCCATGCACGAATTCTTCACATATCTAGCGTTCTCGACATAAACGGAATCAAAGACTTTTTTGACAACGCTTAACGAATCGACAATATAAACGGTATCTCTAGCACCGCCATTCTGAATAGAAGATTCCCACTCATTGTCAACGCAATAAAGAAGTTCTCCAGATTCGACGACATAGGCAACTTGGCCTGAATTTTGCGCAGAGCAAACAGGGAGATCTTTTTTATTTTCACCAACAAAAGCTGACGAATTCACAGAAATAATATTTTCCGTAGGAGCATCATCACTACATCCAAACATTACAAACAATGTTAACGCATATAAAACATTTAGCTTCATATAAGTCCTCGGCTAATCGTTCTTTAAGCAACGAACTCTGTATGAGGGTTTTTCTTCAGTGTCAACCACCCTTCTATTCAAGTTTATCCTAAGTTCATCTGTCGCTGATACATACGTCGGGTCCACAACATAGAATAAAGAATCACCTTTCTGCGTAGATGTCAAAGTTCGAGCATGCACACTAAGACCAAACAAATCATACCCCGGAGAAGTCATTCCTAAATAACTATACAGTTCATCATCAACACCTCTCAAATCCCTTGATACCGCCTCCGTACCATTATGTTCATTCACATACTCCGACATAGCAATCCATTCATCAAAAGTCGGAATATGCCAACCAACAGGACATGCCCCCTGCGGCTTTTCCCCTAAATCACAAAACTTGGTTCCATCGCAACCTTCCGGATTCCCCATAGCCGATAGCCAAGTATAATCTCGGGTGGAATCTGTTCCAAATTTCAGGTCTTCAGCCATCCAAACTTGATTGTTAATAACAACGGTTTTATACGTATTCCCGTCTCTTGCATCCGTTAAAGGGTCGCCCCATTGCGTTCTAAACCGGCTTGCACGTTCATCTATTACAGAAAAGACCGAATCCCCGCACGTCACCCAGATCAAATGAAAATCAATCGTATCCAACGCTATTGAGCAACCGACATCTAGGGTATCCGTAGAGCCCAAATAGGCAGTATCGGATTTTGTCACTTTCGACACAACTGTATCAGCGACATAAATGGTATCAACGTTTTGGCGTCCCTGATTCACCTTGCGCCATTTTTCTTTCGCACAGCAAAACAACGCACTGGAATCAGCAACAAAATACAGTTCGCCTTCATTTTTTAAAGAACACTCAGGCAAAGTTTCACCTTGAGCAAGTTCAGCAAAACCAGGAGATTCTACATAGACCGTAGTGGTCGATTCGTCACTACAAGCCCCCACCCAAAAAGCAACAAATCCTAAAAATAGGGAAAATAGTATTCTCATATTCCTTCTCGAACTTAATAACACAAATAAAATATAGATAATCGCAGCTAACTCAATAAAAGAGACCCCTCGGCCGGTGGTTTTCAGTTATACAGAAAATGCCCGACACTGTCGAGCACAACTAGACTAACAATTTTCGAAAGCAATCCTGTCTACTGCCAACCGCCGACTGTCTACTAAAAATCGGCTTCGCCGCTAGTCTTCCCCGAGGTATTCCACAGCGAAGATGAGCGTTGCACCACCCGGAATCGGGCCTGCGCCGCGGCTACCGTAGCCAAGGCCAGGCGGCACCACGAGAATTCTCTTTTCGCCCGGGAGCATCCCCTGCACGCCGAGTTCCCAGCCGCGGATCACGTTACCCGCACCGAGTTCAAATGCAAACGGCTGTCCACGATCGCGGGAGCTGTCGAACTTGTAGCCGTTCACCATCCAGCCCGTGTAATGCACAATCGCGCGGTGTCCAGAACGAGCCGGTTCGCCTTCGCCCTGCTTCACAACTGCATAGCGGAGTCCTTCCGGGCCGTTTTCATACTTGAGGAGAGTCGTATCCGGGAAGAAGTCCATGTGCTTTGCAAGTTCCGGATCCACATCGGAGGAAACCATCTCGACACGGAAAATAAGCGTGGAGTTCGGCGGAATCATCGAGAATGCCGTAGCCCCATAGCCCATTGCCGGAGACACGCGCAACCAGCGGACACCGCCTTCGCGCATACCTTCAAGGCCCGTTTCCCAGCCCTTGATCATCTTGCCTGCACCCATAATCGTTTCGAGCGGCTTGCCCAAATCCTTGGAGCTACCGAACTTGCGTCCAGAGAGGAGCCAGCCCGTATAATGCACCTTGATGATGTTACCTGCAGCGTTCAGCTTGCCACTGCCCGTCTTTTCGTCATAGACCTTGAGGCCACGGCCCATGTCGCGCCACTTTAGTTTATCTACATCAGCAGGGAATTTATCAGCTTCAAGCGGTTTGTCTGCATGAACAAGTTCAACAACGAACATCAAGTCGCTATTAGGCGGAATGCCTTCGAGAGAGTTGTCGCCATAAGCCATCACGGACGGCACCGAGAGCTTGCGGACTTCGCCAATCTTCATGCCCACAAGGCCCTTATCCCAGCCTTCAATCACCTGGCCCACGCCAACAGTAAATTCTAGAGGCGAACCGCTATAGTAAGAGTTTGCAAAATAAGGAGCTTCAACCGTCGTATCCTTAGCGGCGCTGTCTACAACAGCACTATCGACCGCAAGGTAACCTTTATAATGGACTTGAATCAGCTGACCGGCACGAATAGCCTCTCCACTCCCTTCCTTGAGCGTTTCAACCTTAAACGGAACAGCCCAAGCAGCACTACAAGCAAGCAACACAAGAAAAAACTTTAATTTTGACATAATATCTCCTATCTTATAAAATAGAAAATGCTAGTTTTTCAGAGTAAGGATTTATCGTAAACGGATTTAAATATGCTATCAATCATCATCGTCATTGCGATTGTGCTATTGTCCATCGTCCTCGCGGGGATTGGAATTTATGTGGGCATGCACAATTCCGACGAAAAAGAAACGACAAAACCGATTATCGACGTGTCGGGACAATACGCCGCCATTGGCCGCCCCGCCCGCGAGACGCTCACCGCAGTGAAGCCCTCCGAAGCATCCATCAGGGCATGGCTCGAAACCCAGCCGCTCACGCCGGAACAAAGACAAGCTTATATCGAACAGTGGAACCGCACTCTCGAAGAAACGATCAAGACGATTGACGAAGGGGACAAGCAAGGAGTCGCGACCTACAGAATCGTGATTGGTCCCAAAGGCAAGAATTATTGTAAATTCGTCAGCGAGGAAAATTTCATCACCCGCGAACAGATTCGCAATCACGCGGAAATTTTACCCCCCTACGTTCTGGGCTGCGACTGTAAGCTTTTACCGAAACAGCCTTGGGAAAACCCCAGCAAGTCCGGATGGAAAGCAGTCATCCCGACTCATGGAAACACTTATAACGTTCCGGATTGGAGGCAACTTGCGTAAGTCATTATTATCAGCTATTCTTTTGGCTCCTGCCATGGCACTCGCCACAGGCTCGGCCATCATCACCCTCCAGATGCCGGTCGGCGCACGCCAGCTCGGTATGGGCGAAGTAGGCGCCGCACTCGCCGATGACGCAACCGCCATGTACTACAACCCGGCAGGCCTCGCATTCGGGCCGCTTGCCGACGAATGGCGCAGTTCCTACAGCGCAGACGCTAAAAAGGCTCCGTTCTTCACGCACATGGCATCGCGCTCCAAGAACGGGTTCTTCGACAAGAGCGAACTCTGGGCAGGTACCTCAAAAGGCATTCTCAAGTTCGACGGTGAACAGTGGGTCAACTACTATTCCGTCACGTTGCAAGGTAACGCAAAGATTAGAGACGCCGTACGCACCTACGTCGGCACAGAACGCGGCCTCGACGAATACACCCGTGTCGTGAAGGCATTTAACGACGTGAAAAACGCCGACGACGAATCGCACGTGGTCGAAGTCAAGATGCCCTGGGACCTCGTCGTCAAGGACACCATCACCGCCATTCTCTACGAAAACCTCACTGAAAAGCTCTGGGTCGGTACACCCAAGGGCCTTTACCGCTTTGACGGCAAGGGCTGGAAGTCCTTCGAAAAGGAACTCGGTGAACGCCGCGTGACCGCACTTACCAAGCAGGGCGCATCCCTTTGGATCGGTACGGACAACGGCCTCTTCGTCTACCGCAACGGCGCCTTTGAACAGAAGGGCAAGGTTCTCCCGAGTCAAAAGATTAACGCTCTCGTCTGGTCCGAAAACCGCAAGGAACTTTACGTGGCCGTCGACGGTGCAGGTGTCGCACGACTCACCCCGAAAAAGAGCGCGAACGACAAAGACCGCTGGAGCTTGTTCAACGAAGAAGACGGCATCATGGACTTGAACCCGACCGCACTCGCTGTCGACAGCTCGGGCCACGTCTGGGCCACGCACAAGGGCGGCCTCTCGCACTTCACGCTCCGCAAGTGGGAACAGGTGCAGTTCGCCAACAACAACGTGAACGACGTTTCCGTGGACCGCAAGGGTGCCATCTGGATTGCAACTGACCTCGGTGTCTGGCGCCACATGCCGGACTACGCCACCGCCAGCGGACGTAAGGCAGAACTCGAACGCGGCTCCAAGGAAGACCCGACCATCACCAAGCGCGATGACGAATGGACGCACTACCACCAGGGCAACGGCCTTTCGACCAACAAGGTCTGGGCTGTGCTCCCGGAAGGTAACGACGTGTGGTTCAGCACCGCAAACGGCATGGAACAGTACAAGGATGCCGACTACCAGCTCACCGCCTTCTACGAAAAGCTTTTGCCGGTCTTGAACATTCCGGACCTTTACCACCTCTATGGCGGTATGACCATTCCGCTGAATGACTGGGGAACGCTCGGTGTGCATGTGAACTTCGTCTCGTTCGGTTCGACCGTTGCTTCTGGCGACCTCGACGCCGATGACCTCGTGGCATACAACAGCTCCGAAATCGTCGGTGGCGTGAGCTACGGTACAAGATTCCCGAACGACTGGGGCCTCGGCCTCTCCATCAAGTTCTTCTACTCCGACCTGAGTTCCGGCGCTGCCGCAGGCGAAGAAGAAGCCACCACGTTCGGTTACGCATTCGACATCGGCGTGTTGAAGAAAAACCTCTTCGTTCCGAAGCTCAACTTTGCCTTGGTTCTCGCCAACATCGGTCCGAGCGTCTACTACGTGGACAAGACCATTGAAGACCCGATTCCCTTGACTTGGCGCCTTGGACTTTCTTACGAAATTCTCAGCATGGCCGATTACAAGTGGACGGTCGCATTCGACTACAACCGCGAAGTCGTCATTGACGATGACAAGGGCAACCCGGAACCGTTCTACATCGCTTGCTGGAAAGACCTCTTTGACCCAGACGATGATACGAACTCCTTCTTACAGGGCGTGTTCAACTTCGGTACGGAATTCATTTATTCCAACACAATCGCACTTCGCTTAGGTTATCTGTACGACCGCATGGGTAAGCGCAACGAAGTGGACTTCGGTGTCGGCGTGATGATTTCTGACGTGCTGCAGTTCGACTGGGCTACGATCAAGAACGTGGGCCGTGCAGACGGCGTACGCGATGGTCAGATGCGCTTCGGCATGCTGTTCAAGTTCTAAGCGGTTTCGCCGCAGTAGGCAGTCGTAATCAATCAAGACTGCGCCGCATTACAACGAACGAAAAAAGTCAGGTGATGAGCCTGACTTTTTTTGTTGCAGAAAAAATTTCTTCATTCTCGGTTTACATCCGTATTTTCCAAGCCGATACATATTACGCACAGTCGCTGTCACTTAAGGCAGGGCTATTTTAGGGGATAGAATACAGTATGGAAAACCAGAAACAAGCCACACAGAACAACTCCCACTTCGTCACGTACGCTTACTCCAAGGATTTCCACGGCAAGGAGCCCGACTACGCTGTTGATCACGGCGAAGGTATCGGATATGACCTCCAGCTGGAAAGTATGATTTATACCACGAGCTTGGAAGAAACCGAGCATGACATTCTTGAATACGCCAAGAATTACCCCAACAAGGAAAAGCCGCTCTTTGGTTTCCACGTATTCGAACGCCCTGGCAACGCCTACATCATCACGACCCTGGAAGGCGCTATGGAACGTACTTCTGAGCGTTGGTATGGCCCCGACGGTACGCTTTTAGTAAAGGACGACACTTCTACGGTATCAAGCGACCCCGAAGAAAAGCGCATGTTCAAAGGCTGGGAAAACTTACATTTCAAGAAGGGTGACATCGTTGAATTCTACACGCCAAAGCAGCATTACATCGCCTTGGGTATCGTGATTAGCGATATTTGTCCGCCAAATGTGGCTACGATGCTGTACGACAGGCACGGCAACAGACGTGGATACGATGCAGACTGCGTCCGTATCGTCACGCCGAACTACAACGAACAAGGCTGTTTCGGCTATGGTCCATCTCTCAAATATTCCACGATTAAAGTCCACACTGTCAACGTCTTTAAGTTGAGCATGCCTTTGGCAAGGAAGGACGAACTCATGCTTCGATTCGTCGAAGAAATCGATCGCAGAAGGGGCGAAGTGCTGGAACAGATTCACCAAGAATCATTGGGAAAACACTAAGCGCAATACCCTTTTTCCCCTTAAAAAATGTGATATTAATCTATTTCCCAATTTAAATTATATCATTCCCGACCCAAATGATACAAAAAGTTTACTCCCGCATAAAAACATATATATATTAGACCTTACAGAAGGATTAAAACTTTATCTAGAGGGGAGCTCTATGGGTTTCAAGAAAAAAACGATAGGATTCGCGGTATTATGCCTATCTATGATGTTTACCGCCTGCGGCGATGACTCATCGACAGCCCCTAGAGGGCTAATACACAAACCACTTGCCGAATGCATCGCACCCGCCTTCCTGAAAAAAGGCGATAAGGTGGCACTCCTTTCGCCCTCCTACACGGTCCCCGATTCCACCATCCAGAAAACCGCAGACGTTCTCAAGGACTGGGGATTCTCACCGGTCATCGGCAAGAACGTCGGCAAGCTTGATGCGGGCAAGTACGCAGGCACCGCCGAAGAACGCGCTGAAGATTTCGTGAACGCCATCAAGGATACAAGCATCAAGGCTATCCTATGCAACCGCGGTGGATACGGCACCATCCAGCTCGTTGATTTAATCGACCCGAAAATCGTAGAAGACAATCCGAAATGGGTTATCGGCTACAGCGATGTGACTACGCTACACGCCATGCAGACCAAAGCGGGCGTCATGAGCATTCATGGCACCATGAGTTCAAGTATCGCAAAGACCGAAGGGAAAGACGACAACAGTACGCTGCTGCGCGATTTGCTCAAAGGCGAAGTTCCCACATACAAAGTACCGAAACACGAATTCAACCAGACGGGCAAAGGTGAGGGCATTCTCGTAGGCGGCAACATGTCGACATTTGTGCCACTCGTTGGCGCAAGCGACATTGACGTTTTCCAAGATGACGGCATCATCCTCTTCATGGAAGAAATCGGCGAGAACTTGCGCAACATCGACCGCATGTTCCATTCCATTGAGCTTCACGGCGTGATGGAAAACGTGAGAGGCGTTATCCTTGGCGAATTTGTAAGCTCCGGGACAGACCTTGATTACGAAAGCACAGAAGCGATGCTTTCCAAGTATTTAAAGAAATACGACATTCCCGTGATTTGCGGATTCCCGGCCGGGCATGACGATGTGAACTTGCCGATTGTCATGGGCGCCAAAGTGAAAATGGACGTTACAAACGACGGGGCTACAGTTTCCTTCGACATCAAGGGTGAAAAGAAAACGATAGATACGGATAAGTTAGTCAACAAGCCACAACTGTCAAAGGCATTGCTCAAGATGTACGCTGGCAAAACGTTTGATGTTGAAGAATAATTTTTTGAGGTGATTTTATGTTTTACAAAAAGCACGCCATTGCAAGTATCCTTGGATGTGTAGCGGCACTTTCTCTTGTCGCCTGCGGTGATGACAGTTCGAGCGGGCCTTCGCCTGAAGAATCCGCCATCCAGAAAATGTCCATCCGCGAAAAAGTCGGGCAGATGTTCTTTGTGCGCCCGGAAGCATTGGATACAACCATCCACTGGAACGAATACGCGGAGCTCCCCAATTACAAGCTAGAGCAAGTCAACAAGACCATGCTCGCAGTCAACAAGAACTACCCTATCGGCGGCATGATTCTTTATGCGCACAACATTGTCGATGAAACCCAGCTTGGAAACTTCATCGCTGAAATTAGGGAACTGAACGGTTCACCGCTCCTCGCCATTGACGAAGAAGGCGGTCGCGTCGCGCGCATTGCCAACAACGAAAATTTTGATGTGCCTAAATACGAAAGCATGGCCGCCATCGCAGAAAGTGACGACCCGGAAGAGGCTTACAAAGCCGCATTTACCATCGGGACTTACGTCAAGAAATACGGTTTCGACATTGACTACGCTCCTGTTGCGGACGTGAACACGAATCCAGACAACATCGTTATCGGTCCGCGCGCGTTCTCGGACGACCCGGAAACCGCTGCCAAGTTTGTAGTGAGCTATTTGAATGGTCTTGAATCCGCAGGCGTCATCGGCACACTCAAGCATTTCCCAGGGCATGGCGACGTGAGCACAGACACGCATTACGGTTATGCTTCAACGGACAAAACATGGGACGAAATGCTTAAATGCGAAATGATCCCGTTCAAAGCGGGAATCAAGGCTGGCGCCCAGATGATTATGACAGCGCACATTGCCGCCCCGAAAGTATCCGGCGATGATTTACCGGCAACGTTATCATCGGTTATTTTGCAGGATAAGCTCCGCGGCGAGCTCGGTTTTGACGGAGTTATCGTGACCGACGCCATGGACATGGGCGCCATCACCAAGCAATTCAGCAATGCCGAAGCGGCGATCAAGTCCATCCAGGCTGGCGTCGATGTGGTGCTTTGTTCCAGAGAATTCACGCAGGTTTTTGATGCCGTTGTCAAGGCTGTCAAAAAAGGCGAAATCAAGGAATCGCGCATCGACGAAAGCGTCAAGCGAATCTTGAAGCTAAAGAAAAGCAAATAAAAAAAGAGATTCCCGCTTCCTTCGACTGTGCTCAGGACAGGCTCTGGCGGGAATGACATACAATACAAAAAGAAGCCGTGGATGCGGCTTCTTTTTTAATGACAAATGCGCGGGCAGTCCCGCGCACTTGATAAAATCGAAGGGAGATGCCCGCTCGGTGGCGGGCATGACAACACCTAGTTACTTCACGATTTCAGCGTCCTTGACGTTCTTGCCCTTGAGCTTGGAAGAAGCGGCGGGCTTGTTGCCGTTAACCGGCGGGAACTTGCTGTAGATATACTTGTACTGAGCAATGCTCCAGATGTTACCGATAATCCAGTAGAGCACGAGACCAGACGGCATCACGGCGCTGAACAAGAGCATCATGGCAGGCATCATCCACACCATCATCTTCTGCTGCGCAGGATCCATGCCAGCGTTAGCACCCATCGTCACCTTGGTCTGGAAGTAAGTCGTTGCAACCATGAGCCACGGGAGGATGGCAAGGCCAGACGGCATGATGATAGGAATGCTGATACCGTTCCAGACAACGTCACTGCGGCTGAGGTCAGAAATCCAGAGGAATGCCGGTGCGCCACGGAGTTCGATTGCACGGCCAAGCACAAAGAAGAGGCCCATGAAAATCGGCATCTGGATGAGCATCGGGAGGCAGCCACCCGTGCAGCTTGCGAGCGGGTTGATGTTGTTCTTGCTGTAAAGTTCCATCATAGCAGCCTGCTTCTTCTGCGGGTCGGTACGGTACTTCACATTGATTTCGTCGAGCTGCGGCTTGAGAGCGGCCATGCCACGCGTGGACTTGATCTGCTTCACGGTGAACGGAGTCGTAACACCGCGAACGATAAGCGTCACGAGGATAATGGCAACACCGTAGTTCGGAATGATGCTGTAGAAGAGGTTCAAGAGCTTGAGGAGCATCTTGCAAATCCAGACGAACCAGACGTCTGCACCGCACCAGCTCCAGCCACTCACGATAATCTTTTCGTAGTCCTTGTTGAGAGCGGAGAGTTCATCCCACTTGAGCGGGAGAATCATCAAATCGTAGCTGAGGGACTGAGCGCCACGGAAATCGTCGGCAATCGTAAGCTTGTACGTGCCCGGATCAACTTCGCTATCTTCGACCTTCATCGGCTTTGTCTTGAGCACTGCCGGAACAGCTTCGTCGAACTGGACCGTCATGGCCACGTACTTGCGACGCAGCCCTGCCCAAACGATCTTGCCTTCTGTAGCATTGAAAGAAGCCTGTTCGCGCGGCATTTCGCGTTCCACAGAATAGCGGTCATTGAAGACGACTTCGCTGAAGTAGTAGGTGCCACCACCGCCGATGCCCATGATGCCCTTGGACTTCGGAATATCTTCCGTTTCCTTGAGGCCGCCCTTCCATGCGAGCTCGTAAGCTGTCGGTTGGAAACCGATAAACTTGTTTTCTTGACGGACTGCCGGACCTTCCTTGGTGAAGCCATAAGAACGGATGACCTGGTTGCCGTTTGCGTCCTGGAATGCGAACTGGACCTTTGCGCTGTCGTTCACGACAATCTTTGCAGGCGTATTGCCGAGTTCGAACATCGCTTCGCTCAAGTCTGCGTTGTCGAGCTTCAAGTCGAATGCGCCGAGCGTCGTATCCTGGATGAGTTCCGGGAACTTGCCGGTAGAATCCGGGAGAGCCTTCACGATGATGCTCTTGACCTTGGCACCCTTGTTGGTGAGGGTCATGATGAACTTGTCGGTTTCGACCGTCACGGAGCGTTCAGCAATTTCAGCCTTCGGGGCGACCTTTGCAGAGTCTACACTCTCGTCTTTCGTCTCTCGTCTTTCGTCTGTACCGCCCAAGACCGGAGCAGCCTTGATTTCAGGCGTCTTACTCGGAATCACGAGCGACTTTGCGGAATCCGCGGCGACCTGCTTTTCGGTTTTAGCCTTAGCCTGTGCGGCACGGGCTGCAGCCTGCGCCTCGGCATTTGCATTATTGACAGCCATCCACCAAATCACGATGACCGCGATAAGGATGGAACCAATGAGTGTATTCTTGTTCATTTTTTATCCTTAGGGAGCGGAACGGGATCATATCCGCCCTTGCAGAAGGGGTTGCATCTTAAGACTCTAAAAACCGCAAGATAGAAACCTTTGATAGGCCCGTGTAGGCGTAAAGCTTCAATTGCGTAGTTTGAACACGTAGGCTGGAATCTACAGACCCCATGAAAAAAATAGGGGTGTACCAGTTGGTATAGACGGATGGGGGCAATCAAAGCCGCCACCAGGGCATTTTTAAGCTTCTGCCACATCCGGTTGCTTGTCCCATTCCATCTTGTGGAATATTTTTTGGGCGGATTCGCGGAAACGTTCAGAGGACATTTCCTTGGAATTGTCGCTCACGATAATCATTGCCCAGACGGGCTTTTTGATATTCGGGACAATACCATAAAACAGTGGACGTAGGATCCTACGGCACTTATTGCGATACACGGCATTTCCGTTCTTCTTCTTGGCTAAGAAGCAGAAACGACAAAAACCGTCCGGAGCTTCAATCCATCGCATGCTAAAAGCAGGCGCGCGGAGAAACTTCCCTTGGACGGCTACTTGCCGGTAAGCGGGCTGATTGGGCAGCCGATAAGAACGCAGAGTGGCTATAAGCCAGCCCCGACTTACTTCTTATAGATTTCGTCGCTAACGGTGAGGACCTTACGGCCCTTAGCACGGCGACGGCTCAAGACAGCACGACCCCAACGGTCTTCCATACGGGCCATAAAACCGTGCTTGTTAACGCGCTTACGATTGTGAGGCTGGAATGTTCTTTTCATGATAAAAACCTTTCTATGAAAACAGAATTTTTTTGAGACTCAAATTTAGTAAAATGTCGGTATTTATCAAGGGGTTACAATCGGCCTAAAGGGTAATTTTTCACCCTTAACGGGACTCAAACAAAAAGCGTTCAGCGAAAGCACAATGTATTAACAAGATGTAAACAGATATTTTTAGTTCGCAGTAGGCTGTGGTTAGTGGTTAGTAAATGTGCAAATACAAAATTCCAGAACTTAGATCTTAGCTCGCTTCGCTCTTAGAACTTAGAAAACACCCCTAAATTCTGCCAACTAAGCTCTATAAATCACCTCTAAGTTCTAAGTTCTGCTAACTAAGTTCTATAAACCGCCCAAAGCTTTTATATCTTTTACTTATATAATAGATTATAGCGTAAAAGCAGGATTTTATGGAACTCACTCCGCTTGATATTAGAAACCAGACTTTCCACAAGAAATCTTTTAAGGGGTACGATCCGGAAGAAGTGAAGGCTTTTCTGGAAACCACGGCGACCGCGTTTGAAAACATGTTCCGCGACCGCACGAACCTGACCGAACGTCTGAAAGTCGCCGAAGAACGCGTGAACTACTACCGCCAAATCGAAAAGACGATTCAGGACGCCGTTGTGACGATGCAGCGCACGATTAACGAAGTGAAGGCATCTGCCGAAAAGGAAGCGGAAATCATCATCGCCGAAGCAAAGGCTCGCGCCATGCGCGAAGTCGAGAGCATCAAGCGCGAAAGCGAAAACCTCCGCACCGAAATTGAGCAGCTCCGCCAGCTCCGCACAAACTACTTTATCCGCTGCCGCGCCCTCATCCACAGCCAGGACGAACTCCTCTCCGCGATGGAAAACGACCAGCAGAGAGAATTTGAGGCGCCCGCGACGATACAGAACGACGGCATCGCCCTCACCTAGCGCACCATGAGAATCAACATCAAGGTACACGCGCGCAGCAAGAGAGAGAGCGTCACACCTCAGCCCGACGGGAGCTACAAGGTTGAGGTCAAGGCGCCGCCAGTCGACGGAGCCGCGAATGCGGCAATTTGCGAACTGATAGCCGATTACTTCCACGTCCACAAGCGAGATGTTTCGGTTGTCATGGGCTCCACAAACAACAAAAAGGTCATCGAAATTTTGGGGAAATAGATGAGACGTCGGTTAAGAGCTACAATACAGACAAGAGTATTGACACTTGCTCTTTCAGGGCTAATTCTCTGCGCACTTGCATTCGGAGGACTCTGCCTGTTCACTACGGACAAGGTTGTCCATGAAGGAACGGAACGAAACCTCCACGCCCTGACAAACACCGAAACCCTAAAAATAAACAGCCGTCTCAAAAGCATCGAGCAATACGTCAACACGCTAGAGATTGCCATCAGCGGCATGCTGGACAGCCTTGAACAGCTGACTGACGAAACGTTGCTTGCGGAATTCACCGAAAAGAGCCGCGAACTCATCCGCCTCACTATCGGCAATACCGAAAAGGCGGTAGCCGCCTACTTGCGGTTCAATCCCAAGCTTACGCCCCCGACTTCGGGCATATTCATGACAAAGACGTCGAAAGACCACAACCTCAAATTTGTCGACCCCACCGACTTTTCAAAGTACGACCCGAGCGACATCGAGCATGTCGGCTGGTATTACGTACCGGTACAGACAAAGCGGCCCACGTGGATGCAGCCCTACATGAACAAGAACACCGGCATCTACATGATTTCGTACGTCATTCCGTTGTTCAAGTTCAACCAGGAAATCGGCATTGTCGGTGTTGATATCGACTTTGACTACATCACACAGGAAATTGCGTCCATAAGGCTTTTTGACAACGACTACGCATTCATCGCCGACAAGAACGGCAGCATTCTTTTCCATCCAAGCATTCCGAGGGGGAGGCCCTACACACTCCCCGACAACAACCTCCTCGTTCACAACAAGCTCATCAACGGGATGGACTTGACGTTCGTCATTCCCAAGACATCCATTACCGCAGACCGAAATAGCCTCATCAAAAATCTCGTGCTGATTACGATGCTGATTCTGGTCATCTTTATTTTCGCTTCGCTCATTTTTGCAAATTCAATTACGAAATCCCTCAAACTCCTGACCGATTACGCAAACAGGCTCATCGACGGCAAGATGGGAATTGAGCTCAACATCACCAGAAACGATGAAATCGGAGACCTCGCCCAAAGTTTTGTCAAGGCAAAAATGAGGCTCGCCGAAACGATGGGACATATCAAGGGGCTCGCCTTCAGGGATCCGGTGACAAGCGTCCGCAACAGGAATTCATTTGACCATTACATCGCAGAATTCAGCATGCGCGCTTCTTCAGGAGAGATCAAGTCTTACGGGATTCTCGTTGCAAGCGTTGACAACCTTTTCAAGATTAAGAACAAGTTCGGCAATACAAAGGCTATCACGTTATTGCAAACTGCAAGCAGGCTCATCTGCACCACATTTGACCACAGCCCCGTATTTAGAGTAAATGAAGACGAATTTATCGTCGTCCTCACAAACGACGATTTAAAGAACCGCAAGGAACTTGAAGAAAAATTGGCGAGCAGTGTAAAGAACACCGCCAACGCAGAAAACCCGTGGGAACAAGTTCGCCTGTCCATCGGCATTGCCATTTGCGAAGACACGCAATCGTCTTCACTTTCTGAGCAGCTTGCCAATGCCGAAAACAACATGTTGAAAAGCCGTAACGCAATCGAGTAAATTATGAAGTTTTCAATCCAGACAAAAATTTTAGTCCTATCACTTTCAAGCACGCTTATCGGCACACTATCGCTTGGAATTCTCAGCACGTTGTTCATCAGCAAGACGACTCAGCGCAACTCCATGCAATACATGCGGGACCAGGCCAACAGCGAAGCTGCCAAGCTGAACAATCTGTTTGAATCCCACGAAAAATACACGATGGCTGCGGCTGCGGGCGTTTTTTCCCAGATCAAGGACGATTCAACCTTTTTGACGAACCCTAACAATTTGTCTAGAAACATCAATGGCATTAGAGAACGTCTTAAGTCAACCATAAGCAGCCTCTCTAACACAAAAAGCGTATTTGTCAGATTCAACCCGGACATCACACACTCCAGCGAAGGAGTTTACCTCGTCCGAAATCCATCCAACGGGATGTTCGAAAACCACGCTACTACAAACATCAAGCAATACAGCCCATCGGATGTAGAACATGTAGGATGGTACTACAAGCCGATCATGACAGGAAATCCGATTTGGCTTCCGCCTTACTACAACAAGAACATCAACGCTTATATCATCTCTTACGTTATTCCGATGTTCCTGGACAACAAGGAAATTGGCGTCGCAGGCATCGACATTGACTTTGACGGAATGACCAAGCAGCTTTCACAGGTGCACTTTATGCAAAGCGGTTTTGCCTTCTTGGAAGATAGTGAGGGCTTTGTGCTTTACCACCCCACCCTCCCCAACGGTCTAACATTCAAGCCAGAAGAAGACCAGATTATGTTATCAACACCTCTTATTAACGGGATGAACCTAGTTACTGTAGCACCGATTCTTGAAATCAACGCCCAGCGAAATAGGCACATCAGACAAAGCATCATCTTTATTTTACTCCTCCTTGCATTCACAACCGCCATCACGATTTTCTTCTCGAGAAGCATTACAAAGCCGCTCAAGGAGCTCACGAAAGAAGCAAAGAAGATGATTACCGGTGACATGAACGCCGAATTCAACATCAAGCAGAATGATGAAATTGGAGAACTTGCTAAGAGCTTTGCGGCCGCAAAATTCCACATCATCCAGCACATGAAGCAAATGCAGGGACTCGCCTTCCAAGACTCGCTCACAGGCGTGCGCAACAAGATGGCTTATGACAGCTACCTTTCCGAGCTCAAGGACCGCATTGAAAGAGGCGAGGTGAAATCGTACGGCATCGCAGTTCTCGACACGAACAACCTCAAGGAAATCAACGACACTTACAGCCATGAAAACGGAAACGCCTATCTTGTGAATTCCTGCAAGCTGATTTGCCAGATTTTCACGCACAGCCCCGTCTTTAGAATTGGCGGCGACGAATTCCTGGTAGTCCTTACGGGCAGGGATTTAGAAAATCACTCCGAGCTTATGACACAACTCAAGGAAAGCATGGACTTGACTAAAAACGCTTCGTTCCCGTGGAAACAGATTTCAATTGCTTGCGGACTTGGAATTGCATCTTACGCCAAGGGAACGACGATTGAAGAGACGTTCAACAAGGCCGATAAGAATATGTACATCAACAAGCGTGAAATCAAGATTGCCGAACATAGACCGCTTAGCCGTGATGAAGAAACGCACGAAGAGAAGCACGCCGAAAGCGACACGGAAAAAGACGACGCTTAAACGAGATGCGGCGAGATGCGCCACGGATTAGGTCTTGTTCTTATATTCCTTGGGCGAGCAGCCGGTGTATTCCTTGAATGCTTGCGCGAACTTGCTGGAGTTTGTATAGCCCACGCGGCTTGCGACTTCGGCGACATTGAATTTGCCATCTAGCAAAAGCTGGGTGGCTTTTTTCATGCGGTACGTCTTGAGGTACGAATAAATGGAATCGCCGTACGCCAGCTTGAAATACTTTTTCATTTGCGTCGGGCTCATTTCGATTTGCTTGGAAAGCTGTTCAAGCGTCAAATGCTCTTCGACATTTTCGCGGAGAATTTCGCGCAGGAGTTCCATTTTGCCTTTGTAAGCGCTTGGGATCAGCGCCGCCGTTTCGTACTTGGCTTCGGAATCGAGACGGCTCAAGAAGAGGATAAGCTCGAGCACTTTGATTTTGAAATACGGCAAGCGGATGTTTTTCGGAAGCCTGTAGAGTTCCGAGAAAATATGGCTCACGTGCTCGCTAGACGGGAGTTTCAGCGGAAGTGTAAGCGGCTGGATTTTTTCGATAAGGGCTGCAAAGTCAACACCGACCGCCTTAAACATATTCATGAGTTCACATTGGCAGCGGTCCATCGAGAACACGACCGCAATGCCATGGTAGCAATGCACCGGGAATTTGAACGTCTTGCTGGCCGGCATATTGTCGAGCAAAACGAGGCCATTCTCTTCCATGGATTTCGGCATGGAATCCGAATTCAGCCATTCTGCGCTGCCGTTATGGCAATGAAGCACAATCAAGTTCTTGCCTTGATTTTCAAAGTTGAAAGTAAATTCCTTGAGGTGGAAATTGCTGTAGAAGACTTGCAGCCCAGGCAATACGTTATACGTTAGTAGATGTCCCGTCCCAGTTTTATTTTGCAACATATAATGAGAAAAGAAATCTGTATTCTGGATTTGAATCAGATTCTTATCGGGTACGGGCTTTAACATAATCTCACTCTCTCAAAAATTAGACCGAACCAAGTATTTTAGTCTAAACCAATTTTATTAGGTTAATCTAACTTAGTTCTGTCTAAATTTAGGCATTTTCATCCCATACGGCAAGTGACTCCACTAAAAGAAATACTTACCTTTTACCCATATTTGCGTATTTTTCTTGTAAGTTTTAAACGTACCGCGCCTCCCGCCAAGAATATCAGAGCCCAACGAGACCGTAATCTGGTCACTCAGCAGGTAATCTGCCGCCGGACGGATATAGAAACCGACATTATCGACGTCGTACATCCCATAAACAGAAAGTTTGAGTGTATTGTTCAGGAGTTCCTTGGAGATGCGAGCCGTAAGCATGGACGTATTCTGTTCCGTTCCCAACACTTCGCGGTAATCCATGACGACCTTGTGCATGTATTGGAACATGAACGTCCAGTTATCACCCGCGTACCAGTCAATACCGAGCAATGCGTTGAACGTCTTTCGCAGCCAGTAATCGCGAGAATTTTTCAAGGCAATGGGCTCGCCAAAATACGCAGCCACCTCGCCACGAATCACAAGCTCACCCGCCGGGATAGAGACATCGCCACCGACAACGTTCATCGGCTCGTAGATGCCCTTAATCACGGCAGATTTCGTTTCCGGATTGAAGCTTGCAATCGTTACGGGAGACTTATTGAAAGTGCGCAGCGCCGTAAGCGAGAAATCGAGATTCTCCAGGAAGAAACGCAGACGTCCACCCACTTCGCTGTTCTTGAGACGCTTTTCAGGAGTACCGCTCAAGTCCATGCTCGTATTCGCAGGCAACGGCATCGTCCACGGATTGTCCTCGCCCGAGGGCATCACGAAGTACTCCGGAACAGGCACAAAGACGAGTTCGGCGGAGAAGCTTTCGCCAGGATACTTGAGGTTGATGGCGTTCACCGGCACGCGAATGTCGTCGTAATCGTTCGCCATGAATTCCGTGTAGTCCATAGGCGAAATCAAGTCCGTAAGGCGAAGCCCATCGGCAACGCCCCACGTGATAATTTGACGACCCGCCTTGACTTCAAGATATTTGCCGGCGTAATCGAAATACGCTTCGCGAAGGAACGCTCCCGACTGGTCTTTGATGAGGCTGTTGTACGCGAGATTGACGCTCGAGAAAAGCGAAGCCTCGCCGTAATTCGCACGCATTTCTAGACGGAGGCGCGTCCGCGAAGACATAATCTTATGCGGATGTTCCACCTGCAGCGCGTGATACGAATCCACAAAGCCGTTCAGCTGCAGAGAAAGCTCGTCTTCCTGGGCGTGTACGGACAAGGCGATCGCTGCGGACAATAACGCGAAAACCGTTTTTTTAAACATTTTTCCTCCTTAATGGGAGATGCCCGCGCAATGGCGGGCATGACAATAAGCAGAGTTTTTACTGTCTACTAACTACAACCCACGTTCCAACTTGTTCACAGAGAAAATCTTGGAATCGAGCTGGATGTTGTATTTCGGATCGAGGAAAAGGAGTTCTGTAGAATGTCCCGTCTGCACGTTCTTCATTTCCATCTTGCCGACCGTCCAAAAACCGTCAACCTTCTTGATGTCCGAAGAAACCATCTGGCGATGGAGTTTGCCGAGCTTGTCGTAGAATTCGACCTTGGCGACGACATCGCAATCCTTGCGGATCCAGACGAGTTTCTTGGAGAAGATTTCGCCTTCCTTCTTGGGAGTCGATTCGACGACGTAGTAATCGAAACCGTCTGCCGATTCTTCGCGCAAGAGCTTGTGCGTATCTTCATCGACATTGCGCTTGCCGATATCATCGTATGTGAAGTCGGAGCCCATGAAGTAATCAGTCTTGGAGCTCTTTCCGCTGATGCGGCGTGTCTTCTTCAAAGCCGGGAGATAGAGCCACTTGTCGTCTTCCTTGTTGACGTCATCGTAGTTCACGGTCAAGAAACCCGTGCCTTTCACATCATTCGGGTAAAGGAAGAACATGATGGTCTTGGTATCTTCGCCCACGTCCATTGCATACGAAGTAATCTTGCGGACACGGGTGTTACCGCTCTTGTTCACGAGCTTCATTTCCATCGAGGAAGAGCGCGTGTCACCATCCGGGCGGTTTTTGACCTTGACCATGATGTCACGGGCATTCGTCTGAGCCATAGACATTGCACTGAGAGCGACAACGAGCGTCGCAGCAATTTTTGAAATTTTCATAGAATCCTCCTATTTTCCGAAAATTTTAAACTTCTTGATTAAAAGCGGTGTCACGAACAGGTCGGCAAGCAAAGCCGAGACAAGGCCCACAAACACCACAAAGCCAAAGTTGAACATCTGCGTGGCCTGCGAAGTCGTAAAGCCCGCAAATGTCGCCACCATGATAATCGTTGTCATTACAAGAGCAGGTCCTGCAGCACGGAACACCTTGAGAATGGAATCCTTGTAGTCCTTGCAACGGTCAAATTCCACATGGCCATGGTTGATGAAATGGATCGTATCGTCCACGGAAAGGCCGATGATCATCGGGATAAGCGTAGCCGTCATCATGTCGAGCGGGATGTTGCTAAAGCCGAGATAGCCGCCCACGAAAATACCCGGAGCGATGTTCGGAATCATGCCGATGAGACCCGTGCGGACGCTGCCGAAGACAATCATCAAGAGCACCGCCACAATCACGACAGAGATGAGGAAGGATGTCATCTGGCCTACTTCCAAATACTGCTGCATAGCGGTAAACTGCGGCAAGTTACCCACAGCTGTCACCTTCGCATTCGGATAAAGTTCGCGTGCGAAATTCTGCAAGTCCTCAATTTCCTTCTGGAGTTCGTTGGAGTTGTAGCTCGAGATTTCGACCATCAAGCGGAGCTTCTTGTAATCGTAATCCATCCAGTAGCTTGCTTCGGAACCGCCGGCATTTTCGTACAAGAGCAAGAGCTGAGCCACCTGTTCTTCCGTTTCCGGGATAGCGTACATTTCCTGACGATTTTCGTTCAAGGTGCGGTCCAAATCCTTCAAGATGTCGAGAATGGAAGTGGAACGTTTTGTCAGCGGATACTTTTGGGCGTGATCCTGCAGCTGTTCCAGCTTTTTGAGATTATCAACTTCCTTAGCCTTGTCATTTTCGCCAAAGTCAATCACCAAGTCGTAAGAGTAGAAGCTACCGATTTCAGATTCGGCAACGTAGAGCATCTTGTTCACGTATTCGACCTTGCGGCCCATAGTGCGTTCCACGTCAAAAGCGGGTTCCATCTTGGTGACGCCATAAATCGAAATTGCGGTAATCACAGCAAAGATGATTGCAATCGGCTTTCCGTGAGTCAGAACAAACTGACCGAGATTATTGAGGATGATGCCCATACGCGTATCACCCTTTTCAAGCACCTTGGCGTTCGGCTTTTTGTCCTTGCCAAAGCTCAAGAGAATCGGCGAAACTGTAAGAGCCACAAGGAGAATGAAGCCAACAGCAATAGAAGAGAGGATGCCCACGGAGCGAATAGGCTTAAGCATCACCGACAGGAACGACAGAAGTGCCACAATCGTCGTGAGGCCCGAGAACAGCACTGACCAGCCGGTTTCTTTCATGGCGTAAAGCACAGATTCCTTGCGCTTGCCCGTGAGCATCATATTCTTGCGGAAGAAAGAATGGATATGAATGTTATACGCAATGGAGACGGCAAACGCCAAGATGACAGGCACCATGATGTTGGTCGCATCCATATAAAGACCGAGATAGCCGACCAAGCCAAAAGTCATGATGACGCCCGCGAACGTGGTAATCAGCGGAGAAACGATTCCGCGGAGCGAACGCGTCACAAGGAACATCACGATGATGGAGCAAAGAATCGTAATGAGGAAAATACGGCTCATTTCTTCGCCGATGTACTTGAGCTTCTGATGGCTCAAGTAAGGCATACCCGTTGCAAGAGGGTGCAGCGGAGCGTACTTTTCCTTGGCGATGATTTCAGAGGTTTCGCGGCCCGTCTTCATGTCCGGAGCTTCGGCCTTTTTGCCCTGAGCTTCGCCTTCAGCCTTCCACACGGAATCTTCCGGGAACGGGCGGAGCTTCACGTTAATAAAGGCCTGCTTGCGGTCTTTAGAGATGAGCTTTTTCGCAAGTTCCGGCTTTGCGGCGAGGCGCTTTTCGATTTCGGCAAGGCCCGCTGCATCTGTCGGGATTTCTTCCGGCACGATCTGCACGATTTCCATGCCTTCGTCCGTACCGAGCATGTATTCCAAATCGACAATCGATGTTGCCTTACCGTCAGAATACGAGAGGCTATCGCGCAATTCGTTCGAAAGCTCGCGCAAAAGCTTCAAGTTTTCCGGCGTTAAAACAGACTGTTCCGTTTCGACCATCACGCCCACGAAATAGTCATTGCCGAACGTTTCCTTGAACTTGTCCGTTTCGACAAGCATCGGGTCGCCTTCGATAAAGTAGCTATCCCATGAGGCTTCGACGTAAATCTTTTTCATGCCCACGATAGAAATCGCAAGCAAGGCTATAAACGAAACAAGAAGCAAGGCCCTGTGCGAAATCAGGAACCTTGCGAAGTTTTCAAATTTTTCGTTCACCTTTTCGATATTTATTCGAATACGTGACATCTTCTCACTCCTTTTTTAATTCATTGACGAATTGTATGTTGTAAATCTTTTCCATCTGGAGAACATCCAAGACTTCTGCGACTTTTTCGTAAGGAGTCTTTTTGTCGATTTTCAAGGCCACCGGCGCTTTCTTGTTTTGCACGGCAGCGCTCTTGTTCTTCAAAATTTCAACTGTCGCTAATTCACCGTTGATGGCGATTTCGGTTTCTGAAAGTTCTATAAAGAATCCTTCGGAAACTTCCTGCTTGACTTCGCTAGAAGTCTCAGGCAACAAAAGCTTGAGGACGGATTTGTCCTGCTTAAAGACAGACGTCACCAAGAAAAAGACAAGCAGCAAAAACACGCAGTCAATTAGTGGCGTCATGTCCAGCGATATGCGACGACGTCTTTTAGCCATTGCGAGACTCCGTTCTCTTTGCGTCACGTTCCTGCAAAGTCTTGCCCAAGTGCAAAAGCACCTGGTTTTCGACTTCGTCCTGTTCCTGCTCCATGCGGGCGTTCAGGTAGTTGAACGCAATCACGTGCGGGATAGCGACCACAAGCCCAAGGACCGTTGTCACGAGAGCAAACTTAATGCCCGTCGCAAAAGCGGATGGATCATCAAGGCCCGAGGCCGCTATCACCGTAAATGCGTTGAAAATGCCCACCACCGTACCGAGGAGGCCAAGCATAGGAGAAATAGATGCGATGTTTTCGACTGTCGTAAGGCCCTTTGTGAGCGGAGAGAACGCAAGGCCGATTTCAGTGCGAATACTTTCTGTAATGATGTGATGGTCGGTATTGCAGGTCACCACGCGATGGATAACTTTATCTGTCAAACGCGGCTGCACGGTTTTATTAAAGACAATTAGCGAAATCACCTTCCAGATAATGATGGCGTAACCGATAAAGTTCAGTGCAACCAGGATGTAGCCGATGTAACCGCCCTGTTTGACAAAGTCGAGAATGAAGTTCATTACGATCTCCCTGCATTAAGTTTGTACTGGATTGGAATTTCGATTCTCCAGCGTTCTTTTTCTAAAAGTTTTGGAATAGGTTGAAATTTGCCCATGTTGGCAACGGCTTCCAAGGCGCTATTGTCCAGCGACGAATAACGGCTTGATTCCGAAACTTCAATTTGTTCAATCTTGCCATCGGCGAGGATGGTAAACCGCACACGTACCGTGCCTTCCTGCTTTAGGCGCTTAGCCGTCGCAGGGTAATCCTTGATCTGTTCCAGTTGCTTTTTGAGCGAGCGCAAGTACGTGCGGGTCACCATTTTCACAGAATCTGCCGAAGGTTTGGGCGGTTCCTTGACCACGGGGGGCGCGGGAGGCGGCGCTTCGACAACAGGTTCAGCAACTGCGACTGGTGCCGTTTCTGTTACCGGTTTCGGGATTGGTTCCGGTTCAGGAGGCTGTTCTTCGACCGGTTTTTCTACGACCTTCGGGATAATTTTAGCACGAACGACCTTTTTCACGACCGGAGGCGCTTCTGGAGGCGGAGGGGGCGCGATATAGACCTTTTCCGCATGCATTACGGGGCTATCAGGGCGTTGCGTCGAGATTTCTTGTTTCTTGAAATACGGGTTTAAAAGTGTGGCGATATGGATAAGGATTGCAACGGCAAGCCCTATGTAAAAGGCCTTGTTGAAAGACAAAGCTGAATAAATTCGTTTCTGAGTCATTTGAACCACACAATCGGACGGTCAAAAATAAGTCAGAACACCCCTTATATTCTACTCTAAACGGTTTTAAAAAGCTCCAATTAGACATGGATAACATTTTTAAAATTTTGAACAAAGCGAGATAAAAAAAATATGACGCACCGCATGAATCAACAATTGGCACGCCATACCCGCTTCTATTGTAGTCTGGGTTTTTCGAAGAAGTCCTAAAGCACCCACAGCGCAATGTGGTAAACGATAAACGCCAAACCAAGCGAAATCGCAAAGTAATAACCCGCAATCGCAAGCATCCACTTAAGGGAATGCGTTTCACGATACGTTGTACCCATCGCAAGTACACAAGGGATATTGAACATGGATGCAAAAATAAATGCAAGAGCTTCCGGGATGGTCACCACGGCACGCATCATTTCGCCAAGATTTGCACCCGCCTCATTACGGGCAACAAGCGAGAACGCATCAGTTGTACTCGAGAAGACAACGCTCATCACGCCAAGCGACGCTTCCTTGCTAAAGATTCCGCCGATATACGAAATAAACAGTTGCCAGCGCATACCGAAAATCTGCGTAAACGGTTCAATCGCATTGCCAATGGTGTAAAGCACGCTATGTTCCACATTTCCATCTTTCGAATACGAAATAAGCCAGAACAAAAGGGACACAAACCAAATGACCGCAATCGCCTTCTTGAAAACCGCCCAGACATTGCGAGCAACCGTCTTGAGCAAAATTTTCCAATGTGGCTTGTGGTACGGCGGAAGTTCCATAATCATGCCCACGCGTTCATTCACCGGCATCAGCTTATTTCCGAAAAGTTTAGACGAAAGCAAGAACGATGCAAAAATCATCGCTACATAAACCAAGCCAAACAGCGGAGCCGCCGAGCCAAAGAAAACGGAAGCAAGGAAAAGCACTACGGCAACTTTTGAGCCGCACGGAATGGACCACAAAAGCACCATCGCAAACAAGCGCTGTCCACGTGTATCTAGCACGCGCGTACCGCAAACGGCGCCGCCCGTGCAAGCAAGCCCAGAAAACAGCGGCATAAACGCCTTGCCATGCAAACCAAGCCTTGAAAGCCACGAGTCAAACACATACGAAGATCTCGCCAAGTAGCCCGTATCTTCCATCAAGCCAAATGTCACGAGAATCGCAAAGACAAAGCTCATCATGGCGACAGTCACAGAAAGCCCGCCAATGATAACGCCATTGACGAACGACGCTACAGAAGGCCACCAGCCAAACTTTTCGCACATTTGAACAACAAGCGGTTCTGCAACATGCTGGAGTCCAAAGCAGCTTGCAATAATCGGGACTGCAATCATCATGCTCACGGCAAGCGTAAGCACGAGAATAAAGAATGCGACAATTTTACCCCAGATGCGGTGCGTCGCAATCTTATCAAAGCGAGAAAGCTTCATCGACTTTTCTTCGCCTTCAGACGCATCACGGAGAACTTCAGAGACAAAGCGGTACTTCGCTTCACCCGTCAAAAGTCCGCCTTCAGCACCTTCAGCATCCAGAATTTCCTTGATTTGCTTCCAATGTTCCGGAGTCACCGCCGTTTCGACTTCCGAACGCACAAGCGAATCATTTTCCAAAAGCTTTGATGCAACCCAGAATCTTTCGCGATTGTCAAATTTCAGAGATGCAATCAAATCTTCAAGCTTTTTCAGATTTTCAAAACGCGACTTTTCGCCTTCGCGTTCAACAATATCACGAATTTTATCCGACGAAATCGTCGCCTTCTTTTCAAGCGCACGATTCAGCGTTTCAAAGAATTTCGGATAGTCGTCCAAATTTGCCGCCGTAAAGCCAAGCACCGGAATGTTCAAAAGCTTTTCGATTTTCTGGACGTCAATCTTTTTGCCCTTCTGTTCTGCAACATCCATCATGTTGAGCACAAGCATTACAGGCCGTTCAATGCCCGCAAAATCCGCAAGCATGTAAAGGCTGCGTTCCAGCTGCGAAGCGTCAACGATAATGCAGACAATGTCGGCATAACCGTGTTCAATGTATGTACGCGTCACAACTTCTTCGGCAGAGTTTGCCGTAAGCCCATAGCTACCCGGCAAATCAACAACGCGATAAAGCTCTTCGCCTTGCGTGAAAAAGCCTTCCGCCCTTTCCACCGTTTTTCCGGGCCAGTTACCGACATGCTGATGCGAACCCGTCAATGCATTAAAAAGAGTGGACTTGCCGGAATTCGGCTGTCCCAGCAAAGCAATCGTTCTCATGCCATCTCCACGTCAATCTGCATGCATTCTTTGCGGTTAATCGCAATCATCGTATCGTGCGAATACACAAGAACCGGAGAGCGACCATCATTTTGCAGTACCAAGAACGGACTGCTCGGCGGAAGTCCCATCGAAACCACGCGAGAAATAAAGCGGGAATCCCCGTTAATCTTTTGAATCAAACCCTTTTGATTTTCCTGCAATTCAGACAAACACATTCTTACAAACTCCTTCTATTTAAAACTGTAGCGAATCTTTGTTGCAAAACTTCTACCCGGTTTACTTTCACCAAACTTATCGAACGATTCGCTATCCGTGATGTTATCAACTTCAAAGCTCCAGCCCAGTTTATTATCCCAAATGGAATATTCTACGCCCACATCCTGCGTGAACGAAGCTTTAATTTTACGGCTCTGGCGGGAGCTAATCTTCCAGCCGTAGAAATATTCATCCGTATAATTTGCAGACCACCAGACTTTCAAGAAGTCTTCTTTGCTAAACAAATCGCCAATATGGAATTCCGCAAGATAGTTCATAAAGAATCGCGGAATGTTAGGCACAATAGCCTTCTTGGGAACGCCCTGTTTTGCCGTATATTTCATGTTACGCAAGTCCTGGAAAGTCCAGTTCGTCCCGAGCAAAACCCATTCATTGACATCCAACTTTACGTCGCCTTCGTAGCCCCAGGCACGAATCGGATTCATGTTAAAGTAAGGCGTAGACATCTGTGCCGAACTCATGTAATGGATTCTATCTTTGTAGTACGAATAAAACACATCGCCATCAAAGCGGAGCCTTGTCACAAGCGGCAATTCCTGCAAGTCTACAGAAATTCCAAAATTGAAATTATCAGCCTGTTCGGGCTTGAGGCTTGTCGCCGCGCTCACGCGAATGCCATCGCCAAAGAGTTCTTCAGGAGTCGGCAAGCGCACAGCATGCTGATACGAAGCCTTCACAGAAAGCGGCTTTACGACCTTGAACATCAAGCTTTCATCATAACTAAAATCATGGTAGTCGTTCGATTCCACCGCAGGTTCAATCAGAAGGCTCGTCGGCATATTCGAAATTTCAGCCTTCATGTAATGGAACTTGAAACCGAGAAGATTCTGGAGACGCGAATCAAAGAAATTTTTTTCAAGAGAAAGTCCCGTCGTTATCGAGAAAACTTCTCCCGGAAGCCCCGCCGTGTTAAACTGGGCCATTTTAGCACCGTAATCGTCTTCAGGATTTTCCTTGTGGTACTTGATGAGTGTATTCCAATAAATCTTTTGATCCTTAATAAACTGGTAATCAAAATTCAGCAAGTTATTGAAATCATACACTTGTACCGTGCGCAATCTCGGAAGCCCCATAGACACGAGTTCGCCCACATTCTTTTGCGCCGTATCGCAGCTAAACCAGTTACGACAATGGACTCGGCTCGTATCGATGATTTTATTTTCGGCATAACCAAACGAAAAATTATCACCGAAATTCAAGTTTTTCGCAAAGAAATTCTTCTTGTCCAGTCCGAACGAAACGCCAAAATTATAGCCTTCAGAAGCAGCTTCCTTAATGCGATTTTCAATGCCCTGAATCTGCTTGTCAAATGCGCCAAAGCCTGCACCCAACGAAATTTGGTCAAACCAGGCGTTCATCAAATTTGCAAAAGCCTGCACATTGTAAGAGGTATAATGGTCGTGATCGCGAACAACGCTCGTATCCGCACCTGTAGAGCTTTTCATGTACGGCGAAGTAAACTCATAATCGTTGTCGGAATGGTTAAAGTAACCCGACACGCCAATTTCAAGGCTTGCCGCCCCTGCAATACTATCAATCAAATGGCTTGCGGCAACGGAAGCTTTATGCGTGTTGAAACTCGAAAAACTATAAGAAGCATCCACGGAATTTGTCGGGCGTTTTTTAGTCACAATGTTAATAGCACCGCCCGCACCGTCTGTAGCAAAACGCGCCGGGATATAGCCCTTATAAACTTCGATATCTGCAATCTGGTCGATAGGAATATCGTCAAGTCCCAAATTTCCCTGCGTTTCGACAGGAACGCCGTTGACAAGCACCTTGATGTTCTTGCCTTCCATGCCGCGGATATTGATTTTGCCTTCGCTACCCATTCCGCCAGACTTGCGCACTTTCACGCCAGACGCAGAATTAATCGCCTTAGAAACGCTCTTGCTCGTATTTTGCAATTCAGCGGCATCAATCGTTGAAACCGTTTCAACCTGTTTTGCAATAGCAGCCTGCTCCGCTTCAGATTCCGTTTCAACCGAAAGCAAGTCCAGCTTTGTGACATCTTCGGAACTTGCGGAACCGCCCGCAGCATTTACTTCAGAAGTGCCACCATTGGAAGCATCAGTCGCATTGCTTTCCGCGACGGGTTCATCAAAATCTTCGAACGAAGTAACTTCGTCATCCTGCGCATAAGCAGAAATAACGGCAAATGCCGCAAAAGCGGCAAAAACAGTAGCAAACTTACGAATATTCATCTTCAATAAAACCCAGAACTACTTTTTTACAATGTCACCCCGGACTTGTTCCGGGGTCACCTTTTATCAAAGCATCTATTACTTCAGCGGAACGATCCACATCGGGATCTGTTCAGACTTGGCAATCTTTTCAGCCTTATCCGTCTTCGGATCATAGCGGAAGTATGCATTGCCATCTTCTTCAGTAGAGACCGCAAAAATTACGTTGCCATCGTCTTCAACGTACTTACCGTAGCTAGCCCAGCTCGAAGAATAACCAATCGGCAAAGCCTTGATTTTCTTGTTGGCAAGGTCAACCTGCACCGGCTTGCAAGTGTTATTGTGATAGCTATCCATGTCCGTCCAAGTCTGCTGCAAATCGACCATCACGTTCAAAAAAGAATAGACATAGCCATCTTCCGACGGATACGTTGCCGGAGAGAGGTACTTGAAATTGTCCTTCTTTGTAATGCCATCAATAGCGACATCCTTCGTGATATACCAGGCATAATCCTTGTCAAACTTGGTTTCACCCACCTTGATACGGAGGAAACCATCAACCTGGCCCGGAGCGTAGCCCCAAGAAGCATTACTGTAGCAGTAGATATAGCCATCAATAACGGTAAATGCCTGGTTCTGGGAGTCATCCAAGGAACCCACGGCAGCAACGCGGTCATCCTTAGCAACAGCGACGACTTCGTCCTTCTTGACATCGATAATGGCGACCTGAGCTTCGTTACCCGTAGCATAATCGCTCACGTTCTGCAAGAGGCCTACATAGAGGCGACCGTCAACAATCACGCCAGTTCCCGGGCTCACCACGAGAGCGTCCTTATCCTTGTACTTAGAAAGATCAATGGCACCCGTCTGCTTCATGGTTTTCGGGTTGATGATGATCAAGGAATCGAGCATACCACCCAAATAAGCCTTTTCATCGTTGACAAAATAAATGTGGTTCACCCAAGTTCCCGGGAGAGAGAGCTTTGCAGTCACCTTGCCAAGCTTGTTGTTTTCAGTCAGGCTATAACGGGAAATAGAACCAACATCCAAATCAGCGATGAACAAGGCATTATCATAATACACAACGCCTGCACGCGTACCAACTTCAACAAAGTCTTTGCCCAAATCATCCGTGTGATCGAGGGACATCGTGCCGATAAACATTGTTTCGCCGGTCGAAATGGAAGTTGCAAATTCGCGTTTGTAATCATCCGAATCAGAGCTTGCGTTGCTCGAAGAATCGCTACCGCAGGCGGCAAAAAGGCTTGCAGCAAAAGTAAGTGCAATAAGTTTTTTGTTCATACATGACTCCTAGTGTTTATACACCTTTCAAGTTTCGCCCGCATTTTAGAAATCCCAAAAGACCGCCTCAACTCCAAATGGACTCAAATCAATCCAAAAAGTTAGATATGACTAATATAACCTTTAAAACAAGACCTCAATAAATTAAAATTGGTGCGAAAAACAAACAGAAGGTAACTATGAGTGTTTTCAAAAGACTAACACCTTATATGCAATCGCGAAAAATTTTATATCCGTTTGCACTTTTATTTTCATCATTGAGTTCCATCGCAGGGATCGCTCCCTTTATATATGTATGGCTCATCGTCCGTGAATTATTCGCTGACACAGGTAATATTTCATACGACATGGTCAAGCATTACGCATTGATGGCCGTCATTTTCTCCGTCATAAGCATCGTGCTCTATTTTTCAGCGCTCATCTGTTCGCACTTAGTCGCCTTCCGCATCGAAGGCAACATCCGCAGAATCACCATGAAAAAATTGCTCAAGCTCCCGCTTGGCTTTTTCGACAAGAATCCCACCGGACGCATCCGCAAAATCATTGACGACAACGCAGCCGTCACACATACATTCATGGCGCACGAACTCCCGGATTTAGCAGGGACCATCGTCGTTCCCATCGCCTCGCTCGTATTGTTGTTCATTTTCGATTGGCGTCTTGGCATCGCCTCCCTCGTCCCAATTGCCTACGCCATCATCACGCTCGGCTCCAAGATGAACAAGAGCAAGGACTTTATGCAAAAATACATGAAGTCGCTCGAAGATATGAACACCGAAGCCGTCGAATATGTGCGCGGCATTCCCGTTGTTAAAGTTTTCCAACAAACTATTTTCTCGTTCAAGAATTTTTATAAGACAATTGATGATTACCATCAGATGGTCACTGCATATTCCAGCAGCTGGAAGTTCATCATGTGTTCTTACACGACGCTCATCAACGGAGTCGCCCTCATCCTCGTCCCCACAACATTCCTCATCGCAACGAGTTCCGGCAACATCGCCGCAACAATCGTCGATTTGATGCTCTATGTTCTCGTAACCCCAGTATTTTCGCAGTGCGTCATGCGCAGCATGTACTTGAGCCAGGCCGTAAACCAGGCAAAACTTGCCATCGGCAGCATCGAATCGTTGACAGATTACCCGGAACTTGCTACACCGACAAACCCGCAAGAAGTCAAGCATTTCGATATTGAATTCAAGAATGTCAAGTTCACCTACCCCGGCACAGAAAATGAAGTCCTTCATGACATTTCATTCAAAATAAAGGAAGGCGAAACAGTCGCACTCGTTGGTACATCTGGCGGCGGCAAGAGCACCATCGCAAAGCTCGTCCCGAGATTCTTCGACGCCAACGATGGTGAAATTTTAGTCGGCGGCGCGCCCATCAAGGAAATACCCCAAGAAGTCCTCATGAAAAACACATCATTCGTTTTCCAGAATACTCGACTCTTCAAGAAGAGTATTTTGGAAAACGTCCGTTACGGAACTCCTGAGGCATCCATTGAAAGCGTCAACAAGGCGCTTGATCTCGCCCAATGCCGCGAAATCATTGACCGCCTGCCCGAAGGCATCAACACCGTCATCGGTAGCAAGGGTACATACCTCTCCGGTGGCGAACAGCAGCGAATCGTCCTTGCCCGCGCCATTCTCAAGAACGCGCCGATCGTCGTTCTTGACGAAGCGACCGCATTTGCAGACCCCGAAAACGAAAGCCTTATCCAGCAAGCACTGCAAACGCTTTCGAAGGGCAAAACAGTCTTGATGATTGCACACAGACTCACAAGCATCGTTAACGCCGACCAGATTCTCGTCGTACAAGGCGGCCGCATCATGGAACGCGGCACGCACAAGGAACTCGTTGAAAAGGGCGGCGTATTCGCCAAGATGTGGCAAGATTATCAGCAGTCCGTCAGCTGGACTATCGGAGGCAAGAATGTATAACTGGATTAAAAATCGTTTTGTCCTCTCTGATGAAGGTACAAAAACATTTATCAAAGGCGTATTTTGGACAACGTGGCATTACCTTTCGTTAATGCTCCCGCTTTCGTTCGTATTCCTGTTCCTCAAGGAATTCATGGCGAAAATGCAAAATCCGTCGGCAGAACCGCATAATTTCTGGGTTTACATAGCAATTGCGGTCGTCATTTACCTTGTCATGTACTTCATCTATGCGCTCTCTTACGACAGCACATACGAATCCGTCTATTCGGAATGTAAAAAACGTCGCATCACGCTTGCCGAAAAGTTGCGCAAGCTCCCGCTCGCCTTCTTTGGCAAAAAAGACCTTTCCGACTTGACATCGACTATCATGAACGACGTAAACGCTCTTGAAATGATTTTCTCGCACGCCGTTCCTGAAATTTTCGCAGTCGCCGCGATGCTCGTTATCTGCGCAGTCGCACTCATCATTTACAATCCGGTGATGGCTGCTGCACTTTTGTGGGTAGCACCATTTGCAGGCTTGCTCATTTACTTGTCCCGCAAATTACAGTTCAAAAACTTCAAGCATACCTACAATGCGGCCCGCGTCATTACCGAAGACATTCAGGAAAGCCTTGAAAACATTCAAGAAATCAAGTCCTACTGCGAAGAAGAAAGCGTCTGCAAAGCATTGGATGATCACTCCAAATTCTATGAACATTCCCAGATTAAAGGCGAATTCATGTCAGGAGTCATCCTGAACGGTGCACAAATTTTCCTGAAATTTGGCCTTGCTTCCGTTCTCATTTTCGGTTCTATCCTCCTTGCACAAGACAAATTAAGCGTATTTGATTACCTCGTGTACATCGTCTGCGCATCGACGATTTACAGCCCCATTTATCTCGTTCTAAACAACATGACGGAACTATTCTTCTTGGATGTTCGTCTCAAGCGATTCAAGGAAATGGACGATATGGAAGTCCAGCGCGGTTCCACAAAGTTTGAGCCCGCTGATTACGACATTGAATTCAAAAACGTCGATTTCTACTACAACGAAGAAAAACAAGTTTTGAAGAAGGCTTCGTTCACCGCCAAGCAAGGCGAAATCACCGCACTCGTTGGCCCGTCTGGCAGCGGAAAGACAACAGCCGCAAAGCTCGCCGCTCGCTTCTGGGACATTCAAGGCGGCACCATCACGCTCGGCGGCCAGGACATTTCGAGAATTGACCCCGAAACGCTCCTCAAAAACTTCTCCATCGTCTTCCAAGACGTCGTGCTGTTCAACACTTCCATCCGCGACAACATTCGCATCGGTAAGCGCGACGCCACCGACGAAGAAATCCTGCGAGCCGCAAAACTTGCAAACTGCGATGACTTTGTCCAAAAGCTCCCGCAAGGTTACGACACAGTCATCGGTGAAAACGGCGATACACTCTCCGGCGGCGAACGCCAGCGAATCTCCATCGCCCGCGCCATCCTCAAGGACGCCCCCATCGTGCTCCTCGACGAAGCCACCGCAAGCCTCGACGTCGAAAACGAATCCAAGATTCAGCAGAGCATTTCGAAACTCGTGCAGAACAAGACCGTCATCATCATCGCCCACCGCATGCGCACCATCGCCAATGCAGACAAGGTTGTGGTCCTGCAAAACGGTCAAGTTGTCGAAACCGGCTCCCCCGCAGAACTCAAAGCGAAAGGCGGCCTCTTCGGCAAAATGCTCAAGCTCCAAGAAGTGAACTAGAACTCATTCAATAACCACCTACTAAATTGCCCCGGAGAAATCCGGGGCAATTTTCGTTTTTAGTACGCGATTTTCTATTTCCTGCATTCCACATACGCTAAATCAATCCGCCCCTTAATAACGCAATTTTCCGTTATCGTCCAGCCGTTTCCTTTCAAAAAAGACTTGTATTCGTTTTCCGTCCATTCGTGCGCAAAGCGGACACCGACAAGACTCAAAAGCTTTTGCCACAAGTTTCTTTTGCCATCAGCAGGGAATATAAAGTTCGGAGCTATCAGCACGCCGTCATCTTTCAAGACGCGGCGGATTTCCGCAAGCGCCTTTGATGGCTCCGGGATAATGTGGAGAGCATTCGCAATCACGACCACATCAAAAGCGTTGTCCATGAACCGTAACGAAGTCGCATCAGCAACTTCAAAACGCACGTTTTCCGGATTCTTCGCCTTGCGAGCCGTCTCGATCATCTTCGGAGCAAAATCCGTTGCCACCACGTGATTCGCAAGCGGTGCAATATGTCGCGCAATCATTCCCGGACCCGTTGCAAGCTCAAGCACATCCTTGCCCCGCGCGACCTCGCCAATTCGCCCATACATAAAATCATAAATATCCTTCTGCGAACGCATCGCGAATTCATAAACCGGCGCAAAGATATCCCAAATGTTCTTACTCATCATTTTCTCCTAAAAAACGCACTCCCCTCATGACAAGGAAAGTGCGCTAACCGATTAAAACAAAATCTAATAATTAAAAGTTCTGCGCAACGACAATTTGCTTCCGCAAAATGGCGCCATCCAAGAACTCAAACATCGTGCGATAAGCGTTATCGCGGACATCCTTGCGCGAAAGGAACAAGTCGTGCATGCCATCCTCAATCGTTACGGTCGTGACATCACTACCCAATTTCGGAGCCCACTTTTCGAGGAGATTCACATCAAGCATGCAGTCGCAACGCATGTAGTCGTCATCCCACTTGACCGTATTTACCGTGCAGCCGCTACGCATCATGAGAACCGGAGCCTTGATCTGCATTCCCGCATGGATCCACTTGATGCCGCGAGTTGTCGCACGGAGGTATCCAAAATACTGTTGTGGCCATTCATCGCTTTTCAATTCACGATTGAATTCCCACTCGCCCTTTTCACTTTTCAAAAGAGATATGTTGTACTTAGGGGCTTCCTGTTTCGGAGCGGGTGCATCAGGCAACAACAGCGCAATATCCGAGAACACAGGGAAAGCCACATTGCGAACAAACCAACTATTTTTATAATCCAGGAACGGACTGTTCAAAACGAGAGCTGCAAAATCTTCGCTATTACGTTCATTCAGGTAATTCGGCGTGATCAACCCACCCTGCGAATGACCGAGAATGACAAATGGCAATTTAACATTCGAGCCCTTCGCAGCAATCTTCTTGCTGAGCGCCACAGCAGCATCCAACTCCGCATAGTATTCCTTGACGCTACGCATATCCGAGCGCGGCTCGCCTTCACTATACGAACGACCATTGTAATGCAAGTCTATCGCAAAGAACGCAAAGCCTGCAGAATCCGATTTTTCCGCAAGTTCTTCCTGGAAGAA